>NZ_JBEYVM010000014.1:0-64677 GCF_040643995.1 Streptomyces sp. NPDC047049 | reverse complement strand
TGCTGACGAGCCCCAGGCCGTAGCGGGCGCCGGGGCCGAGGTAGGCAGCGGGGACGGTGGTGCGCATCTGGGCGAGCTGGGCCGCCGGGAGGAGGCGGCCGGTCAGGAGCGCGGTGAAGAACCGGTTGAGGTCGGAGTTGGTGGAGAGCATCTGACCTGCCGCCCAGCCCCAGGAGGGGTCCATGTCCGTGACGTCGCGCAGCGGCGCGCCGGCGGAATCTCTGTGGTAGCCGTGGGGATGGGGTTCTTCGATGGTCCTGTCGCCGGGGGCAGGGAAAGAGGTGTGGCGCAGCCCGAGGCGCTTGATGATGCGCCGGTCCAGCTCATCGGCGAGGGGCCGGCCGGTGACCTTCTGGATGATCAGGCCCGCCAGTACGTAGTTCGTGTTGCTGTACTCCCATTTCGTCCCGGGCGCGAAGTCGGCCTTGTGCTGGAGAGCGATGTCGAGGAGTTCCCGGGGCTCGAAGTACCGGGCGTCGTCGCCGAGGTAGGCGGTGTAGTTGGGGAGCCCGCTGGTGTGCTGCAGGAGCTGTCGGACGGTGAGGTGGCGTCCGTCGATCCCGTCGCCGCGTACCAGGCCCGGCAGATAGGTGTCGACCGTGGCGTCGAGGCCGACCTTTCCTTCACCGACCAGTTGCAGCACGACCACCGCGGTGAACACCTTGGTGTTGCTGCCGATCCGCACCTGACCGTCCTGGGGCACCTTCGAGCCGGTGGCCAGGTCGCCCACCCCTGCGGTGTAGGTACGGGTGCGGCCCTCGCGGTCCTTGACGCTCGCCAGTGCAGCGGGCAGGCCGTCGGTGTGCACCAGAGCGCTCAGGCCCCGCTGGATGGTGTCCGGCCGCGCCCTGGTGGCAGCGGACGCCGCGGGCGGCGCCAGGGCGCCCGTCATCAGGACGCCGAAAGCCACCGTGGCCGCGGCCGCAGCGGGCACGGTTCCGCGCCGGCCACCGCCCCGCAGCCGCCCGGAAGAACGAGACTTCTGCCCTGTCTGCTCACGCACGAGCCCACTCCTACGGATGCGTTGGGAATCCAGCGGTTTGCGCTGGTCCCACAGCATGTCCGGAGCTGCTGCCGGGGCCGATCCCGCGGGCCCCCGGGTCCAGGTGGGGCTCTCCCCCCTCCGGCCCTGGTGCGCTCAGCGGGTGGGGGGACGGGGCGAGGATGTCCTGAGGCCGGGGATCAGGGAGAGGAGGAGGGCAGGGGCTGGTCAGCCGGCCAAGTTGCCCGGTGGGCTCCGCACTTGGCAGGGAGGTCGTGGTGGCGCGAGGTGTCTGCAACGACCGTCGGGCCGCTGGGTGTCGCTATGCGGCGCGGGCCTGCTCCCTGCCGAACCCGGGGTACCAGGTCGTCGCGGCAGCCCGTATCCGCCCGCATCCGGCTACCCGGAGTGCCAGGTCATCGCGGCAGCCCGCATCCGGCTATCCGGTATCGGCATCGGCGCGGGCGGGCGCCGGGTGTGGCGATCGCCGGAGCGCGTCGGCTTCGGCGCTACGGGAGCGCCGTCCCGGTCACAAGGCTCCCTCAGGCGTGAGCACCACGAACTCCGCGCCCGAGGAGTCGTTGCAGACGGCGAGCCGGCCGACGCCCGCGGCGGTTTCCGGGCCCATGGACAGCGTGCCGCCATTGCCCGTCACCAGGCCTGCGGTGGCGTCGCAGTCCTTGGAGCCGAAGACCGGGTGCCAGTACGGTTTTCCGCCGGGGCCGAGCAGATCGGCGGGGACGCCCATGAGGCCGCCGTGCGTCCGGTCCTCGCCGCATCCCGCGGGGGTGAGCAGGGTGTAGATGCCGCCACCGCCGGGGAGCGGTATGTCCTGGGTGCTCCAGCCGAAGACCGTCGAGTAGAAGGTCTGCGCGGCGGCCGGATCGGTGGTGTACAGCTCCGTCCAGCACAGGCTTCCGGCGCCGTCCGCGGCTTCGATGCCCGGGTAGCGCACCGGCTGCCAGACGGCGAACTCCGCGCCCTGCGGGTCGGCGAGCCGGGCGAACCTGCCGTCGTCCGCACCGACCAGGGCGGGCGCCGAGCGGACCGAGCCGCCGGCCTGCTCCACCGCCTTGGCCGTGGCCTGTGCGTCGGAGGTGTGGAAGTAGAGCGTCCAGGCGGAGCGGGCGCCCTCCTCGGGGAGCGGGCCGACCGCGCCGACCGCCGTGCCGTCGAGCCGGAAGAGCGTATATCCGCCCGCGTCCTGGTCACCGTAGGGCTGGGACCGCCAGCCGAAGACGGCCCGGTAGAAGGCCGTTGCGACCTCGACATCGGGGGCGCCGAGGTCGAGCCAGCACGGGGAGCCGGGGACGAAGTCGGTAGTGATCATGACGATTCCCTTCGCGGATCCTCTGCATTCAGCCTCCCACCCGGCACTGACAACCGCCCGTCGGCCGGGCTCCGGCGTCCGCCCCTACGGGTGCGCGTACACAGCGGGCGCCGACCGGGTACCGCACCCTGTGGCCAGGTCCGGAAGGTCCACCGCGTAGCCGGCAACGCCCCTGCTCCGCAAGGAAGTTCATGGACGGTGCCGGTACAGCTCCTTGGCGATGATCGAGCGCTGCACCTCCGTGGCGCCCTCGTAGATGCGCGGTGCACGGACCTCGCGGTAGAGGTGTTCCAGCAGGTGGCCGCGGCGCAGCGCGCGGGCACCGTGGATCTGGACGGCGGCGTCGACGACGTACTGGGCGGTCTCGGTCGCCAGCAGCTTGGCCATGGCCGAGCGGCGGGCGATGTCCGGGGCCCCCGTGTCGTACGCGGAGGCGGCCGCGTACACCAGGAGGCGGGCGGACTCGACCCGGGTGGCCATCTCGGCGAGCTGGTGGCCGACCGACTGCAGGTCCCTGAGAGGGCCGCCGAACGCGGTGCGCGCGCCCGCGTGCGCCAGCGCCGCGTCCAGCGCGGCCTGCGCCATGCCGACCGCGAAGGCGCCGACGCTCGGCCGGAAGAGGTTCAGGGTGGCCATCGCGACGGCAAAGCCACCGTCCACTTCTCCCAGGACATCCGCCCTGGTCACGGGCGTGCCGTCGAACTGGAGCGTGCCGATCGGGTGCGGACTGAGCATGTCCAGGTGTGCGCCGGTCAGGCCCGGCCGGCCGGCGGGCACCAGGAAGGCCGTGACACCGCGCGCGCCCGCCCCGCCTCCGGTACGGGCGAAGACGGTGGCGAAGTCCGCCTCGGGGGCGTTGGAGATCCAGCACTTCTCGCCGGTGAGCCGCCAGCCGTCCGGGCCGTCCGGCTCGGCGGCCAGGGACAGCGCGGCGGCGTCCGAGCCCGCGCCCGGCTCGCTCAGCGCGAACGACGCGACCGCGCGTCCGGCGGCCACCTCCGGCAGCCAGCGGGCGCGCTGGGCCTCGGTCCCGGACTGCACGATCGGATAGGCCCCCAGGCCCTGGAGCGCCAGTGCGGTCTCCGCCTCCGTGCACTCCTGGGCGAGCGATTCCCGCAGCAGGCACAGGTCCAGGGCGCGCAGGGCCCCGCCGTCGGGGAACAGGCGGCGCAGCAGGCCCAGTTCGCCCAGGGCCGCGACCAGCGGGCGGTTGACCCGGCCCTCCTCGCCCTTCTCCGCCAGCGGGCTCAGCCGTTCGGCCGTCAGCGCCCGCAGTGCGGCGCACCATTCCTGTTCGTCCGGTCCCAGCGCGAATACGGTCACGAGGCGGCTCCCTGGTAGCGGTCCTCTATCGCGGTCTGTTGACTGCCGTCACGAACACGTTACGCTGACGACGGATCCGAACGGCAGTACCCGACCCGTGGAACGAGCAGGCGACCGCGCCGCCCCGACCGGTCACCGCACCGTCCCGCACCCTCGCCCCGCCGTCTCCCGGCCGCTCGTCGGCCCCCTTCCCGCGAGTCCGCCATGATCCGTAAGAAACGCCCTAGGGGGCATACGCCATGGAGCTACGGTCCTCGGCCCACACCGACACCTTCGCGCGCGACCGGCTGCCGCCCCACGACCAGTGGCCGCACCTCACCGAACTGGGCTACCCCGGCCGCCTGAACTGCGGCGCCGAGCTGCTGGACGGCACCATCGCGCGGCTCGGCGCCGACCGCCCGGCGGTCCGTGACGCGAGCGGCCCGGTCTGGACGTACGGGCAGCTGCGTGCGCAGGTCGACGCGATCGCCCATGCGCTCACCGGCCCGCTGGGGGTGGTGCCGGGCAACCGCGTCCTGCTGCGCGGGCCCACCACGCCCTGGCTGGCGGCCTGCTGGCTCGCCGTGATGAAGGCGGGCGCGGTCGCGGTGACCGTGCTGGCCGCGCAGCGCCCGAAAGAACTGGCCACGATCGCCGGGATCGCGCAGGTGCGCCATGCGCTGTGCGACGTCCGCTCGGTCGACGACCTGGGCAGGGCCGAGATCCCGGGGCTGCGGATCACCACGTTCGGCGGGGACGGGCCGGGCGATCTGCGGCAGCTGGCCCGGCCCGGCGGCGCGCCGTACCCGGCCGTGGAGACCTCTGCCGACGATGTGGCGCTGATCGCCTTCACCTCCGGCACCACCGGCCGCCCCAAGGGCTGTATGCACTTCCACCGCGATGTGCTCGCCATCGCGGACACCTTCTCGGCGCAGGTGCTGCGTCCGGAGCCGGACGATGTGTTCGCCGGCAGCCCGCCGCTCGGCTTCACCTTCGGCCTCGGCGGGCTGGTGATCTTCCCGCTGCGGGCCGGTGCCTCGGCCTTCCTCGCCGACTGGGGCGGACCCGAGCGCCTGCTCGGCGATATCGCGGCGCACCGGATCTCGGTGCTGTTCACCGCGCCGACCGCCTACCGCGCCATGCTGCCCAAGCTCTCCGGGCACGACGTCTCCTCGCTGCGCCGGTGCGTATCGGCCGGGGAGAACCTGCCCGCCGCGACCTGGCAGGCCTGGTACGAGGCGACCGGTCTGCGGATCATCAACGGCATCGGCGCCACGGAGCTGCTGCACATCTTCCTCTCGGCCGCCGACGGCGCGGCCCGCCCGGGGACGACGGGAGTGCCGGTCCCCGGCTTCCGGGCGCGGGTGGTCGGCGCGGACGGCACACCGCTGCCGGACGGCGAACCGGGGCTGCTCGCCGTACAGGGGCCCACCGGCTGCCGCTATCTCGCGGACCCCCGGCAGACCGACTACGTACGGGACGGCTGGAACCTCACCGGTGACACCTATGTCCGCGAACCGGACGGCTACTTCCGCTATGTGGCCCGCGCGGACGACATGATCATCTCGGCCGGCTACAACATCGCGGGCCCCGAGGTGGAGGACGCGCTGCTGCGGCACCCCGACGTGTCCGAGGCCGCGGTGGTCGGACGGGCCGACGAGGACCGCGGGCAGGTGGTCGTCGCCCATGTCGTGCTGCGGCCCGGGGTCTGCCCGGGGGAGGACACCGTCGCCGCGCTCCGTGCCTTCACCAAGACCCGGATCGCGCCCTACAAATGCCCGCGCGAGATCGTCTTCCACACCTCACTGCCGCGCACCCCGACCGGCAAGCTCCAGCGCTTCCGGCTGCGGGACCCCCTCTAGAGTGACCCGGTGAACGACCAGCAAACACAGCGCACCCCACGGTCCCTGATCGTCACGTTCTACGGCGCCTACGGACGCGGCGGGGCCGGGCCGGCGGGCGGGACGGACGCTCCGGTGCCGGTCGCCGCCCTGATCCGGCTCCTCGGCGTGCTCGGGGTGGATCCGCCGTCGGTGCGCTCCGCGGTCTCCCGGCTCAAGCGGCGCGGGCTGCTGGTCCCCGCGCGTACGGCCACCGGCGCGGCCGCGTACGGGCTGTCCGGTGCGGCCCGTCAGCTGCTGGAGGACGGCGACCGGCGGATCTTCGGCCGCCCGGCCGCCCGGCCGGCCGACGGCTGGGTGCTGGCCGTCTTCTCCGTCCCCGAGGAGGAGCGCCACAAGCGGCATCTGCTGCGCTCCCGGCTGTCGCGGCTCGGTTTCGGCACCGCGGCGCCGGGTGTGTGGATCGCCCCCGCACACCTCTACGAGGAGACCCGGCACACCCTGGAGCGGCTGCAACTGTCCCCGTACGTCGACCTGTTCACCGGTGCGCACGCCGGTTTCGCCCCCACGGCGGACGCGGTGGCCCGCTGGTGGGACCTGGACGCCCTCGCCGCGCGCCACCGCGCCTTCCTCGACGAGCAGGAACCCGTCCTGCGGCAGTGGTCGCGGCGCCGCTCGGTGCCCCCCGAAGCGGCCTTCCGCGACTATCTGCTGGCGCTGGACGCCTGGCGTCAGCTGCCCTACGCGGATCCCGGACTGCCCTCTCCCCTCCTGCCGGAGGACTGGCCGGGGGGCCGCGCGGCGGAGGTGTTCAGCCGGCTGCACGCCGCGCTGTGGACCGCCGGGGCCCGGTACGCGCATGAGGTGACCACCGAGACGTAGCGTCCGCGCTCCGTCACCCGCCGCCTCAGCGACGGCGCGGCTGGGCCCCCACCCCGACGCCCGGCCGCGGCCGGGCAGCAGCGATCACCGAGACCACGTCCTTGAACGAGCCGCACATCCGGGTGCCGGCGACCGCGGCGAGTTCGCCGAACGTGCCGACCCCGTAGGTCACCGCGACCGGCTCCATCCGCGCGGTGACCGCCATCCTCATGTCCCCCACGGTGTCCCCCACGTACGCGCTCTGCCAGGCCGCGACACCGAGCCGGCCGGCCGCCCGCAGCACCATCTCCGGGTGCGGCTTGCCACGCCGGACCATGTCCTGGCCGATGACCGGGCCGACCAGGTCCCGGATGCCCATGACGTCGAGCAGCGCCTCGGCGCTGCGGGTGGTCTTGGACGTGGCGACGGCCAGCTCCACGCCATGGGCGCGCAGCGCGGACAGTCCGGCGGTCACCCCCGGGAAGAGCAGCTGCGGTCCCTGGCACAGGACTTCATAGGCGAACAGTTCGCGGTAGCGGGAGATGGCCGCCTGCACCCGGCCGTCGTCCTCGGGCTTGCCCAGCAGCCGGCCGAAGGCGGGGCCGGGCGGTTTGCCGATGGCGGAGGCAGCCTGCCGGGCGGTCACCGAGCACCCCTGCTCCGAGGCCACCTTGACCAGCAGCTTGCTGATCGGGGGCAGGGTGTTGGCAAGCGTGCCGTCCAGGTCGAAGACGGCGGCCCTGATCGTCTCGCCGCCGGCGCCCCGTGTACCTCTCACGGGACGTTCGACTTCCGTTGCTACGCGCATGGCTGGAGACCTTTCCGGATTCCGATGGGGGTGCAGGGGGTCGGGTGACGTTGCTGGCTCGGCTGGTGGGGCGGCCTGCGGTCAAGGACCGGTGAAGGCAGAGGCGGTCTCGCCATGACGCACCGCTGTCCAACGGCGGTACGCGACCGTCAAGGCGGCTGCAACGGAAGGGACCTTCCCGATTACCGCCTTCGGAGATTTAAAAACCGCCTGCGCTGTTTGTCAATGGACCCCGACCGCCCCTGACGGGTCGACAACACCCCAGCCGGGGGCCAGACTGGGCGGCATGGCGCCGAAAGGGCCGCCGGGAGTCCGACCGAACGCAGGAACGCTGACTTTGCGTCAGGGCCCGCCAGTTCAGGCCAATCACCCGTAGCATACAGAACCGCATGGTTGGTTTTCTATGTAGACTGCATTGAGCTCGCAGCCGTACTAGAGACGGGACGGACACCGTGCCCACCCAGCATCGCGCCATCCAGAGCCGCCAGGCACTCATCCGCTCGGCCGCAGAGACCTTCCTGGAGAAGGGGGTACCCGCCGCGGGCATGGTCGAGATCAGCCGGCGGGCCAGGCTGAGCAAGGGAGCGCTCTACTTCCACTTCACCTCCAAGGACGACCTCACGCTCGCGGTGCGGGACGCGGCGCTCGCGACCCTCCAGGAGATCGAGGACGTCTTCACCCGCTCACCGGAACCACTGGCCGTCGCCGTAAGGGACTTCACCGTCGAGCTGTTCGGGCGGGTGCAGTCGGACGCCGTGCTGCGCGCCGGGCTGCGGTTGCGTCCGGAGACCGCGCCGGGGCTCGGCATCTACGCCCTGGAGCAGCGCTGGTACGCGCTCTTCCTCGACAAGGCAGTGACCTGCGGGACCGGCGGGCCGGTCGGACCGCATGCGTCGGACACCGAACCGCGGCGCACGGCACAGCTGTTGACCTCGCTCGTGGTGGGACTGCTCCACCTGGGCAGCGAGGACCGGACGTGGTGGGAGCGCGAGGCCGTGGTCGGGCTGTGGGCGCTGCTGCCGGCCGCGCCAGGACAGGTTCCCGCCGCCGGCCTCCCGGCACCGACACAGATCAGCGCGGCCGGCTGACCCGGACCGGCCGCGGGGCCGCTGCCCGCCGACCCGTCCGGCCCTCGCGCCCCGGTCTCACAACTCGACCAGCACGGCCCCGATATGACGCCCCTGGGTGAGTTCGCACAGCGCCCGCGGCGCCTGCTCGATCCCCTTCAGAAGGGCATGCGGGAAGACCAGGGAGCCCTCCCGCAGGCCCTGGCCGAACTCCTTCGTCCACTCCTGCGGCAGGTCCGGATGCGCGTGCAGGCCGAAGCCCCGCAGGAGCACCCGGCGGGTGATGATCAGTCCCGCGTCCAGCTCCACCGGGGCGGCGTCACCCAGACCCCCGTCCAGCTGGCTGGAGAGGGCGCCGACCAGCGCGAACCGCGCATCGGGGCGTGCCATGGCAAGTGCCGCCGTGAGCTGTTCGCCGCCCACGGTGTCCAGCAGCACATCGATGCCGCCCGGCGCCGCCCGGCGCAGCTGGCGTTCGATCGGCGCGGCGCCGCGCACGATCGTGTCGTCGTACCCCAGCTCGGCCCGCAGCCGGGCCGCCTTGCGCTCCGAGCCGGTGCTGCCGACGACCCGCCCGGCGCCCATCCGCCGCGCCAGCTGCCCGGCCAGGCTGCCCACACCGCCCGCCGCCCCGGTGACGAAGACCGTGTCCCCCGGCCGCACCTCGGCGGCGAGGCGCAGCGCACCCCAGGCCGTCGCCCCCTGCGAGAGGTGCGCGGCCACAGTCGGCAGTTCGTCCGCCGCCAGCCGCCGGACGCGCGAGGTGTCGACGGCAGCGAACTCGCGCCAGCCGTACGGATGATGGACCAGTTCGCCGGGTGTGAAGCCGCCGCCGGGGGCCGCCACCACCTCACCGACCGCCGAGCCCCACAGCGCCTCACCCGGCACAAATGAGGCCATGGGCAGCCGCATTCCGGCCATCTGCGTCCGCATCGCCGCGGTCACCGCCATCAGGCGGGTACGCACCAGTACCTGCCCCGGCGCGGGCTCGGGCACCGGGACCTCGGCGACGGTGAAGTGACCTGTGGTCAGTGCACCGTCGGGGCGCTCGGCGAGCCGGACCTCGCGGTGCACGGCGGGTATGGCGGGGACGACGGTGGGGGGCATCGGACGGCTCCTCGCGCTCGTAGTGCTCGACGGCATCGCAGCGGTTCGCGACGCCGGATCGCGCCCTTCGGACTTCCCGCCCGTTCCACGCAATTCAATACCGCATGGTTGGCTTCTTTATGATGCGGAAATAGACTGCGCGGCCACGGGCAGCGGGTCGCACTCAGGCACAACAACTCCAAGAGAGCATACGGAGGATGATCGGTGGTCAAGCAGGAACGCGCAGTGCGCACCCGACGCGCCGTCCTCGAAGCAGCGGCTCATGTCATCGGCAGCCGCGGATACCAGGCCGCCACGATGGCCGAGATCATCCAGCGCGCCGGGGTCACCAAGGGAGCGGTGTACTTCCACTTCACGTCCAAGGACGCACTGGCCCGGGCGGTGATAACGGAGCAGACGGATCCGTTCCTTCCACAAGTCAGCGAGTCCCGGCTGCAGGACGCCATCGACTTCACCCATCAGGTGGCGCTGGCCCTGCGCAGTGACCCGTTGCTGCAGGCCGGCACCCGGATCGCGGTCGAGACGACGTTCAGCGAGGACCCGCTCGTGCCGTACCAGGCCTGGATCGACATCATCACGACGATGTTCACCGAGGCCCGCGACAACGGCGAGCTGCTGGCGGGCGTGGCCCCGGACCGGGCGGCCGAGTTCTTCGTCTCCGCGTACATGGGAGTGCAGTTGTTCTCACGGGCCGCGACCAACCGCGCCGACCTCCCCGAGCGCGTCACGGCCCTGTGGAAGCACACCCTGCCGGGTCTGGCGTCGCCGGGCGCGCTGGGGCACCTGGATCCGCACGGCCGCAGCGTGAAGGTCCCGGCCTGAGGCCCTGCCCCCGTCACCCCGGCGGAGCAGGACTCGTTCGGGGGCCGAAAAACAAACCGCTTGGGCCGTATTTTATGGTCGGGCTGTCATCACCGAGGCTCGGCCCGTCAGGGCGTTGAGAGCCACACACAGAAAGGAAGGCCTATGGCCGGCGCCACGCTCACGCCGTACTCACGCGATCAGCACCACGACCTCGGAGGCCGGTTCGCCGACGGGATCCAACCGTCGGAGCTCACCATGACCGTGCCGCGCGAGTACGTCCACCGCGCCGCCGTGTCCGAGGTCTTCCTGACCAACTGGCGGCGCGACGACGACGGCTGGGTGGTCAGCGCCCAGTGGCCGCGGGCCCACACCTTCTACGGTCCGGCCCACGGGCTGCACGACCCGGTGCTGCTGATAGAGACCGTCCGGCAGGCCGGGATATTACTGAGCCATGTCGCGTACCAGGTGCCCCTGGACCACCCGATCATCTGGCAGCGGGTCCGCTATGACCTCGCGCCGCGGGCGCTGCGCGCCGCGGACCATCCGGCCGAGGTCACGCTGCACGTCACCGACCACGACCTGGTCCGCCGCGGCAGCCGGCTGGTCAGCGTCCACCAGGACTTCCGGATCGTGTGCGACGGCGCCGACCTGGCCTCCGCGACGCTCATCTACTCCTGTCACAGCCCGGCCGTCTACCGCCGGCTGCGCGGCGAATACAGCGATCTGGCCCTCGCCAACTCCCGGAAACTGCCGCTGCCGGAAGCCGTCGCCCCGCAGCTGGTCGCCCGGGAACACGACCGCGATGTGGTGCTCTCCCCCACCGACCGCCCCGACCGCTGGCAGCTGCGGGTGGACACCTCACACCCGGTGCTCTTCGACCACCCCGTGGACCACGCGCCCGGCATGCTGATCGTCGAGGCCGCCCGGCAGGCCGCGCAGGCGGCAACACCCGGCTTCACCGTGCCCGCCTCGATGGACTGTGCCTTCGAGCGCTACGCCGAACTCGATGCGCCGACCTGGGTGGCGGCGCGCACCACGGACCACGCCGACGGCGAGCGACGGCAGGTCGAGGTCACCGTCGAACAGCACGACAAGCCGGTGGTCTCGGCGCAGATCACCTGCGTACCGACGCCCTGACCGCCCCCGGAACGGCCCCGCCCCCGCTGCCCGTGCCTCCCCGTCACCGCAGCGTGAGGCGGGGCTTCGGCGCATCGGTACGTCCGGTGGGCGGGGTGCGGCTGCCCGCCTGGTAGGGCAGCGGCCAGACGGCGCCCGGCCCCGCGTACCCCTGCTCGGCGGCCGCGTGCAGCGTCCAGTGCGGGTCGTACAGATGCGGTCGGGCCAGGGCGCACAGGTCCGCGCGCCCCGCCAGCACCAGGGAGTTGACGTCGTCCCAGGAGGAGAGGGCACCGACCGCGATGACCGGCACACCGAGGGTGTTGCGGATCCGGTCGGCGAACGGAGTCTGGTAGGAGCGGCCGTAGTCGGGGCGCTCGTCGGGGACGACCTGTCCGGTGGACACATCGATGGCGTCGGCGCCGTGCTCGGCGAAGGCCCGTGCGATCGCCACCGCGTCGTCCGCGGTGGTGCCGCCGGCCGCCCAGTCGGTGGCGGAGATCCGGACCGTCATCGGACGGCCGGCCGGCCAGACGGCGCGCACCGCGTCGAAGACCTCCAGCGGGAAGCGCAGCCGGCCGGTGAGATCGCCGCCATAGGCGTCGGTGCGGTGGTTGGTGAGCGGGGAGAGGAAGCCGGAGAGCAGGTAGCCGTGGGCGCAGTGGAGTTCGAGAAGGTCGAAGCCCGCCCGGGCGGCCGACTCCGCCGCGCGGACGAACTGCTCGCGGACGGTGTGCAGCCCGTCCGCCGACAAGGCATGCGGGATCTGGTTGACGCCGGCCCGGTAAGGCAGCGCGGAGGGCGCCACCAAGGGCCAGTTGCCGTCCTGGAGCGGCTGGTCGATGCCCTCCCACATCAGCCGGGTCGAGCCCTTGCGGCCGGAGTGGCCGAGCTGGACGCCGATGGCGGTGCCGGGCGCCGAGGTGTGGACGAAGTCGGTGACCCGGCGCCAGGCCGTCTCGTGTTCCGGCGCGTACAGCCCCGTACAGCCCGGTGTGATCCGGCCCTCGGGGCTGACACACACCATCTCCGTCATCACCAGCCCGGCACCGCCCAGCGCGCGGGCCCCGAGGTGGACGAGGTGGAAGTCACCGGGGGTGCCGTCGCCGTCCGCGGCGGAGTACATGTCCATCGGGGAGACCACGACGCGGTTGCGCAGGGTCAGCTCCCCCAGCCGGAACGGCGTGAACATCGGGGGCGTGGCGGAGGGGGTGCCCGCCTCGTGTTCGACGGCGGCGACGAAGCCGGGGTCGCGCAGCCGCAGGTTGTCGTGGGTGACGCGGCGGCTGCGGGTGAGGAGGTTGAAGGCGAACTGGTGGGGCGGCTGGTCGAGGTAGGTGGCCAGCTCCTCGAACCAGGCGAGGCTGGCGCGGGCGGCGCGCTGGGTGGAGGCGACCACCGGGCGGCGCTCCTCCTCGTAGGCGGCCAGGGCACGGGCGGTGTCGGGCTGTTCCTGGAGGCAGGCCGCCAGCGCCAGGGCGTCCTCGACGGCGAGCTTGGTGCCGGAGCCGATGGAGAAGTGCGCGGTGTGCGCGGCGTCGCCGAGCAACACCGTGTTGCCGTGCGACCAGCATTCGTTGACGACCGTACGGAAGGCGATCCAGCTGGAGTTGTTGGAGCGCAGCGACCGGCCGCGCAGCGCGTCGGTGAAGACCTTGGCGCACCACTCCGCCGGCTCGCGCTCGTCACAGCGGTCGAGTCCGGCCGCCCGCCAGACCTCCTCGCGCATCTCGACGATGACCGTGCTGGCCCCGAGGGTGCCTTCCGCCGTCCCGGAGGGCGGTGCCCCGGGGTGGCGCGGGGCGGGCGAGGGGCCGGCGAAGGGGTAGGCATGGAGCTGTACGACGCCGTGCTCGGTCTCGGCGATCTCGAAGCGGAAGGCGTCGAAGGCGAAGTCGGCGGCGAGCCAGATGTAGCGGCAGCGGTGGGTGGTCAGCTGCGGGCCGAAGACCTCGGCGTGCGCGGTGCGGGTCGCGCTGTGCACCCCGTCGGCGGCGATCACCAGGTCGTAGCCGCGGGCCAGCTCGGCGGCGGGCGGGGCCTCGCTGCGGAAGCGCAGGTCGACGCCGAGTTCGCGGCAGCGCCGGTGGAGCACGGCCAGCAGCCGGCGCCGCCCCAGCGCGGCGAAGCCGTGGCCGCCGGAGGTCAGGGTGCGGCCGCGGTGCACGATGTCGATGTCGTCCCAGCGGACGAACTCCGCCTGGAGGGCGCGGTAGACCTCCGGGTCGGCGTGCTCGATACCGCCCAGGGTCTCGTCGGAGAGCACCACGCCGAAGCCGAAGGTGTCGTCGGGCGCGTTGCGCTCCCAGACGGTGATCTCGCGGGTGGGGTCGAGGCGCTTGAGGAGGACCGCGGCGTACAGCCCGCCCGGTCCCCCGCCGATGACGGCGACCCGCATGGCTATTTCCCCTGCCACTTGGGCGTCCGCTTCTCGGTGAAGGCGGCGTGGAATTCCGCGTAGTCGGCGCTGTTCATCAGCAGCGCCTGGGTGGCGGCGTCCATTTCGACGGCGGCGGCCAGCGGCATGTCGAGTTCCGCGGTGAGCAGCGCCTTGGTCTGGGCGTGTGCCAGCGCGGGTCCCTCGGCGAGCCGTCGGGCGAGCGCGGCGGCCGCCTCGTCGGCCCGGCCCTCGTCGGCCAGCTCACTGATCAGGCCGAGCCGTTCGGCCTCGGGGGCCCGGACGGCGTCGCCGAGCATCAGCAGGCGGGTGGCGTGGCCGAGGCCGATCACCCGGGGCAGCAGATAGGCCGCGCCCATGTCACCGCCGGAGAGGCCGACCTTGGTGAAGAGGAAGGCGAAACGGGCGGACGGGTCGGCGACGCGGAAGTCCGCGGCCAGCGCGAGCACCGCGCCCGCCCCGGCCGCGACCCCGTGCACCGCCGCGATCACCGGGAACGGACACTCCCGCACCGCCCGTACGACCTGGCCGGTCATCCGGTTGAAGTCCAGGAGCCGGGCGGTGTCCATGCCCAGGGTGGCGCCGATGATCTCCTCGACGTCGCCGCCGGAGCAGAAGCCGCGTCCCTGTCCCGCGAGCACCAGGGCACGTACGGAACGCTCCCTGGACAGCTCGGCGAGCAGATCGCGGAGGTCGGCGTAGGCCTCGAAGGTGAGCGCATTGAGCTTGTCCGGGCGCGCCAGCGTGACGGTGGCGATCCCGTCCTGCCTGGTCACGCGGAGGTGTTGCCAGGTGTCTGTACTGCGGGCTGATCCTGCGAACGGACTCATCGGGCTGCCTGCCCCCTTTGGCCGACCGGCCGGGTGGATGGTGTTCCGGATGCCTTGTCGAAGTTATCACCGGTTGGTGACTGTCGTCACGAGGACGCGATATCGGCGCGCGTCGGGACGTCATCGCGTCCTCGTCTCATGGCGGCATCGTGTAACGGGGGTCGCCACCGGTCGAAGGTCCCGGCCGCCGTATGACTTAGGTCGTGCCCTTTCCGGTCGCTCGCCCCTGCTCCCTCCGCCCGCGCGCTTCCTACCGTGGACGTGTCCCCTCCGGCCTCAGGTATCCGGCCCGGCATTTTGCGAACGGAACGGACAGCACATGCTGGAACCGCCCGCACCCTCGACCTGGCGCATCACGCTGCCGCGCGGCGCGACGGCCGTCCCCATCGCCCGCGCGATGGTCAGGACCGCCCTGCAGGACCTCAGAGCCACGGCCGACCGCACCACCGCACAGCTGCTGACCGCCGAACTCGTCGCCAATGCCCTGAAGCACACCTGCGATACGGACCCCATCGAGCTGGTGGTGGAGCTGCGGCCGGCCGGCTGCCGGATCGAGGTGCACGACAGCGATCCCCTCCTCGTCCGGGGGCTGGGCGGCCCGCTGCCCCTGCCGGGGCTGGACGTTCCGGTCACGGTGGGGACGCCGGGCGGGGCGGACGGGCCGGGCACGGCGGAGGGTCCTCGCGGGGCGGTAGACCCTCGCACGGCCGATGGTCACCCCACCGGTGAGGGCCCGTTCCCGATGCAGCGCACGGAGCGCGGCGGGCAGGCCGGGCACCCCGACGAGACGGACGGCACCGAGCCAGCCGGGCACCACGACGAGACCGACGGCACCGAGCCAGCCGGGCATCACGAGGAGGGACACGAAGAGGGCCACGAGGGGGCGGGGGACGCCGTCGGGAGGACCGACGGCGCCGAGAGCAACGGCGGCGATGTCTGCGCTGCCGCGGACGAGAGAGCGAAAGCGGATACGGGCGAGGGGGAGGGCGAGGGCCACGACCGCGGCCGTGGACTGCTGCTGATCCGGTTCCTCAGCTCCGCCTCCGGCTGCCGCCCCACACCCCGCGGCAAGGCCGTCTGGTTCACCCTCCCCGAGCTGCAGCGCTCACGCCGCCGCTGACCCCGCGGCCGGCGCTGACACCGCGGCCGGCCTCGGCCCCGCCCGGTGGCCCGCCGGCCCGGCCCTACCGGCCGAGCGTCGCGACCAGCACCGCCTTGATCGTGTGCAGCCGGTTCTCCGCCTCGTCGAAGACGACGGAGTGCGCGGACTCGAAGACCTCGTCGGTGACCTCCAGCGACGACAGCCCGTGCCGGGCGTGGATCTCCCGGCCGACCGCGGTACCGAGGTCGTGGTACGCGGGCAGACAGTGCAGGAACTTCACCTCCGGCTTGCCGGTCGCGCGCAGTACCTCCATCGTGACCGCGTACGGGGCGAGCAGCGCGATCCGCTCGTCCCACACCTCCTTCGGCTCACCCATGGAGACCCAGACGTCGGTCGTCACGAAGTCCGCGCCGCGCACGCCCTCGGTCACGTCCTCGGTGAGCGTGAGGCGGGCGCCGCTGGTCTCGGCGAGCACCTGCGCACGGGCGACCACCGTCTCGTCGGGCCAGAGCTGCCGGGGCGCGACGATCCGCACGTCCATGCCCAGCAGGGCCCCGGTGACGAGGTAGGAGTTACCCATGTTGTTGCGGGCGTCGCCGAGGTAGGCGAAGGCGGTCTCGGCCAGGGGGCGCCCCCGGCCGTGCTCGACCATGGTGAGCACATCGGCGAGCATCTGGGTCGGGTGCCAGTCGTCGGTCAGCCCGTTGAAGACCGGCACCCCGGCGTAGGCGGCCAGCTCCTCGACGTCGGACTGGCGGCTCCCGCGGAATTCGATACCGTCGAACATCCGGCCGAGGACCCGGGCGGTGTCCTTCACCGACTCCTTGTGCCCGATCTGCGAACCGGACGGGTCCAGGTAGGTGGTCGAGGCGCCCTGATCCGCGGCAGCGACCTCGAAGGCGCAGCGGGTCCGGGTGGAGGTCTTCTCGAAGATCAGGGCGATGTTCCGGCCCTGGAGACGCGGGACCTCGGTACCGGCGCGCTTGGCCGCTTTCAGCTCGGCCGCCAGGTCGATCAGTCGGCAGAATTCCTCGGCGCTGAAGTCCAGCTCCTTGAGGAAGTGGCGGCCGGTGAGGTCTATCGCCATGGGTGGGCTCCTGGTCTGCGGCAGTGGGAACGGACTCGACCCTGGAATTATATACGTACCCACGCATCCCTATGCGGAGCCATCGGTCCGGTACGGCCGACGCCTCTCCCATGGACCAGGGCCACGCCCCACGGAAGGGCGCCCACGGAAGGACGTCCACGAAAGGGACGCCCACGGAAGGGATACACCGGGTCACACTCCCCGGACGGCTCCGGGGTCATGCCTTGCCGAACGGATCCGGGTTCACGCCCAGGCTGCCCCCGGCACCGCGTCCCTCGCCACCGGACAGCTCATACAGCGCGGCCCTCCGCGTCCGCGCCCCAGCTCGCTCCCCGGAATCGTGATCACCTCGATGCCGCGCTTGCGGAGGAAGGTGTTGGTGGTGACATTGCGCTCGTACGCCACCACCACACCCGGCTCCACCGCCAGCACATTGCAGCCGTCGTCCCACTGCTCGCGCTCCGCCGAGTGCACGTCCTGGGTCGCGGTCAGCACCCGGATGCCGGACAGGCCCAGCGCAGCCGCTATGGCGCGGTGCATATGCTCCGGCGGATGATCGGTGACCTTGAGGTCCTGGTCGCCCGAGCCCGGTTCGATGGTGTACGAGCGGAGCATCCCCAGCCCCTCGTACTGGGTGAAGGTATCCCCGTCGATCATGGTCATGACGGTGTCGAGATGCATGAAGGCCCGGCGCTTGGGCATGTCGAGCGCCACGATCGTGCGCGCCGAACCCGCCGCGAACAGCCCCCGCGCCAGCAGCTCCACGGCCTGCGGAGTGGTGCGTTCACTCATGCCGATCAGCACCGCGCCACTGCCCATCACCAGGACGTCGCCGCCCTCGATGGTCGAGGGGAAGTCCGCCTGCCCCTCCGACCAGACATGGAAGTCCTGGTCGCGGAAGAGCGGGTGGTGACGGTAGATCGCCTCGTAGTGCACGGTCTCGCGCTGCCGGGCGGGCCAGCGCATCGAGTTGATCGACACGCCGTCGTAGATCCAGGCGGAGGTGTCGCGGGTGAAGAGGTGGTTGGGCAGCGGGCCCAGCAGGAAGTCGTCGAGATCCATCACATGGAAGCGCACCGAGGTCGGCTCGGCATGCCGTTCCAGGAACTCACGCTTGGTCATGCCGCCGACCAGCGCTTCCACCAGCTCCGGCACCGGCAGCTCGTCGAAGGCCGACCGCAGGTGGTCGGTGGCCAGCGGCCCGTACTCCTTCTCGTCGAAGACCCGGTCGAGGACCAGCTTCCGCGCCGCGGGGATCTGCAGGCTCTCGGCGAGCAGGTCCCCGAAGAGGTGCACCTCCACCCCCCGGTCGCGCAGCACGTCGGCGAACCCGTCGTGCTCGGCCCGCGCCCGGCGCACCCACAGCACGTCGTCGAAGAGCAAGGCGTCCTTGTTGGAGGGCGTGAGCCGCTTCAGCTCCAGATCGGGGCGGTGCAGGATGACCCGGCGCAGCCGCCCGGCCTCGGAGTCGACTTGGAATCCCATCCACCCATCTTGGCCGCTCGGACGGCCCGGCGGAGGGAGTCGGCGGATGTCGGGGCGCCCGGGGCACGCGGCGGCGGGCGGCGTGACGGGCCGGGGCGCGGCCGAGGGCACTCCTCCCCCGGGGCCCGTACGCCGCCTCGGCCCGTCCGCAGCCTCGGGTCCTCCGGCCTACAACCGCGGGTCCACCGGCTCCGACTCCAGCGCGAGCACCGCGAAGACCGCCTCGTGCACCCGCCACAGCGGTTCGCCGTCCGCCAGCCGGTCGAGCGCTTCCAGACCCAGTGCGTACTCGCGCAGGGCCAGCGAACGCTTGTGGCCCAGGTGACGGATGCGCAGGCGCGCGAGGTTGTCCGGGCGGGTGTACTCCGGCCCGTAGATGATCCGCAGGTATTCGCGGCCACGGCACTTGACGCCCGGCTGGACGAGCCGTCCGTCGCCCTGCCGTATCAGAGCCTGAACCGGCTTGACGACCATGCCCTCGCCCCCGTCGGCGGTCAGCCGCAGCCACCAGGCGGTGCCGGCCGCGACCGACGACTCGTCCTCGGTGTCGACGATGATCCGCCGGGTCGCGGCGAGCAGACCCGGTCGCTGCGGGTCGCCGTCGGCCGCCGCGCCGTCCTCCCGGGCCGTCACCACGGCCTCCGCCGCGATGATCCGGTCGATCAGCGCCAGCTGGTCGGTGTGGGGCAGCGCGGCGAGGCTGCGGCCCCGCACCGCGAGTATCTGGAACGGCGCGAGCCGGATACCGTCCGGCACACCGGGCCGCCCGGGGTGCGGTGCCTCGCTCGCATCCGAGACCGAGGCCGAGGCCTGGACGGACGCCTGACCGGCCGCCTGTGCCGGCTCCGCCCCCACGCGCCAGCAGTAGCGCCGGTACGCCTGGGTGAAGGCGGCAGCGTCCAGGGCCCGGTCCCGCTGCCGGGCGAGCAGCGCGGACACCTCGACCCCCCGGGCGGCCGCCGCCTCCAGTGCGCCGAGCACGCCGGGGAACGCCGCTCCGGACGCCGCACCCACGGCGGCGAACTGCTTGCGCAGCAGACCGGTCGCCTTCAGCGACCACGGCATCAACTCGGCGTCCAGCAGCAGCCAGTCGGTCTCCAGCTCCGCCCACAGCCCCGCCTCTTCGACACAGTCCCGGATCCGCCGCAGGATGCGCCCGGCCGTCTCCGGGTCGTCGAAGAACGGCCGGCCGGTGCGGGTGTACAGGGCGCCCGGCACCCCCTTCGGCACCCCGGCGGGGGTGCCGTGGCTGCCTTCGGGGCCGTGGGGGAATGCCTCGGCCACCGTCTCGTCCCGGCATACCAGGACCACGGCACGGGAGCCCATGTGCTTCTCCTCGCACACCACTTCCCGCACCCCGTCCGCGCGGTACCCGGCGAACGCCTCCGCTGGGTGCTCCAGGTAGCCGTCCTCCGCCGAGGTCGCACACGGCGCCATGGTCGGCGGGAGGTACGGCAGCAGCCGCGGGTCGATCGCGAAGCGGCTCATCACCTCCAGTGCGGCCGCGGCGTTCTCCTCCCTGACCGCGAGCCGGCCCATGTACCGGGTCTCCACGATCCGCCGTCCCGCCACATCGTTGAGGTCGAGCGGGCGGCCGTCCGCCCCGCCGGGCGCCTCGGCGGCGAGCGGCTTCGCGGGCTCGTACCAGACCCGCTCCGCAGGGACGTCCACCAGCTCGCGCTCCGGCCAGCGCAGCGCGGTCATCGCACCGCCGAAGACACAGCCGGTGTCCAGGCAGAGGGTGTTGTTGAGCCAGTTGGCGCGCGGGGTGGGGGTGTGGCCGTAGACGACGGCGGCACGGCCGCGGTAGTCCTCGGCCCACGGGTAGCGCACCGGCAGGCCGAACTCATCGGTCTCGCCGGTGGTGTCGCCGTACAGCGCGAAGGAGCGCACCCGGCCGGACGTCCGGCCGTGGTACTTCTCCGGCAGCCCGGCGTGGCAGACCACGAGGCCGCCGCCGTCCAGGACGTAGTGGCTGACCAGACCGCGGATGAACTCCCCGACCTCGGCGCGGAAGGCGGAGTCCTCCTTCTCCAGCTGCTCGATGGTCTCGGCGAGCCCATGGGTGGGCTGGACCTTGCGGCCCTTGAGGTAGCGGCCGAGCTTGTTCTCGTGGTTGCCCGGCACGCACAGCGCATGCCCGGCCCCCACCATGCCCATCACCAGACGCAGCACTCCGGGGCTGTCCGGCCCACGGTCCACGAGGTCGCCGACGAAGACCGCGGTACGCCCCTCGGGGTGTACGGCGTCCACCGCCCGGCCGTGTCCGTCGCGTGCCAGCGCATAGCCCAGCCTGCCGAGCAGGGTCTCCAGCTCGGAACGGCAGCCGTGGATGTCGCCGATGATGTCGAACGGGCCGGTGAGGTGCCGCAGGTCGTTGAACCGCCGCTCCGTGACGACCTCGGCGGACTCCACCTCCTCCGGCCCCCGCAGGACGTGCACCTTGCGGAAGCCCTCGCGCTCCAGATGCCGCAGCGAACGGCGCAGTTCACGCTGGTGGCGCTGGATGACCCGGCGGGGCAGCCCGGCCCGGTCGGCGCGCGCGGCGTTGCGTGCGGCGCAGACCTGCTCCGGTACGTCCAGGACGATCGCCACCGGGAGTACGTCATGCTCCCGGGCCAGCCGCACGAGCTGGGCGCGCGCCTCGGACTGCACATTGGTCGCGTCCACGACCGTCAGCCGCCCGGCGGCCAGCCGCTTGGCCGCGATGAAGTGCAGCACCTCGAACGCATCGCCACTGGCGCTCTGGTCGTTCTCGTCGTCGCTGACCAGCCCCCGGCAGAAGTCGGAGGAGAGGACTTCGGTCGGCCGGAAGTGCCGGGCGGCAAAGGTCGACTTTCCGGACCCGGTGGCTCCGACCAGCACCACGAGCGAGAGGTCGGGCACGGCAAGCGTGCGCCCCGCCGGCCCGGGCCGCGGCTCGGGCTCGGGCCACGGCTCCGGCCCCGGCGTCGGCTCCGGCCCGGACCGAGGCGGCGACTGGGGCCCGCGCTCCCGCTGGGCCCTGTCCCTCTGCCGGTCCTCGCGCGCGTGCTGCGCGTGCCGCTCTTCGTCTCCGTACTCCGTACGGCCGTCCTCCGTCATTCCCCGACCTCCTTCCCGGTCGCCGACGTGCTGCTGTCTTCACGGTTACCGCTGCTTTCACGGTTACCGCTGCGTTCACGATTACCGACGCCTTGGCCGTTGTCGGCGCCTTCACCGTGGATGCGGAAGTGCGCGAGCTGGGTGGGCGGGCCGACCTCGGGATCGTCCGGACCCACCGGGGCAAAGCTCACCTCGTAGCCGTGCCGGGCGGCGGCCTTCCCCGCCCACTGCCGGAACTCCTCCCGTGTCCACTCGAAGCGATGGTCCGCATGCCGGGCCTGGCCGGCCGGCAGCGATTCCCAGCGCACGTTGTACTCCACGTTCGGCGTCGTCACCACGACGGTCCGCGGCCGGGCCGACCCGAACACCGCATACTCCAGCGCCGGCAGCCTCGCCGGATCGACATGCTCGACGACCTCGCTGAGCACCGCCGCGTCATAGCCCTTCAGCCTGCCGTCGGTGTACGCCAGCGACCCCTGTACGAGGCGTACGCGCTCCGACTGCCGCTCGGGCATACGGTCCAGCCGCAGCCTGCGCCGCGCCTCGTGCAACGCACGCATCGACACGTCCACACCGACGATCTCGGTGAACTGCCCTTCCTTGAGCAGCGCACCGACCAACTGCCCCGGCCCGCAGCCCAGATCGAGCACCCGCGCCGCCTTGGCCGAGCGCAGCACCGCGAGAATCGCCTCCCGCCGCCGCACGGCGAGCGGCACCGGCTTCTCCTCCGTGTCCGCCTCCTCGTCCACCGCGTTGTCGATCACCTCGGCGGCCATGTCGTCCGACTCGGCCAGCCGCTCCAGCTCCAGCCGCTCCATGGCCTGACGCGTGAGCGACCAGCGGCGCGCGAGGTAGCGTCCGACGATCACCCGCTGCTCCGGGTGGCCCTCCAGCCAGCCCTCGCCGGCCCGCAGCAGCTTGTCGACCTCATCCGGCGCGACCCAGTAGTGCTTGGCGTCGTCCAGCACCGGGAGCAGCACATACAAATGCCGCAGCGCCCCGGCGAGAGTGCTCTCCCCTTCCAGGACGAGCCGTACGTAGCGCGAGTCACCCCACTCCGGGAACGTCTCGTCCAGCGGCAGGGGCTCGGCCTGCACCGTCCATCCCAGCGGCTCGAACAGCTTGCGCACCAGCGTCGCACCACCCCGGGCGGGCAGCACCGGCACCTCGATACGCAGCGGCATCGTGCGCATGACCAGGTCGGGCCGCGCCGTGCACTGCCCCTTCATCGCGCTCGCGAAGACGCTTCTCAGCGCCACCGCCAGCAGCGACGAGGCCGCGTACGGCCGGTCGTTCACATACTGTCCCAGCGCCGAATCCGGAGCACCGCCGCGCCCCTTCCCACGGCTCCGGCGCACCAGGGCGATCGGATCGACCTCCAACAGCAGTGCGGCCGTGCACCGCTGAGCGTCGGCCTCGGGATAGAGGACGTGCGCGGTGCCGTGCGACGTCGAGAACTGCTGCGCCTTGTCAGGGTGCTTGTGCAGCAGGAATCCGAGGTCGGTCGCGGGACGGTCGGCGCTGCCGGTGGTGGTTATCGTCAGGAACACGCGTCCGAGTATTGCCGTAGTACGCCACGATCCATACCGGTTTTCCGGCGGCGCCGCCCGACCACGCCCGCTCGGCCGTCAGGTCAGCTGGGTCTGCACCTGCGCGGAGATCAGCTCGAGGTGGTCGAGATCATCCAGGTCCAGCATCTGCAGGTAGACACGGGACGCCCCGATGCCGGCATACCGCCCGATCTTGTCGACGACCTCGGCGGGTGAGCCCGCAAGGCCGTTGGCCTTCAGTTCATCCACGTTCCTCCCGATGGCCGCGGCCCGTCGCGCCACCTCGGCATCGCTCCTGCCGACGCAGGCCACGAGGGCGTTGGAGTACACCAGCTCATCGCCCTTGCGCCCGGCGGCTTCAGCGGCCGCCCGCACCCGTCCGAACTGGCGCTCGCTGTCTTCGAGCGAGGCAAAGGGGATGTTGAACTCATCGGCGTACTGTGCCGCCAGCCGCGGTGTACGCCTGGCACCGTGTCCGCCGATCAGCACCGGCACCTTGCCCTGGACGGGCTTGGGCAGCGCGGGCGAATTCTCCAGCTGGTAATAGGTCCCGTCGTAGCTGAACTCCTTTCCTCCGTCGGTGGCCCACAGGCCGGTGACAATCGCCAGCTGTTCTTCCAGCCGTGCGAACTTCTCCTTGGGGAACGGAATGCCGTAAGCCTTGTGCTCCTCCTCGAACCAGCCGGCACCGAGGCCGAGTTCCACCCGGCCGCCGGACATCTGATCGACCTGCGCCACCTGGATGGCCAGCACACCCGGCAACCGGAAGGTGCCCGCCGTCATGAGCGTCCCGAGACGGATGCGCTTGGTTTCACGGGCCAGACCCGCCAGGGTGATCCAGGCGTCCGTCGGTCCGGGCAGCCCGTCGGCATTGCCCATGCGGAGATAATGATCCGAACGGAAAAACGCGTCGAAGGCAAGGTCCTCAGCAGCCTTGGCGACCTTCAGAAGACTGTCGTAGGAAGCCCCTTGCTGGGGCTCGGTGAAAATGCGTAGCTCCATACCTCCATCCTGCGCTCCGTACGGCGAACCAACCGTCGGAGGCGCATTGATGCACCGGTCGGTTGATGCACCGGTCGGTTGATGCACGGGCGGGTTGTTGCACCAGGCGATTGTTGCGCCGGCTACTTGATCCGCGGGCCGGTTGTTCCGCCGACCGGGGCGAGCCGGATCAGGTGGGCCCGCCCCTTGACGGCACCGACGATGGCGACGAGGAAGAGGGCAGGCGACGAGGAACGATGCGGGCGGCCGGAACGATCTGGGCGATACGGACACCGCGCGGAACGGGCGACGAGGTGTCGGGGTGGCCCCGGCTCTCAGGTCGGCGCGGCGGCAAACGGCGACCGGCCGAGGAAGCACGAAGGGGAAGGAAGGAAGGGCAGTGGACGGTGGGCGTGCAGTGACACTGGTCTACTTCTGCTTCAGGCAGGGTTCCGGTCGCGCACCTCCAGCTTCTCCAGTATCCCGGCCACGCGGTCTCGCGCTTCGTCGGCCGTGTCCATCGCCTCGACGCACGTCCAGTACATTCCCTCCTCGTCAGCGAGCAGCACCACGCTCACCAGCGCTTCGCACACTTCCCGCAGCAGTCGGCACAGGCCCGTCAGCGCCTCCTTGACGTCCCGCACTTCGGACAGCTGAGCCGCCCGCAGCCCACCGGTGGCCGATGCCGGGCACAGCAGTCCCCCGCTGAACCGCCCGCCCGCGTCGCCCAGCCCTCGGGCTCTGGACCGCACTTCGTACGGCCCGAATATCGCGAGGTGGCTGCCGATCGCCTCCGCCAAGGCCTGCGCCTGCCATGCCTCGACGATCACTCCATGCACCGTGTGCGCCTCGGCCAGACCGCGCCGGCTTGCCGCGATGATCCGCACCGCGTCCATCCGCTCCCTCCTCTCCTCATCACTCATCCGCGTGCCCCTTGCACTCTTTCCACTACCCAGAGTGAGGGTGAACACCCAAAAAAGCCAGGGGAATTCGCAAATCTGTGGACAAGCAAGACCCTGTGGAAAGATCCATGACTCCGTAGAGTGACATCGGCCGACCTCGCCCCCCTCCCTCCCCGCGCGCCTCAGCACCCCCACCCTCCACACGCCCTGCACAAGTCGCGCGAAATACCCGAAGAGGGCACCGCAGGGAATGGTCAGCGACTGCGGGGCGGTGGGAGGGGCGGCGTCGGCCAGACCCCTGGCCCGTGCCCGCGCCCGGACCAAAACCAAAACCAGGACCGGCGCCAGGGCCGGGGCGAGACCGGGACCAGGCCGGCACCAGCCCCGGAAGAAGCCAAGAACGCCGGCGGAAGCCAAGAACGCCGACGGGCGGGAACCGAGGCCCCGCCCCCGGTTCCCGCCCACCTCTGACTTCCCACCCCTCCCCGCGCGACCCGCCCTCCCGGCCAAGCCCACCCTCCCCGCTCGGCCTCCTACTCCTCCCCCTCCCGCGGGCGATCCGGCCGCGCCGAACGGACCGCAGGGAACCGCGACTCATTGCGCTCGATCTTTGCGGCGAGCGCCGCCGCCGCGTCGACCCCCAGCGCCTCGCAGAACTGCAGCAGATACGCCAGGACGTCCGCGACCTCGTCCTCGACCCGGCCGGCCTTCCGCGGATCCGACATCACCCTCGCCGATTCCTCCGGTGTCAACCACTGGAAGATCTCAACGAGTTCAGCAGCTTCGACGCTCAGCGCCGCGGCCAGATTCTTGGGCGTGTGGTACTGCTGCCAGTCCCGTGCGGCCGCGAACTCGGCCAGTCGTCGCTGCAGCGCCTGAAGATCCTCACTCATGCCCCCAGGTGTAGCACCTGTACGCCGGGCAGCCCGTCGGCGACCGAGGGATCCCGCACCGTCCCCAGCAACCGCACATGTCCGCGCTCGGTCATCCGCACGGCCAGCGACACCAGCTCACGGGCCTGCCTGCGGTCCATACAGCGATCCATCCCGTCCGCCATCACCGTCATCTGCTGATGGGCCGACGGGACCTCCCCGACCGGATCCATGGCCAGTACGTCCGGCCCGGTGAGCAGCACCAGTGCCAGGGCGAGAAACCGCAGCTCACCATCGCCGAGCTGCTCGACGGGCAGCTCCCCCAGTTCACCCCGGTCCAGTACGGCCCGCACACCCGCGGCGCCCGCCGCGCCCCCGGCCCCCTGTACGCCGTGCGGCCCCGTGGAGCCACCGCGCCCCGCCTCCGCAGGAGCGCCGGCCGGCCCGCCTCCCGTCCCGCCCGGCTGCCACGGCACCGCACGCAGCCCCTCGACGGGACCGGCACACGCCCCCCGCACCGCCGCGACCAGCACCGCATGCCGCCGCGCACACTCCAGGCTCGTACGCTGCAACACCATGGGCAGGTTGTCGCAGGACGACCGCAGCCTCCCCTCGTCCCGCGGCTCCCCCGCCTCACGGCCCCAGCCGCCCGCCTCACCACCACTCGTCCTGCGCGCCCGCGCACCCCAGGCCCCCGCAGCTCCTGCGGCAGCGCCCGCCCCGCCGGTCCCCCTCGCCCTCCCCGGTGCACTCACCGCTTTCCCGCGCCCGGCTCCCGCGCCGCCCCCGCGCGCCCCGGCAGCACGTCCGGCACGTCCGGCACCAGGCCCCTCGCCGTCCGTACCCCGTCCGCCACCCTCACCGGCCACACCCGTACCGCCCACCCCCGCTCCCCGCATGACCTCCGGCCGCGGGTCGCACACGAACGCCGACCGCAGCGCGACCACGACCTGCTCCGCCGCGGCCAGCACCAGCCGCTGCCCCGCCGTTTTCCCCGCGACGCGCAGCGGCAGCAGGGAGGTGCCCAGCCGGTCGTCGGGCAGCGGCGCGCGGGTCACGGGAGTCGCACCCGCCGTGTGCCAGGCAGCCTGGACGGCCGGACGGGTGGGGTCGGTGAGTGCGGTGGTCAGCAACGTCTCGCCGCCGCCGGTCAACCGCTCGCCGACGATCCGCAATTCGGGCTCGGCCTGGACGGCGAGATCGAGACTGACGGGGCCGGCCGGGCCGTCGACCGTACAGCCGATGCGGAAACCGCGCCGCCCCTGTTCGTCGGGGTGCGCCCCGGCCGGCACACAGGCCGCAGGGCTGCCCGCCACCTCCCCCACCGCCCGTGAGAGCGGTTCCCCGCTGCCGAGCCGGGCGAGGATTTCGTACGCCTGCAGCGCACTGGACTTGCCGCTGCCGCTCCCTCCGCTCAACAGGGTCAGCGGGGAGAGCGGCAGGGTGACGCCGCGATGGGACTTGAAGGCGGACAGCCGTAACTCCGTGACCGCCGGTCGCACACTGTCGGAATGCATGAAGGGACGCTACGCAGCGCCCGGCCGGAGAACCGTTACGCCCAACAGCTCTTCCTACGAACGGGGGACACTGCCCGCCACCTCTTCCGCGACCTCGGTGCCGGTCGGCGCCAGCAGGAAGACATTGGTGTCCACGCGGTGCATCCCGCTGCCGAGCCCGAAGACGACTCCGCTGGAGAAGTCCAGGATGCGCTTGGCGACATCGGCGTCGGCGCTGCTGAGGTCCAGCAGGACCGGGAGCTGTGCCATCAGGTACTCGGCGACCTCACGGGCGTCCGCGAAGGTCTGGACGCGAAGGACGATGAACCGCCGCGCCTCCTCGGCCGGCTCCTCCTCGGGGAGGGCGCGGTGGTCGGGCCAGGAGGGCCACTCACTGCTGCCGCGGAGCGGGACGACTTCGGCCAGCCCTTCCCACTGCTCGTCGGTGGCATCGGGGCCGTTCACCGAATCACCTCGCCCGGGAGAGTGTTGGCTGTCTGCGGTATCTGCATCGCGCAATTCTAGGGATAAACACACAAACCTCGGCGGACGTGACACACGCCGCGCACGCCCCGGTCCATCCTGCACCATGCCCGATGACCTGTTCCGACATCCGCGACAGATATCCTCCGTCGAGATTCTGTGTGCCCGTTCATCCCCGTGTGACGGAGGTTGGTGCTGTCGTGGGGTCCGAGCCTCCCGGTCGTCGGCCGCGTGGCCTGCGCGGCCTGCGCAAGCCCGCCAAGAAGCGCCCCGCCGGTCCCTCGACCGCCGGGCCCACGGACGATTCCGACGCGGCGGTGGGGCCCCCGGCCGAGGCTGCCGGCAGCATCATCAATGCCGTCCTCTACCGTGACGGCCGCCGGGTCAGCACCCATGACACGCTCGCCGAGGCCTTCCGGCAGCAGCGCGCCGCCTCCGGCACTCTCGCCTGGATCGGCCTGCACCGCCCCAGCCGCGACGAACTTCTCGCCCTGGCGACGGAGTTCGACCTCCACCCCCTCGCCGTCGAGGACGCCCTGGAGGCCCACCAGCGCCCCAAGCTGGAACGCTACGGCGGCACTCTCTTCGTCGTCCTGCGCGCCGCGCGCTATCTCGACGATCCGGAGGAGGTCGACTTCGGCGAGCTGCACGTCTTCGTGGGCCGCGACTTCGTGCTCACCGTGCGGCACGGCGGCGCCCCCGACCTCTCGGCCGTACGCGCACGCATGGAGGACACCCCCGAACTCCTCAAGCGCGGCCCCGAGGCCGTTCTCTACGCCATCCTCGATGCCGTCGTCGACGGCTATGCGCCGGTCGTCGCCGGCGTCCAGAACGACATCGACGAGATCGAGACCGAGGTCTTCGGCGGCGACCCCCGGGTTTCCCGGCGCATCTACGAACTCTCCCGTGAGGTGGTCGAGTTCCAGCGCGCCACCCGTCCGCTCAACGGCATGCTGGAGGGCCTGACCGCGGGTTTCGAGAAGTACGCCATCGACGAGGAACTGCGCCGCTACCTGCGCGACGTGGCCGACCACGCACTGCACACCACCGACCGCGTGGACGGCTTCCGGCAGGCCCTGCAGGACATCCTCGCCGTCAACGCCACCCTGGTGAACCAGCAGCAGAACGCCGAAATGCGGGCCCTGGCCGAGGCCGGTTTCGAACAGAACGAGGAGATCAAGAAGATCTCCTCCTGGGCGGCGATCCTCTTCGCCCCGACCCTGGTCGGCACCATCTACGGCATGAACTTCGCCCGCATGCCGGAGTTGCACTGGGCGTTCGGATACCCCTTCGCCATCGTCCTGATGGCGATCGTGTGCACCAGTTTGTACTTCGTCTTCAAGCGGCGGGACTGGCTCTGAGACCGGCGCTCCCGCCTCCGAGGCCTGCTTCCAGGAGCATCGGCCGTCGCACGGTCAAGAGGATCGCGCTGTGGGTGGCGCTTGCCGCCTGCCTCGCGTTCTCCATCGTCGTCCTCATCGGGCTGGTGCAAGGTTTCTACGCGATGGACCACCCGCCCGGCGGCTGGTGCCAGGACAACTCGGCCACCTGCGTGCACCGCGGACAGCCCTAGGCAGCGAACCAAAAGCCGGCCGCGCACCCAAGCAGCCGAGCGCCGCGCCGGCCACGGCGGGGCGGCGCTCGGTGTGCTCACGCATGGTCCCGTCGCACGCCCGGGGCTCCCGTGGGCCGACGCACGGCACCACCCACCCGCGGACCAGGCGCACGAGGGGCGTCGTCGGCGGCCGGCCTGAAGTGGCGCGAAAAGCGGGTGATAGATTCTCAACAAGCGTTTATTTTTGAGCAGTCGGCCGCCAAACCCGCGGCGAGGCCCACTCCGTGGCGCCTGCACCGCTTCGTGGAGAGCGAGCATCATGCGCATCCTCATCACCGCACAGGCAATCTATTCGCACCTCGCACCCCTGGTACTGCCGGTGGCGGAGAGAGCCCAGAAGGCAGGCCATGAGGTGGCCGTCGCCACGGGGGCCGACGTCGTGCAGCACATAGAGGAGCGCGGGCTCACCGCGCTGACGTTGCCCCATATGCCGTCGGTGGGCGAGGCACTACGGGACGGCACCATCCCGCCCCCGCCGGGCATGGAGAAGGCCGGCTCCGTGACCGTGGAGCTGGCGCCGGAATTCTTCGCCGCGGCCTTCGTCGGGCACCTTGCCGCGGCCAGCGTCCCCGACCTCCTCGATGTGGCGAAGAGCTGGGGACCGGACCTGATCCTCCATGAGTCGACCGAGTACGGCGGCTATCTGGCGGCGGAAATCCTCGGCATCCCGCACGGCGCTCTGGACATCGGGCCGATGGCGCCCTACGCCCACCCCGCCGTGACGGAGGAGCTCAACCGGCAGCGGGAGAAATTCGGCCTGGCACCGGTCACCGACGCCTGGCACCCGTTCCGCGCCTTCCGTGCCGGAGTCGTTCCGGAGGACTTCTACCCCACGGACAGCAGGCTGCCCAGCGCCCGCTACTACCAGGTCCCCGCCGGGGCGGCACAGGGAGGTCTCGATCCGGAGATCGCCGGACTCGACACGGACCGGCCGCTCGTCCTCGCCACTCTCGGCTCGAACGCTACCCGGCTTCCCGGCGGCGCCCACACGCTGCTGGATACCATCATCGAGGCCCTCGGAGAGCTGCCGGTCACCGGTGTCGTGGCCCTGGGGGCCGACCGCGACCCGAAGCAGTGGGACGGACCGCGCCGCGACAACGTCCATCTGACCTCGTTCGTCCAGCAGGAACTGCTGCTCCGGTCCAGTGATCTATTCCTCACGCATGCCGGCTTCAACGGCACCCGGGAGGCGCTGGCAGCCGGAGTCCCCATGGTGGCCGTACCGCTGTTCGCGGAGCAGTCCCACAATGCCTCCCGGCTCGAGCAGTTGGGCGTCGGTATCCGGATGAACGTCCAGGACGTGACACGCGATGCGCTGGCCGCGGCGCTGCGCAACGTTCTCGATGACCGCTCCTACCGGTCCCGCGCCCAGGGACTCCAGCGCCGGTCCCACGCTCTGCCGGACCTCGGCCGGCTGGTGGAGGATGCGGCGGCGCTGGCCGCCTGAGCCGGACGGCTCCCGCCCGTACACCACCACGGTGACGGTTCCGCGGGACCGGTCCGTCTCGCTCCGGCCGCTGGGACAGGCTCCAGCGGCCGGAGCGGGAAGGCGGTGCAGGAGGCCGGAGCGGGAAGGCGGTGCAGGAGGGCGGAGCGGGAAGGCGGAGCGGGAGGGCGGTGCGGGCCGACGCTCCCCGTGCGCCGGCGTCCGCTCCTCCCCCGCGGAATCTCGCGGTCCGCCCTTCCCGCTACGAAGCTTTCCGATCCGCCGTCCCTCTGCGAAGCTTTCCGATCCGCCGTTTCCAAGGCCCCGGCACTGTCCGGAGGTACTTGTAGCATCAGGACCGGCACCGGAAAGGGGACCGACTTTGACCTGCGCCGATGCAGCGACGAATGCGCCCGGACAGGCCGCGCGGCACACGTCCGGTTCTGGAGGCCCGGCCGCGGAGGCAGCCCTTCCGGAGCGCAAGGGCGAGCGCACACGTCGGCGCATCCTGACGGCCGCACGTCGGAAGTTCGCGGAGGTCGGCTACGAGCGCGCGACCATCCGCGCCATCGCGGCCGAAGCCGACGTGGACAAGTCCTCCGTGATCCAGTACTTCGGCAGCAAGCAGGCCCTGTTCCGCGAGGCCGTCCACTGGCGGATCCCCCACGACGAACTCACCACCAGCGACCCCGGCCACACGGTGGAGAACCGCCTGCGCGGCATGCTGGACACCTGGGCGGCGGATCCGGACGGCCCCATGGCGGTACTCCTGCGGACGAGCATGACGAGCGACGAAGCGGCAGAACTGCTGCGCCGGCACATGACCGCGGAGGTCACCGATCACATCGCAGCCACCATCGATGCGCCCGATGCCCGACTGCGTGCCGCACTGTTCAGCGCGATCATGATGGGGGTCGCCGCCCAGCGCTATCTGCTGCACCTGCCCGACCTGGCCGAGGCGGACGTGGAGGACATCGTGCGGATCGCCACTCCCCTGCTCCGCAGTCTCATCGCTCCGGACGCCTGAGCCATTTCCACTCCGTCGTCAGCAACATCTCTCACGCCGGACGTCATCGCCTGCGGAGCAGGGTGATCCCGTCCTCCTCGGCGACCTGGACGTAGCCATGGGCACGGTAGAGGCGCATCATGCGGTGGGTCCGCTCCACCGGGCAGGGAGTTTTGACGGTCGGATCGTGGCGGTCCGAGACCACCCAGCGCGGCGGACGCGCCGGGAGGCCGGTCGGCGCGGCGGGATCGGGGCCGGTGCCGAAGCAGACCAGGCTGACGGTGGTTCGTCCGGTCAGCATCGGCGCCAGGCGGTTCGAGGAGGCGACGGTGTCCCCGTCGGGTATGCGCTTCAACAACCGCTCCGCCGTACGGACATGCGCCGGGGTCCGCCAGGCCGAGGGGAGGACCAGGTCGTGGAGGGGATAGACCGCGGCCGTGACGGCGGTGAAGGCAGCGGAGAAGGCAAGGACCTTACGGCGCCCCGGGGGCGGCACGATATCCGGCCGCCGGTGCAGCACATCGATGAGGCCGGCGAATACGAGCGGCATCAGGATCGCGTTGTAATGGAAATTCGGCTGCCAGTAGTGCTCGTTGCCGGCCAGCAGCCGCCACGCGAGAGTGGGTACGCACAGCAGCGTCAGCGGGGAACGCAGACCGAAGAATGCGGTGGGCGCGGCGAGCATGAACAGCAGAAGCCACTTCATCGGCGGCCAGAACACATGAAGTCCGGCGGACACAAGAGCGGTGAAGCTCCCCGATGAGGAGGCCGCCTCACCCGGTATCTGGTGCCAGTAGTCGAAGCCACCGCGGGGATTCATGGCAGGCAGAAGAACGAGGATTTCCACCGCTGTGCCCGCCACGCCGAGAAATGCCACGGCAACGCCGAGCAGGACGGGGAAGCGTCGCCGCTCCGCAGGGTGGTGAGCCCGGTCCTCGGGCTCGTGAATCCGGGCACCGTCATCACGACACCGCTCTGCCGGCTGGTGACACCGGTCCTCGGATTGCTGACGCCGTTCCCTTGAACCGTGCCACGTTTCCGAGGAATCGTGCCGCCACTCGCGCCGCCCCTGCCATGCGATATAGCCGCCGATGGCAGCGAGCGTGAGCCCAAGGTCCTCTTTCACCAAGAGCAGCGGGAGCGCCCACGCTGCCGCCGCCCCCCAGCGACGCTGTCCGAGGGCGGTCACGCTGAAGGCGAGAAGCGGGACCGCGAAGCATATTTCGTGGAAGTCCTTGGCGACTCCCGCGATGAGGCCCCAGGAGGCACCCAGTCCACAGCCCACCACCAGACCCGTGACCGGTCCGACAGCCCGGTGTGCCCAGCGGGTGAGCGGAAAGCAGGCGAGTGCCATCAGTGCGGCCTGCACCACGAGCAGCGTCACGGCGCTGGGGAAGAGCCGATAGAAGGGGGCGATGAGCACCAGGAGGGGGTGAAAGTGGTCTCCGAGGAGGTGAAAACCCGGTCCCTTGAGTTCTACGATCGGAGCCCGGCCATGCGCATAAGCACGAATCGCCTGCTCGAATATCCCCAGGTCGTAGCCGGCATTGAGCATGCGATCGTTCCGCAGCACCGACACCACGGTGTACAGCACAAAAAATACCGCGGTGACGGTCCACCCCATGGCCCGCGGGCCTGGTAGGTGTCGACCGAACGCGGCACCAAAATCCGAGACTTGGCGGTCCGAGGGTATGCGGAATGACCACGTTCCCCTGGTCCGTTCCGACCCCTCCGACCGGTCGGACCGTCCCGCCCGTTCCGACCGCTCCGCCGTTTCCACCCTCGCACCCACCGTCGTCGACTCGGCAAAAGAAACACGATGTACTGCCCCGGCGGGGAGACGCAGTGGGTCGGTCGGCCAGGCATGCCTACCGGCGGAGGCGATGCACCCCCTCCCGGGTATGTCCGGACGGCGGCACGACCGCGGGACCGCATCCCGCGTGAGTGTAACGCCGGGGCCGCGGGGAGAGTTCGCGGCGGAGCGCGGTCGGCAACGAACACGATGACGCGACGGGAGGCGTGGGGGGAGAGTGACGGGAAGGGTGGGGGGAGAGTGACGGGAGGGATGACGTGACCAGCGCGGTGAGGTGACGAGCACGGCGATAGGACGAGCGAGTGATGCGGCGTCAGCGAGCCAGGCGCCCCAGGAGCGAGGAGGCCGCGGCGATGCCCATGACGGCGACGGCCACCAGGACGGTGAAGTCCAGAGCCAGATGGGCGTGGGTTCCCAGGAGGAGGCCGCGGAGGGCATCGACCTGATAGCTCAGGGGGTTGATCCTGCTGACCGTCTGGAGCCAGCCGGGCATGATCGCCACCGGGTAGAGAGCGTTGGAGGCGAAGAACAACGGCATGGTGATGGCCTGGCCGATACCCATCAGGCGGTCGCGGGTGAGCACGATCCCGGCAATCGTCATGGACAGGCAGGAGAAGAAGGCCGAGCCGAGGATCACCGCGACAGCGACGGCCAGCAGCCGTAGGGGGTTCCAGGTCATGGCCACCCCGAGCAGTGCGGCGATGACGATCACCACGACGGCCTGGATCAGCGCCTTCACCCCGGCGGCGAAGGCCTTCCCGGCGATCAGAGCGGAGCGTGGGGTCGGTGTCACCAGCAGCTTGGTGAGGATGCCGGCGTCCCGCTCCCAGATGATCATGATGCCGTAGAAGATCGCGATGAACATGGCCGACTGGGCGATGATGCCGGGCGCCAGATAGTCGATGTACGGGGTGCCGCCGGTCGGGATGGCCTTGATACGGGTGAAGGTCTCGCCGAAGACCAGCAGCCACAGGGCGGGCTGGACGGCGCGGGTGTAGAGCTCCGTCCGGTCGTGGCGCAGCTTCTGCAGTTCGACCACGCACATGGCGACGACTCTGGCGGGCAGCACCCGCCAGCCGGTGCGGGCACGCGGCGGTACCAGCAGCAGGTCCAGACGGCCGGGACCGGTGGCCGGTTCAGCCGACGCGGTGTGCGGTGCGGCGGGTGCTTCGGACATCTCGGAAGTCTCCTGACTGCTCGTCGAGACCGCTGCCGGCGACGTCCCGGAAGACGTCCTCCAGCGTCGGCACGGCATCGGACGAGCCCGAGGGGGCCGATGAGGGAGAGGGGGAAGAGGAGGAGGGGGAAGAGGAGGAAGGGGACGAGGAGGACGAGTCCGATGCGGCGGCAGCCGGCGGTGCGGGGGCGGCCGAAGGGCTCGTTGCCGTGGGGGCGGTGGGCGAGGCCGCGGCCGCACGGCGGCGGGCACGCAGGGCGGACCGGAGCTCGTCGGGGGTACCGAGGGCGCGGATCCGGCCGCGGTGCATCAGGGCGAGGCGGTCGCAGTACTGGTCGGCCTCGTCCATGTAGTGCGTGGTCACCAGGACGGTCATGCCGGTGGCGGCCCGTACGGCGTTGATGTGCTCCCAGACGCTGGTGCGGGCGATCGGGTCGAGGCCGATCGTCGGCTCGTCGAGCATCAGCAGGCGGGGCGCGCTGACCAGGGCCTGGGCGAGTTCGAGGCGACGGATCATGCCGCCGGAGTACGTCTTCGCGAGCCGGCCGGCCGCGTCGGTGAGACCGACGGCCTCCAGTGCCTGGGTGACGCGTGCGGCGCGCTCACGGCGCGGGACATCGAAGACCCGGGCGAACAGGGCGACGTTCTCGCGGCCGGTCAGCCCGGCATCCGCGGACAGCTGCTGCGGTACGTACCCCAGCAGCCGGCGCACCGCCATCCGCTCCCTCGCCGCGTCGTGCCCGAAGACCCGCACCATGCCGGAGGGGACGGGCAGGAGGGTGGTGATACAGCGGATCGCGGTGGTCTTGCCCGCGCCGTTCGGACCGAGCAGGCCGAAGACCTCGCCGGGGCGGACGGAGAGGTCGACGCCGTCCACGGCCTTGGTCTCACCGAAGGCGTAGCGCAGAGCCCGGCAGGTCACCGCGTCGGGGGCGGTCTCGTCCGGGGCGGGGCCGGACGACCGCTCCTGCCGTTCTTCGTCGTCGCAGGTCATATGCGCTCCGCCTCCTCGTGCAGGTGGTGGGCGAGCCTGCGCAGGGCAGGAAGGGCCGCCGGCGGCGGATCAGCCGCTGGGCACCGGCCGGCGCGTCGGTCGCCGGGCCGGGGAACTCCCCTGCAGCCATGCTCCGGATTTTAGCTCTGCGGGCAGACAGGGGCCCCGGACGCGCGCGGAGCGGGCATCGAACGGCCCAGCGCCGGGGTCCGGGCCGGTCCGTGCCCCGTGGTGCCGTGTCGTGCCGTGTGGGACTGTGCCGTGCCGTGGTCGTGCCGTGTGGGACTGTGCCGTGCCGTGGTCGTGCCGTGTGGGACTGTGCCGTGCGGTGGTCGTGCCGTGCGGTGTCGTGCCGTACGCACGGGGAGCCCGTGCCGGTACGGTCCGCCCGGCTCAGCCGGTCGCGGGTGGCGGTGGCGGGGCCGGTGCCCCCGCCGGCGGCGCGATCTTCGCATGCCCGGGGACCGGGGCCGGCGCCGCGGCCGCGGCCCCAGCCGTGCCGGATGACGTGGTTGCCGCGGATGCCGCGCCCGGCAGGAAGGCATCGCGGCGGGCGCCCGGGTCCCAGCCGGTGTCCACGACCCGCTTCTGGAAGAAGATCGCCGCCCCCAGGAGTACGGCGCCCAGGGCCAGCATCAGGAGGATGCCGCCGGTGGCGCCCGCCTTGGCGGCGTTGCCGGTCAGAGTGCCGAACCAGCCGAAGTCGGCATCGCCGAACGTGGTGTTCTCCTTGCCGAACGCACCGAGCACCTTGAGCAGCAGCGCGGGCAGGAACGTGATCAGCACACCGTTCAGGAAGGCGCCCACCGCCGCACCGCGCCGGCCACCGGTGGCGTTGCCGTACACACCGGCCGCTCCCCCGGTGAAGAAGTGCGGTACGAGCCCGGGCAGGACCAGTGCGAGACCGAGCGCCGGATGGCCCACCCAGGTCAGCAGGGCGAGGCTGACCAGGCCGCCGGCGAAGCTGGCGAGAAAGCCGATGAGCACCGCGTTCTGCGCGTACGGGAAGACGATCGGGGCGTCCAGGGACGGCACCGCGCCCGGTACGAGCTTGCCGGCGATGCCCTGGAACGCGGGGACCAGTTCGCCCAGGATCGTCCGGACGCCGAAGAGGATCACCGCGACCGCGATCCCGAACTGCAGGCCCTGCATGACGGACTGCATGACGTAGTTTCCGAGGTCGCCGGCCGCGCTGCCACCGCCCGCCGCGAACGCCTTGAACGCCGTCGCCCGGCCCACTCGCGCCAGGTAGGCCAGCGACATGATGACGTAGATCAGCACCATGGACAGCGCCGTGGCGACCATCGAGTCCCGCAGAAAGCGCAGGCCCTCGGGCAGCTTCATGTCCTCCGTACTGCGGCTGCGCCTGCCGACGAGTTGCCCGGCGGCGCCCGCGACGATGTAGCCGGCGGTGCCGAAGTGGCCGATGGCGATGGTGTTGTTGCCGGTGATGCGCTTGGTCCAGGGGTGCGCGAACGCCGGCATCGCGACCAGCAGGATGCCCAGCAGCAGTCCGCCGACGACCACCACGCTCACCGAGGAGCGGCCGGAAGTGGCCAGGACCATGGTCAGCAAGGTGGCCATGAACAGCATGTGGTGGCCGGTCAGGAACACGTACCGCAGTGGGGTGAAGCGGGCCAGCATCAAGGCGACCGCAAAGCCGAGGATCATCAGCCAGGCGACGCGGGCGCCGAACTGCGCCTGGGCGATGCCGACGATCGCCTCGTTGGTCGGGATCACCCCATGCGCCCCGGTCGCCCCCTGGATCATGCCGCCCAGCGGGCCGAGAGAGCTGACCACCAGCCCCGCGCCGGCACCGATCAGCAGAAAGCCGAGCGTCGCCTTGATCGCACCTCCGACCACCTGACCTGCGGTCTTCTTCAGCGCGATCAGACCGGCTGCCGTGATCAGGCCGATCAGGTACGCGGGTTGGCTGAGGATCTCGTTCACGAGAAACGTGGCGAGGGATATGAGCCAGTCCATGGGGCGGTCCGTCCTCCCGTGCTCAGTTGCCGTACTCAGCTGCCGTGCTCAGTCGCGGTGCTCAGTTGGTCGTGCTCAGTTGCCGCACTCACACGTCATAGGTGTCGCGGAGGATGCGGTCGACCTCGGGACCACTGGTGAAGTCCGCCACGACCTTTACCGGTACGCCGACCTCGCCGAGCGTCCTGGCGATCTCCCGGGAGGTGAGGATCGCGACGGCCTCGGACGCCTTGCCCTTGGCCGAGATGGTGTCGGTCGCCTCCACCGTCACATGGCGGGACCAGCCCCAGCGGTCGAGCACCTGCTCCAGCGTGTTCTTCAGGAACAGACTGGTGCCCACGCCGTTGCCGCACACCGTGAGGATCTTGTGTACCGCCCGCGGGGCGAGATCGGACTGCTCACGTACGGCAGCTTCGCGTACGGCCTCGCCGGGTACGGACTGCTCCCGCACAGTTTCTCCCCGTGCGGACCGCTCCGGTACGGCATCCTCGCCCCGCGACCGGTCACCGCCATCGGCCCCGCCCTCGCGCTCCGGCCCGGCCAGCACCGCATACAGCTCGTCCGGACCGGCCGCGTCCTGCAGAGCCTGCGCGGTCGCCGGGCCGGCGAGCAACCGCGCGAGTGCGGCCATCGCCGCCGTATGCGCCCCGGAGTCCTCGGCGGCGAGTCCCACGACCAGATGCACCGGGTCATTCGACTCATGACCGAACTCCACCGGTTGCGCCAGCCGGACCCAGGACATCCCGGTCCGGCGCACGGCGGGCGAGGGACGGGCATGGGCCAACGCGAAGCCCGGCGCGAGGACGAAATACGGCCCGTTCTCCTCGACATTGCGGATCATCTCCGCGGTGTAGGCCTCGGTGGTGGCGCCCGTGTCCACCAGCAGCTCACCCGCCGTACGTATCGCTTCCCGCCAGTCCGCCACCCGGACATCGAGGCGTACGGCCGCCTGCGGGAGAAGATCATTCAGCGCTGCCATGGCAGGGGACTCTACAGACGCGCCAGGTGGCCGCGCACGGGTGCGGAAGCATGAATTCCGAGGAATTTCCCCCGAACTCCCGTACTCGCAAACGCCCTTGACAGTCACTTGTGGGCGGAGAAGCCTGTTCTTTCGGCAGTTGCCGGATGTGGGGGATACCGGGGAAATCGGGGGACTCATGACGAGGTGCACCTCTGCGCACACGACGACGAACGGGACAGCGGCGGACACGGGCGCACCACCGGCACACGGCAGGAGCCGGACGGCCCCCGCCCAACCCCTGGCACAGCCCCCACGGAGGCCGCGCTTCAGCAGCCGGGCCGCCGTCCTGGGCGCGGCGGCACTCGCTCTCTCGCTGTCGCTTACGGCCTGTTCCTCTTCCTCTCCTCCGGACGGGGAAGGCACGGGACCGGCGGACGGCACCGGCAGCTCTGCGACCGGTTCGGCGCACTCCCCCAGCACGCCATCGGCCGTCGCCCCGGCCGCCTACCGCCATGCGCTGACCGAAGCTCTCGGGCCGCTCGACAGCGCCCTGCGCACGGTCGACGGTGCGCGGGACGGCGGGCCGCTGAACAAGGCCCTGGACACGGCAGCAGCCAAGGCGGACACCGCCGCCCGCGTCCTGCAAGCAACCACCCCACCGGACGACGCCCTTACCGGCAACGGTCAACTCGCCTCCTCGCTGAGTGCTCTGGCGCAGGACCTGCGGAGCGCCCGTGGCAGCGGCGGCCGCTGTTCCGCCTCACCGCGCGTCGCATTGGGTATGGCCGGGGGTCCGCAGAGAGTCGAGCAGGCCGGGCGCGCGCTCTCCGCGCTGGGCTACGACGCCACACTGCGTCTGCCGCGTACGGAACGGGCCCGGCACCGGCGGCTCGCGAACGGTGCGTTCCTTCGCGACGGCAGCCGGGGCGGCCTGGGTCGGCTGACCGTCAAGAACGGCACCGGCACCGATGCGGTGATGACGCTGACCCGCGGCACCCGGACGGCGTTCTCCGTGTACGTGCGCAGCGGTTCCGAGACAACCGTACGCAGCGTCAACAGCGGCTCCTACACGGTGTACTTCACCACCGGCGAGGACTGGAACGGCACGAAGAGCTCCTTCACCCGCGAGTGCCGCTTCGAGAAGTTCGACGACAGGGCGACCTTCCGGACGATGCGGGTGGCGGGCGGAACGCAGTACACGGTGCTGACGTTCAGCCTGAACAAGGTGCTCGGCGGAAATGCCGCCACGAGTGCGGTGCCGCCGGGCGAGTTCCCGTCGTCGCGGTGACCGAGGCGGTGAACCGAGCCCCGGAAGCAGTGCCTCAGGAGGGTGTCCGACGAAGAGACGCCCCGGAAGGGATGACCAGGAAGGGGCGCCCGGGAAGAGAAGCGCCACAGCGGCTCGGTAGGGTGCGCCCCGTGGGCGACGGTACGTGGTGGACTCTGGCGATCGCGGCGGTGACCGGCGGGACGGCGGTGCTCGCCAGTTGGGTCACCAGCCGCGGCAGCGCCCAGGCCGCGAGGATTCAGGGCGAGATCTCCGCACGCTCACAGCGCGCCGAGCGGCTGCGGGAGAGCCGGCGCACCGCCTACCTGGATCTGATCGAACAGACCCACCGGATGGGCGAGTTGTTCTGGGAGATCTCCGCGACGCTGCGGCTGCCGGGCTCCGATGCCCGTACCGCCGCACTCGACGAGCTGCGGGACCGCGAGGTCGCCGAGTACGCGAAGATCCGGCGCTGCGCCCGTGTCGTCGAGCTGGAAGGACCGCCCTCGGCCGCCGCGGCCGCGCTCGCCCTCCAGAAGGCGACGGGCCCCTTCTACACGGCCCTCACGGACGACCCGCCCGGCGACACCGATCGCCGCGACGCCTTCAACGCCGCCTACCGCCCCTTCTGGGCGGCTCTGGAGGACTTCGTGGAGGCGGCGCGCACGGCCCACCAGACGGACTGAGCCGCCCGAGCGGACACCCCGGAGGAAGGTCCCGGCATGCATACCTTCGGCACTCCCCAGACCGGCAGGGCCGTACCGACCATCCGGCCGCCGCGGTTACGGCCCGGCGACCGGGTGCGGATCGTCTCCCCGGCCAGTCCGCCCAGCCGCGAGGGAGTAGCCCGTGGCGTCGAACTCCTGACGTCATGGGGACTCCGGGTCGAGGTGGGTGAGCACGTCTTCGACCGATGGGGATACCTGGCCGGCCGGGACGAGGACCGCGCCTTCGACCTGAACTCCGCGTTCGCCGACCCGGGAGTCCGCGCCGTGATCGCCGCCCGGGGTGGCAAAGGCACCTACCGCATCGTCGACGACCTGGATACCGACGCGCTGCGACGCGATCCGAAGATCGTCGTGGGCTTCAGTGACCTCACCCACCTCCACCTCACCCTGTGGGCACGATGCCGTCTCGCGTCCCTGCACGGCCCGTTCGCCAACTGGCGCGACGAATGGTCCGGGCCGGCATCGGCCGACGCGCTCCGGCGTGCGCTGATGACCACCGCCCCCGTCACCCTCCAGCGAGACGCCCGCGAGGCCAGCGCGGCGGTCACCGTCGACGGCACCGCGACCGGCGTCCTGCTCGGCGGCAATCTCGACGCGATCCGCACCGAGGCCGGAGCCGGCCTGCCGAGCCTGGAAGGGGCGGTCCTCTTTCTCGAACACCGGAAGGGCACAGGGTTGGGGGAGGTCGACCGCGCGCTGACCCAGCTGACCCGCACCGGAGCCCTGAACGGCCTGCGCGGTGTTGCGCTCGGCCAGTTCCTCGGCTTCGACCAGGGCTCGGATGCTCCGGCGCCGGGAGGGTGGGGCGTCGCCGACGTCCTGCGCGACCGGCTGACCCGCCTGGGCGTTCCTGTCCTCGGCGGGCTCCCCGCCGGACACGGTCCGCACCCTCCGACCCTCCCACTCGGCACCCAGGCCACGATCGACACCACCGCAGGAACCCTGACCGTTCAGCCGGCCGTCGCCTGACTGGCATCTGACCGCCGCGGTGAGGGACGGCCTGTGGACCGGGGCCCCTGCGCGAACTCATCGCCCGTGCTGGAGAAGCCCCTCGGTGAAGTCCTCGGTAGCCGGTGCGTGCCGCGAGGTATAAGGGCACTTCCAGTCCTCCTCCGTGAACCGGCCGGAGAAGTGCCGCGCAGGCTGCTCGTATTCGTACTCGGTGAAACTCGGATTGACGGATCCGTTGTTCTTGGCTTCGCGCCTGCGGATCGCGTCCTGCATCGAGTAGAAATTCTCGCCGAGGAACATGAACTGGGCGAGGGAATTGAAGGCGATTGCCGAGGTCGTGAAGCGCCGGCTCGCCCGGGACGAACCGGGGTGCATCCCCACGACGAAGAAGGCGTGCCCGCCCGCGTGGAAGCCGAAATTGGGCCGGTCGGGGTCGGAGGACGCGCCCTTGTCCAGGCCGAAGGTCCGGCTGTCGAGGTCGTGCATGAGTTGCAGATGTCGCCAGATGAGCTCCTCGTAGGCGCGTTCGTCCACCATTCCCGGCTCGTCGAATGTCGCGACGAACGTACGGAAACTCTGACCGGACAGCAGCGGACGGACCGCCTCGACGTACTCCACGAGGTCGCGGTGATTTTCCGCCGCCGAGGCCTCGTCGCCCATTCTTCGGTAGTGCCGGTGCGTGAGGGCGCGGCGCTTCACTGCGGCGCGTGCGCCGAGACAGCTGAACTCCCGCGTCTGAATGAATCGTTCCAGTTCGGTGCGTATCGCAGTGCCGGGTTCATTCATCGTCAGACCTTGGCTTGATCCAATGCTGGCCCCATGACAGTGCGGGGTGCAGGCGCGGCCGGCAAGGCACAAACAGGACGAAGATCGAAGGGCGGAGGGCGAAGGACAATGAGTGAGGGCAAAGGGCCAGAAACGTAAGGCGCTCAGGCGATGTGGTTCGCCGGCGGGGGAGTGTGGCGGCGGCCGAAGCCGCCACCACAGGTACGTACGCGGTATGCCGTACGTACCAAGAGAGGTCGCCGAGGCCCCCCCTACGGAAGCGTGAAGAAGATCATCGGGTTGTGGTCGCTGTCCCGTACCGGCTCGTCGAGCCCCAATTCCTTCTTGACAGCGGCCAGTTGCTGGGTCACCTGAGGCGCCTTGGCCGTGGACGGCGTGAAGAACTCGATGTTCTGCTCGGCCAGCCACTTCACGATGACCGACCCTTCACTGAACGGCTTGGGGCGCCGGCCGTGGAAGACGTCGTGGACGCTGGTGGGCGTCCGCGGAGGGACGGCGGGGAACAGGTTCTCGATGTACCAGTGGGCAAAACGAGACCCGTGGTCCGCGTCGATGAAGAGGTAGTCCACCTCGGCTGGGACCTTCTCCGGGTGCTGCTGGATGTCGCCCTTCGTGAACGTCCAGCGGTCCGCGGAGAGTTCGGCCGGCACATTGCGTACCACGTTGTCGACGATGTCGAACGAGTGCAGATGGCCGATCCCGTTGTCACGGAGGGCGCTGAGGATCCACATCGTGGACCAGCCGTAGAAGGTCCCGACCTCCACCACGACTTCGGGGCGCACCTCGCGGAGGAGCAGATACGTGATCTCCGCCTCGTAGTCGTCGAGCTGCGCCTTCATCGACTTTCCACGGTCCCGGAGAAACTTCCGCTGCGCGTCACGCACCACCCGCAGGTCGTCCTGGTACTTCGCATACAGACCGCTGACGTGCTCGACAGTTATGGCTTCCATTTTTCCTCCACCGGGATATTGCGTACTGATGACAACGGACACTGATGCGGGAGATGCCAGGCGTGCTGGGGCCGCAAGGGGGCGGGACACGCAAAAGGCGCGGGGGACGCAGGAGGACGCACCGGGGGAGGGAAGGACGCGGGGGACGCCGCAGACAAGGGGCAGGCGCGTCATACCGCCTCGTGGCGGATCGGTGGAGGCGCGTACTCCGCTCGCCGAAAGACGGTGAGCGGCGCTCTTTGCACCATGACGGACGCAGGGGCCGCCCGGGGCGGCGAAGAGACCGGGGCGACGGCGAAGGCGGTGCGGCGCCGAAGCTGGGCCTTGTGCACGGGGCAACGCCGACCGGCCCGGACGCGGTTCCGAAGGGCATCGAGCCAAGATCGTCGCCATGGAGGGTGGAGTGGCCGGGACGGCATGGCAGGCTCTCCCGCAGGGGCCCCCTCCCCCACCTCGCAGCGCGCATAGCCGCCGTTCCCCCGCTCCTTGCCCCGACCGAGAACCACCCTAGTTTTTACAGCCGGTCACGACATCACCTTCAAGAACCATTGGCGCATAGCTCTCAGGTATGAGGAGCCCCCAGGAAGGCGGCCGACGTGGCCGCGCGCCCTCTCCCCTACGGCTGCCGCACAACCGCCCGCCATGCCGCGGTCACGGGCACTGGCACAGCCACAGGCACAAGCGAGGACACAGGAGAGGGCGCGCTAAAGGCACTGGAATCAACGCTCGGTGAACATTCCGGCGCGGAGCTTGGACAGCGTACGGGTGAGCAGCCGGGAGACATGCATCTGGGAGACCCCGAGCTCGGCACCGATCTGCGACTGGGTCATCTCCTGGCCGAAGCGCAGCTCGATCAGGCGCCGTTCACGTGCGTCGAGCGTCTCGAGCAGCGGAGCCAGCACATGCAGGTCTTCGACGGCTTCCAGCGCCGGGTCGTTGTCCCCCAGCACATCGACGAGGGTGCGGCGCTGCTCGGACGGGTCCGGGTCGGCGGGGGTGTCGAGCGAGCCGGCGGTGTAGCCGTTGGCGGCGACGATGCCCTCGATGACCTCGTCCTCCGACAGGTCGAGATGGGCGGCCAGTTCACGGACGGTGGGGTCGCGGTCGAGGGTGGCAGCAAGGTGCTCCTTGGCCTTGGCCAGGTCGCTGCGCAGTTCCTGGAGGCGGCGGGGCACGTGGACCGCCCAGCCGGTGTCGCGGAAGAACCGCTTGATCTCCCCGAGGATGTAGGGAACGGCGAAGGTGGAGAACTCCACTTCACGCGAGAGCTCGAACCGGTCGATGGCCTTGATCAGACCGATCGTGCCCACCTGGATGACGTCTTCCATGTCATCGCCGCGGTTGCGGTAGCGACGGGCGACATAGCGCACCATCGACATGTTCATCTCGATGAGGGTGTTACGGGCGTACTGGTACTCGTGCGTCCCCTCCTCGAGGACCTGAAGCCGCTCGAAGAACTGCTTCGACAACTCCTTTGCGTCGCGCGGGGCCACCTTCTGCGGTTGCGTCACCTCCGGCAGTACGGAGTCCGTGTCGGCGTCCCGCTGCCCGGTCGTGGTCCCGCTCACGATGGTGGTCATCTCGCCTTCCCGCGCGCCCGGCACCCGCGGACGCTGCAGCGGGCGCCTACCCCGATCTCATGCCTGCATGCCTGCGAACCGGAATCAGATCCTCTCAACGTCCAGGCGCACGAGGCGCGTGGCGCCGCGGACCCCCGCAGGAGCCGACGGATCCCCGTATCCGGCCGTATCCCGGCGTATCCCGCCGCCCCCGTACTCCAACTCCGTCGTTTGGCGGGGCAGGGCGGGGGCACGCGACAAGGGCCGCCAACGGAAGGACCTCACAATGAGCGCCAGCGAAAAGGTCAAGGCCATCGCCGAGCAGACCATCGGAAAGGTCAAGAAGGAAGCGGGACGCGCGGTCGGTAACGAGAGCGCCACCGCCGAGGGCTCCGCGAAGGAATCCCGGGGAGATCTCCGCGGAGCGAAGGAGAAGGCCAAGGACGCCTTCAAGAAGTAACCAGGCACGCTCCACGCGGGAGGGCCACTGCTTTTACGCGGTGGCCCTCCCGCACGTCCGGATATCCCGGCCCCACCACTACATCCGGATGCCCTCCTCCTTTTCGCTGATTTCGCTGCCGGCATCGGACCGGACCGGGCCGGCATCACCTCTGGCTGAGCATTCCCTTGCGGAGCTGCTTGACGATGCGGGCAAGCAGACGCGAGACGTGCATCTGGGAGACGCCGAGTACGGCTCCGATCTGGGCCTGCGTCATCTCCTGGCCGAAGCGCAGCTGGATGATGAGGCGGTCGCGGTCGCTGAGCAGCTTCAGGAGTGCGGCCAGGGTGCACCGGTCCTCGACGTGCTCCGTGGCGGGGTCGGCGGCGGCAAGGACGTCGGCGAACGAGGGACCGCCACCGTCCGGCCCCGCATCGCCGTCGCAGGACACGTTCAAGGAGATGGCCGAGTAGCCATTGGAGGCCGTGATGCCCTCGATGACCTCCTCTTCGGTGAGCTGCAGATGCCCGGCCAGCTCTTTGACGGTGGGTTCCCGGTCCAGGAGCACCGACAGCTCCTCCGTCGCCCGGGTCAGATCGGCGCGGAGCTCCTGCAGGCGCCGGGGGACGTGGACGGCCCAGCTGGTGTCGCGGAAGAACCGCTTGATCTCCCCGAGGATGTGGGGGATGGCGAAGGCCGCGAACTCCGTGCGGCGTGAGCGGTCGAACCGGTCGATGGCCTTGATCAGACCGACCGTGCCCACCTGGACGATGTCCTCGAGCTGGTCACCGTGACTTCTGTACCGCGAGGCCGCATAGCGCACCAAGGAAAGGTTCATCTCGATGAGCGTATTGCGGGTGTACTGATACTCGGGAGTGCCTTCTTCGAGTTCCCCGAGCCGATCGAAGAACAGCGGCGACAAAGCCTTGGCGTCATGGGGAGCAACGCTCCTGGCATCCTCGATGGGAGGAAGCGTGGTGGAATTTTCTCCGGCGCGCGGCGACAGCCCGTCACAGGCCCTCTGCAGCTCCCTGTCCGATACGTCCTCGAAAACCGCGTTCATGATTCACCTCCGGAATTCAGGTCGTTTGAGCACGCCCATTTCCCGAGGCTGCGGTTCGTATGCATGCCGGCCGCACAATCACCCCGCGGAGTGGCGCAGCCGGTGTACCGGAGGAGCCATCCGCGAATTTTCCTGTCCGAGTAGCACACGCCGGCCGGAAATTCCGCTGCCCCATCGGCCGGATCAGGTGCCCCAGCGCTGCCTGTATCCCTCCCGCAACGCTCCACCGATCAGATCGAGTACCTGTTGTACCGCAGTCACCATGGGCCTCGGGTCGGCGTGTTCGGCGACGGCCTGATGGCCGTCCAACAAAGCCCTTCCTCGCGCCGGGTCCGCGCTCAGCAGTCTGCGGGGCAGCCATTTGCCGATCCCCGTCCATGCACCGTGGTAAGCGGTGACCAGGTGCGCCGCCTCGCGCAGGGCGTGGTCGGCCAGGGAAAGCTGTTCGTACCGGTTGGCCGGTGGGGCGTCGGCAAGATCGTCCAGGTAACAGGTGAGGATGTAGCGACCGCGTTCCCACTCTTCCGGAGTGAGCGGGGGAGGTCCGGTCGCGATGACCGCTCGGGCCCTTTCGCGCGTTCGGGCCACATGGCCATGGGGGTCGGTCAGCAGCAGGCCTTGGTCATAGAGGAAAAGGACCGTGCCCCGGCGGCGAGCTCTGTCCCATGCGAGGAACGCGGGTATGTCCGCGACGGTGTGCAGGAACAACTCGGCCAGGAATCCGTCGTGACGGATCACTTCCCGGCGGCTGGTGTCCGAGTCCGGGAGGAGGACGGCGATGTCCAGATCGCTGGTCGGGGTCGCCCGGCCCTGAGCAGCGGACCCTCCGAGCAGGGCGCCCGCAGCGTGCGGGAAACGCTCGGTGACCAAACGTAAAGCGCGGTCCTCAACGGTCTCTTGGTCATTCATGGGCGCTCATCGTGCCAGCCCCACGCACCGGTCGCCAGGCACTGTCCGCCGGTGGGTGCAGGTCCGGCCCACCGGCGGACAGCGGCTTCACCCCATGAAACCGTCCAGGCTCGTGGCCGCACTGATCAGCGCGAGGTGGGTGAATGCCTGGGGGAAATTCCCCAGGTGGTCGCCCGTCATTCCGATCTGCTCCGCATACAGCCCGAGGTGGTTGGCGTAGGTGAACATCTTCTCCAGTGCCACCCTGGCCTCGTCGGTCCGGCCCGTGCGAGCCAGTGCCTCGACCCACCAGAACGAGCAGATCGAAAAGGTCCCCTCGGTTCCGTCCAGGCCGTCGGGAGACTCCTTCGGGTCATAGCGGAATACCAGGCTGTCCGTGACGAGACCCTTGCCGATCGCGTGCACGGTGGAGCGGAATCGCGGGTCCTTGGGCGACAGGAATTTGACCATCGGCAGCACCAGGAGCGACGCGTCCAAGATGCTCTCGGGTGGCTGTTCCGGGTCGCCGCTGAGGCGTTGGACAAAGGTCTGATCCTGGGTGCTCCAGCCTTCGTTCATGATCTGGTGGTAGATCTTGTCGCGTTCCGACATCCAGCGCCCCACGTCACCCGGCAAACCGCGCTGGCGGGCCATTCTGATCATGCGCTCCACCGCTACCCAGCACATCACCCGTGAATAGGTATGGCGCTGCTGTCCGGCGCGGGTCTCCCAGATTCCCGCATCGGGACCGTCCCAGTGCTCCAGGAGCCAGTCGAGGATGGTGCACAGATCCATCCAGCTCTCGTGGGAAATGCCGTCGCCGTGCTTGTTGAACAGATAGATGGAGTCGAACAGTTCACCGTAGATGTCCAGCTGAAGCTGGTCCGCCGCGCCGTTCCCCACACGGACGGGAGCAGACCCGCGGTAGCCCTCCCAGTGATCGAGGACCTGCTCGGGCAGCGCGGCGTCTCCATCGATGGAATAGAGCACCCGTAGCGGGCCGCGGTCCCCGTCGCGGGGCTTGCGCAAACACTCGGTGAGCCAGCTGATGAAGGCCTGTGCTTCACGGGTGAATCCCAGCCGCAGCAGGGCGTGGAGGGAAAAGGCCGCGTCGCGTATCCAGACGTAGCGATAGTCCCAATTCCTTTCACCACCGACCTGTTCGGGGAGCCCGAGGGTCGGCGCGGCGACAATGGCGCCGGTGGGCTCGTGGGTCAGGAGTTTGAGTGTCAGCGCGGAGCGGTGCACCATTTCGCGCCAGCGGCCGGTGTAGGTGGACTGGCTCAGCCACTGGCGCCAGAACCGTACGGTGGACTGGAACAGTTCCTCGGCCGCCGGCGCGTCGACCAGGTCGACGGTCGGCTCGGCGCGGGTGGGTTCGGTGGACTCCAGCACGAAGAGGGCCGACTGGCCTTCTGTCAGGTCGAATTCGCTGACCGCGTCCTGCCCCTCGGCGTGGAGGCTCACACTGGCCTGGAGCGAGAGTTCCCGTGCCTCGCTGGTAAAACGCACACCGTGCGGTTGGGATTCCACCTTGTGCGGATCCCGGCCGTAGTTCATCCGGGGTGCAATGACCGCTCGTATACGCGCGCTGCCCCGCACACTGACCACGCGTCGCACCAGCCGCTGCCGGTGATGCCGGTCGCCCTCTGCCCGTATCGGCATGAAGTCCTGGATTTCGACGATGCCGTTCTCGGTCAGCATCCGTGTCATCAGTATGTTGGTGTCGGGAAAGTAGTACTGCTGCCGCTTGGCCACCTCCCCGACGGGGCTGATGCGCCAGTGGCCGCCGTTCTGCGCGTCGAGCAGCGAGCCGAAGATGCTGGGCGAATCGAATCGCGGGGCACAGAACCAGCTGATCCCGCCGTCGGTCCCGACCAGCGCGGCTGTCCGCAGATCGCCGATCATCCCGTGTTCAGCAATGGGGAGATAGCGCTCGCTCGCGGCCCGGTCCGCCGGTGTTTGACGGTCGCTCACGCGTCACACACCCGTCGCCGTGGTCGTCCACCTACGGACTCCCGCGGAGAGAGCGTTGGGCGGCGCGGCGCCGTCAACGGCGTTCCGCCGGCCCTTCGTTATGCCGGAATTCCGCTCCGACGCGAGAAGGCTCGCCAACTGCGGGACGAACGCTGTGTCCACGTCCAGGTCCACGTCCACCTCCATGTCTGCGCCCGCCGTGTGGGCCGTGTGGTGGTCTTCCATCAACTGCCTTTCTCGGCCATACGGCGCTCTGCCCGCTGCTGCTCCACGGCAGGGGTGGCCACGGACGGGGTGCGGGCAGGCCCGGGCGTGCGGAGGGCGGAGAGCGGAGAGCTGCTGGAGACTTTTCCCAGGGCTCAGGGGGTCTTCCGGGGCCTCCTCCGGCTCCTGAGATCCTTGGGACGTGTCCGATTACAGCGGCCCCCGTCGTTCACCGATAAGCACCGCCGGGCCTGTTGACATCGTTTTACGCAGTTCTACGCCGACGGGTCGTTCACCGGTAGGTACGGGTCTCCTCGACGTCGACCACCGGAGCTCCTGGGGACGGCGGCTGGACGCGTCGCCGCTTGAGGATGCTCACATAGGCCGCCAGGCCAATCACTCCGACGACCATCATGATGAGCCCGACCAGGTCGAGATTGACGCCGGACAGGTGCCAGTCCACGGCGAACGTCAAGATGGCGCCCACCGCGATCAACCCGATGCATCCGCCGATACCCATAATCATCCTCTCCCTCCAGTAGGCATGAGCTGCTGAACTCGCGTATGCCCCGGCCGAACTCATTCATGAGTCGTGGCGGTTGCGGATGACCGGATCGCCCTGTCGGGCGCGCGGGCCCCTGCCGGGCGCGGGGCGACTGACGGGCGCGGGGCGACTGCCCGGTGCGGATGAAGGCCGTGCCCGGTGCGGATATCCGCCGTACTGCCGTGCCGGGCTCCATGGACGTCAGAGGTGCAGAGTCACACGGATGGTCTTGCCGGTCTCGGTCAGGGCGATGTCGATGGTGCGGGCCAGCCGTTGCACCAGGGGCCAGCCGTATCCGCCCGTGGCGCCAGGGTCACGAGGGGCGACAGTGATGGGGCAGTCCTCGCTTCGGTCCTCGACCGTCAGCTCCAGATGCCCTTCGACGATCCGCGCGGTGAACCCGATGAGCCCGCCGCCGTGCCGCTGGGCATTGGTGACCAGTTCCGTGGTCACCAGGAGGGCATCGACAAGGGCCAGGTCATCGACCGGGATGCCTGCATTGTGCAGCAGGTCGTGCACAAAATTGCGTGCGTCGGCCGCTCTTGCAGGTACTCCCCGCATCACGTCTTCCACCTCAATGCACCGCGCCGTGCCGACGGCGCCATCTCCCTCGTCCCGCCGGCCAGGCGGGGACGGCCGGCCGGGGCAGTTCTCCCGCACGGCAGGACGGCAATACTCTCAGGCCCCGTTTCCGACGCCACGGCGGGTAGGGACGCAAGGCGCAATGGTCGCGCGTGCCGTGTGCCGCGCCGCGCGGCACACGAAGTGGGATGCCCGGCGGGGTGTCACACCGGAGAGGACATCAGCGGGCCGGGCGAGGCGAAGGTGAGGGGAATGCTCACCGTAATGGCCTTACCGCCCGAGGTGGGAATAATGATGACGCAGTCGGTAAGTTGCTGAATCATCGGCCATCCATATCCACCGACCGCAAATTTTTCCCGCCCGACGGCCGTGGCAGGTTGCCGACGACTGCGATCGGCGACGGTCACTTCCAGGCGATCGGCCACGATTCGGGCGGAGAAGCCGGAAAGCCCGTCTCCATGGCGCTGCGCGTTGGTGACCAATTCCGAGGTGACCAGCAAGGCGTCGATCATGGAAATTTCACCGATGGCCGGACGGTGAGCGCTCAGTAGCTCCTGGACCTGGTCCCGAGCCTCCGCCGCTTCGCACACCGGGGCCTGCTGCGCACCCGTCACACCTCTCACCTCCCGCCTGACCCATCTCCACGCCGTGGAGTTCCACCGCCGCCCCACCCGAGGGCCGCGTAGAAGGCTACTTCGACGAGAGGGTTCTCCGACGGCTGCCCCGTATTCGAAGATTTATGCCCCACCTCCACGACGCGGGATGGGTGACTGCCCCGGAGGAGGAGCCAGTGGAGCCAGTGGCGGGCCGGCCACCCCGGCGACGGCCGGCCCTTTCGGCTCCGAGCATGCCTCACACAACAGGAAATCCACCGAAATATACACCCACCTGATGGAGGTAGTCAGGGCTGCTCACATGCTCGTCCCCTTCAAAGGCGGGCGCGTCCTTGATCTCTTGCCTGGTGCGGCCGACATAGACCTTCTCCTCTTCCCGGTCGATGCCGGTCACCGTGCCGGCCGGCAGCACGATGCGCCTCCCGAGGATCCAGGGGCCGGTGTCGACGACGAGGTGTGCGGAATCCACCTCATCGGAATGCTTGTCGACCTTGCCGATACTCCCGTCAACGGCTTCGACGCTGTATCCCACCAGGGTCGTGCCCGCCCGGTACCCGGAGTCGGGAAGATATCCCCAGACACTGGAACTCATGCGAAATCCCTTCGACGCGACGCGATAGCAGGCTTTACTCCGTCTCCGTTTCACCCTCTGCCAAAGAGGGAGGGAACAGTGACGGACTCTCTTTCAGCATGTCGGTCATCCCGACAGTGCTCTGCTGCCCCGAGACCTGTATCCAAAACAGTGGGTGAAACGGGCCCCGGCACCCGTTCGGCGTCATTGATCGGCAAAAGGGGCGCGGGCCGTCTTCGACAAATGGTCGGCCCCCGCGCGGCGTCGGAAGCGTCCCACCCTTCGTCGCGCCCCCCTTCTCCTCCTCCTTCGTCCCGTTCGGAGTCCCCGAGGCCATCCAGATGTCGGTGCCCGCCCGGATGCGGGTGCCGGCCCGGATGCGGATGCTCGCCCGGTTACGGATGCCCGCAGCGCCCGGCCAGTGGGCGGACGCGAGAGGAGGGCGCCCACCGGCCCGAGGGAGGCGGTACCTGCTGAGGAGGTGATGCCTGCGCGGCAGTGCGCAACAGCTTCCCCGTTCACGGGCATTCCGCTCAACGTCCCTTCATGGAGAGCCCGTTGCAGTACCTGTTCAGCACGTCACGTCATGTCATGTCACATCACGTCGAGTCCCATCAGGTCACGTCTCACCACGTCACGTCAGGTCTCATCACGTCAGGTCAGGTCACATCACGTAGCGCCGCGGCCTTCGGCCGGGCAAGCAGGCTGCGCCGACGTCACGCCGTGCCGCACCCGAGGGCGACGAGCCGCTCACGGATGTCGCGGACCAACTCGGCTTCGTGAGGGACGAGGTAGAAATGCCCCCCGGGAAACGCGCGCGCCTCACAACGGGCCGAGGTCAGCTCTGCCCATGCCCGTACTTCGTCGGGAGCCGGCTGGGGGTCATCCGTCCCGAAGTAGGTAACGACGGGGATGTCCACAGCAGGAGCCTTCGGCTCCGCCACATACGCTTCGAGCAGCCGGTAATCCGCCCGGATCGGCGGCATGAACAGCTCACGCATCTCCGGGTCTTGCAGGAGCTCCGCCCCCGGTCCGCCGTGCCGGCCGACCGTGGCGAGCAACTTCTCATCGGTGAGGTCCCCGTCGCTGAGGCGACGCAGGAGATGGGGAGCGGCCCGGCTGGAGACGAGGAGCGCCGCCGGTCCCGCCCCGCGCCCGGCGAGCAGTGCAGCAACCTCATGCGCCACGGAGGCGCCCATGCTGTGACCGAAAAATACCGTGCGGAGTGTCATCTGAGGTGCCAGCTCGTCGGCCACCCGACCGGCAAGCTCCGCCATGCTCGTAATGCCGGGTTCCGCGATGCGCTCCTCACGACCCGGATAGCACACCGCGCTCACTTCCCAATCAGCCGGGAACTTCTGCGGCCAGGAGCGGTAGAAACTCGCCGAGCCGCCGGCGTGCGGGAAGCAGACGAGCCGCAGCCGCGGGGCGGCCACCGGCCGGTAGGTGCGCAGCCACCGCGTGGCGGGCTGACCAGAGGAGAATGACATACGTAAAAGCTTAGGTGCCGACCCCGGGTACGTGCCGGACGAGATCACCTTCCCACTCAGAAGCTTTCGCAATGGCACGGCGTCATCTTCCGCTCGTCCGACCCGAGGCCCTGTTCAGCCGACTCGGCGCCCTGCCCCGGCGCCCGTCACCCCTCGGTTCCACCGCCTACGGCAGGCAGGACGGGCCTCTCGGTACATCTGGTCCCCAAGGCCGCGCCACCGAGTCGGCCATCGCCGCTTCCGGTCCCCGCACGGTGAGCGTCCAGGACCCTGTGCAGGCCAGGGCCCGGCCCCCAGTGCCCTTGGGCGTCGGCACGCTCCGGCGCCCCTGCAGCAGCAGTCCCTCCACGTACCGAATTCGGCGACCACGACCAGGGCACCGAAAACCGGGCCTGGCAACCTCGGATTCAGCCCGAAAAACAAGCACGGGACGACGAGCAACATGCACAGCGGAACCGCCACCCAGTCCCACCCCACCTGCCCCGACGCCAAAGCACCAGCCGGGCCGGTCGTCGATCCTCCACCACCGCACGGCGATGGACCAGGTAGTCCGCAATCCCTGACGACGCACAGCCTTCGCGGTACGAGTCGCCTTGACGGAGCCCTTGCCCACCACCCTGACAAGACCGCCAGGAAACGACCGGAACGACGCCACCTTGCCAAGTCCTGCCACCGAAACAGAAACAGTCGAGAACCACCTGAGAGGAACAACCAAGGAGGAACACAGGAGACGAGATGGCGTTGGACGAACCGACGTTGCGGGCTGTCGGGGCCTGGCCGGCGTGAGGGGCTGATCCGAATCAGTCCATCCCCCCGGGATCAGCCACCCCCGTTTCGAAGGCCAGGACAACCGCCTGGGTGCGATTGCCGACGCCCAACTTGGCGAGCACGTTGCCCACATGCGTCTTCACGGTCTCCAAGCTCACCACCAGCCGGGCAGCGATGTCCTGGTTGGACAGCCCGCGTGCCATCAGACGCAGCGTCTCTGTCTCGCGGCCGGTAAGCGCGGTGGTCAGAGAGGCGTCTCGTCGAACGGGCCGCACCGCGGCCATCCGGCGGACCGCGTCCGGGAACAGCACCGAGTCCCCGGCCGCCACCAACCGGATGGCGTGCGCAATCTGCTGTGACGGGGCGCGCTTGCGGATGAACCCGCTGGCTCCGGCCCGCAGGGCGTCCCAGACGTACTCGTCGTTCTCGAACGTGGTGATCACCACGACCTTCGGCGGGTCGGGCAGCGCCCGCAGCCGCCGGGTGGCCTCGATCCCGTCCACCAGCGGCATGCGCACATCCATCAGCACCACGTCCGGTCGCAGCCGGGTCACCGCGGCAACCACCTCGGCGCCGTCGTCGGCCTCCCCCACAACATCCACGTCGGGCTTGGCCGACAGCAGCGTCCGCAAGCCGGTGCGGGTCAGTTCATCGTCGTCCACGACGAGCACGGTCACGGGCGGGTCAGCATCCGGGCCCGGCACTGTGGAGGCGTTCATGACGCCGACCGTAGCGGTATCCGGACCAAGAGCCGCCACCGCGCCTCCCCCGCGTCCCGACCACCCCAACAGCCGCCACAGTTCCCGCAGTCGCCGCCGTTGCTGCAGGCCCTGCCGTCGCTGCAACCGTTCTCCAGTACCCCGGCGTGCGTAGTCCCCCTCATCAACCGCACCCGGTCCTCGATCCCCTGCACTCCCTGGCCCCCCTGCCCCCCGGTCCGCTGCCGCGGAGGTGTCCCCGAACCGACCGGATTGGTCAGCTCCAGCTCCAGCCACCCGCCCGCCACCGTCGTACGCAGCCGGATCCCGGCTTTGCCCCCGTGGCGCAGCGCATTGGTCAGCCCCTCCTGGACGACCCGGTACGCCTCCCTCGACACCGTGGTCGGCACCCGGGCCAGGTCGCCCTGAACCTGCACTGTCAATTGCGCGCCGGCTCCACGGACTCGCTCCACCAGAGCATCGAGATCCGCGAGGGTCGGCCGGGGCACTGTGGACGGCCGTTCCTCCCGCAGCATGCCAAGCACGTGATCAAGATCGTCCATGGCGGCCCGTGATGTCTCCTCAATGCTGGTCAGGGCGCGCCTGGCTCCCGCCGGGTCACTGTCCATCAGCTCCACGGCCACCGCCGCCTGAATCGTGGACGCCGTCAGGGTGTGGCCGATCGAGTCGTGCAACTCCTGTGCCAGCCGATTCCGTTGTGCCAACAGGTTCATCCGCTCCTCGGCGGCGGCCAGCCGCTCGCCGGGCCGATGGCCGAGGAGCACCGGCGCGAGCCGTCGAAGGAGCACCGCGCCGCCGAGCGTGACCCCGGCCGCAAGCGCCAGACATCCCACGGCCGGCAACAACGTCCACATGCCCCGCCAGCCCTCCCCGATCCAAAGGGACAATCCGAAGACGGTCATGCGCTCCTCACGGCCCAGCCAGACCGAGGGAAACGCCACGGCTCCGAACACTGCAAGGCACGAGACTGCTGTCACCATCCCACCGAGCACCATGTGCGGCACCAGCCACACCGCGGTGCGCAGCCGGTTGACCCAGCGCGGCGCCGTCGTGTCCACCGGCGCGGGCAGACCGGCCCCCAACAGCCCGTTGGCCAGCCGCACGCTCGCGCGCCTGGCCGACAGCGGCGCGCCCATGGCCACCGTCACCACGGCGAACGCACACACGAAGCCCAGCACCCGCAGCCCCGCCGACCACCTCGGCGGCGCGAACAGCAGCGCCGCCGTCAGCGGCGGCAGGCTCAAGGCCGCGCCAAGGACCGCATACACCCAGTGCCGGAACCCAGCCCCGCACGAAAGCGGGCGAATTGATTTATCCACGGCCGGACCGTACCCCGGCACCTCCCCCGGCCGCCTCCCCCGAAAGCGCCAGAACGCACCCCGAGCTAGGGGGACCCAGCATTCGCTCTCGACAGCGATGCGAAGCCCCTCCGCCTGATGTGAGAGTTGAGTTGAGAGTCCGCCACAAAAAAATTGATAGGAAGAAGAAAACCCCCGCAAGGGCCGCACTCCGAACCCGGGTGGCGGGCCCTCCCCCACCTGTCTCCCTCTCGAAAAGACGAAAGAAAAACGCCCGTGCTCGCCAACCACGGGCGAGGAATTCTGCTGAACGAGCTACCTCGAACCGCGCCTTTTCGGCGGCCGTACGGTGCCGTCCATCATCGCCCCAGGGCTGATATGAGTCGTGTGGCACTTTCCGCTGGCCTTCAGCGGCTACGTCGAGTTCACGAATGTGGAGATCGGCCTGGCGGTGTGGGCCCTGTCCTTCCAGCTCCAGGAGATCATTCTCATGTGGCTGTACCAGCGCAGCGGCAGCGTCTGGGTCGCGAGCCTGGCCCACGCCGGAAGCAACATGGTCCTCTTCCTGATCCTCAGCGAAACCCTGGACGGAAGAAGAGACTTGCCGGATCAGTGGGTTGCGCGCAAGCGGGCCATGGTGGCTCCATCAGACGACGTGATCCCGGCCGGACGACGGCCAGGAATCCATCACGCTCAACACACGTCTGTACTAATGTTGTTCATGCTGCGCACCTTCCCGGAGGGTACGTCGGCGGTGTTCGGTCCGATCCTCGGCTGTGACTGACGAGTGGTTTCCACCGCGTACTGAACGTGGTGTGAGTGCGGATGCCCGGTAGGGCGATCCCTGCCGCTTCCAGCTCATGCCAAGGAGTGGTGACACATGAACCCCGTTGAGTACAAGCCTGCACGTCGTAACCGGGTTCGCGAGATCCTGGTCGACGTCGCTGTCAGTGTCATCGCCAATTTCGTGGTGGCGGCCCTGACCGCGGCAGCTGGCCTGTTCTTCTGACACAGGCATGTGGCGGGCCCGGAGAGCCCGCCACTCCGCATTGTCGACTTGGTCAGTCAGAACAGCCGCAGATCCGACTCCTGTGTACCCGGCCTGCTCCGATTCCTGCGGGATCGCCTTCCCCTCCGGGGCCGCGGCAGGTGCGGAATGCGTGCCTCAGACGGCAGGTTCTCCCAGGTGGGGCGCAGCCCGTGGATCTGGAGCTCACCGACGAGTTCCTTCAGGTAGGCCCGCGTCTCCTCATCCGTGGAGTAGAGCACGGTCGCACGGCTGGCCCGGGTCATCAGCACGTGGTAGGCATGTCGCACGAGCCTGGCGAACTCCTCGTCATCGACACTTCCGGCTCTCACCTTCGGGTCGAACGAGCCGGGTACGTCAACGCGCTTGACGCCCGGTTCCAGGCCCTTGCGCTCCTTGCCCCGGCGGAACACCCATCGGCCGTCGCGGCGCACCATGTCCTCACCCATGATCACGCCGCACCAGTCCCACTCGAGGCCCTGTGCCGTGTAGACACATCCGATCTGGTCGAGGCCGTTCTCATGCACGGACCAGATCTTCGACGGCGGTGCGTCGTTCTGGCAGAACGTGTCACTGTCCGCGTTCCACGCCCTGTGCCAGTCACCGATACGGACGTCGGCCTCCAACCGTTTCTCCTTGCCGAGCGGCTTCGTCCAGGGCCAGCAGTAGCCCGCAACCATGCGTGCGGAGGCGCCGGCCAGGGCTTCGGAGCGAATGATGCGTTCGAGTTCCTCCGGGGTATCCGCCACTTCGACGTGCATCAGACCGTCCGGTGTCCACTGCTCCGGCGCGCCATCCGTCACCCCGAGGGCGGCGCGCACCCAGCGGATGTAGGCGTCGCTGCCACCGCACCGGAACTGCTCCTGGAGGCCGTATCGCACGAGTCGTGCGTCGTGTCGTTCCGCCGCGTCCTCGATCAGACCGACGGTGCCCACCTCATTCGGCCGCACGGACTGGCCCTCGTCCAGGAAGAACACCGTCAGGCGGGAGGCGTCGAGAAGCTCGTCCACCTGCGGTTGGGTGCCCTGCTGTTCGGGCTTCCAGAAACGGTTGGTCGAGCGGTCCCGCAGGCGGTGCGCTTCATCGCAGAGCAGCACGTCCAGTGGCGGGTCCGGCGGGGTGACGAAGCTGCTGAAGTAGGTGAAGCTCTCCCTGAACTGCCGGTCGCCGTAGCCAACGTGTTCCTGGATCGCGCCGTTGAACGCCCTGCTGCCGCTGGCATACTTGACCGTCCGGCCCTGGGCCTCCAACTCCGCTTTGATCTGAAGGCCGATGGCGCTTTTGCCGGTGCCGGCGCCACCGGTCACCAAGAAGACCACACGCCGTTCGTCCGGGACGAGGGCGGGACGCTGCGGGTCCGGGAGGGCTTGACCAGCGGTTTCCAGGATCTGGTCAGCGACCGTCTTCTGCCGACCGCGCAGCGTGAAGACGGTGTCGTCTCCACGGGAACGAATCATGGCATCAAGCAGAGGCGTGTTGCGCAGCCCCATGCTCCGCAGGAGCATCTCGGCCGCGGAGGCGCCTCCTTCCTCTGCGAAGTTCCTCCGGAGATCGCACAGCAGCTCTTCGCGCCGGTCGTTCGTGTACACCTGCGCATAGGCGCCGGTCGGCGCATCCACGTCGATCAGCGCCCGCACGGACGCCTCGGTGGCGTTGTGCAGGTAAGCGAATCCGCCGCATTCGAATTCGAGCCCGTTCAGCGGCCCACTGCTGCTCGTGAAAGCCTCGTAATATTCACGCAGCTGGACGGCAGGGTGTTTCTTCCTGCCCATCCCCGGTACGTGCACCAGCTCCGCGGTGGCCTCTTCCACCCTGGTCACCATCGACCAACGCTTCAGCTCGACCAGTTGTACGGACAGTCGACGCTCCTGCGGATGATGGCCCACGAGAACGACATCGATGAGTCGGGGCTCACCCGGCCGTTCGGCCTCGTCGAGCGTGGCAGCGCACTCGACGATCATCTCCACCTTCCCGCGACCGGCGGCGACCAGGTCATTGGCAAGGCTCACCAGGCTTTCCGCCCACGCGGAACGTTCCGTCAGCGAGGCCTCGGCCCCACGGAAGTGTCGCCATCGGGCGGCGAGATGCGGCACCATACAACGCCTTGCATTCAACGTAAGCAAATCTTCAGCCGCCAACTTCAGCAGCAGCATCGACACGAGGTGGTTCCCCCTGGGCACGAGTGACTCGTGCGGGTGGGGGCATGTCCTCGTGGGAAGCCCGTCGGGCCGCAACCGGTACCGGAAATCTTAGGGATGCGGCCGCTTACCGGGAAACTGGGCACCGCTGTCGGCCATGACCGCAGGCATTGTGGCCGGATCACGCCGTCAGGGGCGTGAGGCCTGTTCTGGACGGTGGCCGCAAGGGGCCTTCTACCAGCTGCGTGAGGCCGGCGATGCCCGGTGGCAAGCGGAAGTCATGGAGCGCCGAGTACCCCAGAGGGCATGCAGATCCCGAGGGCTCCGGGTAGTGGGTCGGCATACGCCGCGATGCCGAGCGAGAGGGCCCTTTTCGGCCCTCTCCTGCCAGGCTTGCCGTCCTGCGTTCAGCCCACGGTGTGTTCCCGTTCCAGACAGCCACCCACCAGTCCCCGCAGCTTCTCCCGGGTCTCCGGATCCGGTGAGTAAACGATCGTGCCGATCATTCCTCGGGTCAGCAGCACCTTGTAGGTGTTGCGGATGAGTCGGTCCACATCGGACTCCGGGGTGGACTTCTTGAAGACCGGGTCCTTGGACGCCGTGCGGTCCGTGACCCATCGGTCGCCGCGCCAGACCAGGTCTGGGCCGATGATGACACCGGACCAGTCGTATTCGAAGCCCTGAGCGGTGTAGACGCAGCCGATCTGTCCGAAGCCCGCAGGATCAGTGGCCCACAGGGCGGACGGAGGCGCGCCGGACACGGAGCGGTCGCCTCGCAGGTTCCAGGGGCGGGCCCAGTCTCCGATGACGACGTCAGCCGGCAGTGGAGCGCCGGGCCTGGGTTCCGGGGACCAACGCCAGCAGTAGCCGGCGGACATACGGGCGCTGTTGTTCTGGTTCCGGCGGGCGTCGAGGAAGGCTTCCATCTCGCGCGGACTGTCGGCGACCAGCAGCCGCATGCGATCGTCCGGCTCCCACGGCACCGGGCCGCCGGGCTCCAGGCCGAGTAGCCGCACTACCCAGCGCAGATAGGCATCGCTGCCGCCGCAACGGAACTGGCTCTCCAGCGGCACGACCTGGCAGTCCAGGCCCCTGGCTGCCGCAACCGCCTTGATTTCCTCCAAGGTGCCCATCTCGCCGGGTCGCACCACCTGGTGCTCGTCCAGGAGGAAGACGGGGACATGGGCGACGTCGATGAGTTCGTCGATCTGCCGCCTGCCGGTGCGGCGGGCCGCGGGCGTGTAGCGATTGGCGGAGGTCTCACGGATGCGGTGGGCCTCGTCACAGATCAGGACATCGAGGCTGTTGTCCTCTGTGGCCATGAAGCTGTTGAAGTACTTGAACAGCTCCTGCACCTCGCGCTTACGGGCACCCGCGACCTTCCGCATCGTCTTGGTGAAGGACTGGGAACCAGTGGCGTGCAGGGCCGGAACGCCCTGCCGGTACAGCTCGCCGAGCAGGGAAAGCGCGATGATGCTCTTACCCGTGCCAGGACCGCCGGTGACGACCACGATCTCCTTGTGGTCGGACCGCTTCGCCCTGCGCACAGCGTTGAGCACGCATCGGTACGCGACCTGTTGTTCGTCGAGAAGGACGAACTGCTCACGTTCACGTACCTCTTGGGCCGCGACTGCCATCAACTGCTTCGAGGGGACGGTCTTACCCGCCTGCAGTTCGTCGGCGGCGCCGGCGCCCGGGTGCTTGTCGCTGAGCCTGGCGCGGAGGTGATCCAGGAATTCTCCCCGCCGATCACCGGTGAACAGCTGACTGCGGTCGTCGAGCCCTATCGCGCGCAGACCACTGACGCCGGCCTCGGTGGCGTTGTGGAGAAACGCCACTCCGCTGATACGGCCGGGGTGCTCGGCCACCGCCCCATTGAAGTTCACCAGGTACTCGCAGTAGCGCCGTACCTGCTCTATGGGGTTGAGGACCGGATGTGCGTACGCGTCGATACGGCACAGAACCGGGTCGTCCTCATCAGGTACGGCCTGGCTCCACTGCTTCAGCTCCACTACGACGTATGACGATTCCCCTGTCACCGGATGCACTCCGGCGAGCACGACGTCGGCGCGTTTACTGTTCAGCGGAAGTGCGTACTCCAGCATGACCTCCACGTCCCCCAGGCCCGCGTCGTTGAGCGCGGTGGCCAGAACGGGGATGCTGCGCTCCCAGGAACGCACCTCCGAGGTGGTGGGCCGGTAGCCGTGCATGTGGACGAACTGGTCGGTGGGGTGCGGGAACAGCGAACCGTCGAGTGCCATGACAGCGACCGTTTTCGCGGACGCGCGGAACAGCAAGGACTTCCCCCAGGCAGCACGAAATGACTCGTGCGGGTGGGGGCGTGTCCTTCGAGACTCCACCGCGGTGGAGCGGAAGCCCGTCGGGCCGCGTTGACGATGTGTCCGAGGGTACCTGGCGGCACTGACAGCCGTGCCGGTGACCACAGGGGCATCAGGGACACCACCCGGTCAGCCCGTGGTCAGTGACCGCGCGCCACCCAGTCCGGCCCGGCGGTGGTCGGATCCTCCAGGAGTACATCGGCGACCCGTTCCTGACCCGGAGATGCCGTGATCGGTCCCCCAAAGGAGCGCCGCTTCGCCCACCGCCTCCAAGAGACAGTGCCGGCGCACACCGAGCGCGTCCGTGGCGCCCCGCCTGGGAGCCGCGCACCACTGCGCTCACCACCGTGCTCGCCGACGCCGACGCCGAAGCGACAACGCAACCACCATCCTCCACCAGGCAGTCGGCCAGCGCACCCTCGACGGCGCACCAGCCTCGCCCGTGCGTTGAGCCGGCGCATTCCGCTGCCTCGGTCGGCACCACGCCCCGTCCCCGAACAGCAGCTCCAATGCCCCCGGTGGGAGCAATCGGCCGCGCCGCCGACATTCATAGGAGGTAGCCGGGTCACCCCACTTCAAACCTTGCTGCATGGCCTGGTATTCAGCGCTGTCTCACACTGCTCACGCAGGCCGAGAAGGCTCCGACCCGCACCCGACGTGGGGGCGCACCTCATCTTGCGCCATTTCGGTTACGCCCTGTCGCCCCCACGACTACTGTCCGCTGATATCCGTTACTGAGAGAGCCTCCAAGAGCCCCCTCGCCCTTCACCTCCTCACCCTCCAGGAGTCCGACGTGAGTGGCCACCCCTCGTTCCCCACCCCCAGGCCGGCCCCAGCAAAGGCCATGACCGCGCCTGAGATCGACGAAGCCTTGTCCGCGTTGGCACGTTGCTCAGCCGTCCTCCTCAAGGAGTCGCAAGCCGAGCAGCAACGCATGGAGGGGCTGAACGAGCTCAACGAAGCCGGCATCCAGCAGCACGCCAACGGCCAGGGATCGCAGTACGACGCGGAGTACACGCTCCTCTCCGTCCGTCTGGGGCTGGCCATCCGGTGCGCGAAGGCACACCGGGACGCCGCGCATGAATTCGTCTGCTGGTGGGTGGACACAGCCGTGACGGCATGGAAATCCGCGGTCCACGGGACACCCATGCCATACGCACGCCTGGGCGCGGCCGCACCGGACACCCTGATGCTCGAAGACGACCTGGCGGTCCTGCCTGGCGTGGACGAGCAGGCGCGGAAGCTGCTGGAGCTGGGCTCCTTTCTGGGCGCACCCCAGCCGGGCGCGGTCCCCGGCAACGGCGATGACCTCGCCACCATGATCACCGACCTGGCAGCCCGCTCCGGCCTGTCCATTCGACGGAACGACACAGGCGCTGTCGAAGTGGTGGACGACGACGATCCGGAGGCGCGGCGCCGTCGTCTCTGGGGAGACTGCTGGCTTGAGCTCGGCATCCCGGCGCTTCCCGGCCTCGGCAGCGAACTCGACGCCCTCCTCGTCCGCGCCCCGAGCGAAACCGCGGACCGCCTATTGCACGTGACCCGGGCAGTCGTCAGTGCTGCCATGGCCAGACTGCGTATGTCGGAGTTGGAAGACACCGGGGCGCGCTGGACACCGGCGGAGATCGACGAGTATGACCAACTCTCCGCTCAGCATGACCGTTTGACGCATCTCCTCGCTGACTACGCGCAAGCCGTCACCGAGAGCCTGCCCGATATGCGGGCCTAAAGGTCGTCCCGTAACTGCTGGCGTGGTTCCGCGTTGGTTCCGTCATGGGTGGGGTGATCTCGGCGAGTGATCCGATGTGGATCGAGCCGTTCTCAGGACTGAGCGAGTCGCAGTTCCGCAAGCTGGTCGCGTTGGTCCGCCGACGTGGTGGTGACGTCCAGCGCGGCCGGCCGTGGCGGCTCGGCCTGGACGATCGGGTGCTGTTTGTGGCCACCTACTGGCGGACCAACCTGACGTTGCGGCAGGTTGCGCCGCTGTTCGGGATTTCGAAGTCCGCCGCGGACCGGGTGCTGGACCACCTCGCGCCGTTGCCGGCGATCTCACCCGCACGCCGTCCGCGGCAGGACACCGTGCTGATCGTCGACGGCACCCTCGTGCCGACCCGGGATCGTACGATCGCAGCCTCCAGCAAGAACTACCGCTACTCCACCGACCAGCAGGTCGTGATCGACGGCAACAGCCGACTTGTGGTCGCGGTCGGCCTGCCGCTGCCCGGCAACCGCAACGAATGCCGAGCCTTCACCGAGTCGGGCGTCGACCGTGCCTGCCGGGACGCACCGGTCCTGGCCGACGGCGGCTACCAGGGCACCGGGGCGCTCATCCCGCACCGACGCCGTCGCGGCCAGGAACACTTCACCCCGAGCAGGAAACCGACAACGCCGTCCACCGCAGGGCCCGCGCCCGGGTCGAACACGTCTTCTCGCGGATGAAGAGCTGGAAGATCCTCCGCGACTGTCGCCTACGCGGAACCGAGGTGCACCACGCCATGCTCGGCGTCGCGCGGCTCCACAACCTCGCACTCAGCGGATGAGCTGGTCCCACCTCACCGTGAACTCCTCACATCCGTCCAGCGTCGTGACGCCGTGCGGCGAGGTGGAGACCGTCACGCCCCCGTCCCCGGCCATCGCCTCGGCGTCGCCCTGGACCACGCACGCCACCGTGACCTCGACGGGGTAGTCGGAATCGGGGGTCAGCTCACCGAACTGCGCGAACATCACGCACTTGTCGATCAGCGACCAGGACTGTCCCGCAGCATCGATGAACCGGACCTCGACGATGCCGGGGAACGGCTCGTCGTCCACCCACCGCACAGCTTCACAGCGCAGCTCAAGCACTCAGGCTCCCCATCCCGGACTCGCTCCAGCGCGGCAACGACCGCCAGCATGCCCGAGGCCAACATCGACTTACGGGACAGCCTTTAGTGGAATGATCAGGGCGACCCTGGCGGTGCGCACTGACTGCCATCGTGCCGGTCGGCGGTAAGCGCGGTGCTCAGCACGCTGGACTGGGTATTCGGGGGCCGCCGGAGAAAGCGCCGTTCGGGGGCTTTCCGTCTCAGCCACTGGGTACGCAGGCGGCCCGGCCCTTGATGAGCCTGATGAAGACCAGCGCCTCGCGCTGAACCGGTGGGCCTCCAGGGCGGGGGGCAGAGCCGAACGGCCCCAGAACGCGAGAAAGCCCCTCGGGAAGTGTCATTCCCGAGGGGCTTTATCAAAATTTGTTCGGCGGCGTCCTACTCTCCCACAGGGTCCCCCCTGCAGTACCATCGGCGCTGAAAGGCTTAGCTTCCGGGTTCGGAATGT
>NZ_JBEYVM010000013.1:0-191821 GCF_040643995.1 Streptomyces sp. NPDC047049 | reverse complement strand
GGCCCCGGATACTGCATTTTACCACCCGACACCCCCCCGGGGGGGGGGTCCCCGGCCGGGGGGGGGGGGGGGGCCCCGGAGGGGGTGGGTGTGCGGACGTAAAGCGAAGCAGTCCGCACACCCACCCCCGGAGGCCCGCCACCGGCACCCACCACGAACAGCAAGCGGCGGCCCCCGGCCCAACCCCCACCCACCCCGCCGGAGGCGAACGGCGCCGCACCCGACAACGTGGGAAGCAGGGCTACGAGCCCAAAACGGCTACGAGCCCAAAACGGCTACGAGCCCAGAACGGTCGTCAGGAACTCCCCCACCCACGCCAGCAGCTCGCGCCCCACCAACGGCTTGCCGCCGATCTTGCCGGTGGCGGGACGTGGTACCAGGATCTGACGGGTAGCCGGCTTGAGGACCGTACGGGGGTGGAGCCGCTTGAGCCGCAGCTCCTGGGATTCGCGCAACTCCACGGGGCCGAAGCGGATGTTGGAGCCCTGGAGCGTGATGTCACAGACCCCGCATGCGCGGGCGAGCATCCGCAGCCCGGCGACCAGCAGCAGGTTCTCGACGGGCTCGGGCAGCTTGCCGTAGCGGTCGACCAGCTCCTCGCGGACGGCCGCGATGTCCTCCTCCGAGGAGGCGGAGGCGATGGCGCGGTAGGCCTGCAGGCGCAGCCGCTCGCCGGGGGCGTAGTCGTGCGGGACATGGGCGTCGACGGGGAGCTCGATCTTGACCTCGAGCGGGGGCTCCTCCTCCACGCCGCCTTCCAGGGAGGCGCGGTAGTCGGCGACCGCCTCGCCCACCATCCGTACGTAGAGGTCGAAGCCGACGCCGGCGATATGGCCGGACTGCTCGCCGCCGAGGAGGTTGCCCGCGCCGCGGATCTCCAGGTCCTTCATGGCGACGTACATGCCCGCACCCATCTCGGTGTGCTGGGCGATGGTCGCCAGCCGCTCGTGGGCGGTCTCGGTCAGCGGCTTCTCCGGCGGGTAGAGGAAGTAGGCGTAGCCGCGCTCGCGGCCGCGGCCCACCCGGCCGCGCAGCTGGTGGAGCTGGGAGAGGCCGAAGTTGTCGCCGCGCTCGACGATCAGGGTGTTGGCGTTGGAGATGTCGATGCCCGATTCGACGATCGTCGTCGAGACCAGCACGTCGAACTTCTTCTCCCAGAAATCGACGACGACCTGCTCCAGCTGCGATTCGCCCATCTGCCCGTGGGCGGTCTGGATCCGGGCCTCCGGCACGATCTCGCGGAGCCGGGCGGCGGCGCGGTCGATCGACTCGACGCGGTTGTGGATGTAGAAGACCTGGCCCTCGCGCAGGAGTTCCCGGCGGATGGCGGCGCCGATCTGCTTCTGCTCGTAGGGGCCGACGAAGGTGAGGACCGGGTGGCGCTCCTCGGGCGGGGTGGTGATCGTGGACATCTCGCGGATGCCCGTCACCGCCATCTCCAGGGTGCGCGGGATGGGCGTCGCGGACATGGTCAGGACGTCGACGTTGGCGCGCAGCTTCTTCAGCTGCTCCTTGTGCTCGACGCCGAAGCGCTGCTCCTCGTCGACGATGACCAGGCCCAGGTCCTTGAACTTGGTCTCCGAGGAGAACAGCCGGTGGGTGCCGATGACGAGGTCGACGGAGCCGTCGCGCAGCCCTTCGAGGACGGCCTTGGCCTCGCCGTCGGTCTGGAAGCGGGACAGCGCCCGGACGTTGACCGGGAACTGGCCGTAGCGCTCGGTGAAGGTGCCGAGGTGCTGCTGCACGAGCAGCGTGGTCGGGACCAGGACCGCCACCTGCTTGCCGTCCTGGACGGCCTTGAAGGCGGCGCGGACCGCGATCTCCGTCTTGCCGTAGCCGACGTCGCCGCAGATCAGGCGGTCCATGGGGACGGACTTCTCCATGTCCTCCTTGACCTCGGCGATGGTGGAGAGCTGGTCGGGCGTCTCCGCGTACGGGAAGGCGTCCTCCAGCTCGCGCTGCCAGGGGGTATCCGGGCCGAAGGTGTGGCCGGGCGCCGCCATCCGCGCGGAGTACAGCTTGATGAGGTCGGCGGCGATCTCCTTGACGGCCTTCTTGGCGCGCGCCTTGGTCTTGGTCCAGTCGGCGCCGCCGAGCCGGTGCAGGGTGGGGGCCTCGCCGCCCACGTACTTGGTGACCTGTTCGAGCTGGTCGGTGGGGATGTAGAGGCGGTCGCCGGGCTGGCCGCGCTTGGCGGGCGCGTACTCGACGAGGAGGTATTCGCGGGTGGCGCCCTGGACCGTGCGCTGCACCATCTCGATGTAGCGGCCGACACCGTGCTGCTCGTGGACGATGAAGTCGCCGGCTTCCAGGGTCAGCGGGTCGATGGTCTTGCGGCGGCGGGCCGGCATCCGGGCGCCGTCCTTGCCGGCCGCCTTCTGGCCGGAGAGGTCGGTCTCGGTGAGGACGGCGATCCGGAGGCCCGGGTCGATGAAGCCGTTGTCGAGGGTGCTGCAGGAGACATGGACGAGTGACGGGGAGAGCTCCGCGAGGTCGGCGTCGAGGCGGGCCGGGATGCCCTCGCCGCCGAGGACCTCGACCGTGCGGGCCGCCGGGCCGTGTCCCTCGGTGAGGAACAGCGTGCGCCAGCCGTCCGCCAGCCACTGCTTGGTGTCGGCCAGCGCCCGCTGGGTGTCACCGCGGTAGGTGTCGGGGGCGTGCATACCGAGCTTGAGGGTGTCGCCGTCGCCCGCCGGCTCCTCGCCGGACGCGAAGGGGCTGACCGACCACCACATCATTCCCAGCTCGCGCGCCCGGTCCCGGACATCCGCGAGGCCCCACAGGGAGGCCGCGCCCACGTCGATCGGTGCCTGGCCCCCGCCGGCGCCGGCCGCCCAGGACGCCTGCAGGAACTCCTGGCTGGTCGCCACCAGGTCGGCGGCCCGGGTACGCACCCGCTCCGGGTCGCACACCAGCGTCATGCTCCCGGCCGGCAGCACGTCCAGCAGCAGCTCCATGTCGTCCACCAGGACCGGGGCCAGCGACTCCATGCCGTCGACGGCGATCCCCTCGGCGATCTTGCCGAGCAGTTCGCCCAGTTCGGGATGCTTCTCGGCGAGCACCGCCGCCCGCTCCCGGACGGTGTCGGTCAGCAGCAGCTCACGGCACGGCGGCGCCCACAGGCCGTGCTCGGCGACCTCCAGGGACCGCTGGTCGGCGACCTTGAAGTAGCGGATCTCCTCGACGTCGTCGCCCCAGAACTCCACCCGCAGCGGGTGCTCCTCGGTCGGCGGGAAGACGTCCAGGATCCCGCCGCGGACCGCGAACTCCCCGCGCTTCTCGACCAGCTCGACGCGGGCGTACGCGGCCGCCGCCAGGGCGTCGACGATCTCTTCGAGGTCGGCGCTCTGCCCGGTGCGCAGGCTCACGGGCTCCAGGTCGCCCAGGCCCTTGACCTGCGGCTGGAGCACGGAGCGGATGGGGGCGACGACGACGGAGACGGGGCCTGCCGCCGGGTCGTCGGCGCGCGGGTGGGCGAGCCGGCGCAGCACCGCCAGGCGGCGGCCGACGGTGTCCGAGCGCGGCGACAGCCGCTCGTGCGGCAGCGTCTCCCAGGACGGGAACTCCACGACGGAGTTGTCCTCGCCGGCCGGCATCAGGCTGCGCAGCGTGGCGGCGAGATCCTCCGCCTCCCGGCCGGTGGCGGTCACCGCGAGCACCGGGCGTCCGGCCTGCCGGGCCAGCGCGGCGACCGCGAGCGGGCGGGCGGCGGGCGGCCCCACCAGGTCCACGTGCGGCCGGTTCCCGTCGGCCGCGGCCTGCAGCGCTTCGGCGAGCGCCGGGTCCCGTACGACGGCGTCGAGCAGACCAGTCAGGCTCATCAGAAGATTCCGTCCCAGCGAGGCGAACAACGCAGCAGCCCGACACGTCTCACGGGCCGGGGCTGCCAAGCGTACGCCCGCCCGCCACCCGGGCGGGCCGCATGCCCGGGAGGGCCCCGGCGCGGCGGACAGCGCGCGCCGGGGCGGTGTTCCCGGCCGCGGCGCGAGCCGTCAGCCGGGAGCGGGACCGGTCAGCCGAGGACCCGGACCGCGGCGTAGTACTTGTCCGCGCTCTTGAGGCAGGCGGCCTTCATTTTCTTCCGCATCGCCGGGGTGAGCGGGTCGGCCCAGGGCTTGTACTGGCAGGCCTGGCGCATGTCCTGCAGGAATACGTCGTCGATGCGCTTCTTGTGGTCCCGGCGCCAGGCCGTCTTCCCCACAATTGTTTTGTAATTGCGGTAACCGAAGTCGTGGCGGTGGCAGGAGTAGGTGAAGTCGTAGCCGCCCGGCAGCTTCTCCGGCGAGCTGTTGCAGCCGTTGGTGCTCCAGTTGAACCGGAAGTAGTTCGAGCCCGAGCGGTACAGCCCGAGGTACTTGAACCAGTCGTCCCGGGACGCCTGCCCCTTGCTGGTCAGCGACTTGAGCTTCTTCAGCCGGTACGCCCCGCCGACCGCGGGACCGGCCACGTCCACCGCGGAGATCTGCTGCGTCACGGCGGACGGCCCGGTCGTGACCGCCGCCTTCGCCGGCGCCTCGGCGAGCGCGGGTGCCGCCGTCCCCAGAGCGAGCACACCGGCCAGTACGACACCTCCGAAAGAGGTCCGCATCGTGTTCACTTGTTTTCCTTCCCCGATTTCATGCTGCATGGGAAGCCGTATCCGAAATCGGCTTCAGGGAGGAAAATAGCGCGACAGCACGGCTCAGCAGAGGGAATTAAAGGAAATGCCCGGGCATCCATCCAGGGAACCCTGCATTCCGCAAGGCCTGACATGGGAGATGAGGGAACATTTTGGCCACTATGCCTGAATAGGCTTCGTTCGCAAAAGGGATGCGATGCACGCAAACTCCCCGCACGTACGCCCTGTTGTGATCTGGAACACCCCTGGCTTCCCAACCGCCGACGCGCCGCACCCCGGAGCCCGCCGGGCCGCCGCCGGCCCGGATGCGCGGTTCCGCACTCCGCCCCGCGCATGGAAGGGTGCAACGTACAAGGACCTGCGGAAGGTCCCACGGAGGGGGAACGGTGAGCAACAGCGCGCGACCGGCCGGCCAGAGCGCACCCGAGGCCCCGCGGACGGCGGGACCGGCGCCCGCGGACCCGCGGCGCCGCCCCGTCGTCGCCGCCCTCATGCTCGCTATGGCGCTGGCCGCCCTCGACTCGACGATCATCGCCACCGCCATTCCCCAGATCGTCGGTGACCTGGGCGGCTTCGCGGTCTTCTCCTGGCTCTTCTCCGGCTACCTGCTGGCCGTCACCGTCACCCTGCCCGTCTACGGCAAGCTCTCCGACACCTTCGGCCGCAAGCCCATCCTCATCACCGGCATCGTGCTCTTCCTCGCCGGTTCGCTGGCCTGCGCGGGCGCCTGGAACATGGCCTCGCTGATCGCCTTCCGCGTACTCCAGGGCCTGGGCGGCGGCGCCCTCCAGGGCACCGTCCAGACCATCGCCGCCGACCTCTACCCGATGAAGGAACGCCCCAGGATCCAGGCCAGGCTCTCCAGCGTCTGGGCCGTCTCCTCGGTCGCCGGGCCCGCGCTGGGCGGACTGCTCGCCGCCTGCGCCGACTGGCGGTGGATCTTCCTGGTCAATGTGCCGGTGGGCACGGTGGCCCTCTTGCTGATCGTGCGGTACTTCTCCGAGCCGGAGCGGGACCGGCACGGCCGGCGGGCCCGCCGGCCCCGGGTCGACTGGCCCGGCGCGCTGGCGATCTTCGCCTGTGGCGGGCTGCTGCTGACCGCCCTGGTCCAGGGCGGGGTGGCCTGGTCCTGGTGCTCCACGCCGTCGCTGCTGCTGTTCGCCGGCAGTGCGCTGTGCGCCACGGTCACCGTCCTCATCGAACGCCGGGCCGCGGAACCGATCATCCCCGGCTGGGTCTGGCGCCGCCGCACCATCTCGGCCGTCAACCTCGCCCTCGGCGCCCTGGGCCTGCTGATGGTCGCGCCGACCGTGTTCCTGCCCACCTACGCGCAGTCGGTACTGGGCCTGGGCCCGACGGCCGCCGGCTTCGTACTGTCCGCCATGACCCTGAGCTGGCCGGTCTCGGCCGCCCTCAGCAGCCACGTCTACAACCGCCTCGGCATCCGCAGCTGCGCGGCGCTCGGCATCGGCGGGGCCGGTCTGGTCCTGCTCGCCTTCCCCCTGCTGCCCTACCCGGGCGCCGCCTGGCAGCCCGCCCTGATCATGCTGGCGCTCGGCGCCGCCCTCGGCCTCTTCCAGCTCCCGCTGATCATCGGCGTCCAGTCCTCGGTCGGCTACGCCGAGCGCGGCACCGCCACCGCCTCCATACTCTTCTGCCGCCAGGTCGGCCAGTCCCTCGGTGCCGCGCTCTTCGGCGCCCTCGCCAACGCCACCCTCAACGACCGTCTGGCGCACGCCCCTTCGGACATCCGCCCCGGCCTGCCCGGTGACCTGGACGCGGTCTCCCACGCCCTCCAGCACCCCGGCGCCCTCACCGCCCGTGCCACCGACTACCTCCGCCACGCCGTCGACACCACGGTCGACCACGTCTACCTCGGCGCCGCCGCGGCCGCCGGGCTCGCGCTGGCCGCGCTGTTGCTGCTGGCACCGCGGCGCTTCCCGGTGCACTCGGACGCCCGCGGGACGGGCGAGGGGGAGCCGGGCGCGACGTAGCCGGGCGGGAAGTGGCCGACGGGCCGGGGCGGGAGGCGGTGCGGTCAGGCGCCCGGGCCGCCGCGCCGACGGGGCACCTGCGTCTCCAGGGTGTCGTCCTCGTCGGAGCCGGGACCGGAGCCGATGCCACAACCGACGGCGGCGCCGGCGCCCTCGTTCCGTCCGCCGCCCTCCGTGGTACTCCCGGCGCCCTCGTCGCCGCCCTCCGCCGCCGGCGCCTTCCCCGTGAGCACCGCCAGGCTGTTGCGGACATGGGTCATATGGACGCGCACCTCCTCGCGCTCCGCGTCGTGTTGGCGCAGGATCCGCTCCGTGGCCCGCTCGATGCGCTCCTCCTCCGCGCGGGCGTGGGCCAGGAGTCCGGCGGCGCGGTCCTCGCCGTCCTCCTGACGGTGCCGGGCGGTCTCCTCCGCCTCCGCGTACAGCCGCCGGGCGTCGGCGCGGAGGGCCTTCCCGCGGGCGTCCAGCTCCGCGACGCACCGGTCCGTCTCCGCCTCCAGCTCCGCGAGTTCCCGCCCGGCCGCGTCCCACTCGTCCGTCTGCCGCTGCTCCTGGTCGCTGAGCAACTGCGCGGTGCGCCGCCGCACCTCCGCCAGCCCCTCGGCCGCCTCGCTCCGCAGCCGCTCGGCGTCCTCGGCAGCGACGGCCGCCAGTTCGGTGGCCTCCCCGCGTGCGGCCCGCTCCGTGCGCCGGGCCCGGGTATCCGCCTCGGCCCTCAGCTCATGGGCCGCCCGCTCGGCCGCGTCCCGGACGTCGTCCGCGTGGACGGCGGCCTCGCCCCGCATCCGCTCGGCCGCCTGCTCCGCCTCGGCCCGCAGCCGGGCCGCCTCGGACTCCGCGGTCGTCAGGATCAGCCGGGCCTCGCTGCCGAGCGATTCATACGTCTGCGGCGGCTGCTGCGCCAGATAGGCGCGCAGCTCCGCGAGTTCGGCCTCCATCTGGTTGTGCAGGACGGTGAGCCGTGCGGCGCGCTCCCAGCAGGAGTCGCGGTCCACCGAGAGCCCCGTGACCCGGCGGTCCACATCATCCGGCCGGTAGCCACGCCCTCGTACGGCCTCGAACCCGTGAGGCGAAACCGATGCACTCATCCCTCAAGCCCCTCTCCGCCGCGCACAGCAGCCGCGCGCCCCGCAGCGTTCCGCTTCCATTCGCATGATTCCGTGCAGCCCCGTGCAGTGACCCGCACTTCCCGCGGATCGCACCGAACGCCGCAGCCTCGCGACACCCCGGCCAACCCACCCACCAGGATGCGTCATTTATCGCCAGAAGTCGGAATCCGATCATCTGCGCGCAGCGCCTGGAACAACCGCCTCGCCCCGGTTTCGTTCCACTGCAGCACCGACCCCACACCGCTCACCATCACCCCGGGCCGCACCACCGGAACCGTCGTCGCCGTCCCGCCGCCGCCGGCGATCTGCTTCATCGACCAGCCCATATCCAGCACCCGCGCCATGTCGGCCCCCCGGTCCACGGTCAGCGCCGCCAGCGAGGTGCGCAGCACCCGCTGCAGCCGGGACGGATCGAGCAGGACGTCCGGGGAAGCCATCTCGTCGGCAACCGCACCGAGCAATTGCCGCTGGCGCTTCACCCGTCCGAGGTCACCGTCGGGGTCGGTGTACCGGGCCCGTACGAACGCCAGCGCCTGGGCGCCGTTCATCCGCCGGCAGCCCGCCGCGAAGTCGGCCCCCGACTTCTCGTCCCGCAGCGGCTTGTCCAGACACAGCCGCACACCGTCCAGGGCGTCCACGACCTGCACGAACCCCAGGAAATTCACCTCGGCATAGTGCTCCATCCGCAGCCCGGTCGCCTGCTCCACCGTTCGGGTGAGCAGCTGGGGCCCGCCGTCGGCATAGGCCTCGTTGATCTTGCGGTTGCCGTGGCCGGGTATCGGCACATAGCTGTCGCGCGGCAGGCTGACCAGCGACGGTCCGTGATCGCCGTAGTGCAGCACCATGATCGTGTCGGTGTTCCGCACCTCGTTGTTGCCGACGTGCAGTTCCCTGCGCTGCTGCGGGGTCAGCGCGCCGCGGCTGTCCGAGCCGATCAGCAGCCAGTTCGTGCCCTTGCCCGCGGGCGGCCGCCCCGGGTAGTCGGCCAGCGCGTCCTTGTGCCGCAGCTGCCGCCCCGCCGAGACGTACAGCCACGCCCCGATCGCGACCACCACCACGGCCAGCACCAGCAGTGACACCAGGAGCCAGACGAGCCACGCCCAGCGGCGCCGGGCCGGGCCGGGACCGCGCAGCGACCTGTCCGTCCGCCGCCGGTGCCACCAGCGCGGGCGCCCCGCCCGGTACCGCGTCGTCGGCGTCGACGACGGCGGCTGCGACAACGGGGGTATCGGACGGCCCATATACGCATGGTCGGGGCACCCGGCCCGTCCCGCTCGTCGAACGCCCTGACCATGCCGCTACCGCGGAGCCCGCCGCCGCCCGGGGAGCGCCGTCACCTCCCCTACAGCAGCCCGTCCCACATCTGCTCCAGCAGCACCGACCACCAGGTCTCCGGCGAACCCAGCGCCGGCGGGTCCAGTGCGACCAGCTGCGCCTGGAAGTCGACGGTCCAGCGGCCCGCCTGCTCGGGCGTCAGCCCGTACCGCAGCCGCCACATCCGCCCCAGCATCGCCAGGCAGCGCACGAACTCCGGCAGACCGGAGTTCACGAACTGCGGCGTCGCGGGCGCACCGCCAGGGCCGGCCTCCATCGGCACCGCCACGATGTGCGCGGTCCCGTACTGCACACACAGCTGACGGCCGAAGTCATTGCCCATCACCAGGTACGACCCGGCATCCGAGGCGGGCTGCACCATCCGCTCCGCCGCCAGCTCCGCCAGCGTCGGCACCGGACGGCCCGGCTGCGCCTGCGCCCAGAAGAACGGCCCGAAGTCGACCGGCAGCCCGGACCACACCAGCGTCTGCGCCACCACCTCGGGCACGCCGTGCCGGGAGACCGCCCGCTGATCGAAACGGAAGATCCCCTGCGGCCCGAACGCCTGCTCCAGCTCCTGACCGATCGCCTGCGGCGGCACCGGGGGCACCGGCTGCACCTGCGACGGATGCGGCAACGGCACCCGCACCGGCGCCGGCCGCGCCGGACCGTCCGCGACCTGGTGCAACTCGCCCTGATGCTCGACGAGATGCCGTACGCCCTGCTGGCGCGAGGCATGGTCCCTGCCGTACGCGGCGGTGTGGCTGATCCGCACCTGCGGCCAGGTCTCCCGGATCATCCGGGCGCAGTAGCCACCCGGCAGATCGCAGCACTCCAGCTCCGTGTGCAGCTCCAGCACCTGCTGCGGGGGAACGTTCATCCCGCGCAGCTCGTGCAGCAGCTGCCACTCCGGATGCGGCGTACCGGGCGCCGAACGACGCACGATCTTCTGCTCGGAGCCGTCCGGCGCGCGATAGCTCAGTACGGCCATATAGCCCGGTCCCACGGTCGGCTGACCGCTGGGCGCCTGCGGATAGCCGTACCCGCCACTGCCGCCGGGGCCCTGCTGGGCTCCGGGCGGTCCCTGCGCGGGCGCGGGCGGGCCGGGCGGCGCCTGGGGCGGGGCGACGGGGCCGGCCGCCGGCGGCATACCGGGGCCACCGGTACCGCCACCGGGCCCATGGGCGCCCGCCCCGCCGGCACCCGCGAGACCGGCCTGCAGCGACGCACCGTCGGCGAGCATCGTCGCCGCGGCATGCACCCCACCGCCGCCGGCGCCACCCGCGGCGGGTGGTGCGGAGGGCGGCGGCGGAGGCGGGCCGTCCGGGCTGCCGGAGCCCCGGCCGCCCGCGGACGCGGTGGGCCTGCCGGGCGGGCCGGGAGGCTTGGGCGCACCGGGGGGACCGGGCGGCTTGGGCGCACCCGGCGGGCCGGGAGGCGCGGGCGGCGGCACACCGGGGCCCCCGGTTCCCCCGCCCGGCCCGTGGGCGCCCGCCCCGCCGGCACCCGCGAGACCGGCCTGCAGCGACGCACCGTCGGCGAGCATCGTCGCCGCGGCATGCACCCCACCGCCACCGGTACCACCCGCGGCGGGGGCACCCGCGGCGGGGGCACCCGTGCCACCGGAAGGGGAAGGGGAGGAAGGGGAAGGGGAAGGGGAAGGCGAACCGGAAGCGCCGGCCCCGACGGGGCCACCAGCCGCACCCGGCCCGTCCGTCCCGCCCGGCCCGTCCACCGCACTGAGATCCAGCTCCGCCGCATCCAGCTGCGAGACCATCTGCGTCGGTACGTAGCCACCGGCCGGGGCTCCGGACGCAGCGGACGCACCAGACGCACCGGGGCCGGGCACACCGGGAGGCGGCGGCGGAGCGGCGGCGGCATTACCGGGCAGGGACGCACCATCGGCCAGCATCGTCGCCGCGGCATGCACCCCGGCGTCCCCACCACCCACGGGCGGCGCGGGCGGCGTCCCGGGACCGGGCGCAGCGGCACCCGGCGGCGGCGGTACGTCGACGACCGGCGGGCCGGACGGCGGCGGCAGATCCGGCAGCCCCGCGGCGGCGGGCGGCGCGGCAGGCATCGGCGGCGGCAGGGGGGCGCCCTCCGGCCCGCCGGCCGGGCGCGCCTGACCGGCCCCGGGGCCTGCCCCGGTGCCTGCCTCGGGGCCCGCACCGGGCCCGGCAAGGGGCCCGGCCTGCCCCGGCAGGTCCAGCGCGGGCGCCACCTGCGTACGCGGCAACTGACTGCCGCCGTGCAGCAGCTCGGTCTTCGCCTCCGGCCGGGCGCGGGGCACCTGCGGGGCGTCGTCCTCCTCGTCGAAACCGGCCAGCGGCGGCGCGAAGACCGTCGCGGGCAGCCCCACGGAGCGGTCCTCGCCCCCCGCCCCGGCGGTCGTGTCCGCCCCGGCCCACGGCGTCGGCGCGCCCGGCGTCTCCTCCCCCGCGGGGGCTGCCGCGCCCTCGGCGCCGTTGACGTTCACGCCCGCCCAGGCATCCGAAGCCGACGACGCGGCATCGGGTGCGGGTGCGGGCGCGGGTGCGGACGCGGGCGACGGAGAAGCCTCGGGGGAAACCGCCGGGGAAACCTCCGGCGCCGCACCCGCAGCGCCCGCACCCCCGGCACCCGTGCCCCCGGCCCCCCGCAGGCCCGGCCCGCCGATCGTGTCCGCCACCTCCTGCAGCCACTCCGGCGGCGTCAGCAGAAACGACGTGGCTTCCAGATCGATCCGCTGCGGCGGCGCCTCGGCCGCGCCGTACCCGCCGTCCACGGGGGCGCCGTACGCCTCCTCGTAACGCCGGATCACCTCACCCACCGGCAGCCCGGGCCACAGCGTCGTCTCCCCGCTGTCCCGCGCGATCACCATCCGGGCCCGTCCGCCATCCGTCGACGGACCGCCCTCCCGGTCCTCGGCCCAGGCCACGAAGCCCAGATCGAACTCCCGCACCCGCACCTCACGATGCATCGGCGCCGGGACGTCACCGTTCACCCACAGCTCCGCGCGCTCCTGCGCCTGCGCGAACGTCACCACCGTGCTCAGCCCCCCACCGCAACCGCGTACGCAAAACCGCCGTCGACCATCAGGTTCGCCACGGTGTCCAGCTCCGGCGGATTGCCCACCAGCCGCTGCAGAAAGTCATCGAAATCCGCGCCGCACGGCAACAGCAGCCGCTCCACCCGCTCCTGCACCGCCCAGCCGTCCTGATCCCGCGCATCGTCGTACGGGCAGAACCACACCGAACCCAGCGCCTCGCCGCGCACCTTCACCGCGAGCACACCGCCCTGGACGAACGCCACGCCCAGGTAGTCCTTGGTGAAGTGGTCCCGCAGGCACTTGTTCACATAGAGCAGGTCGTTGACCGCCGCGTCATCGCGCACCGTGAAGAACGGCTGGTCGACCAGCAGCCCCAACTCCGCGTCCAGCGCCGCGCCCACCGGAGCGCAGCCGCCCGCGGCTTTCAGGAATGAGCGGTAGGCACCCGGCAGCCGATAACCCAGCGCCTCCTCGGCCTGCGCCACCTGCTCCTCACCCACCGACAGCTCACGGTGCGGCAGCCCGAAATGCACCGGCCGGGTCTCCTGCAGCGGCCGGGTACCACGCCGGTCGTGCGCCACCGCGGCCGTCGCCAGCCCGCCATGATGACGCAACAGCGCCTTCACCTCGACCGGGATCAGCTCCATCCGCCGGGTACCGGCCACGTGGTGCCAGGTCCAGCCGTGCGGCGTCGCCACGGCCGGCACGTCTATCCACAGCTCGTGGCCCTGCGCGTGCAGGGCCGCGTTCGCCGACACATAGTCCGTCAGCCGCAGCTCATCGACGCCGAAACCCTCCGGCGGCTCGGCGATCTCCGCCGCGGCGCGGGCGTACGGCGAGAACTCCGGGAAACCGCGGGCGTCCATCCGCACCCCGGCGGGGTACCGCGTGGCGCGGACCGGGTCCGGAAAATGCACGACCTGTCCGGCATAGGCCGCATTCGGTGGGGCGGTACCTCCCACCACCTGGGGGCCGGGGTGTGCCCCCAGCCCTTGCCGACCTGTCGTCATCGCGGTTGCCCCCTGGCTGAAGCTGGCTTTGGGGCACAGCCTATGCCGTACCGCAACACCCGCCCCCGCCCGCCTGCCTCCACACGTCAGCCCCGCGACACACCGGCGTCACCCACCGGCACACCACCCCCGAGCCCCCCGCGCACCACCCCGCCCACCAGCCGCGTTCCGCCGTGCCCGACGCCCCGTCAGCTCACCGTGACATCGCCGACAGGCCGCCCGACTACCGCAACACCCAGCACATTTGGCAGGCTGACCCTCCCCCACCTTTGGCGGGGAGACCCCCAGTACCACGGGGATTCGGGGAGGGAAAGCACCACCATGAGCACCACCGCACGCCACCACAACTCAGCCGCGGGCGATCCCCGCACTGCCGGCGGCGACCCACGCATCGGCTGGAGCGGCACCACCGACGACCATCGCGCGCCCGCCCTCCACCACCGCCGCGACGGCATCCTCCCCACCGTCGGCGCCGCCTTGTCCGTACGCGGACAAACCCTCACCTGCACCGCGAGCAAGGCCGAACAGCCCCCCGCGCTGCACCCGCTGGTCCAGGACTTCCTCGACGCCCTCGCCACCGCACAGCGCGAACGTTTCACCGGGCGCTGCCCCGAAGCCGTCCTGCTCTCGCGTCACCTCACCGCCGTCGAGGGCAACCGCGGCAAACGCGCCTCCCGCAAACCCCTCACCAATGGCGAAGCCCGCCGCTCCCTGAAACACTCCAAGATCACCGCACGCCACATCCGCGAGGACGGCGACCCCCAGCACGGCAGCTACGCCCCGCCCTGTCGCTCCTGCGACGCACTCCTCGCCCACTTCGGCGTCATGCCCATCAGCGGCACCGCGCCCACAGGAAGCTGACCGCCACCATGCCGCCCACCACCCCCGGCCCCCGCACCCCGGCCCACGACCGCGCCGACTCGACCCGCTTCCCCGCCGCCGTCGACGTCGCCCTCCAGGAAGCCGGCTGGCAGCCCGGCCGCTGGGACATACAGCAGGCCGAGCACTGGGCCGACACCCTCCGCGCCCACGCCTCCCCCGCCGGCCACCGCCACACCGTCTTCGCCGCCGCCGTCGAGGCCTGGGCCGAATTCGGCGACCTGCGCATCGCCGGCCCCGGCGCCGGGCGCCACATCGCCCCCACCCCGTTCACCATCAACCCCCTGCACGGGCTCCACCTCGCCCGCACCCTCGGCGACCTCGGCCGCGCACTGGAGACCGACGTGGCCCCCCTCGGCCGCGAAGAACTCACCACCAACGGCACCACCTACGGCCAGGCCACCCTCGCCATCGACGCCGAAGGCCGCGTCTACAGCCTCGACCACACCGGCGACTGGTACCTGGGCCCCGACCTCGACAGCGCGCTCGGCACGCTGGTGCTGGGGACGAGGCCTGGTCGGCTCGCCGTGTCCGGCTGACGCCGGGGTTCTCCGGGTTCTTTTCCCGCCTCCGGCGGGGGTGGTGTTCGGGCGGGGGCCGCGTTTCGCCTTCGGCGGGGTGGTGGGTTTGGGCGGGGGCCGCTTGCTGTTCGTGGTGGTGCCGGTGGCGGGCCTCCGGGGCCTGTGTGGTGGACTGCTTCGCTTTACGTCCACCACACAGGCCCCTCCGGCCCACCACCTCCCGCTCGGACGGCGACCCCCGCCCGGTGGGGTGAGGGTTTTCAAAAACCAGAACCTCGGCCGCGCCGTGGCGAAGCTGATGCTTGGGGTCTTTGGTCTTTTCGTTCACCTCCACCGGGGTGGGGTCCCACAACTACGGGAGGGGGCAGGGGCGGAGGGGTGTGTTGTCGGACGTAAAGCGAAGCAGTCCGACAACACACCCCGGAGCCCCTGCCCCCGCCACCCACCACACCGCAACCGGGGCCCCACCCCACACACCCACCCCCGCCGAAGGCAGGCACCCACCCGCCGTAGGCGACCGGTTCAATCGATGGCCGGCCATGCGGCCGGGAGCACCGCTGAGACCCGGAAACCCCCCGCCTCCGTCGGCCCCGAGACGAACACGCCCCCCAGCGCCGTCACCCGCTCCCGCATCCCCACCAGGCCGTTGCCGCCGCTCGGCAGCCCCGCATCGGCCGCGCCACCCTCGCAGGGACCGTTCTCCACCTGCACGGCGAGCTCGCCGTCCCGGTGGGCCAGCCGCACCCGCGCCCGCGCGCCCGGCGCATGCTTGTGCACATTCGTGAGGGCCTCCTGCACCACGCGGTACACGGCCCGCTCCACCCGCGCCGCATACCGGCGCCCGGCCACGGCCGGCGCCCCCTCCCCCGCGGGCCCGTCCTCCGCGGCCGCCTCCTCGGCAAGCCCCTCCACCGTCAGCTCGACCGCCATCCCGGCCGCCCGGGACTGGCCCACCAGATCCGCCAGCTCCGTCAGACACGGCCCCTCGGCCTCCGCGTCCCCCGTCCCGGACACCGGCGACGCCGCCGCCCCGGGGCCGGAGCCACCGGCCACCACGGACGACGCCGACGCCCCGTCCGCAGTCGGCTCGGACACCCGCGCCTGCCCCGTCGCCTTCGCCCCCGCCTGCGAGGCCACCGCCGCCAGCCGCTCCGGCGCGCCCGACGCCGCGGCGCCACGCCCCGCCGACCCCTCGGCCGTACGCAACACCCCCAGCATCTCCCGCAGCTCCGTCAGCGCCTGGCGCCCCATGTCGCCCACCAGCCCCGCGTTCTTCGAGGCCTTCTCCGGATCCTTCAGCGCCACCGCCTGGAGCGCGGCCGCATGCACCACCATCAGACTCACCCGGTGCGCGACCACGTCGTGCATCTCCCGCGCGATCCGGGTCCGCTCCTCGTTACGGGCCCACTCGGCCCGCTCCTCGGCCCGGTCCGCCAGCAGCGACAGCTCCCGCTCCAGACCGTCCGCCCGCTCCCGCAAGCTCTCCACCAGCCGCCGCCGGGCCGCGATGTACAACCCCCACAGCACCGGCGGCGCCGTCAGCACCAGCCCCACCGCCAGCGCTATCAACGGCACGAACCACATCGGCGGATGGAAGTCCTGCTGCGCCGCGATGTCCTCCCGCAGGCTGAGGAACGTCGTCATCAACGTCCCCGCCACGGTCATGCCCGCCAACAAGGCCGTGATCCGGCGCGGCACATCCGACGCGGCCAGCGTGTACAGCCCCACCACGCTCAGCAGCCCGCCCATCTCCGCGGGCATCACCGCGATCGAGACCAGTACCACCACCACGGGCCACCGCCGGCGCACCAGCAGCACCGGCCCGGTCAGCAGGCCGAGCACGACCCCCAGCAGCGCGGGCACCTGCGCCTCGTGCGCGGAACCGATGCCCTCCGCCACACACTCCGCTGCCGAGGCCACCGCCAGAAACACATCCAGCGCCGCACTCCGCCGCCGGGCCCACCACCACGGCCCCTCCACCGGCGCACCCCGCGCGCCCACACCTTCACTTGCCCCCGTCGCGGTCATACCGCCCAGCCTACGGGCGCCGGCCCCCGATCCCCCGCCCCGTTACCGGTCACAGACCAGGCCCATTACCAGCCCTTACCGCCGGTTATCGCTCGAACTGTTGAATCGCCCATATTTTCGCCACTTCGCACACAGGGCCGCGGCACCCTGTTCCCATGCCGAACACCCACCGCCACCCGCCCGACTACGAGGCGTTACGCCCCCAAGTCATCGCCCTGCGCCGCGCCGGCCTCAGCCGCCGCCAGATCCGCGACCGCCTCCACGTCCACAACAACGACATCCTCAACCGCCTCCTCGACGGCACCCCCGCCCCCGACTGGACCCGCCGCCCGAACGCCAAGGACGACCTCCGCGAACGGGCCCGCCAACTGCGGAAGGAGGGCAGGACCTACGACGAGATCCAGGTCGCACTGGGCTGCTCGAAGAGTTCGATCTCGCTGTGGGTACGTGACCTGCCGAAACCGCCACCGCGCCGCACCCCGGCCGAGCAGGCCCGGATCGCCCGCGAGAAGCGCTGGGAGCACGAGTTGGCGGTGCGCGAGAGAGAACGCAGGCAAACGAAGAGCGCAGCGACCCAAGAGGTCGGCGACCTGTCGGACCGGGAGCTCCTGTTCACCGGTGCCACCCTCTACTGGGCCGAGGGCGCCAAGGACAAGCCGTACGCCCGGCGGGAGCACGTTCAGTTCGTCAACAGCGACCCGGGCGTCATCCGGCTCTTCCTGGCCTGGCTGAAGCTGCTCGGCGTGGAGCCGGAGCGGATCGCCTTCCGGGTCATGATCCACACGACTGCCGACACGGCGGCAGCCGAGCGCTACTGGGCCGACCTCGTCGGCGTCGATGCCGCGTCGTTCCAGAAGACCACGCTCAAGAAGCACAACCCCAAGACCGTGCGCAAGAACACCGGAGAGGGCTACCACGGCTGTCTGGTCATCCGCGTCCTGCAAAGCGCCGACCTATACCGTCGCATTGAAGGCTGGTGGTACGGCATAGTGTGTGGTGCCGAGCGGTCGACGTAGCGGGATGCCGACCGCTTGACAATACCCTCCCCCATGGTGTAAGGGCAGCACAACGTCTTTTGGTGTCGTCGGTCGAGGTTCGAATCCTCGTGGGGGAGCAACGGCTACGAACCAGCAAATTCCGGGTCCTGACCACCACGTCAGGACCCGCCCGCGTTTCGGCTGCTATACGCACCGGTATCCTTCGGGTGACCACCACCCGAAGTAGCCAAGAAGCCGAAGGGCATCCCCGTGAGCGCCAACCGCCCGGCAGCCGTCGTCGTTCTCGCAGCGGGTGAGGGCACCCGCATGAAGTCGGCGACTCCCAAGGTCCTGCACGCCCTCTGCGGCCGCTCCCTCGTCGGACATGTCGTCGCCGCCTCCCGAGAGCTGGATCCCGAGCATCTCGTCGTGGTCGTCGGCCATGCCCGTGAGCAGGTGCAGGCGCATCTGGCCGAGGCCGACCCCGCCGCCCGCACCGCCGTGCAGCACGAGCAGAAGGGCACCGGCCACGCGGTCCGTACCGCCCTGGAAGAGCTGAGCAACAGCGGTGTCGCCCTCGACGGCACCGTCATCGTCGTCTGCGGCGACACCCCGCTGCTGACCGGCGAGACCCTGCGGCTGCTCGGCGACACCCATGCGGCGGACGGCAATGCCGTGACCGTGCTGTCCGCCGAGGTCCCGGACGCCACCGGCTACGGGCGCATCGTGCGCGAGGCGGGTACCGGCGCGGTGACCGCGATCGTCGAGCACAAGGACGCCACCGCGGGCCAGCGCGCGATCCGGGAGATCAACTCGGGGGTTTTCGCCTTTGACGCGCAGCTCCTGGTGGACGCGCTCGGCAAGGTCCGTACGGACAACAGCCAGGGCGAGGAGTACCTGACCGATGTGCTGGGGATCGTGCGGGAGGCCGGGCACCGGGTCGGTGCGGCGGTGTCCGCCGACCACCGGGAGATCCTGGGGATCAACAACCGGGTGCAGCTGGCGCAGGCGCGGCGGCTGCTGAACGACCGGCTGCTGGAGCGGGCGATGCTGGCCGGTGTGACGGTGGTGGATCCGGCGTCGACGTGGGTGGATGTGTCGGTGACGTTCGAGCCGGACGCGACGGTGCACCCGTTCACGGAACTGCGGGGTGCCACGCATGTCGCCACGGGCGCCGAGGTGGGGCCGCAGTCCCGGCTGACGGACACGTCGGTGGGCGCGGGCGCGGTGGCGTCGTTCACGGTGGCCGAGGGTGCGCGGATCGGTGCGGGTGCGAGTGTCGGCCCGTATGCGTATCTGCGGCCGGGGACGGATCTGGGGCCGAAGGCGAAGGCCGGCACGTATGTGGAGATGAAGAACGCGTCGATCGGCGAGGGCACGAAGGTGCCGCATCTTTCGTATGTGGGAGATGCGACGATCGGTGAGTTCACCAATATCGGTGCGGCGAGTGTCTTTGTGAACTACGACGGTGAGGCGAAACACCACACGACGGTCGGGTCGCATTGCAAGACGGGGTCGGACAACATGTTTGTGGCTCCGGTCACGGTCGGGGACGGCGCTTATACGGCGGCGGGCTCGGTCATCACCAAGGATGTGCCCCCGGGTTCGCTGGCGGTCGCGCGTGGCCAGCAGCGGAATATCGAGGGTTGGGTCGCGCGGAAGCGGCCCGGAAGCGCCGCCGCGCAGGCGGCTTCGGCTGCTCGCCAGGATGCCGAGGGCGAGCGGTGACCGTGCAAGAGGTGCGCCGTGCGGGGCGTACCTTTGTTGAGCGCACGCAAACTGTGATTCGAGGAGATTTGCTGTGACCGGGATCAAGACGACCGGCGAGAAGAAGCTGATGCTCTTCTCCGGCCGCGCCCACCCCGAGCTTGCCGAGGAGGTCGCGCACCAGCTGGGTGTGGGCCTGGTCCCGACGAAGGCTTTCGACTTCGCCAATGGTGAGATCTACGTCCGCTATCAGGAGTCGGCGCGTGGCGCGGACTGCTTTTTGATTCAGAGCCACACGGCTCCGATCAATAAGTGGATCATGGAACAGCTCATCATGATCGATGCGCTGAAGCGGGCTTCGGCCCGGAGCATCACGGTGATCGTTCCGTTCTACGGCTATGCGCGGCAGGACAAGAAGCACCGTGGCCGTGAGCCGATTTCGGCGCGGCTGATCGCGGATTTGATGAAGACCGCGGGTGCGGACCGTGTGGTGACCGTGGATTTGCACACGGACCAGATCATGGGCTTCTTCGACGGCCCGGTGGATCACCTTTTCGCGCTGCCGGTCCTCGCGGACTACGTGGGCGCGAAGGTGGACCGCGACAAGCTGACGGTGGTCTCGCCGGACGCCGGCCGGGTGCGGGTCGCGGACCGCTGGTGCGACCGCCTCGGTGCGCCGCTGGCGATCGTCCACAAGCGGCGTGACAAGGACGTGGCGAACCAGGTCACGGTGCACGAGGTCGTCGGCGATGTGAAGGACCGGGTGTGTGTCCTGGTCGACGACATGATCGACACCGGTGGCACGATCTGCGCGGCGGCGGATGCGCTGTTCGCGAATGGCGCGTCGGATGTGATCGTGACGGCGACGCACGGTGTGCTGTCGGGTCCGGCGGCGGACCGGCTGAAGAATTCGAAGGTGAGCGAGTTCGTGTTCACGAATACGCTGCCGACGCCTTCGGAGCTGGAGCTGGACAAGATCACGGTGCTGTCGATGGCGCCGACGATCGCCCGCGCGATCCGTGAGGTGTTCGAGGACGGCTCGGTGACGAGCCTCTTCGAGGAGCAGTGAGCGCCGGCTCCGGGCGGCCCTGAGAGGCGGTCCGGGGCTGATCGACTTTGGGGCGGCCTTCCGGCCGGGTAGACTCATCGAGTTGCTCGGCGAGGGAGGCCGCCCTTTTGTGGTGGCTGTCCGTTATCGACGCGCTCTTCGTAGCAGGTCTGTCGTGGGCCGGGTAACGCCCACCAGATGTTTTCTGCGATACGAGGAGTGCCGTTATGGCTGAGGTCAAGCTCGCCGCCCAGGTTCGTACCGACTTCGGTAAGGGTGCCGCCCGCCGTGCGCGCCGCGCCGACCTGGTTCCGGCTGTCATCTACGGTCACGGTGCCGAGCCGCAGCACGTGGCGATCCACAACCACGCGCTGATGATGGCGCTGAAGACGCCGAACGCCCTGATCCGTCTGGACTTCGACGGCAAGAGCGAGCTGGTCATCCCCAAGGCCGTGCAGCGTGAGGCGATCCGCCAGTTCCTGGTGCACGTGGACTTCCTGGCCGTGAAGAAGGGCGAGAAGGTCTCCGTCGAGGTGCCGATCCACGTCGAGGGTGACCTGGCGCCGGGCCAGCACGTTCTGGAGCACGTGCTGAACGCGCTGCCGATCGAGGCCGAGGCCACCCACATTCCGGAGTCGGTCACGATTTCCGTCCAGGGCCTGGACGCGGGCGCTTCGGTGCTGGCCAAGGACATCACGCTGCCGTCGGGTTCCGCGCTGGCCGTGGACGACGACGCGGTCGTGCTGCAGGTCGTCGCCGCGCAGGCCGAGGCTCCGGCCGAGGAGGCCGAGGGCGAGGGCGAAGGCGCCGAGGCCTGAGTCGTTCTTCGCTGAGAGGTTTTCTCGGCGAGTGGTCCAGCCGCTGCCGCGCGCCTTGGGGCGCGGGGTGGCGGTTGGCCTGTTTCATGGGCAGTTGCGGTCGGGGCCGGTGCGGGGTTGCCGGCGGATGTGGGAGTGGCTGAGATGGCGGACGCTGATCCGTGGCTGGTGGTGGGGCTGGGTAATCCGGGCCCGGAGTATGCGCGTAATCGCCACAATGCGGGTTTCATGGTGGCGGATTTGCTGGCGGAGCGGATGGGGGGCCGTTTCAAGGCGCACAAGGCGCGGGCGCAGGTGGTGGAGGGGCGTTGTGGTGCGCCGGGTCCGTCGAGTCGCCGTGTCGTGGTGGCGAAGCCGTTGTCGTTCATGAATCTGTCGGGTGGGCCGGCGACGGCGTTGCGGGATTTCTACAAGGTGCCGGTCGGCAACATCATTGCGATTCATGATGAGTTGGATATCGATTACGGTGCGTTGCGGCTGAAGCTGGGTGGCGGTGACAACGGTCACAACGGTCTGAAGTCGATCACGAAATCGCTGGGTGCGGAGTACCACCGGGTGCGGTTCGGGATCGGGCGTCCGCCGGGCCGTATGCAGGTCGCGGATTTCGTGCTGAAGGATTTTTCGTCGGCGGAGCGGCGCGAGCTGGATTATTTCGTGGACCGTGCGGCGGATGCGGTGGAGACGCTGATCGTGGACGGTCTGGAACGGGCGCAGAGCACGTACAACTCCTGAAAGAGCACGTACAACTCGTGAAGGGGACAGCCCGGGTCAGGCTCTGACGAACCGTTGTGGGAGGTTGACCGGCTGCGGGTTATGGCCAAGGATCGCCGCCATGGCCCGAAGCAGTACGCGTACCAAAGCGGTGAGACGGAGTCGTACCCGGCGGGTCGGTGAGAGCGCTTACGGTGCGCTGCTGCTGGCCAGGACCGGGGTGATGGGTCTGCTGGCGCTGCTCCTGCTGGTGGCCGGGGTGTGGACGTCGTGGCACACGGCGCAGTACGCGATGCTCGTCAAGGCGCGGGAGCGCGGCATGATGACGGTGTCGTCGTGTGCGGCGGAGCGGTGCACCGGCTCGTATGTGCCGACGGGGGGCGACGGCCGGCCGCGGTCGCGGGTGACGATCGCCGAGGCGGCGGCGGGCGGCAAGGGCGAGCGGGTCGAGGTGACGGTCGAGCCGGGGACGGCGCGGGCGGTGCGGACCGGGGCGGCCGGGATCCTGCATGCGTGGGTGCCGTTCGCGGGGTCGTTGCTGCTGGCGGCGCTGGTGGTGGCCGGGGGGATGCGGCTGCGCCGTACGGCGTGGGTGATGGGGTTGTTGGGGGCGGTGTTGTTGGGCGCGGCGTTCGCTGCGCTGTAGGCGGTACGACGGCGGCCCGCCCTCTCGGTCGAGAGGGCGGGCCGCCGTCGTGTGCCGTGCCGGGCGGTGTCAGCCGGTGTTGCGCAGTCCGGCGGCGACACCGTTGACGGTGAGCAGCAGGGCGCGCGCGAGGACCGGGTCCGGCTCCTCGCCGCGCTCGGCGGCGCTGCGCTGGCGGTCCAGCAGCGAGACCTGGAGGTAGGAGATCGGGTCGAGGTAGGCGTCGCGGATGTGGAAGGTCTGCTTGAGGACCGGGTTGGAGTCGAGGAGGGTCTTCTCCCCGGTGACCCGCAGGACCTCGGCGACGGTGAGCTCGTGCTCGGCCTTGATGACGTCGAAGACGTGCTTGAGCTCGTCGGGCACGAGGGTGTCGACGTAGTGCTGGGCGATCCGCAGGTCGGTCTTGGCCAGCGTCATGGTGACGTTGGACAGGAAGTTGCGGAAGAAGTGCCAGTGTTCGGACATCTCGTCCAGGACGCTGTCGAGTCCGGCTTCCCGGGCGGCCTTGAGGCCGGTGCCGACGCCGTACCAGCCGGGGACGATCTGACGGGACTGGGTCCAGCCGAAGACCCACGGGATGGCGCGCAGTCCGTCGAGGCCGGCGCCGGAGTCGGGGCGGCGCGAGGGGCGCGAGCCGAGGTGGAGCTCGGCGAGCTGGTCGACGGGGGTGGAGGCGAAGAAGTACGCGGGCAGGTCGGGGTCCTCGACCAGGCGCCGGTAGGCGCCGTGGGCCGCCTCGGAGACGGTTTCCATGGCGGCGTCCCAGCGGGCCAGGGCCTCGTCGGACTGCCGGGGGGCGGTGTGCAGGGCGGAGGCCTGGAGGGTGGCGGCGACCGTCAGTTCCAGGTTCTCCCGTGCCAGCGACGGCACCAGGTACTTGTCGGAGATGACCTCGCCCTGTTCGGTGACCTTGATCTCGCCTTCGAGGGTGCCGTAGGGCTGGGCGAGGATCGCGTCGTGGGAGGGGCCGCCGCCGCGGCCGACGGTGCCACCGCGGCCGTGGAAGAGGCGCAGCCGTACGCCGTGCCGGTGGGCGACGTCGCGCAGCAGGCGCTGGGCGCGGTGGATCTCCCACTGGGAGGTGGTGATGCCGCCGAACTTGGAGGAGTCGGAGTAGCCGAGCATGACCTCCTGGACGTCGCCGCGCAGGGCGACCAGGCGCCGGTAGGAGGGGTCGGCGAGCATCTCGTCGAGCAGCTGGTCGGCGATCTTCAGCTCGTCGGTGGTCTCCAGGAGCGGGACGATGCCGATCTTGGCCCAGCCGGCGTGCAGGTCGATCAGTCCGGCCTCGCGGGCGAGGACGGCGGCGGCGAAGACGTCGTCCGAGCCGGCGCACATGGAGATGATGTAGGACTCGATGACCTCGGGGCCGAAGGTTTCCTTGGCCTTGCCGATGGTGCGGAAGACGCCGAGGGTCTTGGCGCCGGCCTCGTCGAGCGGGGCCGGGGTGGGGGCCAGCGGGCGCCGGGAGCGCAGTTCCTTGGCGAGGAGCTTGCGGCGGTAGTCGCGCGGCATGTCCGCGTAACGCCAGGATTCCTCGCCGAGGCGGTCGAAGAGCTGGCCGAGGGCGTGGTGGTGGGCGTCGGCGTGCTCGCGGACGTCCATGGTGGCGAGCTGCAGGCCGAAGGCGGCGATGGTGCGCAGGGTGCGCTCCAGGCGGCCGTCGGCGACCAGGCCGCCGCGGTGTTCGCGCAGCGAGGTCTGGATGAGGGCCAGGTCGTCGAGGAGTTCCACGGTGCCGAGGTAGTCGCGGCCGGGGACGTGGGGGGTGTCGCCGGCGAGGCGTTCGCGGGTGTTGACGAGCTTCTGGCGGATGCAGGTTGCCTTGAGGCGGTAGGGCTCCTCGCTGTTCAGCCGCTTGTAGCGGGGGCTGATCTCGGGGAGGAGGTCGAGGTCGTGCTGGAGGGAGGCCAGCAGCTCCTCGGTGGCGCCGCAGTTGCGGATGGAGTTGGACAGCGCGCCGCGCAGTTCGTCGACGTGCTCCAGGGCGTCGGTGATGCCGTGCTCGTGCTGGAGGAGCAGGACGTCCCAGGTGACCTGCGGGGTGACGTTGGGGTTGCCGTCGCGGTCGCCGCCGATCCAGGTGCCGAAGGTGAGCGGGCGGGTGCCGGCGGGCAGCTCGGTGCCGGCCCGCTCCAGCTCGGCAGCGAGGTCTTCGAGGACGTCGCCGACGGCGCCGCGGCCCAGCTCGTCGAGGTAGTAGATGGCGTTGCGGGCCTCGTCGGTGGGCTCCGGGCGGGCGACGCGCAGCTCGTCGGTCTGCCAGATGAGGTCGATGTTCTCGGCGAGGCGGAGGTCGGCGCGGCGGCGCTCGGCGTCGGGGCTGTCCAGCAGCTCGGCGACCTTGCGGAGCTTGGTGAGGACGGAGCGGCGGGCGGCCTCGGTGGGGTGCGCGGTGAAGACGGGGCGCACGCCGAGGTTGCGGGCGGTCGCCTTCAGGTGCTCGGGGTCGGCGTCCTTGAGCATGTCGGCGGTGCGGGCGAGGATGCTGCCCTCGGCGGCGCGCCGGGCGCCGAGCTCCCGGCCGCGGTGCACCTGCTCGGTGACGTTGGCGAGGTGGAAGTACGTGGAGAAGGCGCGCACCAGCTTGGCGGCGGTGGCCAGGTCGGTGTCGCCCAGGAGCCGGGCGGCGGCTTCGCCGTCGGAGCGGGTCAGAGCGCGGACCCGCTCGACGAGGTCGAGGAGCTCCGGGCCTTCCTGGCGGACGAGGGTTTCACCGAGGAGGTCGCCGAGGCGGCGGATGTCGGCGCGCAGGGCGATGTTGTCGCTCGGGCCGGGGTCGAGGCTCTCGATGGGCGCGATCTCGGCCGGAGTGTTGTCGGCACTGCTCACTGGTGCGGCTCCTTGCAGCGATCAGGGGCGTCGTACCGCGGCTCATGGGAGAGGTGCCGGCGGGCGACGGGTGGGCAGGTCTGATGCGGGCGGGTTGCGGACCGCGCTGTCCGACGTTCCCCAGGATAGGTCTGCCCAGCGTCAGCAGATCACACCGTCCGCTGGGTGGGCAGATGCGTCACAGGGGGTGGGTGTGGCGCCTGTCACGGCCTTGCCCGGGGCGGCGGCACTGCCATACTTACGAGACCGTAGGTTACGGTTCCGTAGCCGTAGCCGTGCCCCCGAGCCCCCGACGAGGGACACCATGACCGCTGGTTCCGAAGCCGTAGAAGATCCCCCGATTCCTGCCGGTTCCTCCGCCGGCCCGGCCGCTGCCGCCGCGGCGCCGTCCGCGACGCTGGGTGGCGAGCAGCGCAGGTCGGTCGAGCAGATCACGCTGCTGCTCTTCATCACCGTCCCGTTCGTGGCGCTGGTCGCCGCGGTCCCGCTGGCCTGGGGCTGGGGGGTGAGCTGGCTGGATCTGGGGCTGATGGTGGCGATGTACTACATCGGCTGCCACGGCATCACGATCGGCTTCCACCGCTACTTCACGCACGGTTCCTTCAAGGCGAAGCGGCCGCTGCGGATCGCGCTGGCGATCATGGGCTCGCTGGCGGTGGAGGGGCCGCTGGTGCGCTGGGTGGCGGACCACCGCAAGCACCACAAGTTCTCCGACGCCGAGGGCGACCCGCACTCCCCGTGGCGCTTCGGCGAGACGGTGCCGGCCTTGATGAAGGGCCTGTGGTGGGCGCACATCGGCTGGATGTTCGACGAGGAGCAGACCCCGCAGCAGAAGTACGCACCGGACCTGATCAGGGACGATGCGATCCGTACGGTCTCCCGCCAGTTCGTCCTGTGGACGACGGTGTCGCTGCTGATCCCGCCGCTGGTGGGCGGTCTGGCGACCTGGTCCTGGCAGGGTGCGCTGACCGCGTTCTTCTGGGGCTCCCTGGTCCGCGTCGCGCTGCTGCACCACGTCACCTGGTCGATCAACTCCATCTGCCACGCGGTGGGCAAGCGCCCCTTCAAGTCCCGCGACCGGTCGGGCAACGTCTGGTGGCTGGCCGTCCTGTCCTGCGGTGAGTCCTGGCACAACCTGCACCACGCGGACCCCACCTGTGCCCGGCACGGGGTGATGAAGGGGCAGCTGGATTCCAGCGCCCGGCTGATCCGCTGGTTCGAGAAGGCGGGCTGGGCGTATGACGTCCGGTGGCCGGACGCGTCCCGTATCGATGCCCGACGCGCGGAGCCGGCCGCCGGGGGTACGTCCCGGCGGTAGGCGGGGAAGGCATGATTGACGGGTGGCGATCGACGACAGCAGCGCGAGCAACAGCAAGGGCAAGCCCTCCCCGGCCGCGGGCACGCGGCGGGCCCGCCGGGTCCGGATGACCGGTGCGGAGCGCCGGGAGCAGCTGCTGGACATCGGTCGCACGCTCTTTGCCGAGCGGGGCTACGAGGGCACCTCGGTGGAGGAGATCGCGGCGAAGGCCGGGGTCTCCAAGCCGGTGGTCTACGAGCACTTCGGGGGCAAGGAAGGCCTGTACGCGGTGGTCGTGGACCGCGAGATGCGGCAGCTGCTGGACATGGTGACCGGCGCACTGACCGCCGGCCACCCGCGCGAACTCCTCGAACAGGCGGCGTTCGCGCTGCTCGATTACATCGAGACCTTCACCGACGGCTTCCGCATCCTGGTCCGCGATTCCCCGGTGGCCCAGTCCACGGGCACCTTCGCCTCCCTCATCAGCGATATCGCCACTCAGGTCGAGGACATCCTGGGCCTGGAATTCAAGGCCCGCGGCTTCGACCCGAAGCTGGCCCCGCTCTACGCTCAGGCCCTGGTCGGCATGGTCGCGCTGACCGGCCAGTGGTGGGTGGACACCCGCAAGCCGAAGAAGGCCGAGGTGGCGGCCCATCTGGTGAACCTGGCCTGGCACGGCCTGGGCAACCTGGAGGCGAGGCCGCGGTTGATAGGGCATCGGAAGAACTGAGGGGCGGGGAGGGGGCGGGGAGGGGGCGGGGCTGTCGGGGGCTGGGCTCTCGGGGGTGGCGCCTCACGGGCGGCCCGCCGGGTGATCGTTGTCTGACACACTGGTCGGCCGTCGTCATGTACCGCGTCTGTCGAGGCGATCCGGAACGGGAGCAACGAGCCGAATGTCCGAGATAACGTTCTGCCTTTCGCAGGAAGAATTTGCGCAGCAATTCACCGCACTTCCCGGGCACGAGGCATGGGGGGCTCTCCAAACGGGAAATGGGCGGATTGCCGCCGAGTCGCCCCTGGCCCGGGTTCACCGCCAGGGCGGCAGTGACGACCGCGCGCCGGCCTTCACCCTCACGGCGGGGACGGAGCCCGCCCACACCCTGTGCACCGTCGCCCCCGAGGCCGGCGCCGCCGGATCGGGTACCGCTTATGCGGTGCATGACGGAACCGGCAACCTCATCGGCCGGATCGTCCATGCGCGTTCCCCGCTGGGAGTTCGCCAGGCCTGGCGCATCGAGGACACGGTCAAGCAGTGCAGCGCGGTCGCCTACAAGGGAAATATCCGCGGCTGGATCGCATACTGGGCCATCTCGCCGTTCTGGGTCATTCTGGCGCTGATCCACCTTCTCAACGGTGACCTGCATCCGGGCCGTTCGGTGTGGCGCAAGCCCTACCGCGCCCGCTGGCGCATGCTCACCGGCGGCGGACCGAAGAAGGCCGCTCTCGACTTCAACACCGGCCGATACCGCGCGGACCCCGGCCTGCTGAATGTGCATCTCCTCTATGCGCAGGCCGCGTTGTACGGCGCGTAGCGCCGGACCTGGACGCCGCTCTCCCTTTCACGGAGCGCCGCCGCGCACACCCCCATCCGGGCATTCGATATCTAGCGACATATCCGGCATACCCCACAGTTTGTTTCTTCATGCAGCTTTGCCATGCCACCTCGCTGCACATTCCCCCTCCTTTAACCCTGTACTTTCACCCCGTCGGGCGTCACGGTACGGTGAGCAAATGTGCCGATCAGGGATCGTCGCACTCAAGAAATAGCTGAGCGATGGGGGAATCGCGCCGTGGCGACAGACTTCAAAATAGATGTCGAGCGCATCCAGGCGATGCTCAAGAAGCTCGCGGATGCGGACGACCGCATGCGGGATGCGCAGCACCGGCTCAACAAGGTGGGCCCGAAGACTCTGGGCACCGATGGTCTCGACGATGCCTGTGACGAGTTCCAGGATCAGTGGGGTGACGGCATCAAGCGGATCGCGGGTGCCGCCAAGGAGATTCACGAGAAGCTCAAGCTGACGCTGGACGCCTATAAGGCGGGCGAAGAAGAGAACGCCAAGATGATGGGCAAGAAGTAACCACCGGCGCAGCCTGATCGGCTCGACGCGCTGCCGAAGCAGAGATTGATCACACGGGGAGACGTATGTCCTGGCGCAGCATATTCATCGAAGACGACTCGGCCTGGCCCGGCGTCAAGTTCAATCCGGCCAAGGGAGATCTGGACCAGATCCAGGCGCTCGCTTCGGATGTGAAGTCCGTCGGCGACCAGCTCGACGAACTCGACCATATGCTCAAGTCGATCGGTAAGAGCGACGGCGCGTGGGAAGGTGAAGCGGCGCAGAACTTCGCGAAGAAGCTCGGTGAACTGCCCAAGTACCTTCACCAGGGCAGCGAATCGATGCACGACTGCGCCAAGGCTCTGCGGGGCTGGCACACCCATCTGCAGGGGTTCCAGCACAAGGCCGAAAAGATCGAGTCGGAGGCCGCGGCGACCCGCAAGGACGTGACGGCCAACCGGGAGCACTACGACCGGCTGAGGAAGCGGTACGACAACCTCAACCTGGCGACCGTGGATGCCGAGGACCCCGGGTTCAAGCAGCTCATGGCCGACATCGACACGGCCACGCACAAGGTCGACAACTCCCAGGACAAGCTGGACGACCTCGTCCGCGAGGCCGAGCGCATCTACGCCCAGTGGAAGGACCGCGCCGGCGAAGCCGAGCGCGCGATCCTCAAGGCCTCGGAGAACCACCCGCCGGACCTCCACTGGTGGAACAAGGCGATCGACGGCCTGAAGGCCGGCTTCCGGGCCTTCACGGACTGGCTGGTGGACCACGCCGACCTGCTGTCCACCATCTCGTCGGGCCTGGCCGCGGCCGCGCTCGCCTGCGAGTTCATTCCGGTCGCCGGAACGGCGGTGGGTGCCGTGCTCGCCGGTGCCTCCGCGGTCTGCGCCGCCGGCGCGATGGCCGGCCACTGGATCGGCAACGCACGAGGCAACGGCACCCCGGGCTGGAAGATCGGGCTCGACGCCCTCGGGGTGATCCCGGGTGTCGGCGGTATCGCGAAGTCTGCGTTCGCCGGCGCCAAAATCGGCACCCGCGCCGCGAGCATTGCCGGGGCCGGCGGACTGGGGAAGGTGGCCGCCGGGGCCCAGGGTCTGACGAGGGGCTACAAACTCGGCGACAAGGTCTACGAGGGCGTGCGGTCCCCCCTCAGCCAGAAGGGGATCAACTTTCTCCTGAAGGGCAAATTCCCGGAGGGGAAGGTACCGACCGCTGTGGAGGCCGGAATCCAATTGCCCATCAAGGCAGGGTCCTTCATCCACGGTGCCGAAAAGCAGCTCTCCGGTCATTCAGGAGAAAAGTAGCTCCGGGTCGGCACTGAACCCAGCAATGACATAGCGCTCGCGCGGCCATAACGGGTCGCGCGACGCAGGGTCGACGCGAGCCCTTTTCCGGTTCGGCCGGCCGAGCGGCGCACCACCCGGCCGCGGGAACAGCGAAAGGATCGAACCATGTCGAATGACGCCGGGGACGCGACGGCGGGCGCGCCGTCGCCGCAGCAGAGAGCGTCCGGCCTGCGCATCGGCTGGATCATGCCCCCCTTCCTCCACGAACTGCCCGTGAATGCCGTGGATGACGAAGCAGCGGCCGACCAGTTGTACACACTGGTCACAGAACTCCTGCCGGACCACCCTCCGGAGTATCAATACCGCTTCGCGCTGGGCCTCTCGGCACAGTTGGAACCCATGGTGGCGGCGAATGTCATCTATGCCGGCCTCTGCCCGCTCGAAGTGGAGGGCCGGCCGAGTCTGTCGACCATCGTGGTGAGTCAGATGGAGCACGACCGTGAGGACGAGGCCGAGCTGCTGCGCACCACGCGCGAGCTCCTGGAGCGGAAGTACCCGGATGACGACTGTCAGAGGGTGGAGTTGACGTGCGGACCTGCACTCACCCGTACCGGCACCTCCAGGTTCGTCATCAATGCGGAGTGGTCGGCATCCGGTAATGAGCAGCCGGTTGTCCTGACGCAGATGCAGGCCTATATCCCGCTGCCCGGTACCGCGGAAATGCTGGTCTTCGAGCTCAGTTCGCAAGCGAGCGAGGACTGGGGTCTGCATGCCGAAGTCTTCGGCGAAATCCTCAACACCGTCGACTGGGGGACGGACCAGGAGGTTGAGGATTACCGCGCCATGCAGGGCGGGGGATCGGCCGGCGCGTCGGCCGTCGCCGAGCCGGACGAGTCCGTCAAAAAGGGCCTGTACTGGCACTCCAGCAGGCTGCTCGACGCCATGGCCTTGCGCGGGCGCATGGGCGGGCAGGAGCCCGTTGGCACCACCACCTGCCAGGATTGCTGGACCAAGGGCCTACGCACACCGTGCATCGCCACGCACCATTGGCATATCGATCTCCCGTCGGCCGACGATCTCCCCGGCGCCCTGTCACGGGTGAACGCGGCCTCGTCCACCAACGGCTGGGAATCGGAGACGACCGACGCCGGTAACACCGCACGCGGGTGGGAAATCGATACCGCCGGGGAGCGGGTGGGTCATTCCTTCACCGTCTCCATCGATATATCTGCGCGCAGAATCACGGCCGAGGTGACCTCACCGTGCACCCGCGCCTCCGCCCCTGCCGATTCCCTGTTCGGCTGAGAGGAGCTGAGAACGTTGCGGGCCGATCCGGAGCAGGAGCGGACACTGACCGGCGATATCCCGTCGCCCAGCGGGCCGGTGGCCGGCGGCCGGTCAGCCGCACGCGGAGACCGGCGTCATCTCCTTTGTTGCGCTCACCGAATATCAGCTGCGATTTGTGTACGTCCGGGTCCGGGAATATCAGCCGGTTGCCCACCGGGCCGGCCGAGTAGAAGCGCCGGTGGCCCGGCAGGTGGTCATCCCAGGTGACGGTGGCACCGGCGGCGGAAAGGCGGGCGGCGAGCTGGATGTGGTCGGGGCCGGTGATCACGGCGGAGCCGCGGGGCCGGCAGGTGTCAGCGGAACCGCGGCTGTCAGCCGGTATCAGCCCGCCGCCGGCTTCCGGGCGACGGCGAAGATGCGGCGGAAGGGGAAGACGGTGCCGTGGGGGCCGGTGGGGTAGGCCTTGCGGAGGGCGTCGCGGTATTCGGCGAGGAAGGCCTCGCGGGCGGCCGGGTCGTGCTCCAGGGCGGTCAGGACGGGGCGCAGGGCGGTGCCCTTGACCCAGTCGAGGACCGGGTCATCGCCTTTCAGTAGCTGGACGTAGGTGGTCTCCCATACGTCGGTGGCACAGCCCAGACAGGTAAGGCGCTCCAGATAATCGGCCGGCTCGAGGATGTGGATGAAGCGGCGGCCGTGCGGGGTGAGCCGTTCGCGCCATTGGGGGGCGTCGCACAGCTCGCCGAGGAGGGCGTGGCTGGGCGAGGTGAAGTTGCCGGGGACCTGGAAGGCGAACGTGCCGCCGGGGGCGAGGGCATCGATCCAACGGGCGAAGGAATCCGGGTGGTTGGGGACCCACTGCAGTGCCGCGTTGGACACGATCAGGTCGTAGGTCTCCTCGGGGGCCCAGTCGGCGGCATCGGCGGGGGCAAAGTCGAGGTGGCCGCCGTCCGCGGTCGGGCCGGAGTGGGCCTCGGCTTCCTTGAGCATCTCCGGGGAGTTGTCGTAGCCGGTGATGTGGGCGTCGGGCCAGCGTGCGGCGAGCAGGGCGGTGACGTTTCCGGGACCGCAGCCGAGGTCGGCGATGCGGGCGGGGCGGCCGCGCCGGGGCAGGTCGGGTATCCGGGCGAGAAGGTCGTGGAAGGGGCGGGTACGGTGCCCGGAGTGGCGGAGGTATTGCTGCGGATCCCAGATGGGTGCGTCGTGCATGATCGAAACCCCTTTGCCGATGCAGGGCTGATACAAGGCTGGCACGGTCGGATTCGGGCCGTCTCGGCTGGAAACCGAGCCCCCGCCGACGATGCCCCATAGTCCAGCGAAATATATCTCGACGTCAAGAGACTTCATGTCGACAGACCCTCTACACTGATCGTCATGGAGGACGAGGTCGATCGACTGGTCGCAGCATGGCGCCGCGAGCGCCCGGACCTCGACGTGGAACCACTTGAGGTCCTCAGCCGTGTCTCCAGGCTGGCCAGACACCTTGACCGGGCCCGTCGTATCGCCTTTTCCGAGGTGGGCCTGGAGCCCTGGGAATTCGACGTACTCACCGCGCTGCGGCGCGCCGGGGCGCCGTATCAGCTCTCCCCCGGGGCGCTGCTGACCCAGACCCTGGTCACCTCGGGGACGATGACCAACCGCATCGACCGGCTCGCCAAGAAGAACCTGGTCGAGCGCCTGCCCGACCCGAGCGACCGGCGCGGAGTGCTGGTCAGGCTGACGGCCGAGGGCCGCGACAAGGCCGACCAGTCGCTGGCCGGGCTGCTGATACAGGAGCGTGCGATCCTCGCCGAGCTCTCCCGCCAGCAGCGCGGCGAACTCGCCGGTCTGCTGCGGCGGTTGACCGGACCGTTCGACAACATTCCGGGGTAGGGCCGGGGGCCCGCGGGCACGGAGCCCGGCGCACACCGCGTTTTTTGATGGCGCGCATGCGACTCACGTGCGCCCCCTGAATCTGCACGCGCCCCTCTGCTCCCCCTCTCCTCCCCCGTCCCCTTGCCCGCCGCTCGTCCCGTGGGCTTGGATCGCGCCATGAGCCAGCAGCGCGCATCGCACCCGCCGAACGGCCCGTACGGCAAGCGGTTCGAGGGCCGTACGGTCCTGGTGAGCGGTGCCGCCGCCGGGATCGGGGCGGCCACCGCCGACCGGCTGGCGGCCGAGGGGGCCGGCGTGCTGCTGCTGGACATCGACGACGCGCGCGGCGAACACACCGCACGGCGGATCCGGGCGGGCGGCGGCCATGCCTCGTACGAGCACTGCGATGTGGCGGACGAGGACGACTGGCGGCGGGCGGTCGAGGCGGCGCGGCAGCGCTACGGGCCGGTGGACGGGCTGGTCAGCAATGCCTTCCTGCCGTATGTGGCGTCCGCGGGACACACCCCGCTCACGGACTGGGACCGGCAGCTCGCGGTCAACCTCACCGGCTCCTTCCTCGGCGTGCGCGCCGCCCTGGAGGATCTGCGGACGCGCCATGGCACGGTGGTGCTGACCTCGTCGGTGCATGCGCTGATCGGGCTGCCGGGGCGGCCCGCGTACGCCGCGGCCAAGGCCGGGCTGACCGGGCTGGGTCGTCAACTGGCCGTCGAATACGGGCCAGAGGTCCGGGTCAACAGCGTGCTGCCGGGGCCCGTACTGACGGCGGCCTGGGACGGTATCAGCGAGGAGGAGCGGCGGGCCAGCGCCGCGCAGACGGCGGCGCGGCGGCTGGGGCGGCCCGAGGAGGTCGCGGCCGCCATCGCCTTCCTGCTCTCCCCCGAGGCGTCCTTCGTCACGGGTGCGAGCCTCGTCGTCGACGGGGGCTGGAGCGTGTACAAGAACTCGTCGTGAGCCGGTCCCGGTGACGACGGGGCCGCGGCACCCCCGCCCGGGCCTCGCTCCGCAGGGGGATCCATTCCGACCCGTAGGGGGATCCGTTCGATCCGCAGGGGTATCCATTCCGACCCGTAGGGGGATCCATGGGCATCCATTTCGGCGGCGACTACAACCCCGAGCAGTGGCCCGAGGAGGTGTGGGCCGAGGATCTGAAGCTGATGAAGGCGGCCCGCGTCACCATGGTCACCGCCGGGATCTTCTCCTGGGCCGGGGTCGAACCCCGGCCCGGGGCCTGGGACTTCGGCTGGTTCGACCGTGTCATGGACGGGCTGGCGGGCGCCGGGATCGCCGTCTGCCTGGCCACCATGACCGCCTCGCCCCCGCCGTGGCTGTCCCACGCACACCCCGGGATCCTGCCCGAGGACGCCGACGGGCGGCGCCGCTGGCCCGGCGGCCGGCAGCACTACTGTCCCTCCAGCCCCGTCTACCGGGCACACGCCCTGCGCCTGGTCGAACAGCTCGCCGCCCGCTACGCCGGCCACCCGGCGCTGGCCCTGTGGCACGTCGGCAACGAATACGGGTGCCACACCCGCCAGTGCTACTGCGAGGTCTCGGCCGACGACTTCCGGCACTGGCTGCGCGCACGCTACGGGGACATCGACGCGCTCAACGCCGCCTGGTCGACGGCCTTCTGGTCACAGGCCTACGGCGACTTCGACGAGGTGCTGCCGCCGCGCACCGCGCCCACCTTCCCCAACCCCGCCCAGCAGCTGGACTATCCGCGCTTCGGCGACGCGGCCCTGCGCGCCTGCTATCTGGCCGAAAAGTCGGTGCTGGAGCGCCTGACCCCCCGGATTCCGGTCACCACCAATCTGATGCCGCAGCACAAGCCCGTCGACGCCTTCGCCTGGTCCCCCCATATGGACGCGATGGCGCTGGACTTCTACCAGGACCCGTACGCGCCCGACGACCACATCCGGGCCGGCTATGTCTTCGACCTGATGCGCTCGGCGCGCTCCGGGCAGCCCTGGATGCTGCTGGAGCAGGCACCGGGCGCGGTCAACTGGCGGCCCCGCAACGGCCCCAAGCCGCCCGGCGCGATGCGGCTGTGGAGCTGGCAGGCCGTCGCGCAGGGCGCGGACGCGGTGCTGTACTTCCAGTGGCGGCAGTCGCCGGGCGGCGCTGAGAAGTTCCACTCGGCGATGCTGCCGCACGGCGGGACCAACACCCGCATCTTCCGCGAAGTGGCGGAGCTGGGGCGGGAGCTGGCGTCGCTGCCCGGCATCGAGGGGACCCGGTCACGGGCCGCGGTGGCGCTGCTGGCCGACTGGCACAGCTGGTGGGCGCTGGAGCTGGATTCCAAGCCGTCGACCGCGCTGGACCACTCCCGGATCGCGCTGGATCATTACCGGCCGCTGTTCGAGGCGGGGGTGGCCTGCGATGTGGTGCCGCCGCAGCGTGACCTGTCCGGCTACCGGCTGGTCGTGGCGCCCAATCTGTATCTGCTCACCGCGGACGACGCCGCGCGGCTGACCGCCTATGTGCGGGACGGCGGACACCTGCTGGTGTCGTTCTTCTCCGGGATCGTCGACGCCCACGACCGGGTGCACCCCGGTGGATATCCGGGCGCGCTGCGGGAGCTGCTGGGGCTGCGGGTGGAGGAGTTCTGGCCGCTGGACGAGGGCCGCCGGGTGAACGTCGGCGGGGCGTACACGGGGCGGGCGGATCTGTGGTCGGAGGTCATCGACCTCGAAGGGGCCGAGGCGCTGGCCCGCTTCACGGACGGGGACCTCGCCGGGCGGCCCGCGGTGACCCGGCACGCCTACGGGCGGGGCACGGTCTGGTACGTGGGCACCCGGCTCGACGCCGCGCCGATGCGGGCCCTGCTGGACGACGTACGGGCGGCGGCCGGGGTCACGCCCGTACTGCCGGGGCTGCCGGAGGGCGTCCAGGCCACCGTCCGCGAGGGCACCGGCGGGCGGTATCTCTTCCTGCTCAACCACGGGGCCGAGGCGGTGGAGGCGGTGCTGCCGGGGCCGATGCGGGAGGCGCTGTCGGCGGTGGACGGGGCGGGCGAGGGCGCGGGCGGGGCCGGTCCCGGGGTCGTCGACCGGGTCGTGCTGGGGCCCCGGGGCGTGGCCGTATTGACCGAGCCCGGCGCGTAGGGCGGCGCACAGGGTGGCGGTGCTGCGCGCGGGCGGCGGTCCTGCGCGCGGGTGGCGCTCCCACGCTCCCGCGCGACGCGCTCGCGAGGCCTCAAGACCCGCGCACCCCCTCGCCCGCCCGCCCCCTGCGCCCCACGGGGCACCAGGGACCGCAGCCCCTCACGGCACCGGCACCGACGCCGCCGCGGCCGCCGTCTCCAGTTCGACCGGGCCGACCCCGGCCCGGCGGGCCAGCGCGACGGCCGCGAGGGTGGAGTGCACCCCGAGCTTGCCGAGCACGTTCTGCATATGGGTACGGACCGTGTGCGGCGAGAGGAACAGCCGCTCGGCGACCGCCTTGCGGCCCAGGCCCGCCACCATGCAGCGCAGCACCTCGCGCTCGCGCGGGGTCAGCGACTCCACCAGCCGTTCGCTCTCGGAGCGGTGCTTGCGGGCGGCCGTCAACTCCCGCAGGACGCCGGTCAGCAGCGCGGGCGGCAGATGCGTCTCGTCGCGGAGCACACCGCGGATGACGGCGAGCAGCCGGGAGAGCGAGCAGTCCTTGGCGACCCAGCCGGAGGCGCCGGCCTGCAGCGCGGCGGCCGCGCGGCGCGGGTCGTCGCGGTCGGCGAGGACGACGGTGCGCAGATACGGATGGCTGGTGCGCAGGCCGGAGACCAGCGCGATGCCGTCCCGCGGCACGGCGCGCGGCACGGCGTCCCGCGGCGCTCCCTGCGCGGGCACCGCGAGCAGCGGCGCGGCGAGGTCCGCGTCGGCGAGCAGCACGTCGAACCGGCGGCCGTCGGTGACCGCCCGGTCCAGATTGCGCAGCGCCGCGGGGGCGCTGCCCGCGGCCGCTACGTCCACGTCCTGTTCCGCGGCGAGCGCGGCCGCCAGGGATTCGGCGAAGATGCGGTGGTCGTCGACCACCAGAACCCGGATGCGTTGCACAGAGACCCCCTGTCTCGGTGAACGGACCATAGCGGGCACGGCGCCCGGATTGAAGATCGCCTCAGCCGCACGGCCGCCGCCGTGCCGACATGACTACCCCACCCCGGGCGCCGTACCCGAACGGTCTCGCCCCCTGATCGGCACCGGCCCCCACCGGTGCAGGCTCCCAGCGTACGGACGGGTTGCGGCAAGGGAAGGTGATTGACGAAACTGCCCCTCCACCCGGGCCGTTCGGCGGCCGCCCGGTGGCCGCGCGCCGCCCGGCACGCCCTACTCGACGCGGTGCGCTCCCGCGCTCGGGACGGCCTCGAAGATCCGCGGGGCGGCATGGCCGGCCGCCGCGAAGGCCTCGCTGACCGCCGCGCCGACGGCGGGGGCGTCGGCCTCCTCGACGAGCACGATCGCCGAGCCGCCGAAGCCGCCACCGGTCATCCGGGCCCCGAGGGCGCCCGCCGCGTTGGCGGTGTCGACGGCGAGGTCGAGCTCCCGGCAGGAGATCTTGAAGTCGTCGCGCAGCGAGGCGTGCCCGGCCGTCAGCAGCGGGCCGATGGCGCGGGTGCGGCCCGTGTCGAGCAGCGCGACGACCTCTTCGACCCGGTGGTTCTCGGTGACGATGTGGCGGACCAGGGCCCGGGTGACGGGGTCGTCGGCCAGCCCGGCCAGGGCCTCGGGCAGATGCGCGTACGGCACATCGCGCAGGGCTCGCACGCCGAGCGCCCGCGCGCCACGCTCGCAACCGGCGCGCCGCTCCGCGTATGCGCCGTCGCCCAGCTCGTGCTTCACCCGGGTGTCCACGACGAGGAGCCGCAGCCCCTCCCCCGCCAGGTCGAACGGGATCTGGCGGCGGGTGAGTTCGCGGGTGTCGAGGAAGAGGGCATGGCCCTCGGTGCAGCAGGCCGCGGCGGTCTGGTCCATGATCCCGCAGGGCACCCCGACGAAGGCGTTCTCGGCCCGCTGGGCGAGCCGGGCCAGTTGCTGCGGCTCCTGGCCGAGCGCGTACAGGTCGTTGAGAGCGACCGCGGTGACGACCTCCAGGGCGGCGGAGGAGGAGAGCCCGGCGCCGGTCGGCACCGTGCTGTCGTAGTGCAGGTCCGCGCCGCCGACCGGCAGGCCGGCCTCCCGCATCGCCCAGACGACACCGGCCGGATACGCGGCCCAGCCCGCCTGGGGCGCCGGCCGCAGCGCGTCGATGCGCAGTTCGACGATGCCGCCGTCGGCGCCGCCGGAGTGCAGCCTCAGCACCCCGTCGGTGCGGGCCGAGGCGGCGGCGAGGGTGGTGTGCGGGAGGGCGAGCGGCATCACGAAGCCGTCGTTGTAATCGGTGTGTTCACCGATCAGGTTGACCCGGCCGGGCGCCGCCCAGGTGCCCGTGGGGGCGGCGCCGTACACCGCGGCGAATGCCGCCGCGGTGTGCTGAGCGCCGTGCGGGCGCCCGGTGGCCGGGGTGGCGGCTCCGTGAGCGGTCATCAGGTCCCCTGTGGTGAGTTGTGGTGGTTTTCCCGGTCGAGGTGCTGGGCGAACTGCCAGGCGTCGGTGACGATTCCGGCGAGGTCGGCGCGGCTGGGGCGCCAGCCGAGGCGGTCGATGGCGGCCTGCGCGGAGGCCACCAGCACGGCGGGGTCGCCGCCGCGGCGCGGGGCGGCGATCTCGGGGATGGGGTGCCCGGTGACCTTGCGGACGGTCTCGATGACCTCGCGGACGGAGAAGCCGTTGCCGTTGCCGAGGTTGCAGATCAGGTGCTCGCCCGCGGTGGCGGAGTCGAGGGCGAGGAGGTGGGCCTCGGCGAGGTCGGCGACATGGATGTAGTCGCGTACGCAGGTGCCGTCGGGGGTGGGGTAGTCGTCGCCGAAGACGGAGATCGCCTCGCGCTTGCCCTGGGCGACCTGGAGGACGAGCGGGATGAGGTGCGACTCGGGGTCGTGGCGCTCGCCGCAGCTGCCGTAGGCGCCGGCGACGTTGAAGTAGCGCAGCGAGACCGCGGCCAGGCCGTGGGCCGCCGCCTCCCCGCTGATCATGTGGTCGACGGCGAGCTTGCTGGCGCCGTACGGGCTGGTGGGCGCGGTCTCGGCGGACTCGGTGATCGGGGTGGCGGCCGGCTCGCCGTAGGTGGCGGCGGTGGAGGAGAAGACGAGGGTGCGGACACCGGCGGCGCGCATCGCGGCGAGCAGGTCCATGGTGCCGCCGACGTTGTTGCGCCAGTACTTCTCGGGGTCCACGACGGACTCGCCGACCTGGGAGAAGGCGGCGAAGTGCAGCACCGCGTCGTAGGAGGGGTCGAGCCACGTGGCGGCATCCTGGATGCGGCCCTCGATGAAGCGGGCACCGGCGGGGATGCCCTCGCGGTGGCCGGTGGACAGGTCGTCCAGCACGGTCACCTCGTGACCGGCCTGCAGCAGATGCGCCGCAACGACGCTTCCGACATATCCCGCACCGCCTGTGACCAGGTACTTCTTGCTCACTTGCTCGCTACCTCTCGCAGTCGCTCGGCCGCGGCCTCCGGCGGCACATCATTGATGAACACATTCATGCCGGATTCGGAACCCGCGAGAAACTTCAGCTTGCCGGAAGTGCGGCGGATGGTGAAAAGCTCGAGGTGGAGTGCGAAGTCCTCCCGGTGGTCGGCGCGCAGCGGCGCCTGGTGCCAGGCGGCGATGTACGGCGTGCGGGCGGCGCCGGCCGCCCGGGCCCCCGGGCCCGTCCCCGTGTCGAAGATCCGGTCGAAGCGCCGCAGGACTTCCAGGTAGACCTGGGGGAACTCGGTGCGCGCGGCGTCGTCGAGGGCGAGCAGGTCGGGGACCCGGCGCTTGGGGTAGAGGTGCACCTCGTAGGGCCAGTGGGCGGCGTAGGGGACGAACGCCACCCAGTGCGCGCCGTCGAGGACGATCCGGCGGCCGTCGGCGAGCTCGTCCGCGACCACCTCGTCGAAGAGGTTGCCGCCGGCGGTGGCCGTGCGGTGCGCGGCCAGCGAGGTGAGCATGCGCGCGGTGCGCGAGGTGACGAAGGGGTACGCGTAGATCTGACCGTGCGGGTGGCCGAGGGTGACGCCGATCTCGGCGCCGCGGTTCTCGAAGCAGAAGACCTGCTCCACGCCGGGGAGCTGGGAGAGCTCCGCGGTGCGGTCGGTCCACGCCTCCAGGACCAGGGCGGCCTGCTCCTCGGTGAGGTCGGCGAAGGAGGCGTCGTGGTCGGGGGTGAAGCAGACGACCTCGCAGCGGCCACCGTCGCCGGCGAGGGACGGGAAGCGGTTCTCGAAGACGGCGACGTCGTAGTCAGCGGCGGGGATCTCGGAGAAGCGGCCCTCGCGGGAGGGGCACAGCGGGCACTCGTCGGCCGGGGGGTGGTAGGTGCGGGCCTGGCGGTGCGAGGCGATGGCGACATCGTCGCCGAGGAGCCGGTCGTGACGGATCTCGGAGGCGGTGGCCACGGGGTCGAGGGGGCGCCGGTCCACGGCATCGCGTACGACGTCGTCACGCGCGTCGTAGTAGATGAGCTCCCTGCCGTCCGCCAGCCGGGTCGACGTCTTCTTCACGGGCGCTCCTCACCCTCTGACCAAACACAAACAAACACAATGAAGCACAACTAAACAGTTGCGTCAATGTACGGGCTGCGGGCGAATCCCGGGTGAAGTCCGGGCGAACATTCCCGGCATACCGGCCACCCCGATCACGAAAGCGCAACTGAACCAAACAAAAGTATTCAGTTTCCCGAGGACCGCGCGTAGCTTTTTGTGCGTTCCGATCGCACACAACGATGTGTCCTCCGGGGGCCGCGCTCCCGACCCGCGAAATGAGTCGCCCATGATCACCCTGGCCGAGGGGCTACGGCTCCCCACCAACGGGCTCGATTACACGATCCTGGCCATCTACTTCGTCGTCGTCCTCGGTATCGGATTCGCGGCCAAACGCAGCGTGAAGACGAGCCTGGACTTCTTCCTCTCCGGGCGGTCGCTGCCTGCCTGGGTCACCGGCCTCGCCTTCGTCGCCGCCAACCTCGGCGCCACCGAGATCCTCGGTATGGCCGCCAACGGTGCGCAGTACGGGGCCTACACCGTGCACTGGTACTGGATCGGCGCCATCCCGGCGATGGTCTTCCTGGGCCTGGTGATGATGCCGTTCTACTACGGCTCCAAGGTCCGTTCGGTGCCCGAGTTCCTGCTGCACCGCTTCGGGCCCTCCTCGCACCTGCTGTCGTCGGTCATCTTCGCCGTCTCGTCCGTACTGATCGCCGGCGTGAACCTCTACGCCATGGCGATCGTGCTGCAGGCGCTGCTCGGCTGGCCGCAGTGGGTCGCGATCGTCGTCGCCGGCTTCTTCGTCCTGGCGTACATCACCATCGGCGGCCTGTCCTCGGCGATCTACAACGAGGTGCTGCAGTTCTTCGTCATCCTGGCCGCGCTGATCCCGCTGACCGTCGTCGGCCTCAAGCGCGTCGGCGGCTGGGACGGCCTGACCGACTCGCTGACCTCGTCACACGGCGACGCGTTCCTGACCGCCTGGAAGGGCACCGGCATCGGCGAGGCCAACCCGCTCGGCGCGAACTGGCTCACCATCGTCCTCGGCCTCGGCTTCGTGATGAGCTTCGGCTACTGGACGACCAACTTCGCCGAGGTGCAGCGCGCGCTGTCCGCGAAGAACCTCTCCGCCGCCAAGCGCACCCCGCTGATCGCCGCCTTCCCCAAGATATTCATCCCGCTGGTGGTGGTCGTCCCCGGTCTGATCGCGCTGGTCATGGAGCCGACGCTGGGCAAGTCCAAGGACGGGCTGCAGTACAACGACGCGATCCCGGTGCTGATGCGGGACCTGCTGCCCAACGGCGTGCTGGGCATCGCGGTGACCGGTCTGCTGGCGGCGTTCATGGCGGGCATGGCCGCCAACGTCTCGTCCTTCAACACGGTCTTCACCAACGACATCTGGGCGGCGTACCTCAAGAAGGGCCGCGAGGACCGCTACTACCTGAAGACCGGACGCGTGGTCACCGCGGTCGGCGTGCTGATCGGCATGGGCACGGCGTTCATCGCCTCGTCCTTCAGCAACATCATGAACTACCTGCAGACCCTGTTCTCCTTCTTCAACGTGCCGCTGTTCGTCGTCTTCATCATCGGCATGTTCTGGAAGCGGACCAGCGCAGCGGCCGGCTTCTGGGGCCTGCTCTCCGGCACGGTCGCCGCGATGGTCAACTACTTCGGGCTCTACAAGCAGGGCATCATCGCGATCCCCTCCGAGCAGGGCGCCAACTTCGTCTCCTCGATCGTGGCGTTCGTCGTCGGCGCGCTGGTGATGGTGCTCGTCACCCTGGTCACCAAGCCCAAGCCGGCCGAGTCCCTGGCGGGCCTGGTCTACGGCTCGCGGTCTCCCGGCATGGAAGAACTGCCGGCCGAGGGCGACGACGCGTGGTACCGCAAGCCGGCCCTGCTGGGCTGGGGCGCGCTCGTCCTCGCCGCCGTCTGCTACGTCCCGTTCTCCTTCTGAACCTGTCTGAACCAGCGGAGTTGACGCACCATGAGTGACTATCAGCACGAGGTCGAGGAGCTGGAGCGCGAGTCGGCGACCGCCGCGCGGCTCTTCGACGTACGGCGCATCATCGGCGGCCTGTTCGTCGTCTACGGGGTGATCGTCACCATCGCCGGCCTGACGGCCTCGGACGCCGACCTCAAGAAGGCCCAGGACATCAACATCAACCTGTGGACGGGCGTGGGCATGCTCGCCCTCGGCCTCTTCTTCCTCATCTGGCTGAAGCTGCGGCCGGCCGTGCCGCCGACGGCGGAGGAGTTGCGGGCGGGGATCGCGGAGGGGTCCGCGGAGGGCTGAACGGGGCGTGTTACTGCGGGGGCGGAGGCGGAGGCGGGACCGGATCGTCTTGATCCGCCCCCGCCGTGGCACCCTCCGCCATCCCCGCCCTCGCCGGCGTCCCCGTGCCCGTCCCCGCACCCGTCCCCACCGCCGCGGCGGGCGCCGCGCGCCCGCCCGCCGCCCGGTCCAGCAGCCCGGTGCGCGCCGCCAGGGCCGCGGCCTCCAGCCGTGACCCCACCTCCAGCTTCATCAGCACCCGCTGGACATGCGTACGCGCCGTACTCGGCGCGATGTCCATCCCCGCCGCGATCAGCCGCGTGTCCTCGCCGTCCGCGACCCGCATCAAGACCTCGACCTCGCGCGGGGTGAGCAGTTCCAGCAGCCGCGCCCCCTCGTCGTCCGGCTGCGCCGCGGGGTGCAGCAACTCCTCGAAGGCCTGCTGCAACAACTGCGGCGCCACCGCCGCCTCCCCCGCCCGCGCCTTCATCATGGCGCGCTCCACACCTTCGATCCGCTCGTCGTTACGGACATAACCGGAGGCACCGGCGGCAAAAGCGGCGGCGATCCCGCGCGGACTGGGAACCGGCCCCAGCACCACCACCGCGACCTGCGGCCGCTCCTTCTTGATCCGTACGACCGGGTCGAAGGCGCCGGGACGGGCCGGTACGGCGGTCCCCAGCAGGCACACCTCGGGCGCCCGGCTCACCACCAGCTCCGCGGCCCCCGCACTCGGCGCGGCCGCCGCCAGGACGCGGTGCCCGCGCAGCTTCAGCGCCGAAGCCAGCGCCTCCGCGAGCAGACGGTGATCGTCCACCACCATGAGCCGCACGCCCATCGAGCAACCCCCTCCACCCCGGCGGGCCCCGGCGCGACCCCCTGCCGGGCCGCTCGTCCCCGGGAAGCTACACGCTCGGCTGCGATCACGCGCCCCCTACCGGGAAGAAGCCCCCGGAATGCTGGAATCCCGGCCAATCTGGGCTGGTTGCTGCTGTTGGGGGGGCGTGTGCGGGCCAGCGGTTCGGCCCGCTGGGTGGGGCAGGCGGAGCACAGGGGCGGGAGTGAAGGCCGGTCTGCTCGTCGGGAAGCTTGGAGTTGCCGGGGCGGGGCGACGCCGCCCGCCGCGGGGAACGTAATTGAACAAGAAAGAAACCATGGGCCGGTATCCGCAGATGGTGCCCTTGCGTCTCGCTGTCAGCGTCATGTGCCAAGGTAGGGCCAGTAGTTCACCAGTTCAGCAGCTGACCACTTCTGCAGCTCCATAATGTCCGTGGCGCATCGGGGGATCTTTCCGCATGTCTTTGACCGACGAGATAGCGGCAGTCCATGCCGGACAGCCGGATCCAGGCGCATTGGTGGGGGAGTTCCGCCGCACCCACATCCTGCTCCCGACGGTCGACGACACCTTCCTGTCGGCCGAGTTGGACGGCATCCGGTGGCTGTATGCCTTCACCGACGAGGACGCGCTGAGCCGCTTCGCGCTGTCCCGGGGGAGCGAACCCGGGACGGAGTGGCAGTACGTGTCGGTGTCCGGCGCTCGGGTCCTTGACGTGCTGATTCCCGCGATCGAGGGTCCAACGGGGGTGGCGCTGGACGCGGGGAGCGAGCAGGGGGCGCTCTTCCCTCCGGTGTCCGGAATCGTGCCCGACAGCGTCGCCGTCGACGTATCGGCAGGCGGCATGTCCGAAACCGCATCGCTCAGTGGGAAGGCGTAGGAATGGGACTGATAAATGGCGCCGGATATCAGCTCGATCCGGAGGCTTTCGAGGAAATCACCAAAGGCATCAGGGCGGCGACAGCCGAGCTGAAGGAGTTGGGCTTCGACATCGAAGCCCAACTCGGCCGTGGTTTCGACAGAGTGTCCCTGGACAGCGTGGAATGCGGCGACGACGGCTTGGCGTCGGTTCTGGAATCGTTCTGCGACCGCTGGGGCTGGGGCGTGCGCAGCCTGATGCAGGATGCCAACGAATTCTCGAAGAAGCTGCAGCTGACCGCCGGCATCTACTACGAGCAGGAGCAGTACCTCTCGGACACGTTGAAGCAGACGACGAACGCGATGCTGGGGGATCCGAGCCTGACGGCCGAGCAGTTGCACAAGCGGTCCTGGAGCCAGATCGCCGAAGACAATCCCTTCGAGCAGGCTCTGCACCCGGACTTCGATCCGAACTCCGCGGAGTCGCGGGAGGCACGGGACAACATGAAGGGCACGGCCCAGAAGCTCGCGCAGGACTTCCACTCCGTCCCCGACCGGATGACGCACCCCTTTGACGACCCTGCCGAGGTCACGACGGAGTTCCACGAACCCAAGAAGTCCGAAGACCACGGGGGCAGCAACAAGTGAACTGGCTGGGGGATTTCACCAACAAGGTCGGCGAGGGCGCGAGGCAGTTCACGGATCTCGCGGAACGCGGTGCCGGTGAGATCGTGGAGTTCGGGGCTGACAAGGCCGGGGACGTCCTGGACACGGTCGGGGCGGACGGCGCCGCGGATGCCGTCCGCTCGGGCGGCGACAAGCTCGCGGGCGCGCTGGGTGCCCACGTCGACGAGCGTCAGCTCGATGAGACCCAGGACCCCAAGGAACTCATCCACGGCGACGTCGAGAAGATCAACGAGAGCGCGTCGCATCTGAAGGACTTTTCGGCGGCCTTCGACCGGGTGGCCGATGGCATGCGCAAGCTGGGCTCGCACCGAGGCTGGGGCGGCAAGGCCGCCGACGCCTTCCGCGAGAAGTTCGACATGCACCCCAAGCAGTGGATGCACGCGGCCGATGCCTGCGGCGACGCCTCGAAGGCGCTGAAGGCGTATGCGGAGACGGTCTCCTGGGCGCAGGGCAAAGCCGCCGACGCGATCGAGAAGTACCAGAAGGCAGAGGAAGCGACGCGGAAGGCCGAGGAGTCCTATGCGACGAAGGTGAAGTTCTACCTCGGGGACGTCGAGGCCTGGAACGACATCGCAAAGAGTGGCGCGGACCCGGGGCCGGCGCCGCAGAAGCCCGATAAGTACGTCGATCCGGGGGACGGGGGCCGCGAGGCGGCTCAGGAGATCCTCAAGGAGGCCCGAAGCCAACGCAACGAGGCCGCCGAAAAGGCCCGCAACGCCGTCAAGAAGGCTTTGGCCCACGCACCGGACAAGCCCGCGTTCACCGACCTGGCCGGGGCTGCCCTCAAGGACGGCGGCAAGGCGTTCGTCCTGGAGCACATGCACCTGGCCGGCGGCGCACTGAAGGCCGGCGCCGAGACGTGGAAGCTCGCCCGCATGGTCAACCCCATGGATCCCTACAACATCACCCACCCCTGGAAGTTCCTGGCCAACGCCGGCACCACGCTCATGGGCCTGGCCCAGGCTCCCCTCCACCCGATCGACACCGCCAAGGGCATACTCGGCTCGGGCTGGGGCAGCGACCCGGTCGACTCGTGGGGCGCCTTGGTGGTGAACGTCGTCGGAGGCAAGGGGGCCGGCGGGCTGGCCAAGGGGGCGGCGAAGGGGGCGGCGAAGGGCGCGTTCAAGGGGGCTGCTCGGTCAGCCGTCAGGGAGGGCGGCAAGCGCACCATCATGGACCGGGCCCGTACCGCCTGGTGCAAGATCTTCGGCAACGACCCCATCGACATGGCCACCGGCCGGATGATCCTGCCGCAGACCGACATCACCCTCCCCGGCAGTCTCCCCCTCGCCTTCACCCGTACCTTCGAGTCGTCCTACCGCACCGGCCGCTGGTTCGGCCCGACCTGGATGAGCACCGTCGACCAGCGGCTGGAGATCGACGCCGAGGGCGTCATCCTCATCGGCGAGGAGGGCAACTTCCTCCTCTACCCGCACCCGGCCGTAGGCGTGCCCACCCTCCCCACCGAGGGCGACGGCCACCCCCTGGAGCGCACCCCGGACGGCGACTACCTCCTCACCGACCCGGTCACCGGCACCCGCCGCTACTTCACCACCTACACCGAAGACCTCGCCGTCCTCGACGAGATATCCGACCGCCACGGCAACCACCACACCTTCGACTACACCGAAGACGGCACCCCCACCGCCATCACCCACAGCGCCGGCTACCGCCTCCTGCTCACCACGGACGAAGGCCGCATCACGGCTCTGCATCTGGCGGGCGCGGCTCCCGACGGCTCCGACCAGTTGCTGATGACGTACGGCTACGACGACGCCGGCAACCTCATCACCACCACCAACTCCTCCGGCCTCCCGCTCCGCTTCACCTACGACGACCACGGCCGCATCACGTCTTGGACGGACACCAACGACAGCAGCTACACCTACGTCTACGACGACGATGACCGCTGCACCTCACAGGGCGGCATAGCGGGCCACCTCCGCGCCCAGTTCACCTGGGGCGAGCCGGATCCCGTAACGGGCCTGCGCACCAACCTGCTCCACAACTCCCAGGGCGGCGTCACCCGCTACGAGGTCAACGAACGCCACCAGATCGTCGCGGAGACCGACCCCACCGGCTCCACCACCCGCACGGTCCGCGACGCCAAGCACCGCGTCCTGTCCAGCACCGACCCACTGGGCCGCACCACCCGCTTCACCTACGACGACGAGGGTCGTCCCACCGCCATCACGCTCCCCGACGGCTCCACCGCCACCACCACCTACAACGACCTCAGCCTGCCCCTGACCAGCACCGGCCCGGACGGCACCAGCTGGACCCACACCTACGACGCCGACGGCAACCGGACCTCCTCCACCGACCCCACGGGCGCCACGACCACCTACACCCACGACGCCCGCGGCCACGTCTCATCGATCACCGACGCCCTCGGCAACACCACGCACCTCTACTGCAACGAGGCCGGTCTGCCCCTGACCGTCACCGACCCACTGGGCGCCACCACCCGCTACCGCCGCGACGCCTTCGGCCGCACCACCTCCGTCACCGACCCCCTGGGCGAGACCACCCACATGGTGTGGACCGTCGAAGGGAGGCTCGCGGCCCGCATAGACGCCGCCGGCGCCACCGAGGAGTGGACCTACGACGGCGAGGGCAACCGCCTCACCCACACCGACGCCATCGGCCAGACCACCCGCTTCGAGTACAGCCACTTCGACCTGCTCACGGCCCGCACCGGCCCCGACGGCGTCCGCCACGAGTTCACCCACGACACCGAACTCCGCCTCACCCAGGTCACCAATCCCCAGGGCCTCACCTGGAACTACGCCTACGACGGCGCCGGCCGCCTCATATCCGAGACGGACTTCGACGACCGCGTCCTGGCGTACACCCACGACCCGGCGGGCCAACTGCTGACCCGCACCAACGCCCTCGGCGAGGTCACCAGCTACACCCGCGACACCCTCGGCCGTATCACCGAGAAGAATGCCGCCGGCCTGGTCACGACATTCGCCCACGACGTGTCCGGCAACCTCCAGCAGGCCGCCAACCCCGACGCGACGGTCACCTACACCCGCGACATCCTCGGCCGCGTCACCGCCGAGTCCGTCAACGGCCGCACCATGACGTTCACCTACGACGCCCTGGGCCGCCGCACCTCCCGCACCACCCCCACCGGCCACACCACCACCTACACCTACGACGCCGCCGGCAACCGCACCGCCATGGACATCGCCGGCCACGTCCTCACCTTCGACCACGACGCCGCAGGCCAAGAACTCACCCGCACCATCGGCGACCATCTCCAACTCGCCCACACCTGGGACCCCACGGGCCGCCTCGCCAGCCAGTCCCTCACCACAGCAGCCACCGGGACTGTGCCGTCCCCCACTGGGGCGCACCAGGCACAGAACACTGCCGCCGCCGAAGCCCAACGGGTCCTCCACCGCGGCTACACCTACCGCCCCGACGGCCACCTCACCGCGATCGACGACTCCCACACCGGCCGCCGCACGTTCGACCTCGACCGCGCCGGCCGGGTCACCGCCGTCCACGCCACTGACTGGACCGAGACCTACGCCTACGACGAGGCTGGCAACCAAACCCACGCCACCTGGCCCGACCGGCATGCCAACCCCTCGGCCCGAGGCGAAAGGACCTACGAGGGCACCAACATCATCCGCGCCGGCCGTATACGCTACGAACACGACGCCCTCGGCCGAGTAACCCTGCGCCAAAAAATTCGCCTCTCTCGCAAACCAGACACCTGGCGCTTCTCCTGGAACGCCGAGGGCCGACTTACATCCGTCGACACGCCAGACGGCGCCACCTGGCGCTACCTCTACGACCCTTTCGGTCGCCGAATAGGCAAACAATGTTGGCGCAATGGCTACACAGAGGCCACTGAAGAAATATCTTTCACCTGGGATGGCTCGACCCTCACCGAACAGTGCTCCCAACTAGCACGTGCCACCCAATCTATTTCTCTCACATGGGAATATAGCGGCATTTCCCCGGTCAGCCAGACCGAACGGAAGATCGCCAGCCCCGGATCACCGATACCCGACCAGGCAATCGACGAGCGCTTCTTCGCCGTTATCGCTGACTCCACGGGAAGCCCGACACACCTTGCGTCAGAATCTGGCGACATCTCCTGGCAAAGCCGCTGCACCATCTGGGGAAGTACGGTATGGAATCAATCCGCCACCGCATACATTCCACTCCGGTTCCCAGGTCAGCTGTACGACGCTGAAACAGGCCTGCATTACAACTACTTCCGTTACTACGCCCCAGAGAGTAGCCGATACATCTCTGCGGATCCGTTGGGGATCGCACCATCACCCAATCCGGTGGCGTACGTCACTAATCCGCACGCGAGTGCGGACCCCATGGGCCTCAGTCCGTGCGATATCGCACTGGGCCTGGAAGATGAGGGGGATCTGCGTAGATTCGCAGCAAAGCACAATTTCGAACATTTCATGGATCGTACGCGAGATGACGCACTGTCAGAAGTGAGACATGTGGCCCACATGGAGCCACACAGGCGAATACACGTGGTCCTTGATGGATTTAGGCTAACTAACGGAAAAAGAGGGAGCCTCCAAGAAGTCTTCGAGGACTTTTACAAGGAAGGCGGCGGCGATAACTGGCTTACCACGCAGCGCGAAATGTATCACGTAGGTGAAAGCATCAGACGTGAGGCAAGAGCATGGGATTCGATATCATTTTGGCATGAAGGCGGTAAGGTAGACTTGTCCATGCCGGATTTCGGGGACTTGAGGAGACAGGCTGGAATAGGGTGAATGCGAGCAAGAATGCGCGCCCCGACATTGCATCCAATAAAGAAAATCAAGCCACCTATTACCCCGCATGCGTCGCCCTAACCAACGTGGCAAGCAACCCGCCTGTAGAATCATAGCCCCCATCTCAACGACTCAAGGAGGCGCCATGCAGCTAGTCGAATGGGAACGCAATTTTAAGACATGGAATTACTCATTCAGCTACTCACAGCTCCTGTTGCGCAGCGCACCACGACACGAAGGGGACACGAGAGTAGATGTTCTATTCTCAAACGTTCGCCATATGAGCATCGCCGCAAAAATGGAGCGGCTAAAGATCGAACAAGAGGATTTTGAAGGTGCCCGCGAGAGGCTTGGAATCACCGCCAGTCCAATAGAGCCCTTTGAGCTGTTCGTTCTCAACCAAGGTGCTGGCTATGTTTTGGCCACCCACTGCCAATGGCATGAAGATAACGAATGGATTGACGCACCTTCACACTTTGGTCCTTTCCGGCAAGTCAGGTAGATAGCTGCGAACCGATTCACCAGCAGAACATTCCCGCCTTTCCTGCACTCGTCCAGGAACCGCCGCAGCTGTGCAATCACCGAACCAACGATGAACGTGGGTGACGTGGGTTTCGGCGGTCGGGGACACGGCGGAGGAGATTCGTCAGTGAGCCCGACGAGAGGCCGAAGTGCCGGATCAGGGCGCCGCTGACACTGTAGGCGGGGAGTACAACCTCACCAAGGGCATCACCCAGCAGACTGGTGGTGCGGTGCCGCAGGACGGGGCCGAGTAGCACCACAACAAGGCCGCCCGCCGCGACGCCGCCGGGCACCAGATGACGTACAAGGTCCGGCCGTCCCCGTGCTGACCGGCGTTCCCAGGAGCCGTGCCCCGTCCGGCTCCTGGGAACAGGGGCTACGCCTCCTCAGCCAACTCCAGCCACCGCATCTCCAGCTCATCCTTCTCCGCGCTCAGTTCGCGGAGTTGGGCGTCCAGGCCGGCGACCTTTTCGAAGTCGGTCGCATTCTCGGCGATCTGGGTGTGGAGGGTGGCTTCCTTCGCGCCGATCTTGTCCAGTTGGCGTTCGATTTTCTGGAGTTCCTTCTGGGCGGCGCGGTTGACGGCGGCGGTCTTCTTGGGGGCGGTGGTCTGCTGGGCGGGCGCCGGAGTGGCCGCGTCGATGACCTGCTGCCGGCGTTCCAGGTACTCGTCCAGGCCGCGCGGCAGCATCCGCAGCGTGGCGTCGCCCAGCAGGGCGAAGACGCGGTCCGTGGTGCGCTCGACGAAGTAGCGGTCGTGGCTGATGACGATGAGGGAGCCGGGCCAGCCGTCGAGGAGGTCTTCCAGCTGGGTCAGGGTCTCGATGTCGAGGTCGTTGGTGGGCTCGTCGAGGAAGAGGACGTTGGGCTCGTCCATGAGGAGGCGCAGGATCTGCAGGCGGCGGCGTTCACCGCCGGAGAGGTCCCCGACCGGCGTCCACTGCTTCTCCTTGGTGAAGCCGAACTTCTCGCAGAGCTGGCCGGCGGTCATTTCGCGGCCCTTGCCCAGGTCGACCCGCTCGCGTACCTGCTGGACGGCCTCCAGCACCCGCAGCGTCGGGGGGAGTTCGCCGACCTCCTGGGAGAGGTAGGCCAGTTTCACCGTCTTGCCGACGACGACGCGGCCGGCCACCGGCTGCGTCTCGCCCTGCGTCCGGGCCGCCTGGGCCAGCGCCCGCAGCAGTGAGGTCTTGCCTGCGCCGTTGACGCCGACCAGGCCGATCCGGTCGCCGGGGCCCAGCTGCCAGGTCAGGTGCTTGAGGAGGACCTTCGGCCCGGCCTGGATGCTGACGTCCTCCAGCTCGAAGACGGTCTTGCCGAGGCGGGAGCTGGCGAACTTCATCAGCTCGGCGTTGTCGCGCGGGGGCGGGACGTCCGCGATCAGTTCGTTGGCGGCCTCGATGCGGAAGCGGGGCTTGCTCGTACGGGCCGGGGCGCCGCGCCGCAGCCAGGCCAGCTCCTTGCGCATCAGATTCTGCCGCTTGGCCTCTTCGGTGGCGGCGATCCGCTCGCGCTCGGCGCGGGCGAAGACGTAGTCGCTGTAGCCGCCCTCGTACTCGTGGACATCGCCGCGCTGGACGTCCCACATCCGCGTACAGACCTGGTCGAGGAACCACCGGTCGTGGGTGACGACGACGAGGGCGGAGCGGCGGGCGCGGAGGTGGCCGGCCAGCCAGGAGATGCCCTCGACGTCGAGGTGGTTGGTGGGCTCGTCGAGGACGATCAGGTCCTGTTCGGCGATCAGCAGCTTGGCGAGCGCGATGCGGCGGCGCTCACCGCCGGAGAGCGGGCCGATGACGGTGTCCAGGCCCTGCGTGAAGCCCGGCAGGTGCAGATCGCCGAAGAGGCCGGTCAGCACGTCGCGGATCTTGGCGTTGCCGGCCCACTCGTGGTCGGCGAGGTCGCCGATGACCTCGTGCCGGATGGTGGCGGCCGGGTCGAGCGAGTCGTGCTGGGTGAGGACGCCGAGGCGCAGCCCCCCGTTGTGGGTGACCCGGCCGTCGTCCGCGCTCTCCAGCTTGGCGAGGATCCGGATCAGGGTGGTCTTGCCGTCACCGTTGCGCCCGACGACGCCGATCCGGTCCCCCTCGTTGACGCCGAGCGAGACACCGTCGAGCAGGGCACGGGTTCCGTACACCTTGCCGACAGCTTCCAGATTGACGAGGTTCGTGGCCATTCCGCTCCTGCACTTCAGATCGATCGATCCACCCAGCCTAGTCGGCGTGGGGAGGAGGGCCGCCGGGAGATGAGTATCCGTACCGATGGCGGGGGCGGACGGCGGCCCTAGCGTCAGCGTCATGATCAACGACCAGGCTCCGGCCGCCCCTTCCGTGTCCGACACCGCACCGCCGGTGACCGGCTCCGCCGCGGCCCGCGTCGTCGCCGGCGTGCTGGTGCTGGCGTTCGCCGCGGTGACCGGGCTGTTCGCGCCGTTTCTGGTGATGGCGAGCGACGGCTGCAACGAGGGTGACGCCCGCACGATCTGTTCCGTGGGTGCCCAGCAGGTCGTCGGCAACCTGCCGGTCATCGCCGCTTTCGTGGCCGCCCTGCTGGCTGTGGTGGGCATGAGCAGCAGGGGCGGCGCCGGCCGGGGCTGCCTTCTGGCGGCTCCGTGTCTGCTGGTCGTGGCCTGGGTGGTGTCGATGGCCCTCGCGGGCTCCTGAGGTGCGTCGTTCCTCGTTGTAACGTGCCGTCATGGCACCGGACATGGGCATGACGGGTACGGGCATGACGGGTACGGGAGTGGAGACGGTACGCGGGCTGGTCTACGGCCCGAGCGGGAAGCGGCTGGATGTCTACCGTCCGGCCGGGGCGCCCCAAGCCTCCGGGGCGGCTCCCACCGTGCTGCTCTGGCACGGCATCGGCCCCGACGAGCGGGATGTGCTCGAACCGCTGGCGCGCACCGCGGCCGCGCGCGGACTGCTGGTGCTCGTACCGGACTGGCGCTCGGACGCCACGGACGGTGGCCGCGCGCACCTGCTGGAGTCGCTGGCCTTCGTGCGCGGAGAAGCGGGCGGGCTGGGCGGCGACGGGGAGTCGTTCGTGCTGGCCGGGTGGTCGGCGGGGGCCGGGGCCGCGCTGGGGGTCGCGCTGCGGCCCGGGATCGTGGAGGGATGGCGGCCGAGGGCGGTGGTGGGCGTGGCGGGCCGTTACGACCTGCCGGCGCGGACCACCGGGACCGCGCCGCTGGACGATCTCGCCGCGGGCCGGGAGCCGGGCGTACCCGTCCACCTCGTCCACGGCAGCCGCGACGCCGTAGTGGACGCCCGCCACTCCCGCGACCTCGCCGAGGCACTGCGGGCGGCGGGCCGAACGGACCGAGCGGACCGGGCGGACCGGGCGGGCCAGGCAGGCCAGGCGGTGACGCTCCAGGAGCCGGAGGCCGACCACGCGGGCGTGATCATGACCGCGTACGACCCGGCGGCGGACCGCTGCGTCCCGACGACCGCCGAACACGCCGTACGCGCGGGCCAGTTGGTGGCCGGGGTGCTGACCGAGGCCGCCGGGGGCGCGGCGTAGCGCTCCGCCCCTCGTGCACCCCTGGCGCCTCAGCGGCGCCCGCCCCCACCGGACGACCAGGCGTTGAGCCTGCGGACGGACTCCTCCAGCTCCCGGCGCCGGGCGTCTTGAGCCGCACGCTGCCGCGACTCCGCGGCAGTGACGTGCGGCCGGACAAGGCCGCAGTCCTCACCGCACAGCGGCCACAGGCCGGGCGGCACCCGGCGGACCCGTACGAGGCGCCGTCGGGCTGAAGCCGGCGGCGACCCTGCCGGGGCGGCGAGCGCGCCGGAAGCGGTGGGCGCCCGGCGGTTGCCCCGCCCGGGAAGTAACCAGCTCAGCAGCCTTCCGAGGGTTGTCCGGACGGGGCCCGGCCCACCATTCAACGGGTCGCCGCCGTGCGGAGAACCTCGGCGAGCCGACGGGCGGTGGCCGCGTTGCAGTTACCGAGGGCGACGAGCGAGACGCCGTAGACGCTCGCGAAGCCGGGCAGATCGACACCGAGCGAGGGCAGCGTGATGCCGTGGTCCTTCAGCGCGGTACGCAGCTCTTCGGCGCTTTCGTGTACGGCGTCGGGGTGGTCGGGGAGGGAGCGGTCGAGGGGCATGGAGCCCGCCTTTCTGTACACATAGCAACGAACTGCTTACAGAGTGATGTGACGCGGCGTAGCGTGAAAGGGGTTTGGGCTCCCGGTCGCGGTCCGGGGAATGCGCGGTGTGACGTGGTGGAAGTGTGGGAACCGCCGGGGCCCGTCCGCAACGACTGGGAATCAGCTACACGTACGGCGGTGAACCGTGGCACGACGCAAGGAAATCGACGGCTCGGCGGGAGTCCCCACCTTCTACGGCGCGGAGTTGCGCTACCAGAGGGAGTTGGCCGGGCTCACACTCTCGCAACTGGTCGAGGGCAGCTTCTACGGCCCGAGCCACCTCAGCGAGATCGAGCGCGGCGAACGGCGGATGCCGATGGAGCTGGCCGAGCATGTGGACACGGTGCTGAAGACGGACGGCTTCTTCACGCGGCGCTGCGAGGACGTACGGAAGGCCCGGCGGACCGGCCATGCCGAGTACTTCGAGCGCGTATTGGAGGCGGAGAAGTACGCGGCAAGCATCGAGGAGTGGTCCCCTACCGTCATTCCTGGTTTGTTGCGGACCGAGCCGTACACACGAGCAGTGGCGCAGGCCGCGCGTCCACTGGCGTCCGACGCGGAGGTGGACGAGAAGGTCAACGCCTCCATGGCCCGCGCCTGCCTGTTCGAGGGCGACCACAAGACCCCGGAGTATTGGGTGATCCTGCACGAGTCGTTGCTGCGCCACCCGATCCTTCCGCCGGAAGCTGCGGCCGACCAGCTGGACCACATCTCAGCGCTGGCACGGCGCCGCCGGATCGTTCCACAGATCCTTCCGTGGAACTGCGGACCGCATCCCCTCATGGTGGTGGGCTTGGCCAAGATCATGACCTTTGCGGCTGCTCCGCCACTGGCCTACTTGGAATCGCAGTACAGCGGTGACACGATCGATGATCCGGCCATCGTGCAGAAGTACCGCAAGGCATACGATTGGCTCAGGGCCGCCGCGCTGCCGCCGAAGGCGTCCCTCGACGTGATCGAGGAAGCGGCTGAGGATTATCGAAATGGCAAACAGCCACGTTGACTTGAGCAATGCCGTCTGGCGCAAGAGCAGCTACAGCAACGGCGACGGCGGGGACTGTGTCGAGGTGGTCGACGACCTCCCCGGCATCGTCCCCGTCCGCGACTCCAAGGACCCACACGGCCCGGCAATCGTCTTCCCGGCCACCGCCTGGTCGACCTTCGTCACCGCCGTCAAGGACACTGCCCTGCAGGGCTCTTGAGCTTCGCGGGCGCTTGAGCTCCCAGGCCCCGAATCAGAGCACCGTCGCCCCCACCGCCGGCGCCTCCGCCACCCGGACCTGGCGGCAGGTCCCCGACGCCAGCAGGTCCTGGGCCACCCGTCCGGCCGTCTCCGCGTCCTTGACCAGGAAGGCGGTGGTCGGGCCCGAGCCGGAGACCAGGGCGGCCAGGGCGCCGGCCGCGGTGCCCGCCTCCAGGGTGGCGGCCAGGGGCGGGCACAGGGAAAGCGCCGCGGGCTGGAGGTCGTTGGCCAGGGCCGCGGCGAGCGCGGTGGCGTCGCCGGACTCCATGGCGGCCAGCAGCTCCGGGGCCGCCTCCGGCTCCGGCACGTCCGTGCCCGCCGTCAGCCGGTCGAACTCGCCGTAGACGGCCGGGGTGGACAGGCCGCCCTCGGCGACCGCGAAGACCCAGTGGAAGGCGCCGCCGACGGGGAGCGGGGTCAGCAGTTCGCCGCGGCCGCGGCCCAGCGCGGCGCCGCCGACCAGGCTGAAGGGAACATCGCTGCCCAACTCGGCGCAGATTTCCAGGAGTTCGTCGCGCGAGGCACCCGTCGACCAGAGCGTGTCGCAGGCCAGCAGGGCTCCGGCGGCGTCCGCGCTGCCGCCCGCCATACCGCCCGCGACGGGGATGTCCTTGGTGATGTGGAGGTGGACGTTCGGCTCGATGCCGTGGCGGGCCGCGAGGAGTTCGGCGGCGCGGGCCGCCAGGTTCGTGCGGTCCAGGGGGATGCGGTCGACGTCGTGGCCCTCGGCGGTGATCCGCAGGGTGTCCGCGGGGGTGGCGGTGACCTCGTCGTAGAGGCCGACGGCGAGGAAGACGTTCGCCAGGTCGTGGAAGCCGTCCGCGCGGGCGGCGCCCACGGCCAGCTGGACGTTGACCTTGGCCGGTACCCGGACGGTGACCGAGGTGGTGGTCGTCATGTCTGCTCTCCCCCTGATGTCTGCTCTCCCCCTGATGTCTGCTCGCCCCGCGACTGCCGGATGCCGGGCTTCCCGCCCGGTCCCTTGTGCTCGGCGATCCGCGCGAACTCCTCGACGGTCAGCGCCTCGCCACGGGCCTGCGGCGAGACACCCGCGGCGATCAGCGCGGCCTCCGCCGCGGCGGCCGAACCGGCCCAGCCCGACAGCGCGGCCCGCAGCGTCTTGCGGCGCTGGGCGAAGGCTGCGTCGACGACGGCGAAGACCTCGTCGCGCGAAGCGGTCGTCTCGATCGGCTTCTCGCGGCGGACGAGGGACACCAGGCCGGAGTCGACGTTGGGCGCGGGCCAGAAGACATTGCGGCCGATGGCGCCGGCCCGCTTGACCTCGGCGTACCAGTTGGCCTTCACCGACGGCACGCCGTAGACCTTGTTGCCGGGGCGGGCGGCCAGCCGGTCGGCGACCTCGGACTGCACCATGACCAGGGTGCGGTCGATGGTGGGGAACGCCGCGAGCATGTGCAGCAGCACCGGCACGGCGACGTTGTACGGGAGGTTGGCGACCAGCGCGGTCGGCGCGGGACCGGGCAGCTCGGTGACGTGCATGGCGTCGCTGTGCACCAGCGCGAAGCGGTCGGCGCGCTCGGGCATCCGGGCCGCGACGGTGGACGGCAGCGCGGCCGCCAGCACCTCGTCGATCTCCACGGCGGTGACCCGGTCCGCGGCCTCCAGCAGCCCCAGGGTCAGCGAGCCGAGGCCGGGGCCGATCTCGACGACGACATCGTCGGTCCTGACCTCGGCGGTCCGCACGATCCGGCGGACGGTGTTGGCGTCGATGACGAAGTTCTGGCCGCGCTGCTTGGTGGGCCGGACGCCCAGCGCGGCGGCCAGCTCGCGGATGTCTGCGGCGCCCAGGAGGGGGCCGGAATCGTCGGTGGTGCTCTTGGTCATGCCAAAGCCTCGCTGCGCTCGTTCACCCGTGAAGCTTACGGCCGCAGACCGGCCACGGGCTCGCCCCCCTTCTGATGTAGAGCTTCTTGGCCCGGAAGGTCTGTTCCCGGGGGGAGGCGTCCTGCGGGCGGCCGCGGCCGCCGAGGGCCCGCCAGGTGGGGATGTCGAACTGGTAGAGCCCGCCGTAGGTGCCCGACGCGTCGACCGCGTGCGGCCGCCCGCCCGTCTCGCACTGCGCCAGCGCATGCCAGGCGAGGTGGTCGGCGCCGCGCACGGAGGTCGGCAGCACCATGGTGCCGAGGTGCACGATCTGCGGACGGGGCGCGTGCACGATCTTGCTGTGCAGCCGCTTCGGCTTCTGCCGGACGCCGTTGACGGTGCGCACCCGGTAGGTGACCCGCCGCACCCCGACCCGCCCCTGCTGGACGACCGACTGCACGCCGCGGGCCAGACGCGGGTCGGCGCGCAGGATCGTGCGGAAGGGCAGGCGCTCCTCGCGGACCTCCTTGGAGCCGGTGATCCGCACCACGGAGATGGTCTGGCCCTCGCGCGGGAAGCTGTCCGGCGGCGCCGAGGTGGTGTCCTGGTCGCGCAGCGCGAGGCCCGCCTCGGCCAGCGCCTCGCGGACGGTGGAGGCGTTCGTGCGCACCCGGTGTTCCCGGCCGTCGGCGACGATGACCACCGAGCGTTCGGTGCGGACCGCGAGCTCCATGCCGTGCTGCTCGATGCGGCGGGAGCGGTCGGCGGACAGCACGGCGCCCTCGGCCCGTACGCCGAGCTGGTGGAGGGCGCCGGCGACGGTGTCCGCCGTGGTCCACACCTGGCGGCGCTGTCCGTCGATGGTCAGGACGACCGGGCGGCCGTGCCGGACGACGATCTCGTCACCGCTGCTGAGCGCGGTGCCGGGGGCGGGAGCGACGAGGTCGTGGGCGCCGATGCCGAGGTGCTCGGCGGCGAGCAGCCCGTCGACGTCACCGGCGAAGGTGTGCAGGGTGCGCGGGATGCCGTCGACGGTGAGCCGGACCGCCTTGTCGTGGGCGACGAAGGCGGTGGTGCCGCCGGCGAGGAAGGCGACGACCAGGGCCTGCGGCAGCAGCCGGCGCAGCGCTTCGGGGCCGTCGGCGCGGCGTCTACGACGGCCGCGCGCGGCGCGGTGGCTGCTCTGCGATGGACTCACGGCGCGCTCCACATGCCACGGGATGCGGTTGACGGCCGGAATGTAGCGGAGTGTGGGTGACTCTCCAAAGTCGCGTCGTCACGGAACGTGTCCATGTCGGTGCTTCGGTGACGGTCCGCGGTGGCGCGGGAGGGCCGTCCGCGGGCGGGCGGGAGGTGGCCGGGGGCCGGGACCGACCCGTCGGCGGCCGCCGGAATGCGGTGGCGTCCGTTCAGTATCCGAAGGCACGCCGGGGTGCCTCCGGATGTGCGTGGTCAGTGCCCGAAGGCGCGTGTCAGTACCCGAAGGCGCGCGCCGTGTTCGCCGCGACGGCGGTGGCCAGTGCGTCCTCGGTCACGCCCCTGACCTCCGCCATCGCCCGCAGCGTGACCGGAATGAGGTACGGGGCGTTGGCCCGGCCGCGGTACGGGGCGGGGGTCAGGAAGGGGGCGTCGGTCTCGACGAGGACCAGCTCGGACGGGGCGACGGCGAGGGCGTCGCGCAGCGGCTGGGCGTTCTTGAAGGTGACATTGCCGGCGAAGGACATGTAGTAGCCGGCCGCGGCGCAGATCTTGGCCATCTCGGCGTCACCGGAGTAGCAGTGGAAGACGACCCGTTCGGGGGCACCCTCCTCGCGCAGGATGCGCAGCACGTCGTCGTGCGCCTCGCGGTCGTGGATGACCAGGGCCTTGTCGTGCCGCTTGGCGATCTCGATGTGCGCGCGGAAGGACCGCTCCTGGGCGGCCATGCCCTCGGGCCCCGTACGGAAGTAGTCCAGGCCGGTCTCGCCGACGCCGCGGACCTGCGACAGGGCGGCCAGCTCGTCGATCCCGGCGAGCGCGGCGTCCAGGGCACTGTCACCACCGGCCTCCCGAGCCCCCTGCCGCGACCAGCCTCCCCCAGCCCTGGGGGGCTGGGAGGTGCCCCCAGGCTCCCCCAGCACAATGCGCGGCGCTTCGTTGGGGTGCAGCGCGACGGTGGCGTGCACGCTGTCGTGCGCGGCCGCGGTGTCGGCGGCCCAGCGCGAACCGGCCAGGTCGCAGCCCACCTGGACGACGGTGGTCACACCGACCGAAGCGGCCTTGGCCAGCGCCTCCTCGACGGTGCTGTTCTCCTGCATGTCCAGGTGGGTGTGCGAATCCGCGACCGCCACCCGAAGGGGTTCGGGCAGCGGCGGCGGGGTGTTCTTGTCCTGCGGTGCCATGGCCGCGATCCTACGAGGGCCGCGGCACGGGCCTCACTTGCGGTGGTGCTGGAAGGGGTGCAGCAGGTCGGAGAGGTGCCAGTGGTGGCGTCCGGAGTCCTCGGCGGTGCTGCCGGCGTGGTCGGGGCCGGCCCCGGAGGGTGCCGGTGCCTTCTTCCGGTCACTGCCGTGCTGGCGCTGGTGCATGCTCGCGATCGCGTCGGAGACCATCGAGACCTGGCCGGAGCGCATGATGCGTACGACGTTGCTGCCGCAGTTCAGGCAGGTGGGGCAGGTCAACGGGGACGGGACCCGCTCGCCGTCCGCGTAGTAGACGACATGCGTCTCGCCCTTGCCGTCGACCTGGTGGACTATCTCGTACGCCTGCTCCCAGCCGTGCCCGCACCTCATGCAGGCGAAGGAATAGGCCTCGTGCGCGGCGGCGTCCGGACGGCCGGTCGGGTGGTCCTGGCCGGTGGCCGAAACGCCGGTGGTGTTCGCGATCTCGCTCATGTGCGCGCTCCTCTTGTCCGCTGGACAAGGTCTTCGGGAACCGTTCGTCCCTCGTCCAGTGGACGCCTTCGGCGCGCACAATGCAGCCCTTGGCCGACGCTATTGGCCCAGATTTGGCCGACGGTAGGAAAATCACCTCAACGCGCGGACCTGCGCTTTACCTTTCCGGTCAGCCGTTTACCTTCTGATGAGTCGCTTTTCGCCCGCGACCACGCATCAATTCCTCGCGGGGCCCTTCGCGGGGTCCGTCGCGGCGTTCCCGGCAGAGCCCTTCTCCGCGCCCTTCGCCGCGCTCTTCCCCGCGTCCTTCTCCGCGTTCTTCGCCGCGACCACCGCGTCGAAGACCTCCCGCTTGGGCAGCCCGGCGTCCGCGGCGACCGCGGCGATGGCCTCCTTGCGGCGCTCCCCGGCCTCCTCGCGGACCCGCACCCGGCGCACCAGCTCCTCGGCGTCCAGCTCCTGCGGTCCGCTCTCGGGGGCACCCTCGACGACGATGGTGATCTCCCCGCGTACGCCCTCGGCCGCCCAGGGCACGAGATCGCCCAGCGGCCCGCGCTTGACCTCCTCGTACGTCTTGGTCAGCTCACGGCAGACCGCCGCGCGCCGGTCGGCGCCGAAGACCTCGGCCATCGCGACGAGGGTGTCGTCCAGACGGTGCGGCGCCTCGAAGTAGACGAGGGTGCGCCGCTCGCCTTCGACCTCGCGCAGCCGGGAGCGCCGCTCGCCGCCCTTGCGGGGCAGGAATCCCTCGAAGCAGAAGCGGTCCACCGGCAGGCCGGAGACGGCGAGCGCGGTGAGCACCGCGCTGGGGCCCGGTACGGCGGTGACCTTGATGTCCCGCTCGACCGCCGCGGCGACCAGCCGGTAGCCGGGGTCGGAGACGGAGGGCATGCCCGCGTCGGTGACCAGCAGCACCCGTGCCCCGCCGGCCAGCGCGTCGGCCAGCTCCGGCGTCCTGGCTGCCTCGTTGCCCTCGAAGTACGACACGATCCGCCCCGAGGGCTGGACCTGAAGTGCCTGGGTCAGCCGGCGCAGCCGACGGGTGTCCTCAGCGGCGATCACATCCGCGGCGGCCAGCTCGGTGGCGAGCCGCGGCGGCGCGTCCGCGATCTCCCCGATGGGCGTCCCTGCAAGTACCAGCGTTCCAGTCACCTTCCCATCCTCCCAGGAGGCCGCCGTGCCCCGATCCGCCGGTGTCCGCCGGTGGCGTCCCCACCGGCCCCCGGCCTGCTTCCCTACGATGGGCCGGGTGACGAGTGACACCACCGCGACCGACGCCACCGCGCAGCACGTCCCGGAGCCGGCCATGGAGCCCCCCGTGTGGCAGCGGCGGCTGCGCCGCTTCGGGTATCCGGTCCGCGCGCAGGGCGATGTCCGCGCGCGGCTGGTGCCCGCCTTCCCCGAGCCGAGCGGTCGCCTGTGGGCGGTGTTCGGCGTGGGCCCGGCCGCCGCGGCACGGCTGGCACGGTGGTCGGGCTGGGCCGGGCCGCTGCTGGTGACGCTGTTCGCGGGGGTGCTGCGGTTCTGGAACCTGGGCAGCCCGCGGAAGGTGATATTCGACGAGACGTACTACCCCAAGGACGCCTGGTCGCTGCTGCAGTACGGCTACGAGGGCACCTGGGCCAAGAACGCCAATGACGCACTGGTCGGGCATCCGCCGCAGATCCTGCTCTCGCCCGAGCACTCGTACGTCGTCCACCCGCCGATGGGCAAGTGGCTGATCGCGCTCGGTGAGTGGGCGTTCGGGATGGACCCCTTCGGCTGGCGGTTCACGGTGGCGCTGCTCGGCACCCTTTCGGTGCTGCTGCTGTGCCGGATCGGCCGCCGGCTGATGCGGTCGACGGCGCTGGGCTGCCTGGCGGGCGCCCTGCTGGCGGTGGACGGGCTGCACTTCGTGATGAGCCGGACCGCGCTGCTCGATCTGATCGTGATGTTCTGGGTGGTGGCCGCGTTCGGCTGTCTGCTGGTGGACCGGGACCGCACCCGGGCCCGGCTGGCGGCGGCGCTGCCGCTCGATGCCGCCGCGGTGGCGCACCCGGACGGGGAGGTCGGCGACCGGCTGCGGCTGGGGTGGCGGCCGTGGCGGATCGCGGCCGGACTGTGTCTGGGCCTGTCCGCCGCGACGAAGTGGAACGGCCTCTATTACCTCGCGGCGTTCGCCCTGATGTCGGTGCTGTGGGATGTCGCGGCGCGCCGTACGGCGGGCGCCCGGCGGCCGTTCCGCTCGACGGTCCGGCGCGATGTCCTGCCCGCTTTCGGGTCCACCGTCGTCCTCGCCCTCGCCACCTACCTCGCGTCGTGGTCGGGCTGGATCGCCACCAAGGGCGGCTACTACCGCGACTGGGCGACCACGCCGGATGGCCGGGCGAGCGGCTGGACCTGGCTGCCGGACTGGCTGCGCAGCCTGTGGCACTACCAGACCGAGGTCTACGCCTTCCACACCGGACTGACGACTCCGCACACCTATCAGTCCAACCCGTGGAGCTGGCTGGTCCTGGGCCGCCCGGTCTCGTACTTCTACGAGGACCCCAAGGCCGGGCAGGACGGCTGTACGGCCGCCGAGGGCTGTGCCCGCGAGGTGCTGGCGCTGGGCACGCCGCTGCTGTGGTGGGCGGCCTGCTTCGCGCTGCTCTACGTCCTCTACCGCTGGCTGTTCCGGCGGGACTGGCGGGCCGGGGCGATCGCCTGCGGGGTCGCGGCCGGCTACCTGCCGTGGTTCCTCTACCAGGAGCGGACCATCTTCCTCTTCTACGCGGTGGTGTTCGTCCCGTTCCTGTGTCTGGCGCTGGCGATGATGACCGGCGCGCTCATCGGACCGCCGGGGTCAACCGAGCGGCGCCGCACGATCGGTGCGGTCGGTGCCGGTGTCCTGGTTCTGCTGATCGTGTGGAATTTCATCTACTTTTATCCCCTGTATACGGGTATGCCCCTCCCCAAGTCGGCCTGGCACCACCGGATGTGGTTCGACACCTGGGTCTAGCCGGCCGGCGCGATCGACCCGACCGGAGGCGGACCGGCGGGAGTTCGACAACTCTGTAACAGGCATACAACAGCGCGTCACCGGACCGTGCCCTGATCGAGACTCACCGCCTCCCCGTGTCCCATAGAGTGCGGGGCACGTTCTTGTGTGCGTATTCAGGGACGAGGCTTCTGGGAGGGATTCGGTGGCATGCGCCGAGAGGTGAAGTACGGGCTGATCGGCGGATCGGTGGCCCTGGTGGCGGGAGTCGTGGGCGGCTTCACGCTGTTCGGCGGCTCGGACGAGTCTCCGCAGGAGGTCAGGTCAGCGGACGGCAAGGCGGGCGACAAGCCCAAGGTGGCGACCGGCCCGCTGTCGGCCAAGGAGGTCCACACGACGGCACAGGGCTTCCTGACCGCCTGGCAGTCCGGCGACGCGGCCAAGGCCGCGGGGATGACGGACGACCCGGTCAAGTGCAAGGCCGCGCTGGAGGCCCTGGCCAAGCAGGCGCGGTTCTCGAAGGTGGCCCTGACGCCCGGCACGCCGTCCGGCGACAAGGTGCCGTACTCCGTCGCCGCGCAGATCGACTACAAGGGCACCAAGGCGGCCTATTCGTACCGCACGGCCACGACCGTGCAGCGCGACAAGACCACCGGGAAGCCGCAGATCGCCTGGCAGCCGGCGATGCTGCACCCGGGCCTGGCCAAGGGCGACCAGCTGGAGACCGGTGAGGCCGAGGCGCCGCCGATCAAGGCCGTGGACCGCAACGGCGCCGCGCTGACGCCGGAGGCGCATCCGGCGCTGGCCGGGGTGCTGGACAGCCTGCGCGACAAGTACGGCGCCAAGACCGACGGCAAGCGCGGGGTGGAGCTGTTCATCCACCGCGCCAAGGCCGCCAAGCCCGCTGACCAGTTGCCCGACAAGACGCTGAAGGTGCTCTCCAAGGGGACCCCGGGCACCCTCAAGACCACCCTGGACGCCAAGCTGCAGTCGGCGGCCGAGCGGGCGGTCAAGGGCAAGAAGGCCGCCTCCGCCGCCGCGGTCAAGCCCAGCACCGGCGAGATCCTGGCGCTCGCCAACTCCCCCGAAAAGGGCTTCAACATGGCCACCCAGGGGTCGCTCGCCCCCGGCTCGACCATGAAGATCGTGACGTCGGCGATGCTGATGGACAAGGGCCTGACCTCGCCGGGCAAGAAGAACCCCTGCCCCAAGTACGTGACCGTCGGCGGCTGGAAGTTCCAGAACCTCAACAAGTCTGAGATCAAGGACGGCACCTTCGCGCAGAGCTTCGCCGCGTCCTGCAACAACGCCTTCATCTCGCACGCCAAGGACCTCAGCGACGACGACCTGACCAAGGAGGCCCGGGACGTCTTCGGCATCGGCCTGAACTGGCAGACCGGCATCCCCACCTTCGACGGTGCGGTGCCCGTGCAGCACGACGCGCAGATGGCGGCCTCACTGATCGGCCAGGGCGGGGTGCGGATGAACCCGCTCAACGTCGCCTCGCTCTCCGCGACGGTCCGGGCCGGCTCCTTCCACCAGCCGTACATCGTCTCGCCGTCGCTGGACCACCGGACGCTCGCCAAGGCCGCCCGCACCATGAAGCCGTCCACCCTCAGCGGCCTGAAGTCGCTGATGAAGCTGACGGCGACCTCCGGCACGGCCGCCGAGGCGATGGCCGGGGTCAGCGGTGACATCGGCGCCAAGACCGGCTCCGCCGAGGTCGACAACCAGAAGAAGCCCAACGCCTGGTTCTCCGCCTACCGCGACGATGTCGCCGCGGCGGCCGTCGTCCCGGCGAGCGGCCACGGCGGCTCCAACGCGGGCCCGCTGGTCCGCGCCATCCTCACCGCCGGCTGACGGGCCAGGCGCCCGCCGGGGCGCCTCCCGTCTCATCGACCGGATTCCGTTCGCATGGCCCGTACAGCTTTCGCTAGCGTGCGGGCCATGAGCGATTCCCGGTCCGGCAGCACACCACGAACCCCGCACGCCACTGCTCACCCCCGCTTCGCCGAGGCGCTCACGGCACTGGGCCTGACCGTGGAGGTCCGCGGCTTCCCCGAGGCCACCCGCACCGCGGCCGAGGCCGCCACGGCCGTCGGCTGCGAGCTCGCCCAGATCGTCAAGTCGCTGGTCTTCGCGGTGGACGGGCAGCCGGTGCTGGTGCTCATGGACGGCGCCTCGCGCGTCGACCTGGAGCGGGTGCGCACGGAGCTCGGCGCCGCCGAGGCCGGCCGCGCCGATGCCGCCCTCGTCCGCGAGACCACCGGCTACGCCATCGGCGGCGTCCCGCCCTTCGGCCACCGCACCCGCACCCGGGTACTGGCCGACCGCGGCCTGCTGGCGCACGACACGGTCTGGGCCGCCGCCGGGACCCCGCACACGGTCTTCCCGCTCGCGCCCGCGGCCCTTATCGAGTACGCCGGCGGCCGGGTCGTCGACGTCCGCGAGCGCACCGCATGACCCCGCTCGTCGTGGCTGCGGTCCTGATGGCCGCCGTCACCCACGCCAGCTGGAACGCCATCGCCCACGGCATACGCGACCAGCTCCTGGCCTTCACCCTGGTCGGCGGCGGCAGTGCGCTCTGCGGCCTGGCCATGGCCGCCCTCACGCCGCTGCCCGCGGCCGGCGCCTGGCCCTGCCTCCTGGCCTCCAGCGTGCTGCACATCGTCTACCAGGCCCTGCTCATGCAGTCGTTCCGCCTGGGCGACTTCGGCCAGATGTACCCCATCGCCCGCGGCACCGCGCCCCTGGTCGTCACGGTCCTGGCCGCCGTCTTCGTCCACGAGGTCCCCAACGGCTGGGCGCTGGCCGGTGTCGCCCTGGCCTCCGCCGGGCTGGTGGGCGTCGCCCTCTGGGGTATCCGCGGTTCGGGCACCAAGCCGCACTGGCCGGCCCTTCTCGCCGCCCTCGCCACCGGCCTGGCCATCGCCTCCTACACCACCGTCGACGGCCTGGGCGTCCGCGCCTCCGGCACCTCCCTGGGCTACATCGCCTGGCTGATGATCCTCGAAGGCATCGTCATCCCCGTCTACGCGCTCGCCACCCGCCGCCGCCAACTCCTCACCGAACTGCGCCCCATCGCCCTGCGCGGCATGGCCGGCGGTGTGCTCTCCGTCTTCGCCTACGGCCTGGTCCTGTGGGCGCAGACCCGCGCGCCCCTCGCTCCCATCGCCGCCCTGCGCGAATCGTCCATCATCGTGGGCGCCGCCATCGGCGCCCTCTTCTTCAAGGAACGCTTCGGCGCCCCCCGGATCGCCGCGGCCGGCCTGATGGTCCTCGGCATCGGCCTGATGCTCCACACCAGCTGAACGAGCGGCGGCCCGCGGACGGCTCAGGCACCGGCGCGCGCGCGTCGTGCGCCGCGGACCCGCCGCACGAGGTCGTCCGCGGCGCCCCGCCACTCCCCTTGGTCAAAGACGAATCCCGCCTCGAGCAGGCGGCCGGGCACCACCCGGCGGCTCTTCAGCAGGAGCTCGGTGTCGGAGCGCATCGCGAACGCGCCCAGCTCGGCCATCCACTTCGTGGCCGGCAGGCCCACCGGGACGCCCCAGGCGGCCCGCAGCGCCCGCATGAACGCGCGCTGCGGCAGCGGGGCGGGGGCGGCGAGGTTCACCGGCCCGCTGAGGTCGCTCCGTTCGACCAGGAACTCGACCGCGCGGACGAAGTCGAGGTCATGGATCCAGGACAGGTACTGCGCCCCGCCCGCGACCGGACCGCCGAGCCCGAGCCGCGCCAGCCGCAGCAGCACGTCGAACACACCGCCGCGATCGGGGCTCATCACCATCGCGGAGCGCAGCGCGACCTTGCGGGTGCCCGGGGTCCTGGCCTCTTCCTGCGCCCGCTCCCAGGCCTTGGCGATCTCGACGCTGTACGCCCAGTAGCCCGGCACGCCCGGCTCCGAGCCGCCGACCACCCCACTCGCCTCGTCGTTCGGGGCGTCGAAGCGGTGGGCGTAGACGGTGGCGGTGCTCATCTGCAGCCAGACGCGGGGCGGCCGGGAAGCGGCCGCGATCGCTTCCCCCACGACGCGGGCCGAGTCCACCCGCGAGTCCATCATCGCCTGGAGGTTGGCCGGCGTGTAGCGGCAACTGACGCTGCGTCCGGCCAGGTTGATCACGACGTCACTGCCGTCGACCGCCGCCGTCCAGGGCCCCAGCGTCACACCGTCCCACCGCACCTCCCCCGCACGCACCGGTCGCCTGGTCAGCACCACGACCTCGTGCCCCGCGGCGCTCAGCGCACGCCTCAGAATCGTCCCCACCTGCCCGGTCCCACCGGGTATCACGATCTTCATCGGGCCCCCTCCTCACGCCCGACCGTAGCGTTTCGCCTCCGGCGGCGTGGTGGGTTTGGGCGGGGGCCGCGTCTCGCCGTTCGCCTCCGGCGGGGGGGTGGGGTTTGGGCGGGGGCCGCGTCTCGCCTCCGGCGGGGGGTGGGGTTTGGGCGGGGGCCGCTTGCTGTTTGTGGTGGGTGCCGGTGGCGGGCCTCCGGGGCCTGTGTGGTGGACTGCTTCGCTTTACGTCCACCACACAGGCCCCTCCGGCCCACCACCTCCCGCCCGGTGAGGCGACCCCCGCCCGGTGGGGGTGAAGGTTCTTAAAAGCCAGTAGCCGGGCCCGCATCGTGGTGCGGGCCCAGCTACTGGTCTTTGGTCTTTTCCTGCACCCCCACCGGGGTGCGGCCCACAACCGACGGGAGGGGGCGGGGCCGGAGGGGTGGGTTGTCGGGCTTTGCTTCCAAAGGTCCCAAAAAGGAGCAAAGGCGGAGCGCAGCGGAGCGTAAAGCGAAGCAGTCCGACAACCCGCCCCGGAGGTCCCGAACCCGGAACCCACCACCCAGCGAGGGACCCCACCCCACAAACCCACCCCCGCCGAAGGCGGCAACCACACACAACCAACCCCGCTCCCGCCGAAGGCGGGAAAGAACAACAGAAAGAAAAACGGCGGATCACCCGGCAACGTGGGCGGCGATCCGCGCCGCGCACGCGGTCGGGGTCACGGAGGTCGTGTCGACCTCCAGGTCGTAGCGGACGCCCCGGTGGACCAGCGCCGCCTGGGCGGCGGCCATGCCCACCACCCGGTCCCCGCGGGCGCGTTCGCGGGCGGTGGCGGTGCCGGGGTCGCAGTGGACGCCGACCCACAGCACCGTCAGGCCGTCCAGCGCCCGGTGCCAGCGGTCCTGGCCCGCGCCGCCGTCCAGGAAGACCTCGTCGAGGATGATGCCGGTGCCGGCCCGGGCCATCGCCGCGATGCCGTGCAGCCAGCCGGTCTGCAGCGCGCGGAACTCGGGCCCGACGGTGACCGTGCCGTCGGGGGCGAGGACCAGCCCGTCCGGGGAGGCCATCAGCGCGGGCGGCAGGGCAGCGATGAAGGTGTCGACGCCGAAGGTCAGCCAGGGGCGGGGCAGCGTCTCCTGCAGGGCCCGGGCGAGGGTGGAAGTGCCCGCGCTGGAGCCGCCGTTCAGGACGATCACATCGGTGGTCATCGCGGTACCGTACGCGTTCAGCGGGCGGATGTCCGGTGAAATACCAGCAGGTCCCCGGCGCTGCCCAGGAGGACGTAGGTGGACTTGGGGTGGCGGGCGGCGGCGTCCGCCAGCGCCTGGTGGGGGGTGCGGTTGTCGCGGAGCTGCACGGCGACGTACTCCGGCGAGAGGCCGCCGGTGTCGCCGATCCAGAAGGCCCGGGTCCGGCCGGCCAGGCGGCTCAGCGGCCGGATGTCGGACTCCACGCTCGCACCGTCGGGTATCCGCGCCAGCAGCTTCTCGGCGGCGATGGCGTCCGGCGGGGTGCGGTAGGTGGCGCCTTCGGTGAGGCGGGCCAGCGGCAGCGTGGTGGTCAGTGCGAGGGCCACGGCCACCACGGCGGCCGGCAGATGGTGCGCGTACGAGCGCAGCCAGGGCCGGGCGGAGACCCGGGCCCCGGGCAGGGCGTCGATCAGGGCGAGGAAGACCACCGGCATCAGGACGGCGCTGTAGTGCCAGTCGGTGCCCCAGTAGTGGGGCTCGTGGGACAGGAAGCGCCAGCCCAGCGTGGGCAGCGCGACCAGCAGCAGCGGGGAGCGCAGCGCGAGCAGGCCGGTGGTGGGCAGCAGCACCCACAGCGTGGTGCGCACGGCCGTGACGAGCGGGATGGTGAGGCCGCCGCCGTCGGCGCCGAACTTGCTCCAGTAGTCGTACGAGCCGGAGCCGTTGAACCCCGGTATGAGCAGGCCGAGGGTCACGGCGGTGGCGCTGAGGCCGAAGGCGACCAGGCCGATGGCCAGCGGACTGGCCCGCCGGGTACGGATCAGGGCGAGCGCACCGATGACGGCCGCGGTCACCCCCAGGTCCTCCTTGACCAGCACCAGCGGCGCGGCCCAGCACACCACCGCGGTCCACCGCCCGCGCAGCACCGCTTCGAGCGCGAAGGCGATCAACGGCAGGGCGAAGGCGATCTCGTGGAAGTCGAAGTCGACGGCTTTCTGCACGCCCCAGGACGTGCCGTAGGCGACGCCGATCGCCAGGCCGGGGACGCGGCCCAGCGTGCGGGCGGCGGCGCGGGTGACCGGTATCGCGGACACCGCGACGAGCGCGGCCTGTGCGAGCAGCAGGGTCAGCGGGGAGGGGAACAGCCGGTAGAACGGGGCGAGCACGATCAGTACGGGACTGAAGTGGTCACCGAGGATGTTGGTGCCGGGGCCCTTGAGGTCGACGATCGGCGCCTGGAAATGGGCGTAGCCCCGTATGGCCTGCTCGAAGATGCCCAGGTCCCAGGAGGACGCGGACAGGGTGCGGAAGCGGTGGAGCGCCAGCAGCGCGAACGCGACGAAGAAGAACCCCGCCGTCCAGTACGGGTCGAAGCGAGGGGCGCGCAGGGGGGCGGTCCGGGTGCGCAGCCGGTGCGCGGTGCGTCGCAGCCGGCGGGGCCGGTCCGGTGGCGGTGCGCCGGTGGCCGCGGCCTCGTGCCCGGCCGGCGACGGGGCGGACCGGGGAGCCGGTATGGACCCGGACGGGGTAGCGGTCCGGGGTGGTGGCACGGCGCCGATGTCCTCCCCAAGAATCCGTCCGGGGGCGCCCCCAGCCGTTACTGCGGCCGTGTCCATGCGGATCCTCACTCTCAACTGTCGAAAAGATACTCGAAGCGGAGCCCCGGCCGGCCCGGCTGCCGCCGCGACGGCGAGGGCCGGGGTGGCAGGGGACAAGAGGGTGGCAGTGAGTCAGACGCGGGCGCCGGCCGGTCCGTTCCGGGGCGGCCCGCCCCTCGGCTCCGGCCGGCTACCGGTCCTTGACGCTTCCGCCGGCCGGCGGTCGGCTGACCCCCCACCGGGTGGCGAGCCGGGCGGACACCGGACCAGCCGTCTCTGCCGGGCTCGCCACGGCCCGGGAGATCCTGCGGCAGACCATCACCACCGCCGAGACGGCGTCCGAGGTGCCCACGCCGTCCTGGCCGGAGCAGGGCCGGGGCGAGCCGGCGGGGTCCGGCGCCCGGAAGCGGAACCGTCCCCGTTCCAGATCGTTGGCCGAAGCAGTGGCCTGGGCCACGCCGACTCCATAGCATCGATCCACCAAGGTCGAGACTCCGTCGCACGATCTGCCGGGAGGCCATGTGTTCCGCCGTAGGACAGCGCTCTCCGTATCCGCCACCGCCGGCCTGCTGGCCGCGGCCCCGTTGCTCGCGGCCTGTGGCAGTGCGGCCCATCCCGGGGCCGCGGCCATCGTGGACGGGAAGCGGATCACCGTCGCGCAGTTGCAGGCGAAGGTGAAGGATGTCCGCGCCGCGCAGGCCAAGTCGCCGCAGGGCGACCAGCTCATCATGAACACCGGCCGGCTGAGCCTGGCCACCCTCAACGGCATGATCTTCGACGAGGTGCTGGCCCGCGGTGCGCACGATGCCGGGGTGACGGTCACCCGGCGCGACGTCCAGCGGTGGCGGGCGCAGGCGGAGAAGCGGGCCGGCGGCGCAGACCGGCTGGAGGAGATGTGGCTCCAGCAGGGCATCGCCCCCGACGAGATCGACGCCACGGTCCGCAATCAGCTGCTGCTCGACGGTGTCGCCCAGCGGCTCGGCGCGGACCGCGGCAAGCCGCAGGGCCAGCAGAAGCTCGCCCAGGCGCTGGCCAAGACCTCCCGGTCCATGGGGATCGATGTCAATCCGCGGTTCGGCAAGTGGGACGACCACCAGGTCGTCCTCGGCGAGACCAAGGACCCGTGGATCACCAGGGAGCCGGCGAAGCAGCAGGCCTGAGCCGCCCACCGGCGCCGGTCGTCCACCGCCCCCGGGCGTTGTCGGTGCGGTGCGTTACGTTCGAGGCGTGAACGCTGACGCCTCTGCCGCCGACACCGGCGCCGAAGCCCGCCCCGAGGGCACCGGCACCGGACGCCTGGTCCTGCTCACCACCAGCCACCGGGTCGCCCCCGGACTCCTGTCCTGGCCCGCCTGGCAGGTCCTGCGCGGGGCGGACCGGGTGCTGTGTGCCGACCCGGACCATCCGCAGCTGCCCTATCTGCGGGAAGCCGGCATCGAGGTGGAGACGGCCGCCCCCGCCGCCCGGGAGCTCGTCGACTACTGCGTGCCGGGCGGCCGTACGGCCGTCGTCCTGACCTCGGCGGACGGCGAGAGCACGCTGACCGACGGCCTGGCCCGGCTGGCCGGTTCCGGCCGCGAGACCATGCCGGACCTGGAGCTGCTGCCCGGCTCCTACGACCTGCCCGGCGCCCGGCTGCTCGACCTCGTCCAGGTCATGGACCAGATCCGCGCCGCCTGCCCCTGGAGCAGCATCCGTACGCACCGCGACCTCGCCAAGTACGGCATCGAGGAGGCGTACGAGCTGGTCGAGGCCATTGAGGAGGACGATCGCGAGGCGCTGCGCGAGGAGTTGGGCGATGTCCTCCTCCAGGTCGTCTTCCACGCCCGGATCGCCCAGGACGACCCCGACGAGCCGTTCTCCCTCGACGATGTCGCGGGCGGGATCGTCGAGAAGCTGATCCGCCGCCATCCCCATGTCTTCGGGGAGGCGGACGCGGCGACCCCGGAGGACGTCAGGGCGCACTGGCTGCGGGTGAAGGCGGAGGAGAAGCAGCGCGATTCGATTACCGAGGGCGTGCCGCTGGCCCAGCCCGGTCTGGCGCTGGCGGCGAAGCTCGCCTCGCGCGCCCGCACGGCAGGGCTCGATGTCCCGCCCCCGGCCGGCCAGGGCATCGGGTACGAACTGCTGGCACTGGCGATACGGGCCGAGACGGAGGGCGTGGACCCGGAGGCGGCCCTCCGGGCGGCGGCACGGGCCTACCGGGATGCGGTGGTGGCTGCCGAAGGCGGCGCCCGTTCGTGACTCCTCCGGCGCGGGGGAATCGTCGGTCGCGTGAGGGCGTGAGGGCGTGAGGGCGTGAGGGCGTGAGGCGTGACGGGCCGGCGAAGGGGAGGGCGGGATGAGCTACGAACTGCACGCCGTGATCGGCGGCGGGGAGATGCTGCGCGGTGCGTCGCGGGGGATGGCTGCTGCCCGGCCGGCATCGATCGGCCAGAGACGACCGCCGCTTCCCCACTGATCCCGGCTCCCCAGCACAGTGGCTCGACGGCGAGCACGCCACCCGCACTCGCTGGCACAGCCTGGTCACTGTCAGGCGCGAGCACCTGCGCGCCACCCCATAATGCGCTGTGGCTCCGCCGGAACCGGCGAAGCCACAGCGCGCGACCAGCCTCGGCGACCGGCGCATGATCGTCAACGGACTGCGAGCCAGTGGTCCAAGCCGGGGTTGCCGGCTTCCCCTGAGTCGGTAGGCCCTGCTGCTAGTCCGTTCCCAGCCGGAGGCTGCGCTCGATGGGGCCGGGGCCGACGGGAAGAAGACCAAGCGCCGTGGCAACAAGGTGACGCTGCTGACGGGCTTCGTAGGCTCGTTGCCGACCTGACCTTCGGCAGTAGTCCGGTGGCCGTCCTGCAGATGCTTGGGGGAAGAACATGCCCCCGCAGAAGATGCACTCTCGGCCTGTGTCGCGGTTCGGGATAGAGGCAGTCATCGGCGGGAACCGTGGGAGTGGACCTTGGCGTGGCGGTGTTCGCCGCGACCTCGGGCCCATTGGTCGTCGGTGATGACAAGGTCCAGCTGTTCGCGAGCCAAGCCGCCGCAGCCGCAGTCTGTTCGTCTGCACCCGCTGCCGGCACACGACACACGCCGACACCGGCGCCGCCGTCAACATCAAACGCCGCGCCCAGAGCGCCGCTCCCAGACCCGACTGAGGGGGAGTGAAATGCTGCGATAGCAGACCTTGCGGCGTGCATACGTACGCGTTAGGTGCAGATGCAGTCGGGCACCGTCTACCACCCGCGAAGCCGCCCATGCAGAAGGGGCACCCCGGAAACGGGGCGCCCCTTCCGATCGGCTCATCCACCGACCTGCTGCGCAGGGTGTGGGATGTGACCCCACGGTGACATCGCTGCCACGCCGGTGGTCACGACCGGGCCCGGTACCAGCACAACACTGCCCTGACCTGCCCGGTTCGGCCCGCCTATGCGCGGATGCGCACCCGGGACGAGCAGTCGGAGCCGAGCGGGCCGACTATGCACGCCCGCATCGTGTAGGCGGTGCCTTCGGGGAGGTTTCCGCCCTTGCAGGAATCGTGGCCGGGGCTCTTGCTGGTGGCGGTCCGGCCGGTGCTGAGCTCGCCCCGGATGCCCTCAGAGTTGGAGAACTGGTCGCTGGCGCACAGCTTGTCGCCGCCCGCGCTCCACTCGACGTAGCCGTGGACCGTGCCCCTGGCCTTGGCGACGATGCGGACGTCGCCGTTGGAGTAGGTGTAGGTCTTCCAGCTCATGCCGCTGTCGGCGGAGGCGGGGGTGGCGGTAAGACCGGTGAGGGCGCCGGCGAGCAGTCCGGCGGAGGCGAACGCGGCCAGGGCCGTACGTATGCGCACGAAAGATCCTTTCACATGGGTGTTGATCACGCCTATTCAAGACCATGTCGATCAACGATCACTCAACACCCCCGCTACGAGCGACAGTTGCTGGCCCCGCTGATCCGCGGATTGATCGTCGCGCTCTTGAGGAAACGAGTCGCTTGCTGCCGGGCCCAGTCATTCTTCATTGCCCCGAAGACCGCTGGCGCATGGTCGAGGTGTACGACGCGTTGCGCAAGGACAAGACGCGCCGAACCCGGCGCCTGAGCGGATGCAACATCGTTGCATCCTTCGTCGACGCCGCAGATCATCCCTGGGAGTGAACCATCGGCTCGCCACGACGCCTGCGCTCACGAGCAGGGGATGTCGTCGTGTTCCTCAGCCGGCGAATGTTGCATCCAGTGCAATTCATCCCTTTTTCTGCCCGGTCGGGTATCTGGAATTGCAGGTCGTACCACCACACGACCGCCCGGTCCCGGCGCCGCCGGACGACGGCGGCCTGTAGGTGTTCTCCGTCCGGCAGGCGCACCTCCACTTTCGGGGCCGCTTGGCCCGCGGTGCCGGCCTCGGCCCGTCGCCGGCGGCCGTGGCGTTCCTGACGGAGCTGGGGGTGGATCCGGCGTAGTGCTGGGGGTCCGGCGTAGCGGAGGGGGTGCGGCGTAGCGCAGGCGGTGCGGTGGGGGCCGGACAGCGCGCGGGCGCACCACGGTGCGCCCACCGGTTACGGTCGGAAGGTGCACGACAAGCCCGACACCCCCGCCGCCGACGACTTCGCGGGCCGCGCCGCCCCCGACGCCTCCGCACTCGCGGGCCGCCCCGCCGCCGACGCCCCCGCGGGCCGTCCGTCCCCTGCCGCCGACGCCGCCGCGGGCTGCCCCGCCGGGTCCGCCCCCGAGCTGTTCACCTGGGAGTTCGCCGCCGACCCCTACCCCGCGTATGCCTGGCTGCGGGAGCATGCGCCGGTGCACCGGACCGAGCTGCCCAGCGGCGTCGAGGCCTGGCTGGTGACCCGGTACACCGAGGCGCGGCAGGCGCTCGCCGACGGCCGGCTGTCGAAGAACCCGGTGCACCACAGCGAGGCCGCGCACGGGAAGGGCAAGGTCGGCATCCCCGGTGAGCGCAGCGCCAACCTGATGACGCATCTGCTCAACATCGACCCCCCGGACCACACCCGGCTGCGCCGGCTGGTCTCGAAGGCCTTCACCCCGCGCCGGGTGGCCGCCTTCGCCCCGCGCGTCCAGGAGCTCACCGACCACCTCATCGACCGGTTCGCGACGGAGGGCGAGGCCGACCTCATCCATGAGTTCGCCTTCCCGCTGCCCATCTACGCGATCTGCGACCTGCTGGGCGTGCCGCGCGAGGACCAGGACGACTTCCGCGACTGGGCGGGCATGATGATCCGGCACGGCGGGGGGCCGCGCGGCGGCGTCGCCCGGTCCGTGAAGAAGATGCGCGGCTATCTCGCCGAGCTGATCCACCGCAAGCGCGAAACCCTCGGCGACACCGCGGAGGCGGACGAGGACCTGATCTCCGGCCTGATCCGGGCCTCGGACCACGGCGAGCACCTCACCGAGAACGAGGTCGCCGCGATGGCCTTCATCTTGCTGTTCGCCGGTTTTGAGACGACCGTGAACTTGATCGGCAACGGCCTCTACGCCCTGCTGCGCCACCCGGCCCAGCGCGAGCTGCTGCAGAAGTCGATCACAGCGGGCGACACCGACCTGCTCACCACCGGCATCGAGGAACTGCTCCGTTACGACGGCCCCGTGGAGCTGGCGACCTGGCGGTTCGCGACGCAGGAACTGACTCTGGGCGGGCAGCGGATCGCGAAGGGCGACCCGGTCCTGGTGGTACTGGCCGCCGCCGACCGCGATCCGGCGCGCTTCACCGAGCCGGATGTCCTGGATCTGACCCGTCGTGACAACCAGCACCTGGGGTACGGGCACGGCATCCACTACTGCCTGGGCGCGCCGCTCGCCCGGCTCGAAGGGCAGGCCGCGCTGGCGACGCTGCTGACCCGGCTGCCGGACCTCCGGCTCGCGGCGGAACCGGACGCCTTGCGCTGGCGTGGCGGGCTCATCATGCGCGGACTGCGGTCGCTGCCGGTGGAGTTCTCGCCCGAGCGCCCTGACCAGCAACAAGGTCAGAAGTGACAGAGAGTCAGGTGCGTGACCTTCGCGTGATCTGCACTACACCGACTTGTGACTACCCGTGACCCCGGCTACCTTTCCACCGACGATCGACGGGCTTCACCCGATCGGCCGAAGCGGTGATGTGGGGGACCGGTGTAACGGTGCGCCGCGTGCGCGTCGGCCGGGCGGGTACCCGTCGAGCAGCTCACAGAGCTCGTCGTACAACTCAACCGCCGCGCGAAAGGCATCCGCATGCGTTCCGGGAACGGCCGACACCGTCGACCCCGCCAGGCACCGGCCATCTTTGTCACGGCGGGAGTGACCGGCGCCGGTTTCGCCCTGCCACTGCTCGCCGCGAGTGGCGCCCACGCCGCCGACACCGCGACCTGGGACAAGGTCGCGCAGTGTGAGACCGGTGGCGTCTGGAGCGCGGCTTCGGGCAACAGCTACTACGGCGGGCTGCAGCTCACCCAGGAGATGTGGGACAACTACGGCGGCTCGGCCTACGCCTCACGCCCCGACCTCGCCAGCCGCTCCCAGCAGATCGCGGTGGCCGAGTCGATCCTCCACCACCGCGGCCCGGAAGTCTGGTCGAGCTGTGCGGTGAGCGCCGGTCTGACCAAGGACGGCCAGGCGCCGGAGGTCGACCCGGGCAGCACCGCCACCCCCTCGCCCGCCCCGTCGGACGACGGCGGCTCCCCGGACCCCTGGGACTCGTCCGGCAGCCCTGACGCTTCGGGCTCCGCCGGGACGCACGACGGGACGCACGACGGGCCCGGCGACGAGCCGTCCGCTCCGACGCCGTCGCCCGACGCCTCGGACTCCGCCGGGACGCACGAGCCCGGCGACGAGGCATCGGGCCCCGCGACGCCGGGCGACCGGGCCGACGACCCGTCGCGGTCCACCGACCCGTCCACCGGCCCGTCGCACTCCGCCGACCCGTCCGATGACCCGCCGCAGCCGGCCGACCCGTCCGCCGACCCGTCCGAGGGCGGCAGCCGTACGGACACCTCCGGCACGCCGCGGGAGACGCCCGCGAAGGGCAAGCACCGCGGCGGTGCGGGCGACGAGGGCGCCGACGACGACGGCAGGTCCTCCGGCGGCCGGCACGCCTCGCGCGGCGACGCCGGGCGCACCGGCCCGGCCGCCGACGGCGACTACACCGTGCGCCCGGGTGACACGCTGTCAGCCATCGCCTCGGCCCACCGGCTGTCCGGCGGCTGGAGCGCCCTCTACGACCGCAACGAGGACGTCATCGGCTCCGACGCGGACCTGATCAAGCCGGGCCAACTGCTCGATCTCGGGCACTCCGCGGGGTAATTCGCCGCCGTTCGACCGCTTTTGGGAAAGTGAGACAAGGGTCTCGTTGACTCGGCTGAACCTCGGTGTGTACCGCCTCGGTAAACCGGGGTTCACCTGCGGGTATGTGACCCAGTCGTGATCAAAAGCGGTCAACTTGGTTCAGATGGTGGGGTTTGAACCCCAAGCCCATTACTGCTTAACGTCAGGACCGCTCGCCAAAGCGGGCCCTTTGATCACACGCCGAATCCTGCCGGTGATCGGAGGCACTTGACGCGCAAGCGCCGAAGGCAGGAGCGGGGGAACCAAGGTAAGTGCCGGCCCCGCCCGTGAAAGCGGGTCAGCCGGCTTGGGGTGAAGCCACGTGCGTCACGCGCACACGGCCGGGCGATTCTCACAGCCCGAACCCGACAGCTCACCTCGTAGGCGTCGGTGAGGAAACGAACGAACCATGCTGATCATCAAGGGCAAGCACCGTCGTCCCTCCAAGGCCGTCCGCGTCGCCACCCTCGCCGGCATCGCCGGTGCTGCCGTGGCCGTCCCGCTGATGGGCGCCACCTCCGCCTCCGCCGCCTCCGTCTCCACCTGGGACAAGGTCGCCCAGTGCGAGTCCGGCGGCAACTGGTCGATCAACACCGGTAACGGCTACTACGGTGGCCTGCAGTTCTCCAACTCCAGCTGGGCCGCCGCCGGTGGCACCAAGTACGCCCCGCGCGCCGACCTGGCCAGCAAGTCCCAGCAGATCGCCGCCGCCGAGAAGCTTCTCGCCATCCAGGGCCCGGGCGCCTGGTCCTGCGCCGGCGCCGGCAACCTGACCTCCGGCGGCCCCGCGGCCGACGTCGACACCTCCGGCTCCGCGCAGACCAAGTCCGCGCCCCAGCAGGACCAGGGCTCCGCCAAGGCCGAGACGAAGAAGGCCCCGGCCGCTCCCGAGCAGCACGCCTCGCGCTCGACCGAGCGCAAGTCCATGGGCCACGGCAACTACACCGTCAAGGCGGGCGACACCCTCGCCAAGATCGCCAAGGCGCACGGCACCGACTGGAAGTCCGTCTACAAGGCCAACAAGTCGGTCATCGGCGGCAACCCGAACCTGATCTTCCCGGGTCAGAAGCTCAACGTCTGAGTCTCCTTCTCACCGGGATCGGACGGGCCCGAGCGGCGAGCCCCCTTCCCGTGTGAGACCTCCGTGAGACCGCTTCCTGCGTGAGACCGCCCCGCCCGGCGCGCCCTTCCCCCCAGCGCGTCGCGGCGGGGCTTCTCTCGTCCGGCGCCGTGCCCGGGCCGCCGCAGCCGAGACGGCCGCACGCCGGTGACCGGCGACGATCACGGTTTTTTCCCATTCAGCGAACAATGCCCTGAAATCTCCCGCGAACTGGGTCTTTGGGGAGTATTCCGGGCCGTTCCGTCCCACGGAGCGGGCCAAGGGCGGGCGGACGCACCCCGGGCCGTTAGGCTCATGCGCAGAACGCCAGACACCCACGAAGGAGACAACGTGCCGTCGATCGACGTCGTCGTAGCCCGCGAAATTCTCGACTCGCGAGGTAATCCCACGGTCGAGGTCGAGGTCGGCCTCGACGACGGCAGCACCGGCCGTGCCGCCGTGCCGTCCGGCGCCTCCACCGGCGCCTTCGAGGCCATCGAGCTTCGTGACGGCGACCCGAACCGCTACCTGGGCAAGGGCGTGGAGAAGGCCGTCCTGGCCGTCATCGAGCAGATCGGCCCGGAGCTCGTCGGCTACGACGCCACCGAGCAGCGGCTGATCGACCAGGCCATGTTCGACCTGGACGCCACCGACAACAAGGGCTCGCTCGGCGCCAACGCCATCCTCGGCGTCTCCCTCGCCGTCGCGCACGCCGCCTCCGAGGCCAGCGACCTCCCGCTGTTCCGCTACCTCGGCGGCCCGAACGCGCACGTCCTGCCCGTCCCGATGATGAACATCCTGAACGGCGGCTCGCACGCCGACTCCAACGTGGACATCCAGGAGTTCATGATCGCCCCGATCGGCGCGGAGTCCTTCTCCGAGGCGCTGCGCTGGGGCGCCGAGGTCTACCACACCCTCAAGAAGGTCCTGAAGGAGCGCGGGCTGTCCACCGGCCTCGGCGACGAGGGCGGCTTCGCCCCGAACCTGGGCTCCAACCGCGAGGCCCTGGACCTCATCCTGGAGGCCATCAAGCAGGCCGGTTACGCCCCCGGCCAGGACATCGCGCTCGCGCTGGACGTCGCCGCCTCCGAGTTCTACAAGGACGGCAAGTACCAGTTCGAGGGCAAGGACCGCTCGGCCGCCGAGATGACCGAGTACTACGAGGAGCTGGTCGCGGCCTACCCGCTCGTCTCCATCGAGGACCCGCTCTTCGAGGACGACTGGGCCGGCTGGAAGGTCATCACCGACAAGCTCGGCGCCAAGGTCCAGCTCGTCGGCGACGACCTGTTCGTCACCAACCCCGAGCGCCTGGCCCGCGGCATCGAGGAGGGCTCCGCCAACGCGCTGCTGGTGAAGGTCAACCAGATCGGCTCGCTGACCGAGACCCTGGACGCCGTCGAGCTGGCCCAGCGCAACGGCTTCAAGTGCATGATGTCGCACCGCTCCGGTGAGACCGAGGACGTCACCATCGCCGACCTCGCCGTCGCCACCAACTGCGGCCAGATCAAGACCGGCGCCCCGGCCCGCTCCGAGCGCGTCGCCAAGTACAACCAGCTGCTGCGCATCGAGGAGATCCTCGACGACGCCGCGGTCTACGCCGGCCGCTCCGCCTTCCCGCGGTTCCGCCACAGCTGACCGCACCAGGCCCGCTGCCCGCCCGACCGGGGCAGAGGGCCGATCGGGCGAGGCAACCGCCCAGCACCCCGTACGTCCCCGGCGACGGTCCCGTACCGTTGCCGGGGACGTGCCTGCTTGAAGCAGTCAGGCGTCCGTCAGTGAAGGGGAGACGACGTGCCCGCGGACCGGTTCTCGACCGCGACCCGACTCAAGGCGCTCGGCGAGCAGGCCGCCGCCCGCGTCTACCGCGCCCGCCCGCCCCGCCGTAACCGCCTCACCGGCCGCGCCGCCCTGCTGGCGCTGGTGATGTGCTCCCTGGTGGTCGCCCTCGCGTACCCGATAAGGCAGTACGTCTCCCAGCGCTCCGACATCGCCGACCAGCGCCGCAAGGCCCAGGACGCGGGCGCCGCCCTCGACCGGCTGCGCGAGCAGAAGGCGCGCTGGCAGGACCCCGACTTCGTACGCCAGCAGGCCCGCCGGCATCTGCACTACCTCATGCCGGGCGAGACCGGCTATATCGTCCAGGACGGCTCCGCCACCGGCTCGGCACCGAAGGGGCCGCGAGCGGCGCAGCGCCCCTGGTACGAGAATCTGTGGGACACCGTCGACGCGGCCGACAAGCGGTAGCCCCCGGCTGCCCGTACCGCCGCCCGGCGGCAGCCCGTAGTGTCGGGGCCGGACGGCCGCCCCGCCGCCACCTCACCACTCACCTCACCGAAAGCGCACATGGACACCCCCCCGCCCCAGACCGAGCCCACCGAGCCCACCGACGCGGACATCGCCGCCTTCCGGGAACAGCTCGGCCGCCCGCCGCGCGGCCTGCGCGCCATCGCGCACCGCTGCCCCTGCGGGCAGCCGGACGTCGTCGAGACGGCGCCGCGCCTGGAGGACGGCACGCCCTTCCCCACGCTCTACTACCTCACCTGCCCGCGCGCGGCCTCCGCGATCGGCACGCTGGAGGCCAACGGCGTGATGAAGGAGATGACCGAGCGGCTGGCGAGCGACCCCGAGCTCGCCGCCGCCTACCGGGCCGCCCACGAGGACTACATCCGCCGGCGGGACGCCATCGAGGTGCTGCAGGGCTTCCCGAGCGCGGGCGGCATGCCGGACCGGGTCAAGTGCCTGCACGTCCTCGTCGGCCATTCGCTGGCCGCCGGGCCGGGCGTCAACCCGCTCGGCGACGAGGCGCTGGCGATGCTGCCGGAGTGGTGGAAGAAGGGGCCGTGCGTGACCCCCTGCCAGGACACCTCCGGCGGCCCGGACGCCCCCGGGGACCGGGACGCTGCCGAAGGAGACGCCAAGTGAAGCGGGTCGCCGCCATCGACTGCGGTACGAACTCCCTCCGGCTGCTGGTCGCGGACGTCACCGTGCCCGAGGCCTCCTCCGGGCCCGGGGCGGCGGGCGAGCTCAAGGACCTCGAACGCCGGATGGAGATCGTCCGGCTGGGGCAGGACGTGGACCGCACCGGGCGGCTGGCGCCCGAGGCGCTGGAGCGCACCTTCGCGGTCTGCCGCGAGTACGCCGCCGTGATCAAGGGCCTGGGCGCCGAGCAGGTCCGCTTCGTGGCGACCTCCGCCTCCCGGGACGCGGAGAACCGTGCGGACTTCGTCCGCGGTGTGCGGGACATCCTGGGCGTGGAGCCCGAGGTGATCACCGGCGACCAGGAGGCGGAGTTCTCCTTCATCGGGGCCACCAAGGACCTCACCGGCCGTGCGGACTTGGCGCGGCCCTTCCTGGTGGTCGACATCGGCGGCGGCTCGACCGAGTTCGTGCTCGGTGACGACTCCGTCCGCGCCGCCCGCTCGGTCGACGTCGGCTGTGTCCGGATGACCGAACGGCATCTGGCGCACGGCGGTGAGGCCCACCCGTCTCCCGGCCACCGCCCCTCAACGAGTGCCGCGCACGCCTCTCTCACCGACCCGCCGACCCCGGGGCAGATCAGCGCCATGAAGGCCGATATCGCCGCGGCGCTGGACCGGGCCGCGGAGACCGTCCCGCTGGACGAGGCCGCCACCCTCGTGGGCCTGGCCGGCTCGGTGACCACGGTCGCCGCGATCGCGCGGGGCCTGGAGGGCTACGACTCCGGGGCCATCCACCACTCGGTGATCTCCCTGGCCGAGGTCCGCGAGATCACCGAGCGCCTGCTGACCTCCACCCATGCCGAGCGCGCGGCCATCCCCGTGCTCCACCCGGGCCGGGTCGATGTGATCGGCGCGGGTGCGCTGGTGCTGCTGTCGGTCATGGAGCGGACCGGCGCCGAGAAGGTCATCGCGAGCGAGCACGACATCCTCGACGGCATCGCCTGGAGCCTCGCCGGCTGAGGGCGGCGGAGAAGCGGCAGAGGCCGGCAACGGCCTCTGCCGCGGAGTTTTCTGAGCGGGTGTGATGCCCGTCCGAGCGCACTACAGGGGGCTCGGGAGGGCTCCGCGGAGGGCCCCGCGGAGAAAGTTCGTGAAATCCTTCACATGAAAATCCCTCCCGTTGGACGAACAATCTGATCGTCCGACCCTCATTCGAAGGCTCCAGGGCGTCTCGACCCGGAAAATGCGCGGCGGCCGGTGCGCGGGCGGCGCGCCGACACAGGCGGTGGTTCACCCGCCCGGCGGACGACAATCCCTGATCAACAGGGGTCTCCAACGCCTCGCGGCACCCGGTGGTTCCGGATTGGACTATGGCGTCGGTCACGAAGCTGGCGGAGTGTAGCAGATGCCCCTGGCTTGCTTGTGAAGGGGCTCACGAGCGACCCCCCATGTGGGGGTGGATACTCGATTGCATGAGCACCACGGAGCGTCCCAGGATCCTCGTTGTAGGCGGTGGGTACGTAGGCCTGTACGCGGCACGTCGCATCCTCAAGCAGATGCGGTACGGCGAGGCGACCGTCACGGTCGTCGACCCGCGCTCGTACATGACGTACCAGCCCTTCCTCCCCGAAGCTGCAGCCGGCAGCATCTCCCCCCGCCACGTCGTGGTGCCGCTACGACGCGTGCTCCCCAAGGCGGAGGTTCTCACCGGCCGGGTCACCACCATCGACCAGGACCGCAAGGTCGCCACGATCGCCCCGCTGGTCGGCGAGGCGTACGAGCTGCCCTTCGACTACCTGGTCATCGCGATGGGCGCGGTCTCCCGTACCTTCCCGATCCCCGGCCTGGCCGAGAACGGCATCGGCATGAAGGGCGTGGAAGAGGCCATCGGCCTGCGCAACCACGTGCTGGAGCAGCTGGACAAGGCCGACTCCACGACCGACGAGGACGTCCGCCGCAAGGCGCTGACCTTCGTCTTCGTGGGCGGTGGCTTCGCGGGTGCGGAGACCGTCGGTGAGGTCGAGGACATGGCCCGCGACGCCGCGAAGTACTACAACAACGTGAAGCGCGAGGACATGCGCTTCCTGCTGGTCGACGTCGCCGACAAGATCCTCCCCGAGGTCGGCCCGAAGCTCGGTGCCTACGGCAAGGAGCACCTCGAGGGCCGCGGGGTCGAGGTCTACCTCAAGACCGGCATGGACTCCTGCGTCGACGGCCATGTGAAGCTCAACAACGGCCTCGAGGTCGACTCCAACACCATCGTGTGGACCGCGGGCGTCAAGCCCAACCCGGCGCTGGCCCGCTTCGGTCTGCCGCTCGGCCCGCGCGGCCACGTCGACACCGGCGCCACCCTCCAGGTGCAGGGCACCGACTACATCTGGGCGGCCGGCGACAACGCCCAGGTCCCGGACATGGTCGGCCGCAAGAACGGCAACGAGAACGCCTGGTGCCCGCCGAACGCGCAGCACGCGCTGCGGCAGGCCAAGGTCCTCGGCGACAACGTGCTCTCCGGTATGCGGGGCTTCCCGCAGAAGGAGTACAGCCACGCCAACAAGGGTGCGGTCGCCGGTCTGGGCCTGCACAAGGGCGTCGCGATGATCGTCATGGGCAAGATGAAGATCAAGCTCAAGGGCCGTCTCGCCTGGTACATGCACCGCGCGTACCACGGCATGGCGATGCCGACGTTCAACCGCAAGATCCGGGTCTTCGCGGACTGGACGCTGGCCATGTTCCTCAAGCGCGAGGTCGTTTCGCTCGGCGCCATGGAGAACCCCCGCGAGGAGTTCTACGAGGCCGCCAAGCCGGCGCCGGCCCCGCCGACCGCCGCCGAGGCCGGGGACAAGACGAAGGCCAAGGCTTCCTGAATTCCCGGTCGGGTACTCCGACCAGCCCGAAGGGCGTCCGCCATCCGTGGGGCGGGCGCCCTTTGGCGTGTCCGCTCTGGCGGAAACCGGGCGGTGTGCGGTTCTCTTGCGTGTGAACGGGACTATCCGGGCGCCCCATTGGCGTTTACGTGGTGGGTGAAACTTCTTTGCCCGACTCGTCAACACGGAGGTGTGCGACATGGCCGACGCCGCTGGACGGCTCACCAAGCTCGCCGAGGAGGTGCTGGGAGTCCCGCTCCCGGTGCGCATCCGCGCCTGGGACCGCAGCGAGTCGGGCCCGCCGGGGGCACCCACGCTCGTCATCCGCCATCGCCGGGCGCTGCGCCGGCTGATGTTCAAACCGGGCGAGCTGGGCCTGGCCCGCGCCTGGGTGGCCGGCGACCTCGACATCGAGGGCGATCTCTACGACGCGCTCGACCGGCTCGCCGGACTGATCTGGGAGCGCGGCGACACGGCGGCGCCGCACCGCGCCGCCGCGCTGCGGGCGTTGGCCCGCCCGGAGGTCCGCGCCGCCGCCCGGGAGCTGCTGTCGCTGGCCGGTGCCCCCGTCCCGCCGACGCCGCCCGCGGAAGAGGTCAGACGCCGCCGTGGACCCCTGCACACCCTGCGGCGCGACAAGGAAGCCATCAGCCACCACTACGACGTCGGCAACGACTTCTACGCCCTGGTGCTCGGCCCGTCCATGGTCTACTCCTGCGCCTACTGGGGGACCGCCGAGGAGGGCGTCGCCACCCTGGAGGACGCCCAGCGCGGCAAGCTGGACCTGATCTGCCGCAAGCTCGGCCTCCGGAAGGACCTGCGGCTGCTGGACGTCGGCTGCGGCTGGGGCTCGATGGTGCTGCACGCGGCCCGCGAGTACGGCGTACGGGCGGTCGGCATCACCCTCTCCGAGGAGCAGGCCACCTTCGCCCGTAAGCGCATCGCCGAAGCCGGGCTGGCCGACCGGGTCGAGATCCGGGTGCAGGACTACCGCGAGATCCACGACGAGCCGTTCGACGCGATCTCCTCGGTCGGCATGGCCGAGCACGTCGGCCGCACCCGGTACGCGGAGTACGCCGGTGCCCTGTATGCGCTGCTCAAGCCCGGGGGGCGGCTGCTCAACCACCAGATCGCCCGGCGGCCGGTCGCGGACGAGTCGGCGTACCACGTCGACGAGTTCATCGACCGCTATGTGTTCCCGGACGGTGAACTGGCGCCGCTCGGCCGGACCGTCGGCCAGCTGGAGGACGCCGGCTTCGAGGTGCGGGACGTGGAGGCGATCCGCGAGCACTACGCCCTGACGCTGCGGCGCTGGGTCACCAACCTGGAGGAGCACTGGGACGAGGCGGCGCGGCTGACCTCCGTGGGCCGGGCCCGGGTGTGGCGGCTGTACATGGCCGCCTCCGCGCTGTCCTTCGAGCGCAACCGGATAGGAGTCAACCAGGTGCTGGCCGTCCGTACACCGGAGTCCGGGACCTCGGACCTGCCGTGGCGGGCGCGTGAGTGGCGCACCGGCACCCACCGCGGCTGAACGCCGCCCGCCCGCCCGCTGCCGTGCAGGAGCGGGCGGGCAACGGGGCCGCGCCGGGGCGCTATTCGGCCTTGATGGCGGCCAGCATGTTCAGCCGCGCCGCCCGGAACGCCGGCCACAGGGCGGCCAGTACGCCGACGAGCGCGGCCAGGCCGAGGAAGATGCCCATCCGGGCCCACGGCAGCATCAGTTCGTAGGTGGGCAGGTGGGCACTGATCAGCCGGCCGACCGCCCAGCCCATGAACACGCCGAGCCCGATGCCGAGCACCCCGCCGAACAGCGAGATGACCAGCGACTCCAGCCGCACCATCCGCTTGATGCCACGCCGGTCCAGGCCGATCGCCCGCAGCATGCCGATCTCCTGTGAGCGTTCGAAGACCGACATCGCCAGGGTGTTGACGACCCCGAGCACCGCGACGATCACGGCCATGGCCAGCAGGCCGTAGAGCATGTTCAGCAGCAGGGTGAACATCGAGGCGATGGCGTTCGAGACGTCCTTCTTGTCCGCGACGGTGACCGCCGGGTTCTTGCCGAGCGCCTTGACCAGGTCTTCCTTGTGTGCGTCGGTGGCGCCGCCGGCCATCTTCACCAGCAGCCGGCTGTCGCCGATGTCCTTCTGGTGCGGAGCCAGGGTGCGGTTGTCCAGGTAGACGCCGCTCAGCATCTGGTTGCCCTGGTAGACGCCCCCGACCGTCAGCGTGGACGTCTTGCCGTCCTGGAACGTCACGGGGAGGTGCGAGCCGGCCCGCCAGCCGTTGCGGGCAGCGGTGTCCTCGTCCACCAGGACCCGGTCGCCGCGCAGGGTGCCGAGCGACCCCTCGCTGATGTCGGGCCGGACGAGCGAGCCGAACTGTGCGCCGTCGACACCGGTCAGCCGGGTCGGATACCGGGCGGCGTCGCCGGTGCCGATCGTCGCCATGCCCTCGCGCAGCGGGGTGACGGCGGTGACGCCGGGCGCCTGGCGGACCTGCTTCTCCGTGGTGGTGGGCAGTGGGGCGTGGCCCTCCATGGAGATGGTGTAGTCGGCCTTCAGCGCGTCGACGGCCAGTTTGTCGATGGCCTGCTGCGTACTGCCCGCGATCACCGTCATGCCGGTGATCAGGGTCAGCCCGATCATCAGCGCGGAGGCGGTGGTGGCGGTACGGCGCGGATTGCGCAGCGCGTTCTGCCGGGCGAGGCGGCCGGAGGTGCCGAAGGCGCGCAGGACGGGGGCGGCCGGCGCGATCAGCGGACGGGACAGCAGCGGCGTCAGGATGAACACGCCGACCAGCAGCAGCATTCCGCCGCCGCCGAGCAGGATCTTGCTGGTGTCGTCGCCGTCGTACGTGGAGGTGGCGGCGATGACCGCGGCCGTACCGGCGCCCGCGACGAGCGCACCGAGGGTGTTGCGGACCACCAGCGACTTGGTGGTGGCGACGGCGTGCACGCTGTTCATCGCGGCGACCGGTGGGACCTTGGCGCCGCGCCGGGCGGGCAGCCAGGCGGCCAGCACCGTGATGACGATGCCGATGCCCAGGGCGGCGACGGCCGCGGAGGGCGAGACCACCAGCGGCCCCTCGGGGAACTTCGTGACGAAGCCGTTCAGCACCTCCCGCAGCAGTGCGGCGAGGCCGATCCCGGCCACCAGGCCCGAGACACCGGCGATCGCACCGACGAGGAACGCCTCGATCAGCACCGAGCGGGTGACCTGGCGCCGGCTCGCGCCGACCGCCCGCAGCAGCGCCAGCTCCTTGGTGCGCTGGGCGACCAGCATGGTGAAGGTGTTGGCGATGAGGAAGATGCCGACGAAGAGCGCGACGGCGGCGAAGGCCAGCAGCGCGGTCCTCATGCCCTCCGTCTTCTGGTCGATCGCCTTGGCCTCGGCGTCGGTGAGTTCCTTGCCGGTGGCGGTGGTGGCGCTGCCCTGGGGCAGCGCCTTGTCGATCGCCTGCCGCAGCGCGGCCTGGGACGTCCCGGCCGCGGCCTTGACGTCGATCTCGGTGTAGCCGCCGGACAGCCCGAACAGCTTCTGCGCGGTCGTGGTGTCGAACAGGGCCAGCGAGCCGCCGGCCGCGACCCGGCCGTCGTCGGTGGTGAAGATGCCGGTCAGCTTCTGCTGCCGGACCGGTCCGCCGGCGGATATCCGGACGGTGTCGCCGACGTGGTAGCCGCCCTTCGCCGCGGTGCCCGCGTCCAGCGCGAACTGGCCGGCGCCGGCGGGGGCCGTGCCCTGCTTCAGCGGATAGCGGGCGTCCTTGCCGTCCTTGCCGCGGAAGTAGTTGCTGCCGCGGCTGTTCTCGCCGGACGCGATCAGCTTGCCGTCCTTGTCGCCGACCCCGGTGAAGCCGTCGGCGGTGCCGGTGACGGAGGCGGCGCCGGGGAGGTGGGCCAGGGTGCCGAGCGCCTTGCCGTCGAGGCGGGAGTCCTTGGCACCGGTGGTGCCGGGCCCGTCGGGCGACGCCGGCAGCACGGCGACGTCGACGTTGTCGAAGCTCTTCTCGGAGCTGGTGCGGAAGGCGTCGGAGATGGTCGAGGTGAAGACCAGGGTGCCGGAGACGAAGGCCACGCCGAGCAGCACGGCGAGGACGGTCATCAGCAGCCGGGCCTTGTGCGCAAGCACATTGCGCAAGGCGGTACGGAACATGGGGGTCAGTCCTGGAGGAGAGGTCCGGAGTTCTGGCGGCGGTTGCTGATCAGGTCGTACGACGCCGGCCGTCGAAGCCCTTCATGCGCTCCAGCACCGTGTCGGCGGTCGGGCCGGCGAGGTCGTCGACGATCCGGCCGTCGGCGAGGAAGACCACGCGGTTCGCGTACGAGGCGGCGACCGGGTCGTGGGTCACCATCACCACGGTCTGGCCCAGTTCGCGCACGGAGTTGCGCAGGAAGCCGAGGATCTCGGAGCCGGAGCGCGAGTCGAGGTTTCCGGTCGGCTCGTCGGCGAAGATGATCTCGGGCCGGGAGGCCAGCGCACGGGCGACCGCGACGCGCTGCTGCTGGCCGCCGGAGAGCTGGCCGGGGCGGTGCTTGAGACGCCCGGCCAGGCCGACGGTCTCCACGACGCGGTCCAGCCAGGCGCGGTCGGGCTTCCGGCCCGCTATGTCCATGGGCAGGGTGATGTTCTCCAGGGCGTTGAGGGTCGGCAGCAGGTTGAACGCCTGGAAGATGAAGCCGATCTTGTCGCGCCGGAGCTGGGTGAGCTTCTTGTCCTTCAGCCCGGTCAGTTCGGTGTCGCCGATCCGGGCGGAGCCGCCGGAGATCGCGTCCAGCCCCGCCATGCAGTGCATCAGGGTCGACTTGCCGGACCCGGAGGGGCCCATGATCGCGGTGAACTGGGCCTGCTGGAATGTGACGGAGACCGCGTCGAGGGCGACCACCTGGGTCTCGCCCTGTCCGTAGACCTTGGTGAGGTCCGTGGCGCGGGCGGCCGCCGCGGTGGCGCGGGGGGCGGGGGCGACGCCGGTGTGGGTGGTGGTCACGGGAACGGGCTCCTGTCGGGACGAAGGACCTCGGATCCGCGGCGGCCGTGAGGACGGCTGCCGCGAAGGGAAGCGGACCTTTCCATCGTGGGACAGGGCGGGGGCCCGGACGTCAACCCCTGTGCCCGTCCTGGGCCACACCTGGGAGGTAGCCGGGGAGTGCGGGTCATCCCTGGGGAGGAGCGGAACCCTGACGGGCGCTACTGCGTCCGGAGCGGCCGGACGGGCCGGTGCGGCGGCGGCGCGGGGGCTCGGAGAGGGCGTCGAGTTTCCGTCAATTCGGACAAGAAATTGCGTTGCGGGGTGTCCTGGCGAAGGCGGGCCTCAGGCATGTGCCCAAGGCCTGTACCCGGCACTGATGCTCCCTCAGTTGCCAATAAAATAAGACAACCTCGGGAAGAGCGGCCGATCTGTGTCGTGCGCTGCGGGCTACGCTCGTGCTGCCTCTTTGAGGTGGCATGGGGGGAGCCCAGGCCCGGATGGTGGAATGCAGACACGGCGAGCTTAAACCTCGCTGGCCTACGGGCCGTGCCGGTTCAAGTCCGGCTCCGGGCACTGCTCAAGCGCAACCTTGAGACCTTGAACCAACAACCATATAGATCCCAGGTCCCTGCCCTTCACCGGAACACGCCGGGAACGCAGGGACTTTGACGGTGCGGACGACGAGAGCCGCCCGCGGAAAACCGTGCCGGAAATATCCCGGGTTACCAAGTGAAGTGCCGCCATGACGGCATCGGACAAACGCCTGGGCGGCCCGCCCTGTTCCTGCCCTGTTCGTACCGTGTCCTACGGTCGGGGCCGCTTCCGGGGAGCGCTGAAGGCCCGTCAACTAGCCTGCGCACAGGCCGCCTTCGGGAACGGCGGTCGGGTGTGGCGGGTGGGGCCTACTGGGCGGGCGGCCCGGCGGACGGCAGGGGTTCCCCGTCTTCGTGGTGGGCGGCACGGTGTTCGCCTCGTACGGCCCTCGCGGGGCGCGCTCCTGGCACATACCCGAGGTAACTTGAATATTGGATTTTCCCGCTGTCGGTGAGCCGATACCCGGCACCGCGCACTTCCTCTCCGACGCCGTCCGGCTGATGTGCCCGCCCTGATCCGGAAAACGTTGTGCCACTTCTGTTGCCCGGGCCCGCTTTTGCCTTCTTGGCGTCGCCGGGTGGTGGACGGCGAACGCGCCGGGCGCCGAGCGATCGGCGCTTTCGGAAGTTTTGCGGCGTGAAAGAAATGGTGCCCCATCGCCTTCGAATGTGAGGCGATGCGATGTGGTGGCTGCTGTACGCAAGGACGGGCGGCCCGCTCCGGTGTGCGAGGGCGGCCGGGGGGTCCGAAACGGGCGTGCGGAGCGGTCGAGCGGATCACCGCGGTTTTCCCGGTGCCGAGAGCGTGCGCGTTGTTGTGGGAGATTCACAACTTACCGTTGCTGAAATCGGTCTGCTCGGCCCCTGTTTGGCGAGCGTATCGCTGAGATGATCTCTACGGGCCCGCCATGGGCTTTGTGCGGTTTCTATGAGATCAGAGGAGACGGAGATGACCGAGAACGGTCAGGTGCTGGTGACGGGTGTCGGAGCGATGACTCCGGTCGGCGCCGATGCGTCATCGTCCTGGTCGGGGCTGCTGGCGGGGAAGTCCGGGGTGCGCGCGCTGGAAGAGGAGTGGGCCGCGGATCTCCCGGTGAGCGTCGCGGCCTCCCTCACCGAGGATCCGGCCGCCGCGCTGCCGCGTACGGAAGCCCGGAAGCTGGACCGCAGCGAGCAGTTGGCGATACGCGTCTCGCGCGAGGCCTGGCAGGACGCCGGCGCGCCCGAGGTCGAGCCCGAACGGCTGGCCGTGGTCATCGGTACCGGCACCGGCGGTGTGCTGACCACGCTCGGCCAGGACGACCTCTTCGAGAAGTCCGGGGCACGCCGGCTCTCGCCGTTCGCGGTGCCCATGCTCATGCCCAACGGACCGGCCGCCTGGGTGAGCATGGACCTGGGCGCCAAGGGCGGGGCCAGGACGCCCGTCAGCGCCTGTGCGTCCGGTGCCGAGGCGCTGGCGATGGGCCTCGACCTGCTCCGCGCCGGACGGGTGGACGTGGTGGTCGCGGGCGGCGTCGAGGCCTGCCTGCACCCGTTCACCCTCGCCGCCTTCGCCCAGATGAAGGCGCTCTCCACGCAGTCGGCGGACCCGGAGGCGGTCTCCCGCCCGTTCGATGTGGCCCGCAGCGGCTTCGTCATGGGCGAGGGCGCGGGAATCATGGTCCTGGAGCGTGCCGGGTTCGCCCGGGCCCGCGGCGCGACGGCGTACGGCACGCTGGCCGGCAGCGCCGTGAGCTCCAGCGCGAACCACATCACGGCCTCCGACGCGGCGGGCCAGGTCCACGCCATCGAACTGGCCCTGCGCGATGCGGATCTGACCGCGCGGGACATCGGCCATGTGCACGCCCACGCCACCTCCACCGAGTCCGGCGACCTGGCCGAGGCCGAGGCGATCGGCCGCGCGGTGGGCACCCATGCCTCCGTCACCGCCACGAAGTCCATGACCGGCCACATGCTGGGTGCCTCCGGCGCGGTGGGCGCGCTGGCGGCGCTGCTGGCGCTCAGGGACGGCGTGGCCCCCGCCGTCCGCAACCTCGACACCCTCGACCCGAGGATCGACCTGGACGTGGTGCGGGGCGAGAACCGGACCGGCAGCTGGAAGGCCGCACTGGCCAACTCCTTCGGCTTCGGCGGCCACAACGTGAGCCTGGTCTTCACCGCGTGACCCCACGGGGAGGGGCCGCCACGGATCACGTGGCGGCCCCTCCCGCAGGCTGTGGGGGTCCCGTCCGCGCCTCAGCGCTCCACGAGCGCGAACAGGTTCTCCCAGCGGCCGACGATCTCCTCCGTGGAGAAGCGCTGGATGTTCTCCCGGCCCGCTTCGCCCATGGTGTCGCGGAGGTCCTTGTCGGACATCAGGGTGTCGAGGTGCCGGGCGAACTCGGTGATGTTGCCCGGGGGCGCGAGGAGGCCGTCCACGCCGTCCGAGATGATCTCGTGGACGCCCGGTGCCACATCGAACGCCACACACGGCACCGCCGTCGCCATGGCTTCCATGGGGGCCAGCGGGAAGCCCTCGCCGCGCGAGCTGAGGGCGAAGACCGCGCTCTGGCGCAGTGCGCCCGGCACATCGGACGTCCGGCCCATCCAGGCGACCGTGGACGCGACCCCCAGGTCCGCGGCCTGCTTGCGCAGCGCCTCCTCTTCCTCGCCGGAGCCGTAGATCCGCAGCGTCCAGTCGGGGTGCTGCGGCGCGACCTTGGCCCAGGCCTCCAGCAGGAGGTCCACGCCCTTCTCCTCGTGGAGCCGGCCGATGCTGACCACACACTTGTGGGAGCGGTCCGAGGGGACCTCCGGGAAGAACGGCAGCGGGTTCGGCATGAAGCCGACGTTGTCCATCCGCTGCCGGATCCAGCGGTCGGCGTCCTCCCGGGTGAGCGTCAACATCCGGTCGACGTTCGCGTAAAACCGCTTGACCCGGCCGAAGCGCGACGACTTACGGCAAGTTTCGAAGGATTCATGGCTCATACCGATCACACTCAGACCCGCGGTGTCGGCCAGCGCCACCCACTCCATCGCCCACACCTGCGTGACGATCACCACGCCGCCCGGCTCGGCCGCCCGGAACAGCGCGCTCATCTTGCCCGCCTGCTCGTGCATACCGGCCTCGCGGGCGGCGCGACGGCGCTGCTCGACGAGGTTGAGCCTGCCCTTGAGGCCCCGCGGGGGACGGACGGACGGCGGGTGCTCGGAGTAGAGCGTGGTGGTCTTGAACGGCAGATCGGCCGCCAGCTCGTGGACCCGCCCCTCCGGGGGCGGCACCACGCCGATGAGGTGCACCCGGTGGCCCCGCTCGCTGAACAGGCGCGCCATCTGGTGCGACCAACTGGTGACGCCACCCACCTCGTTGACGCTGTTGGAGACGAAGAAGATGTCCCGCGGCTCGGCTGCGTACGACTCGGTCATCAACGGCTCCACTGCGCGAAAAACTGATCGACGATGCTCCGGGCGGCGTTGCCCTGGTCGTATTCACCGAACTTGGCGACGAATTCCCTGCGGCTCTCCGCGTATTCCGCGGACTGCGAGTCGAAGACCTTGATCGCCTGGTGGAAATCCTCCTCGGTGCGGACCACCGGGCCCGGTGCGTGCTCCAGCAGATCGAAGTAGGTGCCCCGGCCCTCGTGCACATACTCGTCGTAGTCGTAGGTGAAGAACACCAGCGGCCGGTCGAGCAGCGCGTAGTCGAACATCACCGAGGAATAGTCGGTGATCAGCCCGTCGGCCAGCTCCAGCACCGGGGTCACATCGTGGTGCCCCGATACGTCGATGACCCGGCCCTGCACGGTCGGCGGCAGCACCACGTGATTGAGGTAGTGCGAACGCACCAGCAGGACATAGCGGTCACCGAACCGGTCGGCGAAACGCTCCACGTCGAAGGGCAATTCGAAGCGCCCGTGCCGGCCGCCGGCCTTACGGAACGTCGGCGCGTAAAGCAGCACGGTCTTGTCGTCGGGAATGCCCCAACTGGCTGCCAGCGGCCCGCGTTCACGCACCCCCCGGTCCGCTTCCCGCTGCCGGGCGCGCACCAGCGCGTCATTGCGCGGGTACCCCACCCGCAGCAGGGTCTTCTCCTGGAGCCGGAAGGCCCTGGCGAGGGTGTGCACATCGTGCTCGGAGCGGATCAGGAACCGGTCGAAGCGGTCCAGCGAACGCTGCTGCTCCGCCTGCTGCTGCCGGGTCTGCGCCTTCAGCGCCGGCTGGTCGAAGCCCATGTTCTTCAGCGCCGAGCCGTGCCAGGTCTGGAGGTAGGTGGTCTCCGGGCGCTTGGTGAGCTTGAGCGGGTAGCTCTGGTTGTCCACCCAGAACTCGGCCTGGGCCAGCGCCTTGAGGTAGGGCAGCGACCAGCGCTTGACGAGCGTGGCGTCCTTGGGGAAGCCCTTGGGGGACCCCGCGTACGACCAGATCGCCTCGAACTGCAGGCCCCGCCGGCGCATCTCCTCGTAGAGGGCGCGCGGGCTGTCGCTGTACTGCTTGCCCAGGTGGCTTTCGAAGACCACCGTGCGCTTCTTGACCGGCAGCCGGCTGAACACCTCGTGATAGGCGCGGATCTTGTTGTCGCCCGAGAGGACCTTGCCGCGCAGCGCCTTCGCCTTGCGGTAGCCGGTCTTGGCCAGCGTCCCCGGCTTGCCGTGCACCCCGCGGGTGATCAGTTCCTGTACCCGCTCGGCCTTCTGGCTCTCGCTGACCAGGCGGAATGCCAGATGGCCCTTGGCCGAGACATGCGGTTCGAGGTGGTCGGCGACCATCCGTGTCAGCCGCGGCCGCACCGGCAGCGCCCCGGACAGCGTGGTGTCGGCGACGGTGAGCCGGCTCGTGGTGCGCACGCCGTCCACCTCCAGGCGCAGCCGTACGTCCCAGATGGTGTCGACGATGCCCAGCGGGCGCAGCTTCGCGGTGAGGTCGGCGACAGCCGCCCAGTGGATCGCGTCCCCTTCGTGGCGCAGCTCCTGCACCGGGAAGTGGAAGGACTGCAGGCTGCGCCGCCGGGCACTGAACTCCAGCTCGCCCTTGAGCCGCGCCCCGGGCGGGATGACACCGAGCGGGTTGGTGATCTCGCCGGTCAGCGAGACGGCCCGGCCGGACTCGCCGAAGCCGGTGAGCTGGTTGCGCAGGAACAGCTGGTTGACCGGCTTCTCGTGGTAGCCGATGTCGGTCACGTCCAGCACTCCGCGCCCGAACGCATCGTCGAAGTGGCCGCCGCACCAGTAGATCCGGCCGTCGTGCTCGGCGAGCGGCGAGGAGATCTTGGTGCGGTTGATGAGCGTGTCGACCGCCGGGATCAGGTTGGCCCAGTCACCCTGCTGGAGCAGATACGCACAGATGGCCTGTATCGGCTGGACGTGCTCGTACGCCTCGGGGGCCACGCCGGCGAGGTATTCCCGGGAGAGCTCGGCGAACTCCCGGCGGTAGGCCTCGTCCCGGAACGGCAGATCCCGCAGGTGCAGCACCAGGTCGTGCTTGAGGAATTTGATGTCCTTGGCGAGCTTCATCTCGGTGAGACCGCGCTCCGCCAGCATGGCGTCGATCCGCTTGTGGACCTCCAGCCGGTGGACGTAATTCCTCATCTCGTGCCGGCGGTTTGTCACCGACTTCACGGCGCCCTGCGTGTAGACATTCCAGAAATAGACCTGATTGGGGATCAGGGTGATGCGTTCCGCGGCGAGGTAAGCATCGGCGATAAAGAGCAGGTCCTCGTAGAACAATCCCTTGGCGAAGCGGAGATTGTGCGCCATGAGGAATTCGCGCCGGTAGCACTTGTTGGTGGAGAGGGTATCCCACACGAACAGGTCCGGAAATTCCGTCACGGAATCAATGGTCCGGGTGGTGGAGTACAGCCAGGAATACCACTCGTCCCGCTTCTTGTTGCGGGTGTCCACATGCAGTCGTACGCACTGACCGGAAACGATATCGGAGCCGGTTTTCTCGGCGGCCTCCAGCATATTCCGGCACGCATTGGGTTCCAGGACGTCATCGCTGTCCAGGAACATGACGTAGCGGCCCCGGGTGTGCTGGATGCCGGCGTTGCGCGGCTCGCCGCACCCACCGCTGTTCTCCGGCAGCTGGAAGGCTCTGGCCCGCCCTGGATGATCAGCGGCGAGCCGCTGCGCCACTTCGAAAGAACGGTCGGTGCTGCAGTCGTCGACGATCACCACCTCGACGTCCCGGAGCGTTTGATCCAGCACGGACTGAACCGCGGTCGGCAACCGGTCGGCGTCGTTGTAGACGATGACGACTACTGAGACGTCAGGCACAGGCACCTCAACCCTCTTTCGCTACTGTTTCCCGCCAGAATAGCCCTATCTGTACCCCCGGATTACAACCGATCGCGTCCATAGTGCTACGGACGGTGAGTCGCGGGAGAGTGGCGAGGGGTCCTCCGGCGTTCGGATCTTGACCATGCGTCAGCCCTGCAGATCCACCCGCCGAGGCAGGATCCGGCCGCCAGGGAAGACGGGTCCCCCCGTGAATCGGTTGCCTGCCGTGTCGGGCGAGGTCCGTTGCGATCAGACATTTATCGGATTCCGTGCGAAGCGTCCCGGGAAGGAGTGCCCGGGGCGGCGGACGGAAATGGCAGTTCGAGCACGGCTGCCTCGCGTGACGACAACGGACGGCAGCAAGAAGGCGACAAGAGAGTGGCAAGGGAGCGGTAAGGGAGCGGCAAGAGCGCGACGGGACACGGCAAGAACACGGCAAGAACACAGCAACAACACGGCACGAGATCGAATATCCGAAATGGCGGGGACGGGCAGGCGTGACGGTGTAGCGGCAGGACCGCCCGGCCGGTCGGGCGCCGCCCGTCCGGGGCTGCTCCGGGCCCCCGCCGACCCGCTCCGGGCACCTCTGCGTCCTCCCGTACGTCCTCCTCCCGGAGGAGGTGTCCGGCTCCTCTCGGAGGAGGTATCCGGGCGGGTTCGGGGAAAGATCCTGCTCAAGAACTAGCGACGCCCCTTTGCCAAGCCATTACGCTTGCCGTCGAGGCCGCGCAGGGCGGCCATGGAGGAGTGAGATGAGGAGCAGCAACCCGGTCTTCTCGCGACGGGGGTTCAGCCGCGCCACCGGCTACGCGGGCTTCAACGCACCGCCGCAGGCCGGGGCCGCCGCGAACCCGTACGCCGGAGCCAACCCCTACGCGCAGGGCGGCAACCCCTACGCCCAGGACCAGCAGCAGGTAACCCAGGCACCGCCGCAGTACAGCCCGCAGACCCGCCCGATGACGATGGACGACGTCGTCATGCGCACGGGCATGACGCTCGGCACGCTCATCGTGGGCGCCACCGCCGGCTGGCTCTTCCTGACCGGGAGCCTCGGCTTCGCGTTCGGTGCCGGCCTGGTCGCGATGGTGCTGGGCGTCGTCCAGTCCTTCAAGCGCACGCCGTCGCCCGCACTGATCCTCGGGTACGCGGGGCTGGAAGGCCTCTTCCTCGGGGCGCTCAGCGGCTTCATCAACGACCTGCCGCAGCTGCACGGCGCGCCCATGCAGGCGGTGCTGGGCACGATGGCGGTGTTCGTCGCCATGCTGGTGGCCTACAAGACGCGGATCATCCGGGTCACCGCCCGGTTCACCCGCTTCGTGATCATCGCGGGCCTCGGCTTCTTCCTGCTGTCGATGGTCAACGTCCTGTTCATGGTGTTCAGCGGGGGTGACGGCCTCGGCTTCCGCAGCGGCGGCCTGGGCATCGTCTTCGGCATCGTGGGCGTGGTCCTCGGCGCGCTCTTCCTGGCGCTGGACTTCAAGCAGGTCGAGGACGGTGTCGCCTATGGCGCGCCGCGCGAGGAGTCCTGGCTGGCGGCGTTCGGCCTGACCACGACCCTGGTGTGGATCTACGTGGAGATGCTGCGGCTGATCTCCATCCTCCGGGGCGACTGACCCCGCACGACGCCGGGCGCACCAGGCGCCGTACGCGGCCCGAGCGCCGCACGAAGGGCCCGTGGGCAGATCTGCCCACGGGCCCTTCGGCGTGGTGAACGAGGAGTGTCCCGATCCGGGCCGGGGCCGGGCCCCGTCACCGCGGATCAGAACTTGCGCGCGGCGCGCCTGAGGTCGTGTTCATGGACAATTGCCTTGGCGTGGCCGTAGGCGAGATTGTGCTCGCCACGGAGCCAGCTGACCTTTTCGTCGAAACGGAAGAGAGCGGGGCCTTCTTCAACGGTGCGGAGCCAGTCGGAGATTTCCCGGCCGGTGCAGTGCGGGATACGGGAGAGCATGTTCCGGTGGGTCTCTTCTGAGAAGAGCTGAGACATCGGCGCCTCCGGACGCGGTCGATGCTGGTTCTTCAGCCCACCGTGCCTGAGCGTTCGGGCGTTGGCAACCACCCCGCGGTGGCGCATAGGCTCACTGCGTGCTTGACGTGACCCCCTTGCAGACCGCCGTGGACGCCCTCGCCGACCGGCTCCGATCGCTGCCGCAGAGCAGGCTCCACCAGGGTGCCGCGGCCGAAGGTCTGGCGCTGGCACGGCAGTTGGCGGCCCGTGCGCAGCTGATCGAACGGCCGGGGGAGCCCCCGCGGGAGCTGCCGGACGCCGGGGTGTTCGCGGCCGGCGACCAGCTGGCGGTGGCCGGCCACGATCTTGTCGAGGCGCTGCGTGCCGCGGCGGTGCGGATGGCCGACGCACCGGGGGATTCTGACGCGAAAAGGGCCCCCGCCGACGAACTGGCGGAGGCCGTGCGATGCGTCCGGGCGGCGGCGGAACGCTGCTGACGCGGACCGCCGCGCCGGGTCAGAGCGAGGCGATGACGCGGTCGGCGAGGATGTAGACGCTGTCCTCGCGGCTCTCGCCCCAGGAGAAGGTCAGCGCGTACGCGCCGGAGATGCCGGAGCCGCCCAGCAGCACGGGCGTGTGCCCCGCGTGCAGTGCGCCGGCCACGCGCTCCGCGGTCTCGCGCTGCCCGGGGGTCAGGCAGAGCGTGGTGCCGTCGGTGAAGACGTAGACGTCCAGGGTGCCCAGCGGGCCGGGACGGACGTCCGCGAGCGGGGTCGCCAGCTGCGCCAGTTCCTCCAGGCGCGCGACGGTGCGCTCGTGGTCACTGACCACCGGGGACGGGGAGAAGTCGGGGTGCGAGGGGTGGCGCCGGCGCGCGGCGGCCAGCTCGGCGGACTCGGTCTCCTCGACGGGCTCCAACTCCGGCGCGTCCAGGGCGTCCATGGACTCCAGTGCGTCCATCGCCTCCAGGGCGTCCGGGCCCAGTAGCGGCTCCAGTCCGGCCAGGTCCGCCTGGCGGGGGAGGAACGGCTGGGTGTCGAACCGGTCGGCGTCCTGGTGGTCGGGCAGCTCGCGCGGGTCGGTGCGGCCGTCGAGGAGTTCGTCGCCGAGGCCGGCGAGGCCGCCCAGCAGCGACGGGGCGTCGGCGGCGTCCCTGGCCTCCTGCGCGGCCCAGAAGGCGCGTGCCTCGGCCAGTTCGCGTTCCCGCTCCTCGGCCAGGGCATCGGCGACGGCGGCACGTATGTCGGCGAGCGGGGTCTCGGCGGCGGGGGTGGCGCGGGCGGCCGGGATGGCTGCCGCGGCCGGATGCACCGCCGCGGTGCTCGCGACGGCCTCCCGCCGGGCCGCGCTGAGCTCGGCGTGCAGCTCGGCGAGCTGCCGGCGCAGGGCGCGGGCGGTGTGCAGGGCGGCGGCGCCCAGCGCCACGGCGACGGCCGCGGCCAGCAGCAGGACGAGGGTGGTGACGCTCATGCCGAAACCTCTCTTCGTTCGGTCCCGCACGGGCGAGACGCGCACCCCTGGGTGATGCGCCCCCGGCCGGTGGCCGAGGGGATCCCCGGGTGACGCTCGCTCATGCGTCCTCCCCACTTCGCTCGGCGGCCCTCACCTCATCGCACGGGCCGCGCATCGGTACGTGGACTCGCCCCGGCCTTCGGCCGGGGTGACCCCCTTGATGCGCTCGCTGACGGGATCACTCCTGGTAGCGCCTCGCTCACCGGCGTACTCCCGTTAGCAGAATGTTCTCCGACTTCCTACATCAGGCTGCCGGTGGTCGGCGACCGCTCCGGGTGCGCTATGTCCCGAAAAGGAGGGGAGTCGGGGGCTCGTTCGGCCGGGCGAACCCCTGCTGACCTGCAAGAATGCCGCTCCCTCAGGGCGTTGGTCACAATCCTGGGGGAGATTGGGTCGCGATCTCGTTAACGAGTGGCGCAGGTCACGCCATGTCGCCGCCCGTGTCCGGACGACCGCGAGGGGTGTGCGCCGGGCGGTAGTTGGTCCGTTTTGTCGCGCGCCCTGGCGAGCGGCGCGCGGCTGGGCGCATGCGCTCGCGCGCGGGGCCGGCGGCCACTCTCTGCTACGGGCCGGGCCGGGCCGGGTCGGCGTACCGCGACTCGGCTCAGCCGCGCGCGTTCACGGTCGCGCTGAGCCTCGCCGCCGCTGCGGGCGGATGCCGGGTACTCGTTCCTCGCACCCGGCCTCCACCCTCCGCTACAGCTCAGCTCAGCCGCACGCGTTCACGGTCGCGCTGAGCCTCGCTTCCGCTGCGGGCGGATGCCGGGTACTCGTTCCTCGCACCCGGCCTCCACCCTCCGCTACAGCTCAGCTCAGCCGCTCGATGACCATCGCCATGCCCTGGCCGCCGCCCACGCACATCGTCTCCAGGCCGAACTGCTTGTCGTGCCACTGGAGGGAGTTGATGAGGGTGGTGGTGATCCGGGCGCCGGTCATGCCGAAGGGGTGGCCGACGGCGATCGCGCCGCCGTTGACGTTGAGGCGGTCCAGGTCGATGCCCAAGTCGCGGTAGGACGGGATCACCTGGGCGGCGAACGCCTCGTTGATCTCGACCAGGTCGATGTCGGAGACCGAGAGGCCGGCCCGTCGCAGCGCCTGCTTGCTGGCCTCGACCGGGCCGTAACCCATGATCTCGGGGGAGAGGCCGGAGACGCCGGTGGAGACGATCCGGGCGAGCGGGGTCAGGCCCAGCTCGCGCGCCTTGGTGTCGGACATGATGACCAGCGCCGCGGCCCCGTCGTTCAGCGGGCAGCAGTTGCCGGCGGTCACCAGGCCGTCGGGGCGGAAGACCGGCTTGAGGCCGGAGACACCCTCGACGGTGACGCCGGCGCGGGGGCCGTCGTCCTTGGCGACGACCGTGCCGTCGGGCAGCGTGACCGGGGTGATCTCCCGCTCCCAGAAACCGTCGTTGAGCGCCTTCTCGGCGAGGTTCTGGGAGCGGACGCCGAACTCGTCCATGTCCTGGCGGGTGACGCCCTTGAGGCGGGCCAGGTTCTCCGCGGTCTGGCCCATCGCGATGTACGCGTCCGGGATCAGGCCGTCCTCGCGCGGGTCGTGCCAGTCGGCGCCCTCCTGCTCGGCGCGCGCCGCGGTACGGGCCTCGGCGTCGGCGAAGAGCGGGTTGTGGGTGTCCGGCAGACCGTCGGAGCTGCCCTTGACGCTGCGCGAGACGGTCTCGACGCCGGCCGAGATGAAGACGTCGCCCTCGCCGGCCTTGATGGCGTGCAGCGCCATGCGGGTCGTCTGGAGCGAGGAGGAACAGTAGCGGGTGATGGTGCAGCCCGGGAGGTGGTCCATCCCCATCTGGACGGCCACGATGCGGCCGAGGTTGTGGCCCTGCTCGCCGCCGGGGAGGCCGCAGCCGAGCATCAGGTCGTCGATGTCCCTGGGGTCCAGCTCGGGGACCTTGGCGAGGGCGGTCTCGATGATCTTGGCGGTCAGGTCGTCCGGCCGCAGATCCTTGAGCGAACCCTTGAAGGCGCGGCCGATCGGGGAGCGGGCGGCTGAGACGATCACGGCTTCGGGCATCACACGGCTCCAAGTGCGCGGGAAATGGGCGGACTGTGAGGGAAGTTACCTGCACGTAGTGCTGAGGTCACGGGGTCCGCGCTGTGATGCGGGCCTCTTTTCTAAGCGGGCGCTTATAGGAACGGGGAGGGGCCGCGGGGTATTCCCCGCGGCCCCTGGCGGGAGGGTGTCCCTCGCCGGCCGCTGCCTGCTGACCGCCGCCCGGGGAGTACCGGGCGGCCGCCCGTCACGGAATGACCGAGGGCGGGTCCGTCGGCTCCGGCGTCGGCAGCTGGCGGCGCCTGCGGTGCTTGAGCAGCACCCAGGGCGCACGGCGGGAGGCGGTGACCTCCGTGCCGCCCTCGGAGGCCGCCTCGGCGGCCGCCTGCTCGACCGGCAGCAGGCCCTCGCCGCGTGCGGGCTCCGGCTGCTCCTTCTCCGGCCACAGGCCGAGCGAGGCGCACAGCGTCGGCAGCACGGCCATCGCGGCGGTGGCATAGCCCTCGGCCGACGGGTGGTAGTTGTCCGGCCCGAACAGCTCCCGGGGGCGCGCCTCGAATTCGGGGCCGAGCAGATCACCGAGCGAGACCGTACGGCCGCCGCTCTCGACCACCCCGATGGTCTGGGCGGCGGCGAGCTGCCGGGAGAGCCGCCGGGCCACCCAGCGCAGCGGCTGGTAGACCGGCTCGATGGTGCCCAGGTCGGGGCAGGTGCCGACGACCACCTCGCAGCCCGCCGCACGCAGGGCGCGCACCGCCTCGGAGAGATGGCGGACCGACTGTGCCGGCGGCATCCGGTGGGTGACGTCGTTCGCGCCGATCATGATGACGCAGACGTCCGGGGTCTCGGTGCCGTCGGCCAGCATCAGCTCCACCTGGCGCGCCAGGTCGTCCGACTGCGCGCCGGGCAGCGCCACATTGCGGAAGTCGACGGGCAGCTCGGAGAGCGCGGCCAGGCCGGAGGCGAGCAGCGCGCCGGGTGTCTGGCGGGCGCGGTGCACGCCCTGGCCCGCGGCGGTGGAGTCGCCGAGGAAGCCGAGCCGCAGCGGCGGGCGGTCGGTGAGGTGGTCGAAGGCGGCGCCGTAACGGCCGTCGGCGCACGGCGGAATGTCGCTGGAGCCACCGACCGTACGGCGCGCCAGCCGGACCTCGGTCAGCAGCACCCCGACGGCGGCCACCCCGAGCAGCCCGATCCCGCCGCCGCCGAAAGCGGCGGCGGTCGCGATCCGCCGGGCCACTCTGGCCCTGGACATCGTCATCGGCATGGGCCGGGCACCTCCCCGCGCAGTGCGGGCGCGCCCTGGCACCGGGGGCCGGACGCGCTCTTGAATCGGCAAGAACTCCTACAACAGGGTGTTGCCCGTTCCTGCACGGAACGCAACGCATCCCTCCTCTAACGGACCCGGGCAATAGGCTGGCCGCACGGGCGCAGGAGAGCGTGCCCCCGACCGCGGAGACCACCGTGCAGTTTTACGATTCGATGATTGAGCTAGTCGGCAACACCCCGCTCGTGCGGCTCAACAACGTCACTCGAGGGATCCAGGCCACCGTCCTGGCGAAGGTCGAGTACTTCAACCCCGGCGGATCGGTCAAGGACCGGATCGCCGTGCGGATGATCGAGGCCGCCGAGCAGTCGGGTGAGCTGCAGCCCGGCGGCACCATCGTCGAGCCGACATCCGGCAACACGGGTGTGGGCCTGGCGATCGTCGCCCAGCAAAAGGGTTACAAGTGCATCTTCGTCTGCCCGGACAAGGTGTCCACGGACAAGATCAATGTGCTGCGTGCCTACGGTGCGGAGGTGGTGGTCTGCCCGACCGCCGTCGACCCCGAGCACCCGGACTCGTACTACAACGTCTCGGACCGGCTGGTGCGCGAGACGCCCGGCGCCTGGAAGCCGGACCAGTACAGCAACCCGAACAACCCGCGCTCCCACTACGAGACCACCGGTCCCGAGCTGTGGGAGCAGACCGGTGGGCGGATCACCCACTTCGTGGCGGGTGTCGGCACCGGCGGCACGATCAGCGGCACCGGCCGCTATCTGAAGGACGCCAGTGACGGCAAGGTCAAGGTGATCGGCGCCGACCCGGAGGGCTCCGTCTACAGCGGCGGCTCCGGTCGCCCGTATCTGATCGAGGGCGTCGGCGAGGACTTCTGGCCGACCGCCTACGACCGGACCGTCGCGGACGAGATCGTGGCGGTCTCGGACAAGGACGCCTTCCAGATGACCCGGCGGCTCGCCAAGGAGGAGGGCCTGCTGGTCGGCGGCTCCTGCGGGATGGCCGTGGTGGGTGCGCTGGAGGTCGCCGCCAAGCTCGGCCCGGACGACGTGGTGGTCGTGCTGCTGCCGGACAGCGGCCGCGGCTACCTCTCCAAGATCTTCAACGACGAGTGGATGGCCGACTACGGCTTCCTGGAGGAGGGCGGCGCCGCCGCCCGGGTCGGCGAGGTGCTGGAGTACAAGGAGGGCGCGCTGCCCTCGCTGGTGCACATGCACCCGGAGGAGACCGTCGGCGAGGCGATCGAGGTGCTGCGCGAGTACGGCGTCTCGCAGATGCCGATCGTCAAGCCGGGCGCCGGGCACCCGGACGTGATGGCCGCCGAGGTCGTCGGCTCGGTCGTCGAGCGCGAACTGCTCGATGCGCTGTTCACCCAGCGCGCCTCGCTGACCGACCCGCTGGAGAAGCACATGTGCCCGCCGCTGCCGCAGGTCGGCTCCGGCGAGCCGGTCGCCGATCTGATGGCGGTCCTGGAGAACGCGGACGCGGCGATCGTCCTCGTCGAGGGCAAGCCGAAGGGCGTGGTGAGCCGGCAGGACCTGCTGGCCTATCTGGCGCGCGAGGCCGGCAAGTAGCGGCGGGACCCGGCGGCCGGGGCGTGGGGCGGTGACCGTCCCGCGCCCCGGCCGCCGTCCGTTCCGCACCTGTCACGGCGTCAAGCGGACGTCAGGAAACGGGACGTCGCCGCAAGGTGTACGTATGCGTCATGTGCTCGCAGCACGGGCTTAACACGCGTCGGGCAGATTGAGGTCACGGCGACAAGGACCTCCGGAGCGGCTCCCGGACCTCCACCGTCGCCACCGGATGCGCCGACCGGCTTCACCCCGGAACGCGTCCCGTGCGGGGGACCGCCGTCGTCCCGCCCCCGGCAGCGCCGGGGTGCGGCGGCCCCCGCACCTTCCGGTTCCTGCCGCAGCCTTGAGGGCTCCGCGCTTCAGTCCCCCGCGCCGTCGCGGCGGTCCGTGCGTGAGCGCACCAGCCGGTGCAGGCCGCCGCCCGCTACGGCGTTGACGCCGACGATCCCGGCCCAGCACATCAGCAGTCCCGGTTGCCCGGCCTGGCTCGCGGCGATCGCGGACAGCGGCACGGCCAGCACCAGCGAGAGCGCGGCGAGCCCGCACCGCTCCCAGGAGAGCGGGCCGCCGCCTCCGGGGCGCGGCGGCCGGGCGCCGCGGGCCACCTGGACCTGCTGTTCGGCGAGTTGCCGCCGCACCCGCTGGTCGACGCTCCGCTCCAGCTTCTCCAGGAAGGCCTCCAGGAGTTCGGACTCGTACTCCGGCCCCAGTTCCTTGCGCGTCTGGAGGGTCGCGTCGAGTTCCTTGCGCAGCTCGGGGTCGTGGATCGCCATGCCGCGAGAATACGGACGCCGGGCGGGCGGCGCGGTAGGGCTAGCCCCCCGATCCGGCCGGATTCCGGTCCTCCTGGGGCGTTGCCGGCGCTGTCGGCGCCGCCGTACGGGCGGTGTCGCGGCGGGCGGTCAGCCAGTACAGGACGGCCGGTACGGCGAGCCCGACGAGCCAGGAGACATCGGCGCCGCCGAGCGGTGCCACCAGCGGGCCGGTGTAGAAGTGCGTGGCCAGGAACGGCAGCTGGGCGAGCACCCCGAGGACATAGACCGTCAGCGCCCGCACGTTCCAGGCGCCGTAGCGTCCTGCCGGGTCGCTGAGCGCCGGGATGTCGTAACGCTCCTTGGAGATCAGGTAGTAGTCGACGAGGTTCACCGCCGACCAGGGCGTGAAGAAGGTCAGCAGGAAGAGCAGGAAGTCCTTGAAGGACGTCAGGAACGAGTCCTTGCCCAGGAGGGCGACGGCGGTGCCGGCCACCATGATCCCGGCGATGTAGGCGGAGCGGCCGCGCGGCGTGAGGGTGCGCTGCCCGCGGAAGCCGCTGACGCTGGTGACCAGCGACATGAACCCGCCATAGGTGTTGAGGATGTTGATGGTGAGTTTGCCGAGGGCGATGACGAAGTAGAGGAGCGAGGCGATCAGGCCCGCGCCGCCCAGGCCGACGATGTAGCTGACCTCGTGGCCCACGAATGCCGCGGGTGCCGCGGCGGCGGCCAGCGCGCCGAACGTCATCGACCACTGCGAGCCGAGCACCGAACCGGACAGCGTCCACCAGAACGTGGCGCGCGCCGAGGTGTGCCGCGGCAGGTAGCGCGAGTAGTCCGCGACGTACGGGCCGAACGCCAGCTGCCAGGAGGCCGAGAGCGAGACGGCGAGCAGGAAGACCGGCAGCCCGAAGCGGTGGTCGGCGAGGAGCGTGCCGAGGTCGGTGCGCTGCAGCAGCCGGATGCCGAGGTAGACGAAGGCCAGCGCGCAGACCAGGCCGGCGATCTTGCCGAGGGTGTGGATCAGTCGGTAGCCGACGGCCGCGGCCACGGCGGTGACCGCGGCGAACAGGACGATCCCGGGGGTCTCGCCGAGGTGCGTCAGCTCGCCGACGGCCTGCCCGGCCAGCACGCTGCCGCTGGCGAAGAACCCGATGTACATCACGATGACCAGCGCCAGCGGGACCACCGCGCCGCGCACCCCGAACTGGGCCCGCGAGGTGATCATCTGCGGCAGTCCGAGCCGTGGCCCCTGGGCGGAGTGCAGCGCCATCACCGCACCGCCCAGGAGGTTGCCGAGCAGCAGCCCGATCAGCGACCAGAAGGCGTTCGCCCCGAAGACGACGGCCAGCGCGCCGGTGATGACGGCGGTGATCTGGAGGTTGGCGCCCAGCCAGAGCGTGAACTGGCTGACCGCGCTGCCGTGCCGTTCCTCGTCGGGGACGACGTCGATGGAGCGCCGTTCGACCACACCTGCCATGAGTCCGCCTCGCGTTGCCGCCTGTATGGATTCATGCAGGATCGATGGCGATGAATGGAAGGTCAATAGGTGGGGAGTAATTCGTGGTGACGGGCGGGGCCGGGCGGGTCCGGGCGTTCCTGGCGGCGCGCCGTCGGCGCCGGCCCGCACTTCGGCGGCCCCGGGCCGGGCCCCGGGCCGCCGGAGCGCCCGGGCCGGCGTTCAGGCCGCGGTCGTCGTCCCGTCCGTCGGCCGCAGCTCGTCCGCGTAGGAGACCGAGATCCGGCGCATCAGCCCGTCCGCGGTGATGTCGTACTGGCCCAGCCGCCACAGCGGCGGCGAGTAGGCGTGCACCGACACCGCGTCGTCGCTCGCCCCGGTGAGCCGGTGGATGTGGTCCGGGCCGAAGGAGAAGGAGGAGCCCGCGCCGACCGCGGTGGCCAGGTGCTCGCCGCCGATCCGGGGGTTGGACTCGGTCAGGACGCCCTGGACGACCCGGACCGCCCCGGAGGAGAGGTCGTGGTCGTGCCAGCCGGTGTCGTTCTGCCGGGTCCAGCACAGCAGCCAGACATCGACGAACTCATCGCGGTGCAGGGAGGCGTAGTGGCGCTCGGTGTCCGAGAAGGCGACCTGTTCACGCCACAGGTCCGGGCGGGTGGCGAGCTCTTCGACCAGGTCCTGCAGCTCGCGCCGGTCGAGGTTGCGCTCGGGCAGTGCGGTGAACGGCTCCTCGCCGTCGGGGACCTCTCGGGCGGTGGCGGCCGGGGAGGTGCGGTACGTCATGGGCGGGCTCCTTTCGTCGGGCCCAGCAGGCGGGCCGGGTTGGCGGTGCGCAGGGCGTGCACGGCGGCCTGCGCACCGAGGTCGGGGAGGACGGGTTCGGCATAGGGGCGGTCGCTGCCGCTGACGACGACATCGATGCCCGCCGCCCGGACCAGCGCGTCGACCGCACGGGTCCCGTACGAGGACGTCTCGTAGAACGCCTTGCAGTCCACCCGGCCGCGCTCCCGGCCGCCGCCGCGGGCGACCAGCCGTTCGCCGTGCAGCGGGGCCAGGCCGGCCAGGGCCGCGAAGCAGACCCGCAGGTCCGGGTGGCGCGGCCGGCCGAAGGCGCGGAAGGCGAACCACGAGGCGTGCAGCTGCTGGAGGTAGGGGACCAGCGCGGGCCACCAGGCGGGGGCGTCCTGCTCCGCGGCCGGGGCCGGGCCGGGGTGGACGAACAGCGGCGCGTCCCGCTCGGCCGCGGCGTCCAGCAGTGGTGCGCAGCGGGCCCATCCGGCGGCGTCGAGCAGGGCGGTGGCGGGCAGTTGCAGCCCCACGCAGCCGTGGGCCAGCTCGCGCCGCAGGGCGTCGGGGTCCGGCTCGGGTGCGGACAGGCAGACCGAGGCCCAGACGCCGAAGGGGGCGGGCAGGTCCAGCGCGCCGTCGTGGAAGGCGGCGAGCAGGGGGGCGGCCTCGGCGGGCGGCAGGTATTCGATGCCGAGCGGGCTGGAGAGCGACACCAGGGCCAGGTCGAGGCCGTCGGCGCGGGCGAGCCGGGCGCGGGCCGCGATGTCGTGGGCGGCGGGGTCGACGGCGTACGGGGGCTCGCCCGGCAGGTGCAGCGTCCAGCCGTCCAGCCGCGGCGGCGCACTGCGGGACCGCAGCAGCGCGACGAACCCGGGCGGCCAGAGGTGCTGGTGGACGTCGGTGGGCACGGGCCTCCCTCAAGGTGCGGGGCGGTGGCGTGGGCGGGGGTGCGGGGCGGCGCGCCCGTCGTGGCCCGCGCCCCGGACCGCCTGCTCAACCGCTGTGCTTAACCGCTTCACTGATGCGTTTAAGTGAAACGGTTAACCGAGAGCGCTGTCAAGGCCCTGCCGGACCCGGCGGGCCGTTGCCGCCGCGGGGTGCCGCCCGGCGGGCGCCGCATCGTGACCGGCTGCCGCGCCCTCCTTGGGTAGGCTTCCGGACATGGCCAGGCCCAATAAGCGCACCACCCTCCGCGAGGTGGCCGAGGCCACCGGTCTTTCCACCGCGGCCGTCTCCTACGCGTTGCGCGGCAAGCACGTCTCCAAGGAAACCGAGGAGCGGGTGCGCAAGGCCGCCGCCGAGCTCGGCTACGAGGCCGATCCGATCGCCCGCGCCCTCGCCAGCGGCCGTACGAGCACGGTCGGCGTGCTCGCCGGTGATCTGCAGGACCTCTGGCAGCAGCAGCTGATGGCGGCGATAGGGCGGGAGCTGCTGGCCGGCGACCGCTATGCGCTGATCCTCGACGCGGGCGGCGACCCCGGGCGGGAGCTGTCCCTCGCCAAGCAGCTGCGCGACCAGCGGGTGGACGGCCTGCTGGTCTCGCCCGTTGATCCGTCGGCCGAGGGCTGGGCGGCGATCGCCGACGCGGTGCCGGTGGTCTCCATCGGCGACGCCCTGAGCCGGGCCCGTACGGCGGGCGAAGTCCTCTTCGACAACCGGGCCGGCATCGATGCCGTCCTGGACTACCTCCGGGGGCTGGGCCACCGCCGGGTCACCGTGCTGACCCCCACCGGCCCGTCCACCCCCGACCGCCCCGCCGACGTCTATGTGCGCGAGGCCGCCGACCGGCTCGGCATCGAGGCCGAAGTCCTGCCCTGCCCGCAGGAGTTGGGCGAGGCGACCGCGATGGCCCGCCGGGTCCTGGCCAACAGCCCGGACGGCCGCCGTCCCGCCGGTCCCGCCCCGGTCACCGCCGTCTTCTGCTTCTCCGACTCCATCGCCTACGGCGTCTACGCGGCCGCCGCCGAGGCCTCCCTGGCCGTCGGCCGCGACCTCTCGGTCGTCGGCTTCGACGACCACCCCGTCTCCCGGGTCCTCACCCCGCCCCTGACCACCGTCGACTGGGGCCTGAGCGAGATCGCCAAGGAGGCCGCCCGCCTCGCGGTCGCCGCCATCGAGGGCCGCCGGGTCCGCCGCAAGCGCATCCTGTGCGCCCCGCGCCTGTCGGAACGGGGGTCGGCGGTGGCGGCGCGGCCTTAGCGACCCGAAGGGGCTTGCCGGGCCCCGCCGGTGGTGCCCCGTCAGCTCGCGCGAGGGCGAACTGCCCCGTAAGCGGCTGCGTTTGCCTCGAAATTACTCGCTATGGATCTTGCATTTGCGACGTCCCCCATAGGCTGATCACGGAATCGATCCACACGGGGAAACGGGGATATATGAGGTTCCGTAGGACCGCTGCGACCGCACTCACCGCACTGACCATTGCGGGGATGGCCGGTCCCGCCTCCGCGCACAGTGCGCCGCATTCGGCGAAATCGGTGAGTTCCACCAAGGGATTCAAGCTGAAGTCGCTCAAGTCGCCGGACGCCAAAACGCTGACGGCCACCCTTTCCATGCCTGCCGGTTACCACTTCACGGTGGCCGGGAAGAAGCTGGAGCTGGTCGGGCCCGGCCATCGGACGGTGGGCTCGCTGGGCACCGCCATCAAACTGAAGAACGGCAGGACGGCGCACGTCAGCTACCGTGCCAAAGGCGCCACGGTGACCGTGCGGGCGACCCGTAGCTTCCGGGATCTCGGCGTCACCGCGCGGAGCGTGGCGGCCGAGAGCTACTCCCGGTGCGCCAACGACAAGATCAAGGATTATGTGGTGTCCGGCGGGATAGGCGGCTGTATAGCGGGCGCTGAGACCGGGTGTGCCGCGGGTGCCACGGCGGGGGCTTTCGGAGGCCTGGTCTCCGGTGCGGTGCTTTCGCTTTCCGATTGCTGATGATGGGCAAGAAATGAGAAAGGCGCTGATCGCCGGAGTTCTCGCGGTCGTGGTCGTTTTCGCGCTCACGCACACCGTGTTCTCCGGATTGACGGAACCTGCCCGGCTCGGGCTGAGCATCGTGGCCGGAGCGGTCGTCGGAGGGGTGCTGCGCGGCGTGCAGTTGCGCAGATGACCTGAGACGCGGGGCGGGCCGGGCTGCGTGGTGCCCGGCCCGCCTTTGCGCTGTTCTCCCGCGTCCGGTCCCGAGGTCTTCCGCCGTCAGGTCCCCGGGTTCTCCCGCGTCCGGTCCCCGGCTGCGGAGCCCCGTGCCGAGGAGCAGACTGGTGGCCCATGCTCCGGTAACGTCGGGCGCGCGTGCCGGTGGTCGGCCGACGGGCGGATGGGCGGGTCCTCGATGAAACGGTCCTCGACGAGCGGAAGCACGGCGGCCGACGGAGCCGGTCCGGCGGGCGGCGCCACGGGTCGCGCGCCCGGGAAGGAGCCCGCGCACCGGAACGAAACGGCGCCCCGGACCGAGCCCGTGGAACGGACCGACCCCGTGGACCGGCTGGAGGCCCACCGCACCGAGCTGACCGGCTACTGCTACCGCATGCTGGGCTCGGCGTTCGAGGCCGAGGACGCCGTGCAGGAGACGATGGTGCGGGCCTGGCGGGGCTACGACCGGTTCGAGGGGCGGGCGTCCCTGCGGTCCTGGCTCTACCGGATCGCCACGAATGTGTGCCTCGACCTGCTCAAGGGCGGTCAGCGCCGGGCCCGGCCGATGGATCTCGCCTCCCCGTCGAGCGTGGACACCCCGGTCGGCACCGGCCTGCCCGAGGCGACCTGGATCGGGCCCGTACCGGACCAGCGGGTGCTGGCGTCCGCGGCGGACCCGGCGGAGACCGCCGTCGCCCGGGAGTCGGTCCGCCTGGCGTTCATCGCCGCGCTGCAGCGGCTGGCGCCCCGGCAGCGGGCGGTGCTGATCCTGCGGGAAGTGCTCAGCTGGTCGGCGAGCGAGGTCGCCGAGCTGCTGGGAAGCTCGGTCGCCTCGGTCAACAGCGCCCTGCAGCGGGCCCGTGCGACCCTCGCCGCCTCCGGTGACACCGCCGCCGACGCGGCGCGGCAGCCGCTGGACGACGCCCAGCAGGAGCTGCTGCGGCGCTATGTCGACGCCTTCGAACGGTTCGACATGGACGCGCTCACGGCCGTGCTGCACGAGGACTCCACGCTCTCCATGCCGCCGCTCGAACTGTGGCTGCGCGGCCGCGAGGACATCGTGAAGTGGATGCTGGGGCCGGGCTGCGGCTGCCAGGGGTCGCATCTGGTGCCGGTCGCGGCGAACGGCCGGCCGGCGTTCGGGCAGTACCGCGCGGACGGCACGCCCTGGGCGATCCAGGTCATCGAGACGGCGGGCGGCCGGATCACCGCGCTGCAGTGCTTCCTGGACACCGAGCGGCTGTTCCCGCTGTTCGGCCTGCCGCTCCACCACGGCGGCCCGCCGCCCGCGTGAGGCGTGCGGCGGCGCCCGCCGTGAGGCCTGCGGCCGCCGCCGGGCCTCAGCTCACCTTGTGCTTCTTCAGCCAGGCGTCGGCCACCCGGTCCGGGTCCTGCTTCTCCTTGTCGACGAGGCGGTTGAGCTCGGTGAGGTCGGCGGTGGTGAGGGTGTTGCCCAGCCGGGCCAGGGCCTTGCGGACCTTGGAGTCGGCCTTGCGGGCGGCGATCAGCGGGACGATGTGCTGGGCGGGTATCAGGTGCTGGGGGTCCGCGAGCAGGACCCAGCCGTTCTCCGCGGTGTCGACGTCGGTGGTGAAGACGTTGCCGACGTCGATGTCGCCCTTCTTCAGCGCGCCCTTGACCAGCGGTCCGGAGGAGTCCAGCGCCTTGAACTCCTTGAATTCCACCCCGTACCGCTCCTTGAGGCCGACGAGCCCGACCACCCGCTTCTTCATCTCGGCCGCCGCGCCGAACACCAGCTTGCCGTTGACCTTGCGCAGGTCGGCGAGCGTCTTGAGGCCGTAGTGGTCGGCGGTCGCGCGGGTCACCGCGAAGCTGTCGCGGTCCTCGGCGGCCGCGTAGGGCAGGATTTCCAGGCCGTCGGGGAGCACGGTGGCCAGCGCGTTCTGCATCGCGCCCGCCTCGGTCTCGGTGGCCTTCTTGTCGAGGTAGAGCAGCAGGCTGCCCTGGTACTCGGGGAGCAGGTCGATATCGCCGGAGCGCAGCGCGGGGACCACGATCTCGCGGGAGCCGAGGTTGGGCTTGACGGTGGCCTTGACCCCGGCCGCGGTCAGTACGCCCGCGTACAGGTAGCCGAGGATCTGGTTCTCGGTGAAGTTGGCGGTGCCGATGACGAGTCCGCCGGTGCTGCTGCCGCTGTCGCCGCCGGCGCCGTCCCCCTTGAGGGAGGTGATGCCGGAGGAGCAGGCGGCCAGCAACGGGGCCGAGGCGCCGGCGAGGAGAGCGGTCAAGGCGGTACGACGGTTCATGGACGGGCTCCTCGGGTGCGTACGTAGGGGGCGGGGCGGCAGGTGCTCAGCGTGCGGGGGCCGGGTGCCAGGCGTTCAGCGTGCGGTGGCCGGGCGGCCGCGGAACAGCAGCCGGGTCAGCCCGCCCAGCGCCAGGTCGGCGACCACGGCGAGCACGGCGACCAGGGCCGCACCGCCGAGGACCTGCACCAGGTCGCGCTGCGCCAGCCCGTCGAAGACATAGCGGCCCAGCCCGCCGAAGCTGACGTAGGCGGCGATGGTGGCGGTGGCGACGACCTGCACGGTCGCCAGCCGTACGCCGGTCATGATCAGCGGGAGCGCGAGCGGGAGCTCGACCTGCCACAGGACCTGGTGGCCGCGCAGCCCCACGCCCTTGGCGGCGTCCTTGACCTCGGGGTCGACGGCGGCCATCCCCGCGTACGTATTGGTGATGATCACCGGCACGGCGAGCGCGACCAGTGACACGTACACCGGCCACACGCTCAGCCCGCCCGCGAGGAAGACCAGCGTGACCAGGCCGACGGTGGGCAGCGCCCGGCCGAAGGAGGAGAGGTTGACGGCGAGGAAGGCGCCCCGGCCGGTGTGCCCGATGAGCAGGCCGACGGGCAGCGCGATCACGGCCGCGGCGAGGGTGGCGAGCACTGAGTACTCCAGGTGCTCCAGGAGGCGCGCGGCGATGCCCTCGGGGCCCGACCACTGGGCCGGACTGGTCAGCCAGGCGGCGAGGTTCTTCAGGAGTTCGAGCATCGGGGCGTCACGCTGCCTTCCGCCACAAAGAGGTGCGCTGCCGGGAGGTGGTGCCGCGCAGCCACGGGGTGCACAGCCACTGGACGGTCACCAGCACCGCGTCGGCGGCCAGGGCGAGCAGCAGGGTCAGGGCCACACCGGCGATGACCGGGGTGGGGAAGTTGCGCTGGAAGCCGTCGGTGAAGAGCTGGCCGAGGCCGCCGTAGCCGATGTAGCTCGCCACGCTGACCAGGGAGAGGGACATGACGGTGGCGACCCGGACGCCCGCCATGATCACCGGGAGGGCGAGCGGCAGCTCGACGGTGAGCAGGGTGCGCAGCGGCCCGGTCCCCATCGCCGTCGACGCCTCACGGACCTTGACCGGGACCGCGTCCAGACCCTCGACGGTATTCCGTACGAGGACGACCAGGGTGTAGACGGTCAGACCGACGATCGCGGTGGTGCGGGTGAGGCCGGTGACCGGCAGGAGGAGGACGAAGAAAGCGAGGGAGGGGATGGTGTAGAGGATGTTGGACGCGCCCAGGATGGCGCCGCGCAGCGGCCGTATCCGGTGGGCGAGGACCGCCAGCGGCAGCGCGATCAGCAGGCCGAGGAGGACGGCGGGCACGGCGGTGGCGAGGTGGTCGGCGGTCAGGCGGGCCATCTCGCCGGCGTGGTCGGGGAACCAGCCCCACTCGATGGTCATGCGGGGCGCTCCGTGGCGGAGGGGGGCGTTCCGGGGGTGGGCTCGGCGTCTCCGGGAGTGTCGTCGGAGGCGTCTCCCGGGGTGCCCTCGGAAGTGTCGTCGCAGTCAGGTGCCCGGGAGGCGGGCCCGGGAGGGGCGGTCCCGGCGTCCGCCGCTGCCCGGCCCGCTTCCGCGTGGCTGCGGCCCGCCCGGTCGTGGATGGCGTCGCGGGAGGTGAGACCGGTCAGCACTCCGTCGTCGGAGACCCGGACGACGGCGGCGGCGGGAGAGGAGACCGCCTCGTTGAGCGCCGAGAGCAGCGAATCGCTGTCGCGCAGCGGCCGTACGGCCTCCAGCGGGGCCTCGCCCGCCGTCCCGCCGGCGGGCAGCGCGTCGGCGTCCAGCCACCCGAGCGGTTCCCCGCGCGGTGAGGTGACCACCCGCCAGCGGCCGCCGTCGCGGGGTATCCGGCCGACCGGCTCGTCGGCGCGTATCGCCCGGCCGGGGGCGTACGGCACGTCCGCGAGGGGGGTGAGCGAGAGCAGCTTGAGCCCGCGCTCGGCGCCCAGGAAGCCGGCGACGAAGTCATCGGCGGGCCGGGCCAGCAGCTCGGCGGGCTCGGCGCACTGGACGAGCCGGCCGCCGGTGCGGAAGACCGCGATCCGGTCGCCCAGCCGGACCGCCTCGTCGATGTCGTGGGTCACGAAGACGACGGTCTTGCGCAGCTCCTCCTGGAGCCGCAGCAGCTCGTTCTGCAGCTGGGTGCGCACGACGGGGTCGACGGCGCCGAAGGGCTCGTCCATCAGCAGCACGGGCGGGTCGGCAGCGAGCGCACGGGCGACGCCGACGCGCTGCTGCTGGCCGCCGGAGAGCTGGTGCGGATAGCGCTTGCCGGCGTCGGCGGGCAGGCCGACCAGTTCCAGCAGCTCGGCGGCGCGGGCGCGGGCCTTGCGCTTGCCCCAGCCCAGCAGCAGGGGGACCGTCGCGATGTTGTCCAGGATCGTACGGTGAGGGAAGAGGCCGGACTGCTGGATGACGTAGCCGATGCCGCGGCGCAGCTCGGCGGCGTCCGCCTCCTGGATGTCGCGGCCGCCGACGCTGATCCTGCCGGAGGTCGGCTCGACCATCCGGTTGACCATCCGCAGGGTGGTGGTCTTGCCGCAGCCCGACGAGCCGACGAGGACGGTGACCCCGCCTTCGGGCAGGTCCAGGGACAGCTCGTCCACGGCGGTGGTGCCATTCGGGTATCGCTTGCTGACTGCGTCGAACTTGATCATCCGCTGCCCCTTGCCCGGCCTGCATAGTGTCATGCAGAGTCATAGGCGCGTGAATAGAAGTCAATAGACGGGAGCGCATCGCCTGCGGCCCGCCTGTTACTTCGCCTCACCGTACGGAGAGAGGTGTCGGAATTACGTCGTCAAAGCGCGTTATAAGAGGGAGTTGAACCCCTTGGTTTCTCACATGCTGGACAATGGCTCCCCTGCCGGCCGGCGGATCACGCTCGACGGCACCGGCCTGCACAGCGCCGACATCGCCGCCCTCGCCCGGCGCACCGCGCACCCCACGGCGTCCGACCCCAAGGCCTTCGCCCGCGCCCAGGAATCCTGGGAGACCGCACGCCGCCTCGCTGCCACCGGCCGGGTCTACGGGCGCAGCACCGGCGTCGGCGCCAACCGCACGGAGGACGTCGGGGCCGCGGACGCCGAGCACGGACTGCGGCTGCTGCGCAGCCACGCCGGCGCGATCGGCGACCCGCTGCCCGGCCGTGAGGTCCGCGCCATGCTCGCCGTGCGCGCCAACCAGCTGCTGGCGGGCGGCGCCGGCCTGAATCCCGCCGTCATCACCTCCCTGCTCACCGCCCTGGACACCGGCGCGCACCCCGTCGTCAACGAACACGGCGGCGTCGGCACCGGCGACCTGGCCGCGCTCGCCCAGACCGGACTCGCGCTGGCCGGCGAACACCCCTGGCACTGCGCGTCCGGCGGCCTGGCCCCCGCCCCCATCGCCCTCGACAACAACGACGCCCTGGCCCTGATCAGCAGCAACGCCCTCACCCTCGGCCAGTCCGCGCTCGCCCTCGACGCACTGCGCCGGCTCCTGGCGGCCTCCCTCCCCGTCGCCGCGCTCTCGCTGCTCGCGGTCGGCGGCTCGTACGAGCCCTTCGCCGAGCCGGTCATGCTCGCCCGCCCGCACCCCGGCTCCGCGGCCGCCGCCACCCGGCTGCGCACCCTCTCCGGCGTCCCGCCCCGCCCGGCCCCGCCGCTCGGCCGTATCCAGGACCCGTACGGCTTCCGCTGCATCCCGCAGATACACGGCCCGGCGCTGGACGCCGCCGACACCCTGGACGAGGTGCTGACGGTCGAGGTGAACGCCGCCGCCGAGAACCCCCTGATCAGCATCGAGGACCAGGCCGCCTACCACCACGGCAACTTCTACGCCGCCCATGCCGCGCTCGCCCTGGACGCCCTCCGGCTGGCCGTGCTGCAGACCGCCCAGCTGTCCACCGCCCGGCTCGCCGCGCTCTCCGAGCCGGACTTCACCCGGCTGCGGCCGTTCCTGGGGGATGCGGCACCGGCCAGCTCCGGCGTGATGATCCTCGAATACGCGGCGGGCGCCGCGCTGGGCGAGATGCGCGCGGTCTCCCAGCCGGCGTCGCTCGGCCATGCCGTCCTCTCCCGCGGCGTCGAGGAGCAGGCCAGCTTCGCCTCCCTGGGCGCGCGCCAGAGCCTGCGCGCCGCTGCGCACTACCGCCAGGTCCTCGCCTGCGAACTGGTCGCCACCGTGAGGGCCTTGCGGATGCGCTCCCTGGAACCCGACCCCGGCATCCCGCTCGCCGCCGCCTACGCCTTCGCCGCCGACGCCCTCGATCCGCGGATGGAGGACCGGCCGCTGACGGATGACGTGGCGGTCGCGGCGGGGCTGCTGGACGGGCTGGCGGAGCTGTAGGGGAGCGGGGCGCCGGGCGGGCGGAGAGGGTGTCGGGGCCGGGACGCTCTTACGGCCGGATCGTGGCGCGTACCGAGGACCGGAGCGGGCCAGGAATTCCGTACAGTCGGTCGACACAGGACAGGACAGGCCCCCGACCGGGCCGGGAAGAAGAGGCGATGAGCGGGGACGGGGACAACGGCGGCGGCATCGGCGGCGCGAACGGCGGGGCGACCGGCGGCCCGCGTGGTGGCGCGCGTGGCGACGGGCCGCGGGACAGGGGCGGCCGGACGGCGGGCGCGCCGGTCACCGTGGACCCGGGGGCGGGCGCGGATGCGGGCGCGGGTACGAACGGGAATGCCGGGGCGGACACCACCGGGAGGGACGCCACCGCCACGGAAGCAGGCATCGCCGCCGTGGACACCGGTACGGCCGCCCGGCTCCAGAAGCTCTTCGAGGGCCACCGGCTGACCCCCACCCAGCGGCGGATCGCCCACTGCATGGTGCGCCGGGCCGCCGACGCCCCCTTCCTCTCCAGCGTCGAACTGGCCGAACTGGCCGGGGTCAGCCAGCCGTCCGTCACCCGCTTCGCCGTCGCCCTCGGCTTCGACGGCTACCCGGCGCTGCGCCGCCATCTGCGCGAGGTCGCCCCCATGGACAAGCCCGGCGACACCGGCTCCTACAACGAGTACCAGCAGGCCGTCCAGGCGGAGATCGACAACCTCCGCCGGCTCGCCGCCGCCCTCGCCGACCCGGCACCGGTGGCCGAGGCCGGCCGCCTCTTCGCCGCCTCCCGGCCGCTCCCCGTCCTCGGCCTGCGCGCCGCCACCGCCCAGGCCGCCGGTTTCAGCTACTTCGCCCGTAAGGTCCACCCCGACGTCCGGCTGCTGGACGAGGGCGGCACCATGCTCACCGACCGCATCGACGCCGCGGTACGCGCCGGCGCGAGCGCCCTCCTCTGCTTCGCCCTGCCCCGCCACCCCCGCGAGGTCATCGACGCACTGGAATACGCCCGCTCCGCCGGCCTGACCGTCGTCACCGTCGCCGACAGCGCCTTCGCCCCCGTCGCCCACCACACCGACCTGCTGCTTCCGGCCCCCGTCGGCACCGGCCTGGCCTTCGACACGGCCTGCGCCCCCATGCTCCTGGGCCGCGTACTGCTGGAGGCGATGTGCGACGCCCTCCCGGACGCCCAGGCCCGGCTGGAGGAATTCGACGCGGCGGCGGCGGCGCGGGGGCTGTTCGTGGAGTGAGGCGGCCATGCCGTGCCCGGGTCAGGCCATGCCCCGGGTGAGGCCGTGCCCCGGGTGAGGCCGTGCCCCGGGTCAGGCCGTGCCCCGGGCCAGGCCGTGCCCCATGCCGGGCCGGTGGCCGGGAGACCGGCGTCCGAAGGGCTCGCCGCTGAAGTGTGACCGGATTCGTGCGTCCCGGTGCGGAAAAAGGGCAAGACGTCCGCCGCGCCGCGGAGGAGGATCGGCGCATGGCGATGATCAGGACGACGGGGGGCCGGCGCGGGATGCTGCCGATGACGGTGCTGAGCGTATTGGGCGTGCTGGCGGCGGGATGCGGAACGCACCGGGCGGAGGACAACGCCGGTGCGGCCGAGCCCTCGCGGGCAGCGGCAGCGGCCCCGAGCGGACCGGCGGACTTTCCGTGCCCCGGCGAAAGCCCCTCCCCGACGCCGACCGCACACTCCTCGGGGCGGACCGCGCCGCCCACCGACCACTACGCCGAGAACCACGGCTTCCGGGTCCCCTTCCCGTTGCACGGCCGGCACCGCTGCGACGGGCTCGCGGCCGTCCGGCGCATCGAGCGTGCGCTCGAACCGCTGCGCAGGCGTGGCGACTTCAACCCCGCCAGCACCCGCAGCGCACTCGCCGGACTCGGCTACTCCGCCGGCCAGGTGCAGTCTCAGCAGAACGGTCCCGCGGGGGTCAGCTTCCTCATCGACGCCTCTCCGCTGTGCCTGGAGGGCACGATGAACAGCAGGACCACCCAGGCGGACGCCTTCGGCGGCTACCCCGACCACCCGGGCTGTGACGCCCCGTCCGGCGGCCACTGACCCTCAGCGGCCACCGGCCCGAAACCGGTCGGACCGCGCCGGGCGGCCCCCTGGCCGTCTCAGGTAATCCTCATCCGGGCTGGCTACGATCCGCCGCCGGTACAGGTGTGCCGGAAGGCGGGTACAGGTGTGCCGGACAGGTGGGAACGGAGCGGTCTCGGGGCGAGGAGGGCTGTCGTGGGGCACGGGGCGTATGCGCTGGCGCGGGTGACGGTGGTGGTGCGGGCGCCGGCGGGCTGGCTGTGGTGGCCGGGGCTGCTGGCCGCGGGGATCGGTGTGCTGGTGCCGGGCCTGGCCGGGCGGACGGCGGGGCTGTCGGCGGGGGCGGCGCTGTGCGTGGGCGCGGCACTGGTGGTGTACCTGGCACGGCGCGGCCGGTACACGACGCTGGCGCGTGCCGCGTCGCGTGCCGGGAAGGCCGTCATCCTGCAGGACCGTGCGGTCACCCTCCGGGCCTGGCGGCGGGCGCACCGCTGGTGGCTGCTGTGCGCCTTCCTGGCCGCGGTCGGGTCGTCCGGTGTGCTGCCGGCGGCCGGTGGGCTGCTGATGGCCGGGGCCGCGCTCGGGCTGTGGGCCAAGGCGCTGTGGCTGGGCCGCTGGGAGCGGGAGCACGAGGCGCTGCTGTGGGTGCGCACGGAAGCCGCCACACGGGGTGGCGCCGCGGGCAAGGAGGTCCGCGAGTACGCCCTGACCGGGACGGCCGCGGGCGACGCCCGGCCCGGCGGGGCACGGCGAGCGGGAGCGCGGACCGGCGGTTCCCGGGCCGGGGGAGTACGGGCCGGGGGAGTGCGGGCCGGCCGCTGAGCGGCGCGCGGCGGCCGGCACCCGGCCGACGGGTTCTCTCTGCCGGGTGCCCGCCGCCTACTGCCTCCCGAGTTCGCCCAGCGACTTCGCGTGCGCACCACCGCTTTCCGCGGTCAGCTCCTCCAGGGTCTGCGGGGCGCGCACGGTCGCGAAGCGGACCCCGCCGTCCGCGTCCGCCGCATAGCCGTAAATCCCGGGGCGCGGGAGGGAGTTGTAGGCGAAGTGGGTGGAGAAATAGTAGGCGCCGGTGTCCAGGAGGGCGGCGTGGTCGCCGGCCTCAAGGCGGGGGAGCGGACGGTTCTCCGCGACCAGGTCACCCGCGAAGCAGCACGGCCCCGCGATGTCCTGGGCGACCGGGGCGTCCGTCTTGGGGCGCCCCTCGGCGTCATAGGCCGCGACCCGGATCGGCCAGGCTTCGGGGACGAAGACCGTACGCGTGGCGACCTGGGCGCCGGCATGGGTGACGGCGATGGGGCGGCCGCCGGCCGACTTGGCGTACTCGACCCGGGCGAGGACCGTGCCGTGCTTGGCCAGCAGTGAGCGGCCGAACTCGGTGACGAGCCCGTAGCGCCCGGACAGCAGGCCGGGGACGGTCGAGCGCAGCAGCGCGGCGTACTCGCGGTAGGTCGGGGTGGTGGCGTCCGAGGAGAAGTTGACCGGCAGGCCGCCGCCGATGTCGAGGGTGTCGATCTGACGCCGGCCGGCCTTCTCGTTGATCTCCTCGGCGAGGTCGTACAACGCCGTGACGCCCGCGGCCATCAGCTCCAGGGGCATGCCCTGGGAGCCGACATGACCGTGCAGCCGGGTCAGCCACGGGCGGGCGAGGAAGGCCTGGACGACCCAGTCGCGGGCGCCCTCGTCACGCAGCCCGACGCCGAACTTCGAGGTGTCCGTGGCGGTGCTCATCGCCCCGATGCTGCCGCCGCCGATCTGGGGGTTGACCCGCAGGCCGATGGGCACGCTGCTCGGCGCCGAGGCCATCAGCGCGTCGATCCGGGCCAGCTCCTCGGGGTTGTCGGCGTTGACGGCGATCCCGAGGGCCAGCGCCTCGCGCAGCTCGGCGAGGGTTTTGGCCGGCGAGTCCAGAACGGTCCGGGCGACCGGCACTCCGGCGGCACGGGCCAGCGCCAGCTCGCCGGGGCTGGCCACCTCGCAGCCGAGCCCTTCCTGCGCGAGCAGCCGCAGTACGGGGACGAGCGAGGCGGCCTTCACCGCGAAGGCGTGCAGGACGGGGGTGCCCGGCGCGGTGAACTCTTCGAAGGCGGCGCGGAGTTCGGCCGCCGACCGGCGGATCCCGGCGATGTCGAGCAGTCCGGCAACGGGCTCGCCGGGGCCTACCAGCCCGTCTGCGATGGCTGCCTGAATGGCACGGTCCCGCTCCGTGGGCTGCATGGCACGGTCTCGCTCCGTGAAGTTCATGGGTCAACTCCATCATTGGGTGGGGGTGTGACGCCAACCGGGAGCGGGGCCCCGGACCGCCCGTCTCTGACCGGGGCGTCGGTCTCCGCACGGCGCGTCCGCCGTCCGTCTCCGACCGGACGGGCCGGGCGGGCCGGCTTCCGCTCAGGCCGTCCGGCCGCCGCTCCAGCCCGCCTTGCGGTGGCGTTCGGAGAGGCGGGAGCCGGACTCGCGGCGGGCCGCGCGGCGCAGGAGCGGGACGGCGAGCAGGAAGCCGAGGACGGCCCAGGCGGTGAGTATCAGCGCCACGGTCGGCAGCTCCCAGGAGCCGGCTGGTTCCGCGGCGCGTGCGGCGTCCGGGAGGAGGGCCGAGCGCAGGCCCTGGGCCATCCACTTGAGCGGGAAGACCGAGGCGATCTTCTGGACCAGCACCGGCAGCGACGTGAGCGGGAACATCGCGCCCGAGGTGATCAGCAGACCCATCGAGGGCAGCATGATCAACGCAAGCGCCTCACGGGGGTTCGGCAGCACGGCGCCGATGGCCGCCCCCAGCGGCACGACGGCGAGGAGCCCGAGCGCGCTGACCCACAGCAGCGTCAGCCACCCGCCGGGGCCGTGCGGCAGCGGCCCGTCCACCAGCACCGCGGCGGCTCCCAGCAGGACGACCAGGGTCCCGAACGCCATGGCGACCACCAGCAGGGACTTGGCGACGAGGTAGGCGGGTATGCCGCCGGGGGTGGCGCGCAGCCGTAGCAGAGCGCCTTCCTCGCGCTCGGTCACCAGGATCTGCGGGAGATTGACCAGGCCGATCTGGAACAGCAGATAGGCGGCGAAGCCCGCGAGCGTCAGATGGGCCATCGGGACCCGGGTGCCGGGAACCTTGTCGCTGATATAGCCGGCGAGCAGCAGCGCGACGACGACATTGACCAGATGGCCGCTGAGCTCCTTCGGATTGCGGATGAGGTGGCGGAGTTCGATGCCACCGCGCAGGAGGCCGGCGCGCCAGTAGCGACGGCGGGGCGATCCCGCTCCCGCGGGGGCGCCGGCCGGGGCCACCCGTCCCGCCGTGTCGTCCCCCTGGGCCATGCCCGTCACCACGGCCGCTTCTGCCGACGTCGTCACTCCGGTCCCCCTCATGCTTCCTTCTCCCCGTCCGGGGCTTCCCCGTCCGAGGTCTCTGCGTTCGAGGTCTCTGCGTTCGAGGCCTCTGTGCCGGAGGCCTCCCCGCTCCAGGCCCCGGCCCGGCCCGCACCCCTGACCTCTGCCCCTGCGCCCGCACCAACTCCGTCCCCGCTCCCGGCTCCGTCCTCCCGGTGCACCATGTGCAGGTAGGTGTCCTCCAGCGTCGGGCGGCGGACCTCCAGATCGGCCACCGGTCCCTGCGACTCCCGGTGGAGCTCCCAGACCAGCCGGGAGGGGTCCGCGGTGCGTTCCCGGCGGGCCGTGCCGTCGGCCGTCGTCCAGCGGACCTCGGCCTGCGCGGCGGCCCGACGGGCCAGCTCCGCCGGGGTGCCGCCGGCCCGGATCCGGCCGCTGACCAGCACGGCTATCCGGTCCGCCAGCCGCTCGGCCTCCGCCAGGTCGTGGGTGGTGAGCAGGACCGTGACGCCCTCGTCGCGGGCGAGCCGTTCGACCAGGTCGTGGAAGTCGCGCCGGGCCTCGGGGTCGAAGCCGGTGGTCGGCTCGTCCAGGAAGAGGAGTTCCGGGCGGCCGACGATCGCCAGTGCCACGTCGAGGCGCCGGCGCTGCCCGCCGGAGAGCCGGTCGACCTGCTGCCCGGCCTGCTCGGTGAGGCCCACCAGGGCCAGCAGCCCGGCGGGATCGCGGGGAGCGGGGTAGTACAGGGCGAAGTGCCTCAGCAGCTCGGCCACCTGCCAGCGGCGGTGGTCGCGCCAGGACTGCAGGACCAGGCCGATCCGGGCACGCCAGGCGTCGTCGCCGCGCGCCGGGTCCGTCCCCAGGACGGTGACCTCCCCCGCGGAGCGCTGCCGGAAGCCCTCCAGGATCTCGACGGTGGTGGTCTTTCCCGCACCGTTGGGGCCGAGCAGCGCGAAGATCTCGCCGCGGTGGATGTCCAGGTCGATGCCGTGCAGGACGTGTGTGGCGCCGTACGACATCCTCATGTCGCGCACCCGGATGACGGGCGGGCCGGCGGATCCGGCCGGGCCCGCGGCGGACGGAGCGGTCGCGGACCGAGGGGCGGCCGGCTGCGAAGCGGTCGTGGACGGGGCGGCGGTCGGCTGTTCGGTTGTCGTCATCGGCTCGCCTCCGCGTGCTGGTGCTGCTGCCCTGTCCCGGTGGCCGCCGTGGTCTCCGCCGACGCCGCGGCATCGGCCGCCGGCGCGGGCGCCGCCGCGGGCCCCGCGCCCTCGACGATGGCCCGCAGCGCGGCCACATGCCCCTCGAAGGCGGTCCGGCCGCGGTGCGTCAGCCGTACCTTGGTGCGCCGCTTGCGGCCGCCGCCTTCCTTGCGGATCTCCAGATACTCCGCCTCTTCCAGGGTGTGCAGCTGCTTGGAGAGCGCGGAGTCGCTGAGCGAGAGGCTGTCGCGGATGAACGGGAAGTCGGCCCACTCCGTGGCGGCGAGCAGCGCCACCACGGACAGCCGGGTGGAGGGGTGGATCAGTTCGTCGAAGCCGCTCGGGGTGCTCATCGGCCTGCTCCCTTCCGGAGAGTTCTCGTACCGCGGTCGCGCAGTGAGCCGACCGCCCAGCGGTTCGCCGGCCCGACGAAGAGGGCAAAGACGCCCGCCGAGACGGTGGCCTGGATCAGGCTGCCGAAGGGCAGCGCCAGCCAGTCGACCAGCAGGCCGGAGCCCAGGATGGTCAGCGCGGTCACCGCCATGCCCGCGAAGAAGATGGCGAACGACCGCCAGCTGTGACGCGAGCGGTGCAGGCGCATCCGCGTCCTGCGGTTGTAGAGCACAGCCAGCGAGCCGAGCAGGGCGACATAGACCGTGAGCGACAGCCAGAACGCCCACCCGGGCAGATCGAGGCCCGATACGGCGACGAACACCCACATCACCGCGGCCGTGGTGTAGGCCGACCCCGCGTCGTTCCGGGCGGTCCGCTCGATCTCGTCGTACACCCGCTCCTGCGGTACCCGGATGCGCTGCAGATCCTTCCAGGCCTGTTCGGCATTGACTGATGTGCTCATGTTCCTCGCCTCCCCAAGGCGGTCCGGACGGGGGCGGGTTCGGACGATTCCCCGTTGACTTGCCCACTAGGAAAGTTAGCGCAGACTTTCCCGGTGGGCAAGTCAGAAAGCCCCGGCGGGTTGGCCGGTTCGTGCGGCTCGCGCCGGACGGCCCACCGTGCCCTGTTGACTAGCGCTATTCATCAACCTCAATATGTGAATAGCTCAATCCATTCGACGTCAGGGAGGCACGGCCCATGTCGGGACCGCGACCCGTGCGGGCACCGCGCGGTACGGAGCTGAGTGCTCGGGGATGGCAGCAGGAAGCCGCGCTGCGCATGCTGCAGAACAACCTCGATCCGGAGGTGGCCGAACACCCGGACCAGCTCGTCGTCTACGGCGGCACGGGCAAGGCCGCGCGTGACTGGCGCTCCTTCGACGCCATGGTGCGCACGCTCACCACGCTGAAGCAGGACGAGACGATGCTCGTCCAGTCCGGCAGGCCGGTCGGCGTGATGCAGACGCACGAATGGGCGCCGCGGGTGCTCATCGCCAACTCCAACCTCGTCGGCGACTGGGCCAACTGGGAGGAGTTCCGCCGCCTGGAAGCCCTCGGGCTGACCATGTACGGCCAGATGACCGCCGGTTCGTGGATCTACATCGGCACCCAGGGCATCCTCCAGGGCACTTACGAGACCTTCGCGGCCGTCGCGGCGAAGAAGTTCGGCGGCACCCTGGCCGGGACGATCACGCTCACCGCCGGCCTCGGTGGAATGGGCGGCGCCCAGCCGCTCGCCGTCACCATGAACGACGGCGTCGCGATCTGCATCGACTGCGACCCCCGCGCCATCGAGCGCCGGATCGAACACCGCTACCTGGACGTGCAGGCGGACAGCCTCCAGCACGCCCTCCAGCTCGCCGTCGAGGCCCGCGACCGGCGCAAGCCGCTCTCCATCGGCCTGCTCGGCAACGCCGCCGAGCTGCTGCCGCGGATGCTCGCCGAGGGCGCGCCGATCGACATCGTCACCGACCAGACCAGCGCCCACGACCCGCTGGCCTACCTTCCGGCCGGCATCGACTTCGGCGACATGGCCGCCTACGCCGCCGAGAAGCCCGCCGACTTCACCCAGCGGGCCCGCGAGTCCATGGCCCGGCACGTCGAGGCCATGGTCGGCTTCATGGACGCCGGCGCCGAGGTCTTCGACTACGGCAACTCGATCCGCGGCGAGGCCCAGCTCGCCGGATACGAGCGGGCCTTCGCCTTCCCCGGCTTCGTCCCCGCCTATATCCGGCCACTGTTCGCCGAGGGCAAGGGGCCGTTCCGCTGGGCCGCGCTGTCCGGCGACGCCCGCGACATCGCCGCGACCGACAAGGCGATCCTGGACCTCTTCCCGGAGAACGAGTCGCTGGCCCGCTGGATCAAGCTGGCCGGCGAGCGGGTGCACTTCCAGGGCCTGCCCGCCCGGATCTGCTGGCTCGGCTACGGCGAGCGCGACAAGGCCGGTGAGCGCTTCAACGAGATGGTCGCCGACGGGACGCTCCAGGCCCCGCTGGCCATCGGCCGCGACCACCTCGACTGCGGCTCCGTCGCCTCGCCCTACCGCGAGACCGAGGCCATGAAGGACGGCTCGGACGCGATCGCCGACTGGCCGCTGCTCAACGCCATGGTCAATGTCGCCTCCGGCGCCTCCTGGGTCTCGCTGCACCACGGCGGCGGCGTCGGCATGGGCCGCTCGATCCACGCCGGACAGGTCACCGTCGCCGACGGCACCGCGCTGGCCGGCGAGAAGATCCGCCGGGTGCTCACCAACGACCCCGGCATGGGCGTCATCCGGCACGTCGACGCGGGCTACGAGCGCGCCGACGAGGTGGCCGCCGAACGCGGCGTCCGTATCCCGATGCGCGAAGGCGAAGGCGGGGACGCGTGACCGCCTCGTTCCACGAGATGTGGGAGGAGCTGCGGCCGCTGGGCCGCGACTCCTCCTCCGGGGGCTACCGCCGCTACGCCTGGACCGGCGCCGACGCCGACTGCCGGGCGTGGTTCCGGGCCCAGGCCGAGACCCGTGGACTCGCGTACGAACTGGACCGCAACGGCAACCAGTGGGCCTGGCTCGGCGCCACCGGCTACCGGGACGTGGACCCGGGCGATGCCGTCGTCACCGGCTCGCACCTGGACTCCGTGCCCGACGGCGGCGCCTTCGACGGCCCCCTGGGTGTCGTCTCCTCCTTCGCCGCGCTCGATGAACTCCGCCGGAGGGGAGCGGCGTTCGACAAGCCCCTGGCGATCGTCAACTTCGGCGACGAGGAAGGCGCCCGCTTCGGCCTGGCCTGCACCGGCTCCCGGCTCGCGGCCGGGGCGCTGACCCCCGAGGCCGCGCACCGGCTGCGCGACGGCGAGGGCATCACCCTCCCGCAGGCCATGGAGCGCGCCGGATACGACCCGGAAGCCATCGGGCCGGACCCCGAACGGCTCGCCCGGATCGGCGCGTTCGTCGAACTCCACGTCGAGCAGGGCCGTGCCCTGGACCTGTCCGGCGACCCGGTCGGCATCGCCTCCGCCATCTGGCCGCACGGCCGCTGGCGTTACGACTTCCACGGCGAGGCCAACCACGCCGGCACCACCCGCCTGGAGGACCGCCGGGACCCGATGCTCAGCTACGCCGCGACCGTGCTCGCGGCCCGCGAGCAGGCCCGGCTGGCCGGTGCCGTGGCCACCTTCGGGAAGATCAGCGTGGAGCCCAACGGCGTCAACGCCATCCCCTCGCTGGTCCGCGGCTGGCTGGACTCCCGCGCCCCCGACCAGGACACCCTGGACACCGTGATCAACGGGATCGAGCAGGCCGCCGCCGAGCGTGCCGCCCGCGACGGGGTGGAGCTGGCCGTCGTCCGCGAATCCTTCACCCCCGTCGTGGAGTTCCAGCACGCCCTGCGGGACGAGCTGAGTGCGATCCTCGGCAAGACGGGGGAGCGGGCCGTGCCCGTCCTGGGCACCGGCGCCGGGCACGACGCGGGTATTTTGTCCGCAACGGTGCCCACTGCGATGCTGTTCGTCCGCAACCCCACCGGGGTGTCGCACTCGCCCGCCGAGGCGGCGGACGAGGACGACTGCGCCGCCGGGGTCACCGCACTCGCCGACGTACTGGAGGGGCTGGCGTGCCGCTGACGCCGCAGGCAACACCGACGACGTACTGGCTCGAACACGCCTGGCTCGGCACCCACGCCGAGCCGGGCGTGACGGTGGACACCGCGGACGGCCGGATCACCGCCGTCCGCACCGGTACGGACACCCCGCCGCCCGGTGCCACCACGCTGCGCGGCCTGACCCTCCCCGGCCTCGCCAACGCCCACTCGCACGCCTTCCACCGGGCCCTGCGCGGAGTGGTCCAGGTCGGCACCGGCACCTTCTGGACCTGGCGCGAGGTGATGTACAGCGTCGCCGACCGGCTCACCCCCGACACCTACTACGCCCTCGCCCGCGCCGCCTACGCCGAGATGGCGCTGGCCGGCATCACCTGCGTCGGCGAATTCCACTACCTCCACCACGCGCCGGGCGGCGCCCGCTACGACGACCCCAACGCCATGGGCGAGGCGCTGATCACCGCCGCCGCCGACGCCGGCATCCGGATCACCCTCCTGGACACCGCCTATCTCTCGTCCGGTTTCGGCGCCCCGCCCGACCACCACCAACTGCGCTTCTGCGACGGCACCGCCGAGCGCTGGGCCGAACGCGCCGACGCGCTCAAGGAGCGCGCCCACGCCCGCATCGGCGCCGCCGTCCACTCCGTACGCGCCGTCCCCGCGGGGCAGCTCGGCACCGTCGCGGACTGGGCCCGCGCGCGGCAGGCCCCGCTGCACGTCCACCTCTCGGAACAGACCGCCGAGAACGACGCCTGCCGCGCGGCCCACGGCTGCACCCCCACCCGGCTGCTGGCCGACCACGGCGCGCTGGGCAGCCGCACCACCGCCGTGCACGCCACCCACCTCACCACCGAGGACATCGAGCTGCTGGGCGACTCCCACACGGGCGTGTGCATGTGTCCCACCACCGAACGCGATCTGGCCGACGGCATCGGCCCGGCCGCCCGGCTCCAGGGCCGCGGCAGCCCGCTGTCCCTCGGCAGCGACAGCCACGCCGTCATCGACCTGCTCGAAGAGGCCCGCGCCATGGAGCTGGACGAACGGCTGCGCACCCGCACCCGCGGGCACTGGACGGCCGCCGCCCTGCTGCGCGCCGCGACCGCCGACGGTCATGCCGCCCTGGGCTGGGACGACGCCGGCGCCCTGGAGACCGGCGCGCTCGCCGACCTCACCACGATCGCGCTGGACTCCGTACGCACCGCCGGACCACCGCCCCGGCTGGCCGCCGAGACCGCCGTATTCGCCGCCTCAGCGGCGGACGTACGGCACACCGTCGTCGGCGGCCGGCAGATCGTCCGGGACGGTGTGCACACCCTTGTCCCCGACGTACCCACCGCCCTCGCAGAGTCCATCGCCGCGGTACGCGGCTGAAGGAGAACACCCCCGCGATGACGACGACCTCCACGCCGACCACCACCGCCATCACCCACATCTCCCAGCTCGTCACCAACGACCCCTCCCTCGGTGAAGGCCCCCTCGGCCTGATCCAGGACGCCACGGTCGTCATCGACGGCGACCGCATCGCCTGGGTCGGTGCTTCCAGCAAAGCACCCGCCACCGACAAGGCCGTCGACGCGGCCGGCCGGGCGGGCATCCCCGGCTTCGTCGACTCCCATTCCCACCTGATCTTCGCCGGCGACCGCACCGCGGAGTTCAACGCCCGGATGTCCGGCCGTGCGTACTCCGCCGGCGGCATCCGCACCACCGTCGCCGCCACCCGCGCCGCCACCGACGAGGCACTGCACGCCACCGTCGCCCGCTACCTCGCCGAGGCGCTGCGCCAGGGCACCACCACCCAGGAGACCAAGTCCGGCTACGGGCTCACCGTCGAGGACGAGGCCCGCGCGCTGCGCATCGCCGCCGACCACACCGACGAGGTCACCTTCCTCGGGGCGCACATCGTCTCGCCCGACTACGCCGATGACCCGGCCGGCTACGTCGACCTGGTGACCGGCCCGATGCTGGACGCCTGCGCCCCGTACGCCCGTTGGGTGGACGTCTTCTGCGAGCGGGGGGCCTTCGACGGCGACCAGGCCCGCGCCGTGCTCACCGCGGGCAAGGCCAGGGGCCTGGTACCGCGGGTGCACGCCAACCAGCTCGGCCACGGCCCCGGCGTCCAGCTCGCCGTCGAACTCGGCGCCGCCTCCGCCGACCACTGCACCCACCTCAGCCCGGCCGACATCGACGCCCTCGCGCAGTCCGACACCGTCGCCACCCTCCTGCCGGGCGCCGAGTTCTCCACCCGCGCCCGGTGGCCCGACGCCCGCCCGCTGCTCGACGCCGGCGCCACCGTCGCGCTGTCCACCGACTGCAACCCCGGCTCGTCCTTCACCAGTTCCATGCCGTTCTGCATCGCGCTGGCGGTCCGCGACATGGGGATGACACCCGACGAGGCGGTGTGGTCGGCGACCGCGGGCGGCGCCCGCGCCCTGCGCCGTACGGACGTCGGACGGATCGCACCCGGCGCCCGCGCCGACCTCGCCCTCCTGGACGCGCCCTCGCACGTCCACCTCGCCTACCGGCCGGGCGTCCCGCTCGTCTCGGCCGTGTGGCACAAGGGCGTGCGCGTCTGACACCCGCCCGGCCGCAGTGATCTCCGCGCCGGCGCACCGAGCCGGCGCGGACGGCTTCCGGCACCGGCACGAGACGGCGTTCCGCACCGGCAAGCAAGAGAGGGCCCGTCCCGGGTAACCCCGGGGCAGGCCCTCCTTTGCGCGGGCGACTGCCGGCCGCGCGGACCGGCAGGGACCGCGGTCCCTCACTCCTCGACCATCAGCCCCTTACGGAGGCGCACGAGGGTGCGGGAGAGCAGACGGGAGACGTGCATCTGGGAGATGCCCAGCTCTTCGCCGATCTCGGACTGCGTCATATTGGCGACGAAGCGCAGCGAGAGGATCTTCCGGTCGCGCGGCGGGAGTTCGGCGATCAGCGGCTTGAGGGATTCGACGTACTCGATGCCCTCGAGCCCGTGGTCCTCGTAGCCGATGCGGTCCGCCAGCGCGCCCTCGTTGTCGTCCTCCTCGGGCTGGGCGTCCAGCGAGCTCGCGGTGTACGCGTTGCTCGCGGCCATGCCCTCCACGACCTCGTCACGGCTGATGTCGAGGCGTGCGGCGAGTTCGTGCACCGTGGGGGCGCGGTCCAGCTTCTGCGCCAGTTCGTCGCCCGCCTTGGCGAGGTCCAGACGCAGCTCCTGCAGACGCCGCGGTACCCGCACCGACCAGCTGGTGTCACGGAAGAAGCGCTTGATCTCACCGACGATGGTCGGCATGGCGAACGTCGGGAACTCGACGCCACGGCTGATCTCGAAGCGGTCGATCGCCTTGATCAGGCCGATGGTGCCGACCTGGACGATGTCCTCCATGGGCTCGCTGCGGGAGCGGAACCGGGAGGCCGCGAACTTCACCAGCGCGAGGTTGAGCTCGACCAGGGTGTTGCGGACGTACGCGAATTCGTGGGTGCCTTCCTCAAGCGTCTCCAGACGCTCGAAGAGGGTCTTGGACAGAGCCCTCGCGTCCACCGGGCCCACCTCGTCGAACGGCGGGATCTCGGGCAGTCCCTCGATCTCAGTCAATCCCGCCAGATCGGATTCGGCGGGGAACAACTGGGCAGGGATCTGCTCGGTCGGGTCGGACGGGGGTGTCGACGATGCGGGCTGCCGGTGGTCTTCGGTGCGCAATTCGTCGAGCCGGGGTGACATGGTCTCCTCCATCGTTCTCGGCATATGGCTGCCGATGCCTCTACGCGAAGCTGCGGTGTGCGGCGCCTCCAAAGCCGGCCGTTTCGAATGTGTGCTTCTACGCCTACCTGGGTTTGCCTGAAGATGGCAAGTACGCGTTGTCCATATATTGGGCAATACGCGGATTGTTCGGCTACCGAGAGGCGTCGGGAAGGCGTAGGGTTCGCACGAGCGCAGTAGGTAAGCAAACAGTCGTCTAGACAGCAGGAGAGGTGCGCGCGCATGGACCGCGGGACGGTCGGCAGTGCAAGCCGGGGCCGGCTTCATGTCGAGATCCGCCATCACGGCGCCAGCGCGGTCGTGACGGTTTCGGGTGAGCTGGATCACCACACCGCAGATCTGTTGCGTGAGTCACTCGAGGGCTGTGTGGACGACGGATACGCACGCCTGGTGGTGGACTGCTCACCCCTTGAGTTCATGGACTCCACCGGTCTCAATGTGTTGCTCGGCGCCCGCCTGAAGGCGGAAGCCGAGGGGGGCGGAGTCCACTTGGCCGGAATGCAGCCGGTAGTCGCCCGGGTCTTCGAGATCACCGGCGCCGAGGCGGTCTTCACGGTGCACGACTCCCTCGACGCGGCCCTGGCCGACTGACATGGCGACGGTGTCCGGAACGTTGCATTCCGGGCACGTAGTCCGTGTCACAACTTCCGTACCCAAGAAGTGGGTGTTCTCACGGTCCGGTCGGGCAGGAGACATCTGAATCCGTTGAATCAGTCAGTATCTGTTTTCCGTGAACAGGCGAATCGGTGAGGTGAAGCGCTGATGAGCACCACCCGGCCGTATCCGCCGGGCGATCTCGGCCCGGAGCCGGGCAGCGCGGGTGCTTCCGCCGCCCCGGCTGCCGCCGCCCCGGTGGGGCAGATCCGCCGGCTGCGCCTGGCGGGCACCCGAGGGGCCGTGGCGCGTGGCCGTGACTTCGCCCGGCAGGCGCTGCACGACTGGGGCTGGCTGCCGGCCGCGAGCGCCGACCGGCGTGCCGCGGCCGAGGATGTGCTGCTCGTCGTCTCGGAACTGGTCACCAACGCCTGCCTGCACGCCGAAGGGCCCGAGGAGCTGCGCTTGCGCAGCACCGGCAAAGTGCTGCGCCTGGAGGTCAGTGACCTCGGCGCGGGCTCGCCGGCGCCGCGCAGCCCGCACCGTCCGGGCCGTCCCGGCGGCCACGGCATGTTCATCGTGCAGCGCCTGTGCCTGGACTGGGGTGTGGTGCGCAACGCCGACGGCACCGGCAAGACCGTCTGGGCGGAGCTCGCCGCGCCGTCCTGAAGGGCGGGCGGACACCGCCGGGGAAGAGCAGAGCTGAGCGCGGGCCCGAGGGCCCGCGCTTTGTCGTGTCCGGAGGGCGTACCGAGGCCCGGATTCCCCCACCGTGCGGCCCTCGGGGCGATCGGGGCTGTGCATTGCCTTCCCTCGGCAAGGTCCCCGGCGTACCTTGAGCGGCCAATCTGATGTGCCGTCAGTAACGTCCGGCGGTGCGCTCACCGGGAGAAGGGGAATCCGAGGTGGCCCGCTTCTACGAACAGCACGGCAGGCGCCCGGGCCGGGCGGCCGGTCTCGCCGCGGCCGTGGCGATGGCGGCGGGGTCCGCGGTGATGCTCACCGCACCGGCTGCCCACGCCGAGGTCGTGGACGTCAACTACCAGTGCAAAACACCGATCGGCAGCAAGGGCGCGGTCTCGCCCATCGACATCACCAGCACACCCGGCGGCGGCGCGTACAAGCTCGTCATGTCCTTCCGCAAGGGCGTCTCCTCCAGCCCCGTCGAGCTGGGCAAGGGCGCCATGAAGCCGAGCGCGCTGATCACACTGGGCGGTGCGGAGAGCGGTACGGTGCCGGTCGCCGGGCCGCCCAACGACCAGGCCATCCCGGCCAACACCCCCATCAAGATCAGTGACTTGAGCGGTACGTACACCCCCAAGGGCAGCGGCAAGGTGACCTTCACCGCCTCCACGCTCACCATCAAGGCGCTGGGCACCACCACCACGTGCACGCCCGCCAACCACCCCAAGCCCTCGCTCACCCTGGACGTGAAGGGGACCGGCGGCTCGGCCGGCGCCTCGGGAAGCACCGGCGCCGGCGCGGCCGGCGGCGGCTCCTCGGGCGGGCAGCTGCCGCAGACCGGACCCGCGGACTCCGCCCTCGCGCTGGGCACCCTCGGCGGCACCGTGCTGCTGGCCGGTGGGGCCGGCGCGCTCTGGCTGACCCGCCGTCACCAGCGGGTGTGACGCGCCGCGTGGGGCGTCAGGACCCGCGTGGCGCACCGTCGTTCTCCGCCCGCCCCCTGCCCGGCCGGCACGGGGCGGCCCCCTTGCAGCAGGAGCCGCCGATGCCCTCCCGTACCCGCACAGCGGTCAGCGGTGCGGTCCTCGCGACCGCCGCCGTGCTGCTGTGCTCCACGGCGGCCGCGGCCCGGCCGGCCGCCGCCCCGGCGCCACCGGGCTGGTCCGCGGCGCCCGCGCCCGGCGACGGTGCCGCGCCCGGCACGGCGGACCGCCCGTACTTCTACCTGGAGGGCGCGCCGGGCACCGTCATGAGCGACCGGCTGTCCCTGAGCAACCCCACCGGTCACACCGTCACCGTACGGCTGCGCGGCTCCACGCCCGGCGCGTGGCTCGCGCTCGCCTCGACGGAGGTGAAGGTGCCGCCGCACACCCGGGCGAGTGTGCCGTTCACGGTGACCGTGCCGCGCGATGCCGCCCCCGGTGAGCGCTCCGGCTCGCTGCTCGCCACCCGCGGCCGCGGGACCGGCGCGGAGGGGCGGGACGCCGTACCGGTCCATCTGCGGGTGACCGGGCGGCCGTTGTCCGCGCTGACCGTCGAGCAGGTGTCGGTGCGCCGCCGGGGCCCTGCGGCGCTCATCCGGTACACGCTGGTCAACCGCGGCAACACGGTGCTCGCGCCGCGCCTCGCGGTCCGCGCCGACGGGCTTTTCGGCCCCGTGTTGCGGCGGGCCCCCCGCGCCCTGCCGACCACGCTGCGGCCCGGCCAGGGTGTCGGTCTGACGGAGACGTGGGCCGATCCGCCCCGCCTGGACGCGGTGGACCTCCGGCTCACGGCGACAGCGGGCGGCGGCGCCCACGGGTCCGCCACTGCCACGTACACCACGGCCCCCTGGGGTGCGGTGGCGGGCGGGATGCTCCTTCTGGTGACCGGCGTGGGCGGGCCGGTCGTCGTACGCCGGCGGCGTCGGGCACGGGGCGCGAGTGAGGTGCCGGGCGCGCGTGGGGCAGAAGGCGCCGGGACCGCGAGGGGGACGGCCGGTGAGGCACCACCGCCCGGCGGCGACCGGGCGGACGCGGCGGGGCAGTTGGCGGGTACCGGACCAGGAGCGCGGTCGTGACCGGCGGCACCGGGCGGCCCCGCACCGGCCCGGCGACCCGCACCGTACGCGCCGCACGCACCACGCTCCCCGTACGGCAGCGGGCGGTGGCCCTGCTCCTCCTCTGCCTGGCACTCGCGGCGGCTCCGCTCCCGGCCGCCGCCGCGCCCGCGGCCCCGTACACCCCCGCCGCGGCCCCGTACGCCGCCACGGCGGAGGGGCATCCCACCGTCCACCTCTCCCGGAAGGAAGCCGGCAAGGGCGGCTCGCTCACCGTGACCGGCCGTGGCTGGCGGCCCAAGGCGCTGCTCACGCTGCTGATCTGCGGGCAGAACATGATCGGCGGTACCAATTCGTGTGCCAACGGCGACGGCCGGGCGGTCACCACCGACGCCCATGGCGCGTTCCGCAGGCTCCTCCCGGTCGCCGAGCCGCCCAAACCCTGCCCTTGTGTGGTGCATGCGGCGACCGTGACCGGTGAGGCGGCCGCTGCGGAGGCCGCCTTCACGGTGGCGGGCCACCCGGTGGCGCCGCTGCCCGCGGAGCGCACCGGCGGCCGGCTGACCGTGCTCGACCGGCCGCGGCTGGCGGGCAGCAGCGGCCTGCTGACCTGGTTCGGCGCCCCCGCACGGCGTCAGCTGACCCTCACCGTCGGCAATCTCGGCTCGGCACCGGTCAAGGACCCCGCCTTCCGGGTCGGCACCTCACACGGGATCTTCGCGGCGGAGTGGGAGGAGCAGCAGTGGCGGGGGACCGTACCCGCCGGGAAGAAGGCCGAGGTCACGCTGCCGGTCGAGCTGCCGGCCGGCGCGCACGGGGACTATCTGGTCTCGCTCGCATACGGCGGCAAGGTGCTGGCCGAGCAGCCCTGGGGAGTCGGCAGGCCATGGGGCGTGACGCTCTTCTGGGTGCTGCTCTGCGTGGTGGTCCCGACGGCGGTGTTCCGCATCGGGATGGCCCTCGTGGACCGGGTGCGCCCGCGCCGGCCGGGCAACATCCGCAGGCACGGCGCGGGGCGTACGCCCCCGGCCGGACGCACGCCGGCGCCCGGACGCACACGCGCGGCCGGCATCGGACCACGCATCAGGAACCGGACCGCGCGCGAGGGCTCCACGGCCGGCCCCGGTACACCGGGGGACCGTGCCGCGCTGCCGTGGTTCACCCAGGACACCGCACCGTCCACCGCATCAACCGAACGACCGGCATCAACCGAACGACCGACGTCGAAAGGTTCAGCGTGATGAGGCAACGGAGGAGAGCCGCGGTGGCCTCGGTGGCCGCGCTGGTGCTCGCGGGTGCGGGCATCATGGCAGCGGCCGGGACCGCCCAGGCCGCAGAGGTGTCGTACAAGACGGAGTGTCTGCCGCCGCCGATATCGGGGCTGCCGCCGGTCGAGGGCACCACGAAGGTGGCGGTCAGCGCGCCGGAGACGGCCAAGGTGGGCGACGAGATCGAGGTGGTCTGGAAGACCGTGGAGGGGGCCTCGAAGAACCCCGACATCCTCGATCTGGGGGAGAACACCGTCCAGCCGACCGGCACGATCAAGGTGGCCGGGGCGCAGACCGGCGATCTGGCCATGCAGGGGCCGCGGCAGAACCCGCCGATCCCCAAGGGCAGTCCGATGAAGCTGTCCGACATGAAGGGCAAGCTGAAGCTGTCGAAGCCGGGTGAGGTCACGCTGACGCCCGGCTTCTACAACATCAACGTCAACCAGCCGATCTCGACGGACACCAAGTGCTCGCCCAAGGAGACGGTGAAGCCCGCGGTGACCATCAAGGTGACCGACGGCGGGGCCGGTTCCGGCGGCACCACGAGCGGCACGACCACCGGCACGACCAGTGGGACCACGAGTGGGACCACGAGTGGCACCACCACCGGTACGACCACCGGCGGAACCACGACGGGCACGACCGGCGGGTCCACCAGCGGGACCACCGGTGGTGCCACTACGGGCGCCACCACCGGCGGCACCGACGGCGGTGCGACCACCGGCTCGTCCGGCGGTACGACCACCGGAGGCTCCGGCGGCGACCCCGACGGCACCGCGTACAAGGGCAAGGAAGTACTGGTCCCGTATGCCTGCAAGACGCCCATCGGGAACAAGAAGGCGACCTCGCCGGTCCAGATCAACGCGGTGAAGAAGGCCGGCGGTTACGACCTGACGGTGAAGTTCAGCAAGTCCGTCATGGACAGCCCGGCGGACATCCCCAAGGGCTCGGTCAAGCCGTCGATGGACGTCAAGGTCGGTGGCGCGGACAAGGGAGCGGTGAAGGCCGAGGGACCGGCGAACGCCGATCCGATCAAGTCGGGGCAGCCGATTGCCATCCCCGATCTGAAGGGCACCTACAGGCCGGGCGCCACCGGCAAGGCCACGCTCACCCCGGGCGTGCTCACCGTCAACGCCCTCGGGACGACCACCACCTGCACCCCGGAGAAGGACCCGGGAGTCTCGCTCGCCCTGGACACCTCGGCACAGCAGGGCGGCACGTCCGGCGGCACGTCCGGCGGCACGTCCAGTGGCGCCACGGGCGGGGCCGCGTCCTCCGGTGGCGGCGCGGCGGGGCCGGCCAGTGTCTCGGGCGGCAGCGGCGGCCTCGCCGAGACCGGCGCGAGCGACCACGGTGCGCTGACCGCGCTCGGCATCCTCGCCGGGACGGTCATCCTGCTGGGCGGGGCGGTCTTCACCTTCCTGCCCCGGCACCGGGCACGGGTCCGCTGACGCGGCACGTCCCCGACGCATGGGCGGGGTACGTCCCCCACGCAGAGGCGGGGTACGTCCCCAGGGACGCACGAAGGGGGCGTCGCACCGGCGGTGCGACGCCCCCTTCCGCTGTCCGGGGCCGGTCCGGCAGGCGTCAGTTGACGCTGCCCATCAGCTCCTTGATCCGCTTGCGGGACGTCCAGATGCCGAGGCCGGCGATGACGGCGAACACGGCCTCCACGGCGACCGAGGCGGCGGTGTTCAGATCGACGTTCAGCTGCGGCGACGTCAGCAGACCTGACACCGAGTCACCCGCGGTGACCGCGAGGAACCAGACACCCATCATCTGGGAGGTGTACTTGGCGGGCGCCATCTTCGTGGTGACCGACAGTCCGACCGGGGAGAGGCAGAGCTCACTGACGGTCTGGATGAAGTAGATCGCCACCAGCCACATCGGGCTGACCTTGCCGCCATGGGCAGCGGTGTCGATCAGCGGGATGAGGAAGACCGCGAACGAGATGCCGATCAGCGCGAGGCTGGAGGCGAACTTGACGGCGGTGCTGGGCTCCTTGTCCCGCCTGTTCAGCCACAGCCACGCCGACGCGACCACCGGGGCGAGCGCCATGATGAAGAGCGGGTTCAGCGACTGGTACCAGGACGTCGGGAAGTGGAATCCCAGCAGGTCGTTCGTCGTGGAGTTCTCGCCGAAGATCGACAGGGTGGAGCCGTTCTGGTCGTAGATCATCCAGAAGACGGCGGCGACCGCGAAGAACCAGATGTAGCCCGAGAGCTTGGACTGCTCCAGCTCCGTGAGCTCCTTGTCGCGCTTCATGCGGACCAGGACCGCGATCGGGATGACCAGACCGGCGATGGTGATCGGCATCAGCGCCCAGTCGGCGAAGTTCCCGGTCACACCGAGCAGGGTGTAGAAGACGGCCGCGACGGCCAGCCAGATCAGGCCCTTGCGCAGCACGGACGCCTTCTCCTGGTCGGTCGCGGGCTGGGCGACGACGCTGCTCTCCGGGCTCAAGTGGCGGGTGCCGAGCAGGAACTGGGCGAGGCCGAGCGCCATGCCGACGGCGGCGAGCGTGAAGCCGAGGTGCCAGTTGACGTTCTCGCCGACGGTGCCGATGGACAGCGGCGCCAGGAGGGCGCCGATGTTGATGCCGATGTAGAAGAGCGTGAAGCCACCGTCACGGCGCGGGTCTTGCGGGCCGTCATAGAGGTGGCCGACCATCGTGGAGATGTTCGCCTTCAGCAGGCCGGAGCCGATCGCGACCAGCACGAGACCCGCGAAGAAGGACGCCGCGGAGGGCAGGGCGAGTGTGATGTGGCCCGCGATGACGACGAGGGCGCCGATGGCGACCGTCTTGCGCGGTCCCCAGAAGCGGTCGGCCACCCAGCCGCCCGGCATGGCGAGCAGGTAGACCATCGCCATGTACACCGAGTAGATCGCCGTGGCCGTGGTGGCCTGCATGTGCATGCCGCCGGGCGCGATCAGATACAGCGGGAGGAGCGCCTTCATGCCGTAGAAGCTGTAGCGCTCCCACATCTCGGTCATGAAGAGCGTGGCCAGGCCGCGGGGGTGGCCGAAGAAGGTCTTGCCGCCATCCGCAGGGTTCCCCTGCTGGGCCGCGTCCTTCGTCAGGCTGGACGCCATGGATGCTTCCTTGCTGCTACGGGACGCGTTCGCTGGCGGATACGCGCCCGGGTGGGGGGGGACCGGCTCCGGCGTAGCCCCGCCCGCCCCCACGTGCGGGAGGTTCGGCACCCCCGCGAGGGGCCGTCAGGACGGTCGTACTCCGGATTCCACGCCCCCCGTCTAGCTAGCGCGGCGGACCCGGTCGACAGGTCGATCACGGTCCATCAGGGCTGGTGGTTCCAGCCCGGTACACAACGAGGGACCGTTGACATCAGCGGAGAGTCAAAGGTCCCGGTGGTTGAGCGATGGACGTCCTGCCACCATACGTCCGGTGGCAGCGCTGTTGGGCTGCGTGAGACAACGCTCACACCGGCACGGGGAACTGTGAGCGCCCCTGCGGGTACCACGCGCCCAGCCGCGCGCCCGGGGCGTGCCCGGCTCACGCTGCAGGAACGGTCCGTCGTCGGCCATCCGCGCTGGTCCGCCCCTCGGTCCACGGACATCGGACTACCATCGGGCCATGACCCGTGTACTGCTCGCCGAGGATGACGCGTCCATCTCGGAGCCGCTCGCCCGCGCACTGCGCCGCGAGGGTTACGAAGTCGAGGTGCGCGAGGACGGCCCGACGGCGCTCGACGCCGGTATCCAGGGCAATATCGATCTCGTCGTCCTGGACCTGGGGCTGCCCGGCATGGACGGCCTGGAGGTCGCCCGCCGGCTGCGCAACGAAGGCCATTCCTTCCCCATCCTGGTGCTGACCGCCCGCGCCGACGAGGTGGACACCGTCGTCGGCCTGGACGCCGGTGCCGACGACTACGTCACCAAGCCCTTCCGGCTCGCCGAACTCCTCGCCCGGGTACGGGCCCTGCTGCGCCGCGGCTCCACCGCCGAGCCCCAGCAGCCGCCCGCCACCCACGGCGTACGGATCGACGTCGAGTCGCACCGTGCGTGGATGGGTGACGAGGAACTGCAGCTCACGGCGAAGGAGTTCGACCTGCTGCGGGTCCTGGTGCGGGACGCGGGACGGGTCGTCACCCGCGATCAGCTGATGCGCGAGGTCTGGGACACCACCTGGTGGTCCTCCACGAAGACGCTCGACATGCACATCTCCTGGCTGCGCAAGAAGCTCGGGGACGACGCCGCCAACCCCCGCTACATCGCCACCGTCCGCGGAGTCGGCTTCCGCTTCGAGAAGAGCTAGGGGCCCGTGCGCCGCCGCCTGATCAACTCCACGCTCGCCGTGGTGCTCGTCGTGATCGCCGTCTTCGGTGTCTCGCTCGTCATCGTCGAGACCCGCACCATCCAGGCCGGCGCCCAGGAGAGCGTGGCGTCCGAGGCGGTCCGGCTGGTCGGGATAGTGGAGAGCCGGCTGGGGAGCGGCGAGAAGATCACCCCGGACATCCTCTCCGAGCAGATCACCGCCAAGCGGTACGCGAAGATCAAGGTGCCGGGCAAGGCGCCGATCGAGATCGGGACGCGGCCCTCGGGCGATGTCATCCAGTCGCAGGTGAGCGGGGACCGCGGTGAGTCGGTCACGGTCCAGGCCTCGCGCTCCATGGTCAGCGCGGAGATCGGCCGGACGCTGCTGGTCATCCTGGCCGTGGCGCTGCTGGCGATCATCGCTGCCGTCATCCTGGCCGTCCGCCAGGGCCGCCGGCTGACCGCGCCGCTCACCGACCTCGCGGAGACCGCCGAACGGCTCGGCTCCGGTGACCCCCGCCCGCGCCACCGCCGCTACGGCGTCCAGGAGCTGGACCGGGTCGCCGATGTGCTGGACGCCAGCGCCGAGCGGATCGCGCGGATGCTCACCGCCGAGCGGCGGCTGGCCGCGGACGCCTCGCACCAGCTGCGGACACCGCTGACGGCGCTGTCCATGCGGCTGGAGGAGATCACCGTCACCGACGACCCGGACACCGTGAAGGAAGAGGCCACCATCGCGCTGGCGCAGGTGGAGCGGCTGACGGACGTCGTGCAGCGGCTGCTGACCAACTCCCGGGACCCGCGCAGCGGCTCCGCGGTCGCCTTCGACCTGGACGAGGTGGTCAAGCAGCAGATCGAGGAGTGGCGGCCGGCCTACCGCAGTGCGGGGCGGGCCATCGTGCGCTCGGGCAAGAAGGGGCTGCGGGCCGTCGGCACACCGGGTGCGGTCGCCCAGGTGCTGGCCACCCTGATCGAGAACTCGCTGATGCACGGCGACGGGACGGTCGCGCTGCGTACCCGCGTCACCGGCAACCAGGCGGTCGTCGAGGTCACCGACGCCGGGCCCGGGGTGCCGCCGGACCTCGGCTCGCGGGTCTTCGAGCGCACGGTCTCCGGCCGGAACTCCACCGGGCTGGGGCTGGCCGTCGCACGGGATCTGGCGGAGGCGGACGGCGGACGGCTGGAACTGCTCCAGCAGCATCCGCCGGTCTTCGCGCTGTTCCTGGCACGTGAGGCGGAGCCGGCCGAGGAGTGAGGCCGGGGGCGGGCGGGCCCCGGGCGGACGGGCCCCGGGGCTACTTTCGCGAGGCGCTGTGCGGACGGTGTGAGCCGTCGGCGAGGAAGGACTCGGCCCTCTCCACGGCCTCCCGCGCGGGCAGGGCACGGAAGACCCAGGTGCGGTAGGACCAGAAGCGGAAGAGCGTGGCGAAGCCGATGCCGAGGAACTTGAAGACATTGCTCTGCAGCGGGCTGTCCCAGTGGAACCCGTATGTCGCGACGTAGAGCAGACCGTTCTCGATCACCAGGCCGACCGCGCTGAACAGCAGGAAGAGCGTGAGCTCCTTCGTCCGGCCCTGTTTGTCGCGGTCACGGTAGGTGAAGTAGCGGTAGCCGAGGTAGTTGGTACCGGTGGCCACGACGGTCGCGATGATGCTGGCCCGGACGACGGGGACCTCGGTCAGCTGCCGCACGAGGTTGAACACCACGAAGTTGACGACGACCCCCGCGCCGCCGACCGCGCCGAACTTCGCCAGTTCCCGAACGAGCGCCTCCAGCCGCGACCGCAGTGCGCTCCGTTCACTCATGGGGTTCGCTCAGCTCCTGTCGGGGGCGGCGTGCACGGCCGTGGGCCTGTTCTCCGGCCGTTCCGCTTCCTCATGCTAACCAGGCGCCGCGGACGCTGCCTGCCATCTGTCAGGTCTGTGCGCAACGCACGGCGGTCCGCACGGGGCAGCACACAGTGACGACGGCGCGGCCGACGGTGACAACGGGATCAGCCGACCGTGACACGGAAGTTGAGGCTGCGGGCACCCTTCTCCTCGGCGGCGCCGGAGCCGCAGCGCCGGCAGCGCAGCAGCCGTAAGTCCGTACGGCCCGGACGGACGGCCTCGAAGGGGAGGTAGCGGCCCGTGGCGGCCGGGGGAGGGCCGCCGGAGTCCGCGTGCGTATCGGCGGCCCGCAGGACGGCCGGGTCGGGGCGGGGCTCGGCGATGATCCAGCGGTAGCCGCCGGCGGGATCGTCGGGGACCCGCACGCTGAAGCGGTCGCCGGCGGAGACGGTGATCTCGGTGTCGTCCGCGTCATAGACCCTGGGTGCGGATAACTGGCTGAAAATGGAGTGCAGGGCGACCAGCAGCGTGGCGATCGCGACCACGATCACCAGCTTCCCGGAGCCCCCTGATATGCCACTTTTCCCCATCCGGCCTCCCCTTTTGCCGGGCCCGGCCCGGGTGCCGGCCCCGCACCCCGGCCCGAGGGTAACCGCCGGTGTCGATCTTCCACCGGCGATCTTCGAACGTGCGAACTCGGAGGATCATCCAAGCCCGGGTCGGGGCCCGCGGCGCCGTACGGATACCCTGGGGGTGTGACGTTCCCGGTAGTCGGCATGGTCGGTGGCGGTCAGCTCGCCCGTATGACCCACGAGGCGGGTATCCCCCTCGGCATCAAATTCAAGCTCCTCAGCGACACTCCGCAGGATTCGGCGGCTCAGGTGGTCGGTGATGTCGTCATCGGCGACTACCGCGATCTGGACACCCTCCGTACCTTCGCTCGTGGCTGTGACGTGATCACCTTCGATCACGAGCACGTTCCCACCGAGCATTTGCGGGCACTGGAGGCCGACGGCATCCCCGTACGGCCCGGCCCCGATGCGCTGGTGCACGCCCAGGACAAGGGGGTGATGCGGGCGAAACTGGACGCGATCGGCGTGCCCTGTCCACGGCACCGCATCGTCTCCGACCCCGACGATGTCGAGCGGTTCGCGGCCGAGGGCGAAGGCTTTCCCGTGATCCTCAAGACCGTCCGCGGCGGCTACGACGGCAAGGGCGTCTGGGTCGTACGATCCTCCAAGGAGGCCGTCGAGCCGTTCCGCGCCGGGGTGCCCGTCCTCGCGGAGGAAAAGGTCGATTTCGCCCGGGAGCTGGCCGCCAACATCGTCCGCTCCCCGCACGGCCAGGCCGTTGCCTACCCGGTCGTGGAGTCCATCCAGGTCGACGGCGTCTGCGACACCGTGATCGCGCCGGCGCCCGGCCTCGACGCGGAGCTCGCGGGCCAGGCCCAGGAGCTGGCGCTGCGCATCGCCCAGGAGCTGGACGTGGTCGGGCATCTGGCCGTCGAGCTCTTCGAGACCGCGGATGGCCGCATCCTGGTCAACGAGCTCGCCATGCGCCCGCACAACTCCGGCCACTGGACCCAGGACGGCGCGATCACCTCGCAGTTCGCCAACCACGTCCGGGCCGTGCTCGACCTCCCGCTCGGCGATCCCCGCCCGCGCGCCCCCTGGACGGTCATGGCCAACGTCCTCGGCGGCGACTATCCCGACATGTATTACGCGTACCTCCATTGCATGGCGCGGGACCCGCAGTTGAAGATCCATATGTACGGGAAGGATGTGAAGCCCGGCCGTAAGGTCGGCCACGTCAACACCTACGGCGACGACCTGGCGGATGTGCGCGAGCGCGCCGCGCACGCCGCCGGCTACCTGCGAGGAACGATCACCGAATGACGCCCACCTCGTCCGAACCGAAGACCGACGCCCCCGCCGACCCGTCCCCCGTGGTCGGCATCGTCATGGGCTCCGACTCCGACTGGCCCGTCATGGAGGCCGCCGCGCAGGCCCTCGACGAGTTCGAGATCCCCTACGAGGTCGACGTCGTCTCGGCGCACCGCATGCCGCGCGAGATGATCGCGTACGGCGAGGAGGCGGACGGGCGCGGCCTGAAGGCGATCATCGCCGGCGCCGGCGGCGCGGCCCACCTCCCCGGGATGCTCGCCTCCGTCACCCCGCTCCCGGTCATCGGCGTCCCCGTACCGCTCAAGTACCTGGACGGCATGGACTCCCTCCTCTCCATCGTGCAGATGCCCGCCGGAGTGCCGGTCGCCACCGTCTCCGTCGGCGGCGCCCGCAACGCCGGGCTGCTGGCCGCCCGCATCCTCGCCACCCAGGACCCCGAACTCCTCGCCCGGATGCGGGAGTTCCAGCAGGAGCTGAACGACCAGGCCACCGAGAAGGGCAAGCGGCTGCGCAACAAGGTCGCCTCCCCGGCCGGCTTCGGCTTCGGGGGCGGTAAGTGAGCCCTTCCCTGGACGCCGCCCGGGATCTGCTCGCCCGCTGGCCCGTCGTCGACGGCCACAACGACCTGCCCTGGGCGCTGCGCGAGCAGGTCCGCTACGACCTCGACCGGCGCGACATCGCCGCCGACCAGTCCGCGCACCTCCACACCGACCTGCCGCGGCTGCGGTCCGGCGGCGTCGGCGCCCAGTTCTGGTCGGTCTACGTCCGCGCCGACTACGCGGGCGACAAGGCCGTCAGCGCGACCCTCGAACAGATCGATGTGGTGCGGGAACTGGTCGCCCGTTACCCCGAGGACCTGCGCCTCGCACATACCGCCGACGACATGGAGGCGGCCCGCGCCGAGGGCCGGATCGCGTCCCTCATGGGCGCCGAGGGCGGCCACTCCATCCACAACTCGCTGGCCACCCTGCGCGCGCTGCACCAGCTGGGCGTGCGCTATATGACGCTCACCCACAACGACACCATCGACTGGGCGGACTCCGCCACCGACGAGCCGCGCCACCACGGCCTGTCGGCTTTCGGCGAGGAAGTCGTCCGGGAGATGAACCGCTGCGGGATGCTGGTCGACCTCTCCCATGTCTCGGCCGACACCATGCGCGACGCGCTGCGCGTCAGCACCGCGCCGGTGGTCTTCTCGCACTCCTCCGCCCGCGCCGTCTGCGACCATCCGCGCAACATCCCCGACGACGTACTGGCACAGCTGCCCGCCAACGGCGGCGTCGCGATGGCCACGTTCGTCCCGAAGTTCGTGCTGCCGGCCGCCGTCGCCTGGACGCAGCGCGCCGACGAGAACATGCGCGCACACGGCCTGCACCACCTCGACACCACCGAGGCGGGCATGAGGGTCCAGCGGGACTTCGAGGCCGCGCACCCCCGCCCGATGGCCACCGCGGCCACCGTCGCCGACCACCTCGACCACATGCGCGAGGTCGCCGGCGTCGACCACATCGGGATCGGCGGCGACTTCGACGGCACCGCCTTCACCCCGGCCGACCTGGCCGATGTCGCCGGCTACCCGTACCTGATCGCCGAACTCCAAGCCCGCAGGTGGTCCGAGGGCGACCTCGCCAAGCTCACCTGGCAGAACGCCGTCCGCACCCTGCGCGCCGCGGAGGACGTGGCGCGCGCCGAGCGGCAGCGGCGCGGGCCGTCCCACGCGACGATCGAGCAGCTGGACGGCTGACGCGAGCCCGGGCCCGCACTGAGAGGGCCTGGGCCCGCACTTCAAGCGGAGCGGGCCGGGGCCCTCACCTCGGGCACCGGGTCGTCACCTCATGCAGAGGCAGAACGGGTGCCCGGCCGGGTCGAGATAGACCCGCCAGCTCTGCTTCCCCTCGTCGTGCTGGACGAGCTTGGCGCCCAGCGCGACGATCGTGCGCTCGGCCTCGTCGATCTTCGCGCGCGGCACGTCGAAATCGAGGTGCAGCTGCTGCGGCAGGTCCTGGCCGGGCCACTGCGGCGGCCGGTAGCCCTCGGCCACCCGCTGGAAGGCGAGGGTCCGGCCGTCCGGCCCGGCGATCTCGACCCAGTCCTCGTCCTCTTCGGTCACCCGCCAGCCGAGCATGTCCGCGTAGAAATCCGCGAGGGCCCGGGGGTCGGGACAGTCCAGTGCGACAACTCCGAGTGTGATGAGGCTCATGGCGGCCACGATGCCATGCCTGGCGGCGCCGCGGCGTACGTTTTTGGCTGTCCCCGCCGTGGGGGCTTGTCGTCGTTGCGCCTGCGGCGGGCGTGGGTGGTCGGGTGCGGTGCCGCTCCTCCGGACTCCGTCCTGCGGCGCGGCCCCTCCCGTGAGTGGGTGGAAGGGCCGGTGGGGGCGGACGCAGTCCCTGACGCGCGCGCAGCTAGCGGATCACGCCCGCCCCCACTCACCTTCCTCCCACCCCCAAGGGGGAGGGGCCGGACCGCAGGACGAAGTCCGGAGGGCCGGCCCCGCAGCCGAACAGCCCCGCGCAGCGGCACCGGCCCGCCGCAGGCGCAACGGCGGGTCGTCCCGCGGCGGGAAAGCCGACGACGTGGGGTGCGCCGCAGGCGCAACGGTGGGTCGTCCCGCGGCGGGAAAGCCGACGACGTGGGGCGCGCCGCAAAGCGCAACGGCGGGTCGTCCCGCGGCGGGAAAGCCGACGATGTGGGGTGCGCCGCAAAGCGCAACGGCGACAAGCCCCCGCGGCGGGAAAGCCGAAGACGTGGGGAAAATATCCGCTACGCGGAGGGGCGCCCCAGTGCCCGGTACGTCCAGCCCGCCTTGCGCCACAGCTGGGGGTCGAGGGCGTTGCGGCCGTCCAGGATGTGTCGCTCGGCGACGACGTCGCCCAACGCGGCCGGATCCAGTTCGCGGAACTCCCGCCACTCCGTGAGGTGCAGCACGACGTCGGCGCCGCGTACGGCGTCCAGGGCGGTGTCGGCGTAGCTCAGCGTCGGGAAGACGCGCCTCGCGTTCTCCATGCCCTTCGGGTCGTAGACCGTCACCTGGCCGCCCTGGAGGTGGATCTGGCCGGCGACATTGAGCGCGGGGGAGTCGCGGACGTCGTCCGAGTCCGGCTTGAAGGTCGCGCCCAGGACGGCGACCCGCTTGCCGAGGAAGCCGCCGCCGACCGCGTCCCGGGTGAGCTCGACCATGTGGCCGCGGCGGCGCATGTTGATCGAGTCGATCTCGCGGAGGAAGGTCAGGGCCTGGTCGGCGCCGAGTTCGCCCGCGCGCGCCATGAAGGCCCGCAGGTCCTTGGGCAGGCAGCCGCCGCCGAAGCCGATACCGGCCCGCAGGAACTTCTTGCCGATCCGGTCGTCGTGCCCGATGGCCTCGGCGAGCTTCACCACATCGCCGTCGGCCGCCTCGCAGACCTCGGCCATGGCGTTGATGAACGAGATCTTCGTCGCCAGGAAGGAGTTGGCCGAGGCCTTCACCAGCTCGGACGTCGGGTAGTCCATGACGATGAACGGCGAGCCCTCGGCGATCGGGGCCGCGTACACCTCGCGCAGCAGCTCCTCGCCCCGTTCACCGGCCACGCCCACGACGATCCGGTCCGGGTGCAGGGTGTCCTTGACGGCGAAGCCTTCGCGCAGGAACTCCGGGTTCCAGGCCAGCTCGACGGCCGAGCCCGCCGGGGCGGCCGCGGCCAGCCGCTCGGCGAGCCGGGCCGCGCTGCCCACCGGCACCGTCGACTTGCCGACGACCAGGGCGGGCCGGGTCAGATGCGGCGCCAGCGCGTCGAAGGCGCTCTCCACGTAACTCATGTCACAGGCGTACTCGCCGTGCTTCTGCGGGGTGTTCACACAGACGAAGTGGACGTCGCCGAAGGCCCCGGCCTCCTCGTAGGAGGTGGTGAAGCGCAGCCGGCCGGTCGAGCCCTCGATGCCGTCGGCGTGGCGGCGCAGCAGCTCCTCCAGGCCCGGCTCGTACATCGGGACCTCGCCCCGCTGCAGCATCTCGATCTTCTCGGGCACCACATCGAGCCCCAGCACCTCGAAGCCCAGCTCGGCCATGGCCGCGGCGTGGGTCGCGCCGAGGTAGCCGGTGCCGATCACGGTGATCTTGAGGGCCATGGATGCTCCAAACAGGCAATGCGGCGGCGCAGCGCCGGGGGCTGCGGGGTGGTCGGGTCACTTCGCTGGGGAAAACGGCGCTGACCGAGCATAGTCGGGCCGGGAAGGGTCATCTCCAGTCGTCGCGTGGGCAGGTCTGTAACTGTCGGCAACCTCACGTATCCGCAGGCCCGGCCCGGCGCCTAGAATCCGGAGAGGTAAAGGGTTACTTAACGGTAGTTAGCACTGCCGACAGCTCACAGGGGAGTGAGAAAGCGTGGCGGGAACCGCTGATTTCGATCTGTACCGGCCGTCCGAGGAGCACGACATGCTCCGCGAGTCGGTGCGCTCGCTCGCCGAGGCGAAAATCGCGCCGTTCGCCGCCGCGGTGGACGAGGAGGCCCGCTTCCCGCAGGAGGCGCTCGACGCGCTGGTCGCGAGCGACCTGCACGCCGTCCACGTACCGGAGGCCTACGGCGGTGCCGGTGCCGACGCGCTGGCGACCGTCATCGTCATCGAGGAGGTGGCCCGCGTCTGCGGTTCGTCCTCGCTCATACCGGCGGTCAACAAGCTCGGCTCGCTCCCGGTGATCCTCTCCGGCTCCGAGGAGCTGAAGGCGAAGTACCTGGGCCCGCTGGCCAAGGGCGACACGATGTTCTCGTACTGCCTGAGCGAGCCGGACGCCGGTTCCGACGCGGCCGGGATGAAGACCAAGGCCGTCCGCGACGGTGACCACTACATCCTCAACGGCGTCAAGCGGTGGATCACCAACGCCGGCGTCAGCGACTCCTACACGGTGATGGCCGTCACCGACCCGGAGAAGCGCTCCAAGGGCATCTCGGCCTTCGTCGTCGAGAAGGGCGACGAGGGGGTCTCGTTCGGCGCCCCGGAGAAGAAGCTCGGCATCAAGGGCTCCCCCACCCGCGAGGTCTACCTCGACAACGTCCGCATCCCCGCCGACCGCATGATCGGCGCGGAGGGCACCGGTTTCGCCACCGCCATGAAGACCCTGGACCACACCCGCATCACCATCGCGGCCCAGGCCCTCGGCATCGCCCAGGGCGCCCTGGACTACGCCAAGGGCTACGTCCAGGAGCGCAAGCAGTTCGGCAAGCCGATCGGCGACTTCCAGGGCGTGCAGTTCATGCTCGCCGACATGGCCATGAAGGTGGAGGCGGCCCGCCAGCTCACCTACGCCGCGGCGGCCCGCTCCGAGCGGATCTCCGCCGGCGGCAAGGGCGAGGACCTGACCTTCTTCGGCGCCGCGGCCAAGTGCTACGCCTCGGACGCCGCCATGGAGATCACCACGGACGCCGTCCAGCTGCTCGGCGGCTACGGCTACACCCGTGACTACCCGGTCGAGCGGATGATGCGGGACGCCAAGATCACGCAGATCTACGAGGGCACCAACCAGGTGCAGCGCATCGTGATGGCGCGCAACCTGCCGCAGTAAGCAGGGGACAGGAGAGGGGCCCCGGACCGCCACTGCGGTCCGGGGCCCCTCTCTTTGCCCGCTCGTTCCGGGCCGCCGGTCAGTTGCCGGAGACCGTGACCTTCTCGTCGTTGTTCAGCTGCTGGACCAGCTGGTGGAGCTTGGCTTTGTCCCAGACCAGGTTGCCGCCGGCGCTGCCGGAGATCGGCATGTTCATCGACTTGCCGTCGCCGCCGGTGACGCCCTTCATCGCGAAGAACATGTTGCCCAGGGACCACAGGCTCATGTCCTTGTCGACGATGAGCGTGTCCAGGCCGGCGCTCATGGTCGGGTAGAGCTTGAAGGGGTTGAGGACCGTGCTCGGGGTGGCGGTCTGGCTCGCCAGGGTCGCCAGGAACTTCTGCTGGTTCTTCGTACGGTCCAGGTCCTGGCCGGCGAAGGCGTGCCGGGTGCGGACGAAGGCGAGCGCCTGCTGGCCGTTGAGCGTCTGCTCGCCGGCCGGGAAGTCGGCGCCGGAGTTCTTGTCCTTGAACGCCTTGGGGATGTTCATCTCGACGCCGCCGATGGCGTCCACGATGTTGGCGAAGCCGGCGAAGCCGATCTCGACGTAGTGGTCGATGTGCAGCTTGGTGTTGTACTCGACGGTGCGCACCAGCAGCTCCGGGCCGTCCTCGGCGTAGGCCGCGTTGAGCTTGGTGTGGCGCCCGGTGCCCGGGTACTTCTTGCCGGAGGACGAGCCGACGTAGGTGGGTATCTCCACGTCCGAGTCGCGCGGCAGGGATATCAGCGTCGGGCCGTTGCTGCCGTCGTGCAGGATCATCATCGAGTCGGTGCGCTTGCCCTCGGCGGAGCCGGTGTGCAGCTTCTGCTTGTCCGCGGCGGACATGCCCTCCCGGCTGTCCGAGCCGACGATCAGGTAGTTCGTGCCGTCGCCGGTCGCCGGGCGGTCGATGACCTTGCTCAGGTCGACCTTGCGGCGGAGCTTGCCGTCGGCCCAGAAGTAGGTGGCCACCGAGGCGACCGCCAGCACTGCGACCAGGGCGATGACCGTCCACTTGATGCGCCGGCCCCAGTGGGGGCGCGGCCGGCCGGCGCGGCCGTCGTAGCCGTCGCCGCCACCACGGCCGCCGCCGTAGACCTGGCCGGTGTTGTAGCCGTCGTACGCGTCGTCGTAGCCCTGGGACTGCTGCGGCGGCACGGCCGCGCCCCGGCGCGGGGACATCGACGGGGGCAGCGGAGGCTCGTGCCGCTGATAGCCGGGGCCCGCGTCGCGACGCACGTGTGGCATCGCGCGCGCGCCCTCCGGCTCGGCGCTGCCGCTGCCGTGTCCGTACCGGTTGCCGCTCTGGTCGCCGGACCACCCGCCCCCATTCTCGGCTCCGCTCGAACGGGAGGTGCCCCCTTGCCACTGATTCATAGGAGGAAGTGTGCATGCCCCACGGCGGTCCTCCATAGAGCGGGTGCCGGATCGGGCCAGTGCTGTTGCAGAGCTGATGCAAAGCCACGGCGGCAGTCCGCCGCATACCGCACGGGCCCATGACCATTCCGACCTGCACGAATGGAAGCAACCATTCCGGATGGTTTCCGGCGGGGGAGGGGAGACCCATGTCACGGACCTGCGCAAAGGGCGAGACCAGTCTCACGATCCGCGTGGGGCGGGGCCGTAGGGGCGCCGCTTAGGCTGGACTGCATGACCGAACTCGTCACCGACAGCGCCGAGGGCGAGATCGTGGGCAAACCCACGTCCGTGTCCCGCATCACACTCAGCCACATCATGACGGCCGGCGACACCAACCTCCTCGGAACGGTGCACGGCGGCGTGATCATGAAACTCGTCGACGACGCGGCGGGCGCTGTGGCCGGGCGCCACTCCGGCGGGCCCGCCGTGACCGCCTCGATGGACGAGATGGCCTTCCTCGAACCGGTCAGGATCGGCGACCTCGTCCACGTCCGCGCCCAGGTCAACTGGACCGGCCGCTCCTCGATGGAGGTCGGCGTACGGGTGCTGGCCGAGCGCTGGAACGAATCCAGCCCGCCCCAGCAGGTCGGCTCCGCCTACCTGGTCTTCGCCGCCGTCGACGAGCAGGGCAAGCCGCGCCGGGTGCCGCCGGTGCTCCCCGAGACCGAGCGCGACCAGCGCCGCTACCAGGAGGCGCAGATCCGCCGCACGCACCGCCTCGCCCGGCGGCGCGCGATCATGGAACTGCGCGAACGGCGCGTCGCGGAAGGGCTCGACGACGCATAGCGGCGACTGCCAGCTGCCCGAGCAGCGCCAGCCCCGCGCCGGTGACGGTGCCTGCCGCCGCACAGATCACATCGTCGATATCGGCGATCCGCCCGGCCCGCATCAGCAGCTGCGCCGTCTCGACGACCAGGCACAGGCCCACGCCCAGCAGGAACGCGGCGGCCGCCGGGATACGCGGCGCCGCAAACCGCAGCAGCAGTGACGCGGGCACGAACAGCGCGGCGGTGGCGATCTGCCGCCGCACCAGCATCACCAGCTCCCCGGGCTCCAGCTGCGCCCCCAGATCGAACAGCCCCTCACCGGGCCGCCACCACACCGTCGCGTCCCCGGAACCGATGGGCTGGCTCGGCGCGAGCGTCGCCACCAGGAACAGCAGCAGCCAGCCGGCCAGCAGCGTCCGGGCCGTGGTGCGCGGCGCGGTGCCGCCGGAGGTGAGCGCCGTCCACAGGGCCAACGCCACGGCCAGCGCCAGCGCCAGCGCCAGGAAGAGCGTCACCGTGGTGGGGGTGACGTCCAGCACTACCTGCCACACGATGCGCCCCTTTCAGGCCGTCCAGGACATCAGCTGCAGCTCCACTTCGTGACATAGACCGTCTCGCCACGCTCCATGACGCCCCGGATGCATTCGTCCGCGAGCATCTCCACCCGGCCGCTCAGCACCACCGCGCCGCCCTGCGTCCGCCGGGTGCCGAACCACCCGGGGAAGGCGGTGATCCGGTCGTTCTTGCGCTGGTAACCGAGCCGCACGATGATCTCGTCCCGGCCGCTCGCCGCCCCGAGCCGCCGGTAGGCCGCGGTGTACGTGCCGGCGGACCCCACCGGGCCGCGCAGACACAGCTGGCCGCGCACCAGGTCCCCGCAGCCGGTCGGTTCCGGCGGCGCCAGGGGAGCCGCGGCGGCGGTGGCCGCCACCAGGCACAGCGCCGCGACGGCCACCACGGTCCGGCGCGCGTCGCGACGGGCGTCCGGACGGCGCGCGGGCGGCCGGGACGCGGTGCGGCGGGGCGCGGGGACGCTCATGACGGCGCCTCGCTGCGCCCGGCCCCGTCGGCGCCCAGCGCACGCCTTTCGATGAGGAGATCCCTGCGCTCGCTCATGTGCACACCGCCTCGTCACCGGTGATCGTCGCGATGCCGCCCGGTTTCTGCGGCGGTTCCTCGGCCCGTACCCGCTGCACCGCCTGGTGGCCGTGGCCGACCGTCACCTGCATCACCGGCCCCCGCCCGGCCACCGGACGCAGCTCGGCGCCCGGCAGCGCGGCGGCCAGCGAGCGGGCCGAGCGGTCCCAGCGCGGGTCGTAGGCGATGACCGTGCGGGGCGCCCTGCCGAGGGGGGAGGCGCCGGGCGCGCCGGTGGTGGCGAACCCGGTGGCATGCAGTTCCCTGGCCACCGCGGCGTCCGGTCCCGGCCGGGCACTGCCGCCGCCGACCTGCACCTGGACCTGTCCCGGCGGTACGTCCACGACCCTGGCCCGCGGCTGAGTGCGGTCCCGGTGCACGGCGAGCGGCCGGTCCTCGCGGATCGCCTGGAAGAGCTTCGGCGCCTGCACCGGGTCCCACCGCACGGTCGAGCCGACGCCGGGCACCGGCTGGGCCACAGTGCGCAGCGGCACGGACGTGAACTCCGACGACGAGGCGGTGAAGCCGCGCATCGCCTGCCCGAGATCGACCAGGTCGCCCGCCGCGAAGCCCGAGTCGGCGCGTACGGATCCCAGCACCGTGTCGGCCACGTTCCGGAAGCGGACCGGGTTCAACAGCACTCCGGAGGAGGTGATCTTGTGGATGAGGGAGGCCAGGAAGCGCTGCTGGCGCTGCATCCGGCCGAGGTCGGCGGAGCCGTCGACATGCCGGGAGCGCACGTACTGCAGGGCCTGGCCACCGCTCAGCCGCGAGGTGCCGACGGGGAGATCCAGGCCCGTATAGCTGTCGCGCAGCGGCCGTACGGTGCAGATCTCCACCCCGCCGACCGCGTCCACGCTGCGCATGAAGCTGGTGAAGTCGACCTCCAGATAGTGGTCGATGTGCACCCCCGTCATGTGCTCGACGGTCCGCACGGTGAGGCTGGGGCCGCCCTCGGCATAGGCCGCGTTCAGCTTGATGGCGTGCTGGGGGCGCTGCCGGCCGGTGACCGGGTCCGTGTGTGCGGGGACCTCGGCGTAGGAGTCGCGGGGGAGGCTGACCACGCTGGCGCGGTCCCGGTCGGCGGAGAGGTGCACCAGCATCAGGGTGTCGGTGCAGTGGCAGGGCGCGCCGCCGAGGTGGTACTTCCGCTTCTCGCCGGGGGTGAGCTTGTCTCGCCCGTCCGTGCCGACGACCAGGAAGTTCAGCCCGTCGCCGCCCCCGGGCCGGTTGCTCATGCCGGTGAAGGCGTCCACCCGGCCGATGCCGCTCTCCACACCGGTGACCACGGCGTGCCCGACCCCGCTCGCGGCCAGCAGCAGCACGGACGTGACCGCGCCGATCCGCAGCCCCCAGCGCGGGCCCGGCGGGCGCCGGCGCGGGCTCGGCCGGGCGGCCCGGCGCCTGGCCGGACGGGGGGAGCGGAACGGCGCGGTCACGGGGGACACCTCCGCGGCGGGACGGGCGGCTGGAGCAGAGGAAGAAAAGGGGGCAAATCCGTCTGGAGCACCGTAGGTCCATATGATCGGATGTACGGCGCCACACGCCGGGCATCCGCCGGCCGGCCACCCGGCTGCGTCCGACGCTGTCCACCATTCGCGGTAACGTGAGGCGCGATACTGCAGTCTCCCGGCGGGCGCTGCCGTCGCTGGCGGCTCCACCGCGGGCCGTACCCCTGAGGAACCATGCCGCAGCAGCAGCCCCCGGCCGTCTCCGTGATCATGCCGGTGCTCAATGAGGAACGTCACCTGCGCAATTCGGTCCGGCACATCCTGGAGCAGGAGTACGCCGGTGAGATGGAGGTGGTGATCGCCCTCGGCCCGTCCACGGACCGTACGGACGAGATCGCCGCCGAGCTCGTCGCCGAGGACGCCCGGGTGCACACGGTGCCGAACCCCACCGGCCGTACCCCCGCCGCGCTGAACGCCGCGATCAAGGCGTCCCGGCACCCCATCGTGGTCCGCGTCGACGGCCACGGCATGCTCTCGCCGAACTACATCGCCACTGCCGTGCGCCTCCTGGAGGAGACCGGCGCCGCGAACGTCGGCGGCATCATGCACGCCGAGGGGGAGAACGCCTGGGAGGACGCAGTCGCCGCCGCGATGACCTCCAAGATCGGTGTGGGCAACGCCGCCTTCCACACGGGCGGGCAGGCCGGCCCCGCCGAGACCGTCTATCTCGGGGTGTTCCGGCGCGAGGCGCTGGAGCAGCAGGGCGGCTACAACGAGGAGTTCATCCGCGCCCAGGACTGGGAGCTGAACTTCCGTATCCGTGAGGCCGGCGGGCAGATCTGGTTCTCGCCCGAGCTGCGGGTGCAGTACCGCCCGCGGCCGAGCGTCAAGGCGCTGGCCAAGCAGTACAAGGACTACGGCAAGTGGCGCCATGTCGTCGCCCGCTACCACGCCGGTTCGATCAACCTGCGCTACCTCGCGCCGCCGACCGCGGTGTGTGCCATCGCGGCGGGCCTGGTGGCCGGTGCGGCGGTCACGCCCTGGGCGCTGATCGTCCCGGGCGGCTATCTCGCGGCGATCGCCGCGGGGTCGGTGCCCGCCGGCAAGGGCCTGTCGCTCAAGGCGCGCGCCCAGATCCCCCTCGCCCTGGCCACCATGCACATGGCCTGGGGCGTGGGCTTCCTGACCAGCCCCCGCTCCCTCGCCAAGAGGGTCATCGCCAGCCGCCGCCCGGCGGTCATGGCGGCGGCGGCCGCGAGCGAATAGGGGCATTCCCCGGCGGTGATCACCGCCGGGGACGGCTCCGGGCCCCCTTGAGCCGGCTCCGGGGAAGAGCCGGGAAGGCCCCGGACCGCCCACCTAGAAGCTGTACTGCGGATTCACCTTCATGCAGGCCTTGGAGTCCTCGCCGTTGAGCGCATCGGCGCTCTCCGGTGCCTTGTCGGCGCCCTTCTCCTCGCCCGACTGCTTCGGGTACGCCGAGCCGCTGCGCCAGTCGCTGCCGACCACCAGCCGCATCCCGGTGGCCGAACTCGACTCCCGGACCGCGCCCTTGGGCAGCCCCAGCGCCTTCGCCAGCGCCAGCGCGTCGCCCCGCTGCCCCTTGTCCTGGTAGGTGAGGGTGGTGTCGGCCTGGGTGGTGAGCGCGGAATCGGTGCTCGCCGCGGTGTAGCCGAGGCCGGACAGCCGCTGCTGGATGACCGCCGCGCGGCCGGAGACCGGGCCGTTCACCGTGCTGTTGGTGCCGTTCTGCACCACCACCTTCAGCTGCCCCTTGGGAGCTGACGGCTTCGGGTCCGGCGCCGGCTTTTTCTTCTTGTCCTTGCCGTCCAGCGCGGTGTCGTTGCGCAGCAGCGCGAAGGTCGCGTCCGCGTCGCCGGGCTTGGGCATGACGTACGACTCGTCGGGGCTGTACTGCCAGGGCATGGTGACCATCGTGAGGCGCTTGGCCGGCACCCGGTTGAGGTCGCTGCCCAGGTCGTAGAGCTTCTTGACGGTGTCGAGGCCGTCGTCGACGGTCAGCGCCTTGGTCGCGGCCTCCGCCAGGTCACGCAGCTGCCCCGGGTCGGTGAGCTTGGTGCCCTTCTTCAGCTGGCGGACCATCGAGTTCATGTACATGTGCTGGGCCTTGGCCCGGCCGATGTCGGTGTTGTCCTCGAAGCCGTAGCGGGTGCGCAGCCACTGCAGGGCCTGGACGCCCTTGACGGAGTGGGTGCCCTTGGTGAGCTTGAGTCCGCTGCCGTGGCCCTTGCTGTCGTGCGAGTAGACGTTGTTGTCGACACAGACCGGGACGCCGCCGATGGCGTCGGCCATGTCCACCACGCCGGAGAAGTCGACCATCATGAAGTGGTCGATGTAGATGCCGGTCAGCTCCTGCCAGGTGGCGAGCGTGCAGCCCGGACCGCCGTGCTGGAGCGACTGGTTGATGGCCGCGGAGGTCTGCGGATAGACCTGGTGGGTCTTCGGGTCGGTGCACTGCGGGATCGTCACCCGGGTGTCGCGCGGGATGGAGATCACCGACATGTTGCTGCGGTCCGCGGAGACGTGCAGCAGCATCTGCACATCGGCGAGCGGTTTGCGGTCCGCGTCCTGCCGGGCCCCGCCGAGCTCGATGTTCTTCTTGCTGTTCCGGCCGTCCGAGCCCAGCAGCAGGATGTTCAGCGGGCTCTGCCCGAAGGCGTTGGGATCCGGCTTCTTCAGACCGTCCCCGGCCAGGGACCGCGGGGCCTTGCGGAGGTTCGCGTTGAGGTGTTCGTAGTACCAGTACCCGGCGCCCGCGCCGCCCACTATGAGGACGGCGAGGGTCAGGGAGGTCCAGCGCACCACCTTGCGGCCCTTGCCGCGGCGCGGACGGCCTCCGTTGCGGTGACCGTCGCCCTCCGCGGGCCCGTCCCCGTCGCCACCGGACGCGTCGTCGCCCGCGGAGGGCGTCCAGCCGGGAGCGTCCGGCGGCAGGCCCTTGTCCTCGTACAGCCCGTCGTTCCAGCCCAGATCCTGTGCATCCGGTGCCTTCGGTGCATCCGGCCGGCGTTGCCGGCGTGATCGGTCACCGCGCAGACTGCTCTGCCGCATTGGGCCCTCTCCCCGTTATGAGTCCGATGGTGCGTTCGGCGCCTCGGCGGGGCGGCCGGAGCCCGCTCAGGTCACTTCGCGCAGACGTTCTTGTCATCTGCATTGACGTTCTGCACCCCGTCCGGGGTTTCGGTCGGCGCGTCGATCGGTGTGCCCGGCGCCTTGAAGTCCTTGCCGAGCGTGAGCTTCATCGGCTCCCGGGCACCGGCGTTGTGCGACGACTTCTTCAGCGCGCTCTTGGGCAGCCCCATCCAGTCGGCCAGGGTGGCGGCCTGGTCGGCCTGGTTGGGCCCGTATTCGAGGCGGGTGGTGGCCAGCTTCGCCGGGGCGTTGCCGGCGTTGGTGGAGAGCTTGGCGGCCTTGCTGTTCTGCAGCCAGTCCACGGTCTCCTGCGCCGAACCGATCGGCCCGCCACCGTTGGTGACGTCGACCCGCACCTGCTCGGGCGGGGCCTTCTTCACCGGAGCGGACTTCTTGCCCTTGCCCTTCTTGCCCTTGGCCAGGGCGTGGTCCGCCCGGACCATCGCGAACAGCGGGTCCGCGGCGGTCTTGTTGAGGATGACGGTGGCCGGGTCGTCGGGGTTGTCCAGCACCGGCACCGTGGCGAAGGTGACCTTGTCGATGTCGACCTTCTTGAGGTCGGTGCCGAAGTCCAGGAGCTTGTTCGCGGTACCGATACCGGTGTCGACGGTGAGCGCCTTGGTCGCCGCCTGGCTGACGTCGTAGAGCTTGCCGGGGCTGCTGAAGGCGCTGGACTTCAGCTTGCGGATCAGCGAGCTGAGGAACTGCTGCTGCATCTTGATCCGGTCCAGGTCGCTGCCGAACCCGATGGCGTGCCGGGTACGGACGAAGGCCAGCGCCTGCTCGCCCTTGACGATGTGCCGGCCGGCCTTCAACTTCAGGTGCGACTTGGGGTCGTTGAGGTCCTTGCCCGCACACACCTCGACGCCGTCGACCGCGGTGGACAGGGCCTTGACCGCGTTGAAGTCGGCCATCATGAAGTGATTTATCTTCAGCCCGGTCAGCTTCTCGACGGTGCGCCAGGTGCAGCCCGGGTCCCGGCCCTCCTGGCCCAGGCTGGTGTTGAAGCGCACCCCGTGCTCGCCCGGGATGTTCTTCGTCGAGCCGTCCTTCTGCTTCGTCGGGCAGGTCGGGATGTCGGTGATCATGTCGCGCGGAATGCTCAACGCGGTGGCGTTCGTCCGGTCCTTGGAGATGTGCATCAGGATCGTGGTGTCCGCGTGACCCACGCTGCCGGCGTCGCCGTAGCCGGAGTTGCCCTTCCCGGAACGCGCGTCCGTCCCGATGATGAGGACGTTGACCGGGCCTTCGGAGACCGCGTCGTTCTCCACGCCGACATCGACCTTGGAGATGTTGCCGTTCAGCTGCTGGTAGAGGTAGAACGCGCCACCGCAGCCGGCGACGAGGACGAAGCCCACCACACCGGCCGTCCAGTACAGCGCCTTCTTCTTCCCGGACGCCTTCGGCTTGCGCTTGCGGCGGCTCGCCGGGCCCGCGGCCACCGCGGACGCCGTGCGGCTGCCGGCCGCCCGCCGGGCCGCCCGCCCGCCACCGGCGCGCTCGTCGCCCTCGGCGTCCTCGTCCCGGCGGCCGCGCTGGGTCGGCAGCGGCCGGGTGTCGGTGTCGCCGCCCGACTGGCGCGCGGCACGTCTGGAGCCGGCCGGCTTGCGGTCGGCGGGCCGAGCGTCGGCTTGACCGGCATGGTCAAGCCGCAGCTCGTAGTTGCCGGTGTTCGGGTCGAACACCCACTGATCGGCGGGATCGACATTGTTGTCGCCCGCGCGCCCACGGCCTTGCGCGTCCACGGTGCCTTGAGTCCTCCGTCGGTGCCACGCGGCGCCATCCCCTCAAGGCGCTCGGTCGGTCGATCGATCGTTTATTGCATGGTCATCGGTCAGCTGGTCCTGCGACCGGATCGCTCACACTATCCGCCCAGTTCAGCGCCCCGCGACGCCCGTGACAAATTCCACTTGCCTACAACTGGGCAATCCGCCCAATCCATTCGAGTCACCAGGCTTACTTTGCGGCATCTTTATCCGCAGACCCCGTGTCCCGCTCTCGTCCCGGGAAAGGACGGGTCCGGACCCGCCGACGGCGAGGGAGCTCTGCCCGCCCGCCCCGCCGGTGCCCCGGCTCCCGCGCGGACCGGCTTCTTCCCGGTGTCGGGCGGGGGTTTCACCGTCACCGGACGATCGTTGTGCAGCTGCCCGAAGAGCCGGCCGGCGTCCGGCTGGACCAGCTCATCACGATTGGGATCGTAGCGGTACTCCCGGCGCGGCACGGTCATGAACAGAACCCGGCCGGTGGGAATGCTGCGGGTACTGCGCACCAATTCGTACAGCCCCTTCAAGGAAGCCAGCGCGGCGTCCGTGGTCAGTGAACTCGTCGCGGCATCCAACACCGGATACAGCCGGGTCGGATTGAGCAGCACACCGTTGCTCTGCACTTTCTTCACGAGAGCGGCAAGAAAGTCTTGTTGTCGCTGCATCCGCTGGGTATCGCTGCCGTTACCCAGGCTCTTGCGGGCCCGGACGAATCCGAGCGCGGCCTCGCCGTGCAGGGTCTGCCGGCCCGCGGGCAGGGTGAGGTGTGCCGCGGGGTCGTGGACCGGGCGGGGCAGGCAGACCTCCACGCCGTCCACCGCATCCACCATCTTCTTGAAGCCCACGAAGTCGATGATCAGGTAGTGGTCGATGCGGATACCGGTCAGCTTCTCGACCGTACGGATCATGCAGGCCGCCCCGCCGACCGCGAACGCCCAGTTGAACTGGGCCGCCCGCGGTGCGGTCTCCGTGCCGTCCGGGCGCTTGCAGTGCGGCACCTCCACCATCAGGTCGCGCGGGATGCTCACCGTGGTGGCGCTCTTCCGGTCCGCTGCCAGGTGCAGCAGCATCGTGGTGTCCGAGCGCTGGCCGGCGTCGTGGCCGTACCGGCGGTTGTCGCCGCTGCGGGTGTCGGAGCCGATCAGCAGCACGTTCACGGCGTTCGGCGGGCCCGCGGGGGGCCGTTCGGACTCCCACTTCCGCAGCTCCTTCTCGGTGGCGCTGTCGGTGCGGATGTTGCTGTTGAGCTTGGCGTAGACCGCCCAGCCGCTGCCGGCGCCGGCCAGCATGACGCCGGTGACCCCCAGCGCGGCCCAGCCCCGCCAGCCCCGCGGGCGGCGCGCGCGGCGCGAGGACCCCGGCCGGCGCGACCCCAGCCCCCCGGCCGGGCGTTCGTCCCAGCCGGTGAACCGGGGAGGCTCGGGGGTCTCGGTCACCTGTGCGTCCATCCCTCATGGAGTCGGCGTCGCGCCCGCACGAGGGCCCGGACGGAACAAGAGACGGACGAACCCCGCGCATGGTTGTACGTACTCAAGATCCTGGACCGAAACGGGCGAACCGGCCCGCCACGGGCGCCACCGGTCCGCCGGACGGGGGAGGACCGCCCGGTGCGGCGACGGGGGCTTGCGCTCGTGCGGTGACGGGGCCGTGAGCGCGGTGCGGACGGCGCCTGGGCTCGGGACGGTGACGGCGCCCTGGGCTCAGTGCGGTGACGGCGCCCTGTACGTGATCTTCTCGCTGGTCTCCCGGGCGTCCGCGGCGTCCGCGTCCAGCCGGTCAGGGTGGCGGCACAGCACCACGGAACCGCCGGCCGCCAGCGGGGCGTAGAGCCCGTACGACAGGCCCTGCCAGGTGTCGTACGGCAGCCCCGACAGCACCCGGGGGGACGGGGGCATCCCGGCCGCCGCCGCGTCGGCCAGGGCGCGCGCCCCGATGCCCGCGCCGGTCAGCTCCTCGCCGCCCACCACCAGGGCCACGTCCGCCGGGTCCACCGGCGCGAACGGCGCGAACCGGTCGCCCTGGCCCGGCGCCTCGACGGCGAAGTCCGCGAAGCCCGCGGGCGGCTGCGGGAAACGGCCGCCCAGCGGGCGCAGCGCCAGCGCCACCCGCTCCCCGGAGCAGGCCCGCGCCGCCTCCAGCCGGTCGGGCCCGGCGACGACGAGGTCGGCGGCGGCCGGATCGCCCTCCACCTCCGCGACCACGCCCACCGAGGAGCAGGCCAGCAGCCAGACGGCGGTCTGCCAGTGCGTGGGCAGCAGCAGCGCGAGCCGGTCGCCGGGCCCGGCGGCCAGATCGCCCTGGAGGTAGTTGGCGGTCTTGGCCACCCAATTGGCGAAGGTCGCGACGGACAGTTCCACGCGCTCGCCGGTGGCGTCGTCGTAGAAGGTCACCAGCGGGCGGGCCGGATCCGCGGCGAGCGCGGAACTCAGCAGGTCGGCGGGGGTGCGATCGGTGGCGTTCATCGCGGCCAGGGTACGCGCGGCGGCGGCCGGCGGCGGGGCGGGCGCCGCGGTACCGGCCACCGGATCGGCCGATGCACCGTCAGGTCACCATTGGCGCGTTCGGTCCGGACATGTCCAGGATTTTATTCATGCGCCCTTTCCTCGTGACCTGCCTCGGCGCCGTGTGCACCGCCGCCCTCGCCCTGTCCCTCGCGCCGGCGGCCGGTGCGCATGCCGTCGCCGCCCCGGCCCCGGCCCCGGCGCCGCGCGCCACGAGCACCATCGAGCTGCCCGGCAGCACCCAGTCCCTGCCGGTGCCGACGCCCGGCGCAGCCGCCCCCGACACCACCGACCGCGACGCCGCCACGGTGCCCGCGCCCGGCACGCTCGGCCTGCCCGCCCGCACCGTCCGGCCGTTCTCCCTCCTCGGGGTGGTCTGGGACGACGCCGCCGCCGAACTGCACGGCCGGGTCCAGGTCCGCACCCGCGCCACCGGCACCACCCGGTGGTCCGGCTGGCAGGACGTCCAGGTCCACAACGACGACGCCCCCGACCTCGGCTCCGCCGAACGGCACGGCGGCGGCGTCAGGGGCAGTACCTCTCCGCTGTGGGTCGGCGACTCCGATGCCGTCCAACTGCGGATCACCCCCGGGAGCAGCGACCGCGCGGCGGCCGCCGTCCCGGCCGGCCTGCGGCTGGAACTCGTCGACCCCGGCAGGGCCCCGCGCGGCCTCCGCGGGACGCACGCCGACCCGCCGGCCCCGGTCAGCGCCGGGGCGGCCACGGCCGCGGCCTCCGCCGCCAACGCGCTGCTCGCCCCGCTCGGCGCCACCGAGATCCCGGCCCTCGACCAGGTCGCCTCGCTGGCCGATATCGCCGCTGCGGGCCTGCTGTCCCCGCCCCGCGCCTACGTCGGAGCGCGCCCCCGGATCGTCACCCGGGCAGGCTGGGGCGCCGACGAGGACCTGCGGGAGAAGGACTTCATCTATACCCGCACCGTCCGTGCCGCCTTCGTCCACCACAGCGGCTCCGGCAACGACTACAGCTGCGACGAGGCCCCCGCGATGATCCGCGCCATGTACCGCTTCCACGTCAAGAGCAACGGCTGGCGGGACATCGGCTACAACTTCCTCATCGACAAGTGCGGCACGGTCTACGAGGGCCGGGCGGGCGGCGTCGCCAAGCCCGTCATGGGCGCCCACACCCTCGGCTTCAACGCCGACAGCACCGGCATCGCCGTCCTCGGCACCTTCACCGACACCGAGCCGCCGCGGCGCGCCATCGACGCCATCGCCCGCCTGGCGGCATGGAAGCTCGGCCTCTACGGCGTCGATCCGCGCAAGATGACGAAGCTGAAGTCCGCCGGGGGCAACCGCTTCCCCAAGGGGGCCAAGGTCCCGCTACATGTCATTTCCGGCCACCGCGACGGCTTCACCACCGACTGTCCGGGCCTGTACCTCTACAACAAGCTCGGCGCCACGCGGGTCGCCGCGGCCGGGCTCCAGGGCCGCTGACCACCGCCGTTCCCGCCGTTGACGTGCCCTCACGACCACGACAACCGCGCCCCGGCCCCGCCCCGCCCCGTGGCCTGAACAGCACGGGGCCGGGCGCACCGCCGGGGGCGTCCGGATGTCCTGTCTGCCTACACTGGTCCGCCGATCGGCCGACCCCAGCAGGAAGCAGACAAGACACCCGTGAGCGTCGCACGTGCAGCCGCCGGGCTGTGGTCGACGACGAGAGCCGCACCGCTGCGCTGCACGGGCGGAGAAGCGAACAGAGGACACCGTGAGCGTCGCACGTGCAGCCGCCGAGCTGTGGTCGACGACGAGAGCCGCACCGCTGCGCTGCACGGGCGGAGAAGCGAACAGAGGACACAGTGACTGAAGCGATCCTCCTGGTCGGCGGCAAGGGCACGCGGCTGCGGCCGCTGACGGTGCATACGCCCAAGCCGATGGTCCCGGCGGCCGGCGTGCCGTTCCTCACCCATCAGCTGGCCCGCGCCCGGGCCGCCGGCGTCGAGCACATCGTCCTCGCCACCTCCTACCTCGCCGAGGTCTTCGAGCCGTACTTCGGCGACGGGTCGGCGCTGGGCCTGCATCTGGAGTACGTCACCGAGCACGAGCCGCTGGGCACCGGCGGCGCCATCCGCAATGTCGCCGGGCGGCTGCACTCCGGCCCCGACGAGCCGGTTCTGATCTTCAACGGCGACATCCTCACCGGCCTGGACATCCCGGCCCTGGTCGAGACCCACCGCACCGCCGGCGCCGATGTCTCGCTGCACCTCACCCGGGTCGAGGACCCGCGCGCCTTCGGCCTGGTGCCCACCGACGACACCGGCAAGGTCACTGCCTTCCTGGAGAAGCCGCAGACCCCCGAGGAGATCGTCACCGACCAGATCAACGCCGGCGCCTATGTCTTCAACCGGTCGGTCATCGACACCATCCCGGCCGGGCGCCCGGTCTCCGTCGAACGCGAGACCTTCCCCGGCCTGCTCGCCGAGGGCGCCCACCTCCAGGGCATGGTCGACTCCACGTACTGGCTCGACCTCGGTACCCCGCAGGCCTTCGTCCGCGGCTCCGCCGACCTGGTCCTGGGCCGCGCCCCGTCCCCGGCGGTGCCCGGCCGCCGCGGGGACCGCCTGGTCCTGGAGACCGCCGAGGTCGCCCCGGACGCCAAACTCACCGGCGGCACCGTCGCCGGCGCCCGCACCGTCATCGGGTCCGGCGCCCGGATCGACGGCAGCGCCGTCCTCGACGGCGCGGTCATCGAGGAGGGCGCCCAGATCCGCGACTCGCTGATCGGCGCCGGCGCGCGCATCGGGGCCCGTACGGTCCTGGACGGTGCGGTCATCGGCGACGGTGCGCGGATCGGCGCCGACAACGAGCTGCGGGGCGGCATCCGCATCTGGTGCGACGCCGACATCCCGGCCGCATCGGTGCGCTTCTCCTCCGACCAGTAGCCGGTGGGCCGGAGGCCGGCGGGCCGGTAGCCGGTGGGCCGGGAGCCGGTGGGGCCGGCAACCCGTCGGCCGGCAGGTCCGCGGGCCGGCCGGCCGCTCACCGCCCGGCCCGACGTTGTCCACAGGCCCCGGCGCCGCCCCGGCCCGATCGCCTAGCCTGGCCGCATGCCCGCCCGTACCTGGCTTCCGCCCGGCCCGTTCGACCTGCACCGCACGCTGGGTGTGCTGCAGCGCGGCCCCGGCGACCCCGCGTTCGCGGTGCGCGGCGGCGAGCTGTGGCGCGCCTGCCGTACGCCGCAGGGACCCGGCACGCTGCGGCTCGCCGCCCGCCCGTCCGCCGGCGGCATCGAGGCCGAGGCCTGGGGCCCGGGCGCCGACTGGCTGCTGGACCGGCTGCCCGAGCTGCTGGGGGCGGGCGACGACCCGGCAGAGTTCACCGCCCGGCACCGCATCGTCCATGAGGCCCGCCGCCGCCACCCCGGCGTCCGGCTCGCGAGGACCGGTCTGGTGCTGGAGTCGCTGATCCCCTCGATCCTGGAGCAGAAGGTCACCAGCGACGAGGCGTACCGCGCCTGGCGGCTCCTGCTGTGGCGGCACGGCGAGGCCGCCCCCGGCCCCTGGGACCGGATGCGGGTGATGCCGGACCCGCGCGGCTGGGCGCTGATCCCCTCCTGGGAGTGGCACCGCGCGGGCGTCGACGGCAAGCGCTCGGCCACGATCCTGCGCGCGGTGCGGGCCGCCCGCCGGATGGAGGAGGCCGCGCGGATGGACCTCGCGGACGCCACCCGGCGGCTGACGGCCCTCCCGGGCATCGGCCCCTGGACCGCCGCCGAAACCCTCCAGCGCACCCTGGGCGCACCGGACGCGATCACGGTCGGCGACCTGCATCTGCCGAAGATCATCGGCTATGCCCTCACCGGCCGCCGCGGCACCACCGACGAGCAGATGCTCGAACTCCTCGCCCCCTACGAGGGCCAGCGGCACCGCGCGGCCCGGCTGATCCTGCTGTCCGGCCGCGTCCCGCCGCGCCGCGCCCCGCGCTTCCCCGTGGGGGACATCGCCCGGCTCTGACCCCGGGCGAGCGCGCAGCTCAGCGCACGACCACGAACTCGTCGGCGGTCCGCGCCGGACGGGGCGCCGGTGCCGCCGCCGGACGCCCGATGGCCACCGCCCCCATCGGCTCCCAGTTCCCGGGAAGTCCCAGCACCTCGCGGACCACGTCCCGGCAGAACATCGTCGACGAGATCCAGGCGGAGCCCAGGCGCTCACCCGCCAGCGCGACCAGGAAGTTCTGGATGCCCGCGCCATGGGCCACCACGAACATCTCGCGCTCCGCGGCGCTCCGCCGCGCGTCGGGGTAGTCGTGCGCGCCGTCCGTCACCATGCACGGCACCGCGAGATACGGCGCCCGGCGCAGCACATCGCCCCGCCGCACCCGCTTGGCGATGGACTCCTCCGTCTTGCCGTCCGCGCGCAGATCCGCGATCCAGGCGTCCCGCATCGCGTCCAGCAGCCGCGCCCGCGCCTGCGGGGACTCCAGGAGGACGAACCGCCACGGCGTGGTGTGATGCGGCGCCGGGGCGGTGAGCGCCGCGGCCACCGCGCGCCGGACCGCCCCCGGATCGACCGGCTCGTCGCGGAAGGCGCGGACCGTACGCCGCGCCGTCACCGCTTCGCGTACGGCCTCCGAGGTGCCCAGCCGGAACATGTCGTCCTCGGCGCCGCGCACCATGGCGCCCGCCCCGGCGCCGTCGCCCGTCTCCTCGACGACATGGGGGAGCCCGCGCACCACCGCGACCGGCAGCCCGGCGGCCTTGCCCTTCACCAGGTCACCCGCGGCGGCCAGTTCGTCGGCGGTGGCCACCACCGTCGCGCTGAGCGGATTGCCGTACGCGTCCGTGCCGCCGCGCAGATCGTCCAGCACCCGCACCCCGGCGGCCCCGATGGCGACATCGGTGAGGCCGCTGCGCCACGGCCGCCCGAAGGTGTCGCTGATGACGACGCCGACGTCGACGCCGAGCTCGGTGCGCAGGCCCGCCCGCAGGGCGCGTGCCGAGGCGTCCGGGTCCTGTGGCAGCAACAGCACCGTTCCCGCCGGGGTGTTGGAGGCGTCCACACCGGCCGCGGCCATCACCAGGCCCTGCCGGTTCTGCACGATCCGCAGGGTGCCACGCCGGGCCACCACCCGCACCGTCTCCGCGTCGATCGCCGCCTCGCGGTCGGTGGCCTCGACCACCCGGCCCTCGGCCTTGCTGACGATCTTCGAGGTCACCAACAGCACGTCGCCGTCGGCGAGTTGGGGCATGCCCTCGGCCGTGGCCGCCGCGGCGATCAGCTTGACGAGGTCATCGCCGGGCCGCACCTCGGGCACTCCCGGCAACGCCCACACCCGGTACCCGGGCACCCCCTCGGGGTGGTTCACGCCCGGACCTCCTCGGCCATGGCCAGCGCCTCGCGCACCATCGCGGCCGTGGCATCCAGGTCGGTCATCATCAGCGGCACGGCCCGGCAGCGGATCCCGGCCGCCTCGACCTCGGCCACCGAGCCTTCGTCCACGGAGTCCACCAGCCAGCCGTCCAGCAGCCCGGAGCCGTAGTGGCGGGCGACGGCCGCGGCGGTCGACTCCACGCCCACCGCCGCCAGCACCTTGTCGGCCATCCCGCGCACGGGGGCGTCGCCGACGATCGGGGAGAGGCCGATCACCGGCACCCCGGCGTCCGCGATGGCCTCCCGGATGCCCGGCACCGCCAGGATGGTCCCGATGCTGACCACCGGGTTGGACGGCGGGAACAGCACCACGTCCGCGTCGGCGATGGCCTCCAGCACGCCCGGCGCCGGCTTGGCCTGGTCCGCACCGACCGGCACCACGGCATGCGCCGGCACCGAGGCGCGCAGCCGCACCCAGTACTCCTGGAAGTGGATCGCCTTGCGCTCGCCGTCTTCGTCGACCGCGACATGGGTCTCGACCCGGTCGTCCGACATCGGCAGCAGCCGTACGCCGGGCTTCCAGCGCGCGCACAGCGCCTCGGTGACCGCGCTGAGCGGATATCCCGCGCCCAGCATCTGGGTCCGCACGATATGGGTGGCGAAGTCCCGGTCACCGAGCCCGAACCACTCCGGGCCGACGCCGTAGGCGGCCAACTCCTCCTTCACCCGGAAGGTTTCGTCGGTGCGGCCCCAGCCCTGCTCCTCGTTGATGCCGCCGCCGAGCGTGTACATCACGGTGTCGAGGTCGGGGCACACCTTGAGCCCGAACAGATGGATGTCGTCGCCGGTGTTGCCGATGACGGTGAGGTCCGCGTCCGGAGCCGCTGCCTTCAGTCCCCGCAGAAAGCGGGCGCCGCCGATACCGCCGGCCAGAACCACGATTCGCATGGCCCCAGCATGGCAGGGGCCGGCGGGTGGGCGTCAGGGGGCCAGTACCTCGGACGGGGCGGCCGCGCCTCCCGGGGCCGCGGCCTGGCCGGGGTGCATCGGCATGGCGGTCAGGCCCGGGGAGTAGAGGTGCAGGCTGACCGCCGGGGTCAGGGCGTCGTTGACGACCTCGTGGACGTAGCCCGGGGCGAACACCCGCTGGGCGCCGGCCGCGAGCGTCCGGGGCCCGGTCGCGGTGTGCTCGGTCAAAACGCCCTCCAGGACGGTCAGCACACCGGAGGACGCCCCGTGGTCGTGCCGCCCGCTGCCCTGCCCCGGCACCCAGCTCAGCAGCCACACCTCGTAGCCAGGGCCCCGGCGCAGCCGGTAATACCAGCGGGTGGTGGTGTCGTAGCGGACGAGCGGCGCCCAGGCGGCGCGGTCGGCGGCGATCGAGCGGGCCAGTCCCGCGAAGCCGGCGACGGTGGTGGGGTGCGAGGGAACGGGCGGCAGCAGGTGGGGGAGGGCGAGCGGGTCGCCGGCGATCTGGACGTCGCTGTTCATGGGATGTCGGTTCCTCGGCCAAGGTGCTGGGGTCCCAGCCGTAGCTGGGGGAGGGCTGCGGCACGGCGCGGGCTCTCCCTGTGGGGGGCGCGGCGCGGCGACGCGGAGCAGGGGCGCTGCGGGGTGGTGCGAGCGAAAAGCTGGAGCTCAGTGGCTACGACAGCTGGAACAGCGACAGCGGGCCTGCGCAGCGCAGAGCGACCCGTAGGCACGGGTCAGTCGGAGCGCGGGGGTCGCTGGCATGCGGTCCAGGAGACCGGTTTCACGCGGCGATGTCAACTTGGTGACTGGTTTGCCGTAAATCTTTCACCTCATCCGGTTACTCCGCCCGAAGAAAGGTTTGTGCAGTCGTTGGCACGGAGACATCGACCGGCAACCGCCCCTTCAAACGCCGCTGCGGCCCCGTGATCCGTCTGTGATCTCCCCCGCTTCGGCGCGCGGGGTGCAACGTGAATGCCGCCTGATCGCGTCTTGGTGAGCGACTGAGGATGTGCCGGGTGGCACGCCCGGGGAAGTGTCCTGGTTTTTACTGATTTGAACACTTTCCGCATACGCTTGGTTCCGCCGAGTGAATAAGAGGCCCAATAGCAGATCTCGGCTTGACTGGCCCGGATCACCACACTTGTAATTTCACTCGTGTCGTTCAGCCGAAATCGATCACGGCTTGATCACGGGGACGTAAAGACAGACGAGGGGCGCACATGACCGAGCTGTTCCAGGAATTGCTGGTCGAGGAGGCGGACGAGGAGCTCGGCTGGCAGGAGCGCGCACTGTGCGCCCAGACCGACCCCGAGTCCTTCTTCCCGGAGAAGGGTGGCTCCACCCGCGAGGCCAAGAAGGTCTGTCTCGCCTGCGAAGTCCGGTCCGAATGCCTGGAGTACGCGCTCGCCAATGACGAGCGCTTCGGTATTTGGGGCGGCCTGTCCGAGCGCGAGCGGCGCCGGCTGAAGAAGGCCGCCGTCTGACGATGACAGCGCAGCCGGCCGGACCGGACGGGCGGGGCCTCACGGGCCACGCCGCCGTACCACCTCAACTCCCCATATCCCCCTATAGCGAACACTCCGCCTCCTGCGACTCGTGCGCCGGAGGCGGACTGCTGTGTGCTGCTTCGTACGGGCCCGGTCGGGGGACCGGCGCGAACCATTAGTGTGGGGCCCCGTCCGAGATGCGCCGCCGCCCTGCCGGGCGCGCGCGTCGCCTCGTAGTCCGTCGCAGTGTCTTCCGGGGGCGGGGCCTTAGCGCGACTTCGCCGCGGGCCTTCGAACTCCCGGGTCCGGAGGGCCCGTACCTCGATGTCCGTGCACAGCCAGCCGGCGGCCCAGGCCGCCTCATACGCAGCCGCCACCCCAGAGTTCCCGAGGCACGTCGTCACCGCCGTGATCGTCTCCCATGACGGTGCCCGCTGGCTGCCCGACGCGCTCACCGGCCTGCTCGGCCAGGAGCGGCCGGTGCAGAACGTCATCGGCGCCGACACCGGCAGCGCGGACCGCTCCGCCCAGCTGCTCGCCGAGGCCATCGGGGACGAGCGGGTGCTGCACCTCGCCCGCCGCTCCGGATTCGGCACCGCCGTCGACGAAGCCGTCCGCACGGCCCCCGAACTCACCCCCGACGACCTGCCGTACCTGCGCCGCCCCAGCGGCTGGGACCCGGTCAGCCGCACCTGGCGCGACGAGGCCTACGACATGCCGGAGCTGCCGCACGGCGAACCGGTCCAGTGGCTGTGGCTGCTGCACGACGACTGCGCGCCCGAGCCGGACGCGCTCGCCGAGCTGCTGCGGGTCGCCGACGCCAGCCCCTCCACCGTGATCGTCGGCCCCAAGCTGCGCAGCTGGTACGACCGCCGGCAGCTGCTCGAAGCCGGCGTCAGCATCGCCCGCAGCGGCCGCCGTTGGACCGGCCTGGACCGCCGCGAACAGGACCAGGGCCAGCACGACCAGGTCCGCCCCGTGCTGTCCGTCTCCACCGCCGGCATGCTCATCCGCCGTGACGTCTACGAGGAGTTGGGCGGCTTCGACCGCCGGCTGCCGCTGATGCGCGACGACGTCGACCTGTGCTGGCGCGCCCAGGCCGCGGGACACCAGGTCCTGGTCGCACCGGACGCGATCCTGCGGCACGCCGAGGCCGCCGCCCGCGAGCGCCGCCCCATCGACTGCGTCGGCCGGAGCGTGGCCAACCCGCACCGCGTCGACAAGGCCGGCGCCGTCTACACCCTGCTCACCAACACCCGCGGCGCGATCCTCCCGTACGTCCTGCTGCGGCTGCTGATCGGCACCTTCCTGCGGGTCATCGCCTACCTCGTCGGCAAGGTCCCGGGCCAGGCGCTCGACGAACTCGCCGGCCTCTTCGGCACCCTGCTGCGGCCCGGCAAGATCCTCGCCGCACGGAAGAAGAGAGGCCGCCCCGCGGTCGACACCGGCGAACTGCGGCCGCTCTTCCCGCCCCCCGGCGCGACCGTGCGGGCCACCGTCGAACAGGTCGCCGGCAACCTCGCCGGGCGGGCCGCACCGGATGTGGCCTCGGCCGGCCGGCACGGCGCGGTCGAGTCCGGGCCCGGCGGCGACGACGCCGACTTCCTGGAGGTCGAGCAGTTCGCCCGGCTCAAGCGGATCGCCCGCAAGCCCGCACCGGTGCTCTTCCTCGTCCTGCTGCTGGTCTCGCTGGTCGCCTGCCGCGGCCTGCTCGGCTCCGGCGCGCTGACCGGCGGGGCGATGCTGCCCGCGCCCGGCAGCGTGTCCGATCTGTGGTCGGCCTACCTCGACAGCTGGCACGCCGTCGGCGTCGGCGGCAGCGCCTCCACGCCGCCCTACCTGGCCGTCGTCGCCCTGGTGTCGAGCATCTTCCTCGGCAGCACCGGCTTCACCGTCACCCTGATGCTGGTCTGCTCCGTCCCGCTGGCCGGCCTCACCGCCTACTTCGCCTCCCGCCCGCTGGTCGCCTCCCGGCTGCTGCGTGCCTGGGCGAGCATCGCGTACGCCTTCCTGCCCGCGGCCGCCGGTGCGCTGGCCGGCGGCCGGCTGGGCACCGCGGTGCTCGCCGTGCTGCTGCCGCTGATGGCGCGCGCCGCCGTCGCGGCGAGCGGACTGCGGCTGCCCGCGGGCACCCGGCCCAGCTGGCGAGCCACCTGGGCATATGCGCTGCTGATCACCTTCACCATGGCCTTCACCCCGGTCGTCTGGCCGATCGCGGTGCTGCTCGGCACCGGCCTGCTGGTGCTGCGCCTCGCCGGTGGCCGGCGCGACCAGCTGGGCGCTCACGGGCTGCGGTTCCTGGTCGTGCTCCTCGCGCCGCTCGTCGTGCTCGCCCCCTGGTCCCTCTCGCTGCTGACCCGGCCGGCCCGTTTCTTCCAGGAGGCCGGCCTCGGCTACGGCGCGGGCTCCGCCTCCGTCCTCGACCTCATCGGGCTCAGCCCCGGCGGCCCCAAGGCCGTCGGCGGGGTGCTGCTCTTCGGCATCGTGGCGGCCGCGCTCGCCGCGACCCTGCGCGACGAGCGGCAGCGCGCGATCCGCATCGCCTGGGCGGTGGCCCTGGCCGGCCTGCTGTTCGCGGCGCTGGGCAACGGCTCCGGCTGGACCGGGCCCGCGATGCTCGTCTACGGGCTGGCGCTGCTGTGCGCCGCCGCGATCGGCGCCGAGGGCATCCGCACCCGGATGGCCAGCCTCGGCTTCGGCTGGAAGCAGCCGGTCGCCGTGCTGATCGCGCTGGCGTCGGTGCTCGCCCCGCTCTACGCCGCGGTCAGCTGGATGATCACCGGTGCCGCCGGTCCGCTGGAGCGGCGCAACCCGGAGCAGGTCCCGGCCTTCGTCGCCGAGGAGGCCGGCACCTCCGACCGGGCCCGCACCCTGGTCCTGGACGGCACGCCGGGCCATGTCGACTACTCCCTCGTCCGCGGCTCCGGAGCCGAGCTCGGTGACGCCGACCTGGCCGCGGCGGCGGGTGAGGACAAGCGGCTCGGCGGCATCGTCGCCCACCTGGTGGCCGGCTCCGGCGCCGACCAGACCAACCAGCTCGGCGGCTACGCGGTCCGCTACGTCCTGGTCAGGGGCGGGGCACCGCGCGAGATGGGCCGGGTGCTGGACTCCACCCCGGGACTGACCCGGCTCAGCCAGGACGACGGCAGCGCCCTGTGGCGCGTCGACCGCCGGGTCTCGCGGGTCTCGATCGTCGCGGGCGAGGCCAAGGACGGCACCAGCGCCGGCGAGGCCGCCGCGCCCGTCCCCGTACCGTCCGGACCCGTCGAGGCGCACACCAAGGTGCCCGCCGGTGCCGACGGCCGGGTGCTGCGCCTCGCGGACGCCGCCGACGAGGGCTGGCAGGCCACGCTCAACGGCACCCCGCTCAAGCCGCAGAAGGTCGACGGCTGGGCCCAGGGCTTCGCGCTCCCCGCGGGCGGCGGCACCCTCGACCTCACCCACGAGAACCCGGTCGGCCACACCCTCTGGCTGTGGACGCAGGGCCTGCTCGCCGTCGTCCTGGTGGTCCTGGCGCTGCCGGGCCGCCGCCGGGAGATCGACGACGACCTGCCCGAGGACACGGCCGCCGCGCAGGCCGCCGCGGCGACCGGCGACGGCCGCCGGGCCCGGCGCCTGCGGGCCCAGGCCGAGGCCGCGGGCGCCCCCGAGGGGGCCGGTCCCGGCATCCCCGCGGCCCGGACGGGGGAGCAGCCGCAGGGCCCGGCCGCCACCGATCCGATGGCCCCTGCCGACCCGATGGCCCCCGCCCAGGCCGCGGACGGCATGCCCGCGCCCGCCGGCCCCATGGGGGGCGCCGACGCGTACGGCGCCGTGCCGCAGCAGCAGGAGTACGACGCCTGGCAGGCGGCCCCGCAGGGCGAGCCCGGTGTGCCCGGCCACCCCGGCGAGCCGCAGCCCTACGCCCCCGGCGAGCCGCAGCCCTACGCCCCCGGCGACCCCTACCAGGCCGGGCCGTACGGCCGGCCGCCCTATCCGCCGGGCGACCCCTACCAGGCCACGGGCCCGTACGCCGCGGACCCCTACCAGGCGGGCGCCTACGACCCGTACGGGTACGGGCAGCAGCAGTACGGCGACGGCGGGCCGCAGCACCAGCAGCCCTACGACGACGGCACCGAGTACCCGGGGTACTCCGGCTCCCACCCCGAGCCGCGCCGTGACGGGAGCGACCAGCAGTGAAGCGCACCATGATGTCCCTGATCGGCGTGAGTGCGGCGCTGGCCGCCGTCACCGGCGTCGCTGCCGTGACCGCACCGGGCGGCGCCGCCCCCGACGCACCGCGCGGCGGCACCCGGCTGCCGGTCCAGCGCTCCGCGCTGCTGTGCCCCGCCCCGACCTCCTCCGAGGTCGGCGAGACCGCCTACACCGCCTTCGCCCCCCAGGGAGCCGCCGCCATCGCGGACGGCAAGAAGGGCACCGCCCAGCTGCTGCCCGCCGGGACCGTCAAGGACACCGGCGGCACGGGCGAGGGCAAGGACAAGGGCAAGAAGGGCGCCAAGGGCGGCGCCGCGGACTCCGCCGCCGGACAGGCCGTCCCGCCCCGCGACACCAAACCCGTCGTGCCCCTCCGGCAGGCCGGGCGGCCGGTCACCACGACCACCGACAGCGCCGACGCCCCCGCCCTCGTGGGCACGGCGGACGGCACCCTCGCCCCCGGCTGGACCGTCCAGCAGACCACCTCGGTCGCCGCGGGCGCCGGCCGCGGTCTCCTGGGCCTGGGCTGTACCGCCCCCGACACCACGTTCTGGTTCCCGGGCGTCAGCACCGCCACCGAGCGCCAGGACTACGTCCACCTCACCAACCCCGACTCGACCCCGGCCGTCGTCGACCTCGAACTGCGCGGCAAGGACGGGGCGTTGGCGGGCTCGGGCGGCGAGGACATCTCCGTCCCGCCGCACACCACGGTCCCCGTCCTGCTCTCCACCCTCACCGACACCCCCACCACCAACGCGACCCTGTATGTCGTCGCCCGCGAGGGCCGGGTGGGCGCCGCGGTCCAGGCGAGCGACAGCAAGCTCGGCAGCGACTGGCTGCCGCCCGCCGCCGACCCGTCGCCGAGCGTGGTGCTGCCCGGTGTCCCCAAGGACGCCACCTCCGTCCGGCTGGTCGCCCTCGCCCCCGGTGAGTCCGACGCCGACCTGAAGGTGCAACTGGCCACCCCGACCGGGATGATCACCCCGGCCGGAGTGGAGACCCTGCACCTCAAGAGCGGGATGACCACGGCGGTGGACCTCAAGGACCTGACCAAGGGCGAAGCCGGCTCGCTGGTGCTCACGCCCTCCGACAGCGGCTCCAAGGTCCCGGTCGCGGCCGCGCTGCGGGTGACCCGCGGCAAGGGCGCCAAGCAGGAGATGGCGTTCATCCCCGCGACCCGGCCCGTCGAGAAGCGCGCCACCGCCGTCGACAACCGCGGCAAGGACGCCACCCTCTCGCTGGTCGCGCCGGAGAAGGGCAAGGACGCCAAGGTGAAGGTCACCGCGTCGGCCGGCAGCGGCGGCGGGACCCCGGTCACCAAGACGTACACGGTCAAGGGCGGTACCAGCCTCGATGCCGTCCCGCCCCGTCCGACGGGCCTGAAGGGGAGCTACGCCCTGACGGTGGAGCCGGCGCCCGGCAGCGGCCCCGTCTACGCGTCCCGCATGCTGGCCCGGCCCCAGGGCGGGGTGCCCGCCTTCACCGTCCAGCCGATGCCCGACGACCGGGGCTCGGTCCTCGTGCCGACCGCGGGCCAGGACCTGTCGGTCCTCACCGGCTGAGCGCACCGGCTCCGGCGGACCCGCGCGACGGCCTCAGTCCTGGCCGTAGCGCGGGTCCACCGACTCCGGGGCCAGCCCCAGCAGTTCGGCGACCTGCTCGACCACGACCTCGTGCACCAGCAGCGCCCGCTCGTCACGGCTCTTCGTCCGGATCTCCACCGGCCTGCGGTAGATCACGATCCGGTCGCGATATCCGCCCGCGGCCGGCGCCACCCGCCCCAGCGGCACGGTCTCCTCGCCGTCGGCCGCGTCCGGCCCGTCGTCCGGCCCGGCCCCGGGCACCTCCAGGACGAGGAAGTCGACCTGGGAGAGCTGCGGCCAGCGCCGCTCCAGCCGGTCCCGGGAGTCATAGACAAGATCCACGAACGCGTCGGCGCGGGTCACCGACAGCGGCACCTGGGGCGGCGCGATCGGGCCGCGCATGCCGCGGCCGTGGCGGTCGCGGCGGCGGATCCGCGGCTGCGCCGGTCGAGGAGGTACGGGAGCGTCCATCAGCATCGAGCGTAGCCGTCCGGCACCGCCGCACACCGGGGAGCGCGGCAAGACGTGGCATGTCGCCGGCTGACCGGAGCTGTCCGCATCGAGTCCGTTTGCCTGCCCGCACGAGATCACGGACCGGCCCCGGAATGGCAGGAAATGTATCGAGTCGTCACCGGATTCCGCGCCGCGCGGCGTCCGCCCCGGCGTGCCCGGCCCAGGTCAGGTCGAGCGGGTGCAGGTCAGACGCATCGGACGAAGCGGGACGACACGGTTGGGTGAGCCGGGGGAGAGTCGTCGCGGCCCGCTCAAGAGTGCGGTACCGTCCAACGTCGTGAGCCCTGTACGTCGCTGTTCGCGCACTGCGTGCGGCCGCCCCGCCGTCGCAACGCTGACGTACGTCTATGCGGATTCGACCGCCGTGCTCGGACCGCTCGCCACCTACGCCGAACCGCACTGCTACGACCTGTGCGCCGAGCACTCCGAGCGCCTGACCGCGCCCCGCGGCTGGGAAGTTGTCCGCCTCGCCCTCGACTCCGGCCCGCCCCGCCCCAGCGGCGACGACCTCGAAGCCCTCGCGAACGCCGTACGCGAGGCGGCCCGCCCCCAGGAGCGCGCGGCCGGCGCCGGCGGCACCCCGGATCCGGGCGCCCGCGACACCCACCCCATGGAGGTCGCCCGCCGGGGCCACCTCCGGGTGCTGCGCTCGCCGGATTCCTGACCCCGGCGGGCCGTTGCGCCTTCCCGCCGGGTCCGCGACGGCAGGACCGGCCGGCCCGCGTGCCGCGCCGCCGCCCGGTAGGTTGGGAGTCCGTAATGACTCTCCAGGAGGGCTGGCTGTGACTGATCTGTCGCAGATCGTGAAGGCGTATGACGTACGCGGCGTCGTCCCCACCCAGTGGGACGAGACCCTGGCCGAGCTGTTCGGAGCGGCCTTCGCCGAGATCACCGGCGCGGACGCGATCGTGACCGGACACGACATGCGGCCCTCCTCGCCCGGCCTGTCCCGCGCGTTCGCCCGCGGCGCCGCGGCCCGCGGCGCGGACGTCACGGAGATCGGTCTCTGCTCGACCGACGAGCTGTACTTCGCCAGCGGCGCCCTGGGCCTGCCCGGCGCCATGTTCACCGCCTCGCACAACCCCGCCCGGTACAACGGCATCAAGATGTGCCGGGCGGGCGCGGCGCCGGTCGGCCAGGACACCGGTCTCGCCGAGATCCGCGCACTGGTCGAGCGCTGGTCCGACGAGGGCGCCCCGGAGCCGGTCGCCGCGACGGGCAGCGTGACCCAGCGCGATGTCCTCGGTGACTACGCCGCCCACCTGCGCGGCCTGGTGGACCTCAGCGGTATCCGCCCGCTGAAGGTCGTGGTCGACGCGGGCAACGGCATGGGCGGACACACCGTCCCCACCGTCTTCGAGGGCCTGCCGCTCGAACTCGATGCGATGTACTTCGAGTTGGACGGCTCGTTCCCCAACCACGAGGCCAACCCGCTGGATCCGAAGAACATCGTCGACCTCCAGGCGCGGGTGCGCGAGACGGGCGCCGACCTCGGCCTCGCCTTCGACGGCGACGCCGACCGCTGCTTCGTCGTCGACGAGAACGGCGACCCGGTCTCCCCGTCCGCGATCACCGCCCTGGTCGCCGCCCGCGAGCTGGCCAAGCATCCCGGCGGCACGGTCATCCACAACCTGATCACCTCCTGGTCGGTGCCGGAGGTCGTCAGGGAGAACGGCGGCGAACCGGTCCGCACCCGCGTCGGACACTCCTTCATCAAGGAGGAGATGGCCAAAACCGGCGCGATCTTCGGCGGTGAACACTCCGCGCACTACTACTTCCGCGACTTCTGGAACGCCGACACCGGCATGCTCGCCGCGATGCACGTCCTGGCGGCCCTCGGCGGCCAGCAGGGCCCGCTGTCGCAGCTGGTCGCGCAGTACGACCGGTACGCGGCCTCCGGCGAGATCAACAGCACCGTCGACGACCAGACCGGACGGCTCGCCGCGATCAAGGCGGCCTACGAGGGCCGGGCCGGCGTCACCCTCGACGAACTGGACGGACTGACCGTCACCGCCGACGACTGGTGGTTCAACGTGCGCGCCTCCAACACCGAGCCGCTGCTCCGGCTGAACGTCGAGGCCCGCGACCGGGCGAGCGCCGACCGGGTCCGCGACGAGGCCCTGGGGATCATCCGCGCCTGAGGCCCCGCACCCCGCGCCCGGCGCCGCCGGGACCGGGCTGCCCCGCACCCCGCGCCCGGCGCCGCCGGGACCGGGCCGGGACCGCCCCGTGCGCGCGGTGCCGGCCCCCGGCGGTGGCGGGCGAGCGCGGCACCCCCGCCGCCCGCCACCCCCAATCTCCTCCGAGCACGCCCCCGCCCCCCGCCCGGCGGTAGGCTGGCCACGCCGCAACCGCCCCGAAGGAGCACCGTCCATGCCGGTCGACGCCAGCTTGATCCAGATCCTCGCCTGCCCGGCGTGCCACGCCCCGCTCGACGACCGGACCGCCGACGACCCCGCCGAGCTGCGGTGCACCTCCGGCGACTGCGGCCTCGCCTACCCCGTCCGGGACGGCATCCCCGTACTCCTCGTCGACGAGGCCCGGCACCGGGGCACGGAAGGCACCCCCAGCCCCGCCTGACCGGGCGCCGCCGGGCCCGCCCCGGCCCCGCCCCGTGTTCCCCCGCCCGTACCGGCGATCGGAGGCCGCGCCCACCATGCTCGACGAGTCACTCCTCGACACCCCTGACGCACTGGCGGGCGCCGACCGCTTCGGTCTGCTGCGCGGCGTCGCCGAATCCGGCGCCCGGGTCCGCACCGCCGCCCGCAGCGCCGCCGAATCCGGCATCCCCGAGCTCACCCCCGACGGGCGGCCGCGCGCCGTCCTCGTCGCCGGGCCGGGACCCGCCGCGGCCGGGGTCGCCGACCTCCTGCGGGCGCTCGGCGGCGGCAGCTGCCCGGTCACCCTGATCCCGCCCACCGGAGTCGCCCCGCTGCCCGGCGCCCTGCGCTGGACCCTGCCCGGCTGGGCCGGCCCCCTGGACCTGCTGCTGCTCCCCGGCCCGGACGCCGCCGACCCCGGCCTCGCCGAGCTGGTCGAGCAGGCCTACCGCCGCGGCTGCGCCGTCGTCGCCGTCACCCCGGCCGGCGGTCCGCTCGCCGACGCCGTCACCCAGGCCCGCGGCCTGGCCGTCCCGCTGGCGACCACCCCCTACGACGCCGAATTCGACGTCGAGGGCGCCCCGCCGGCCGCCCCCGGCACCCTCTGGTCGGTGCTCATCCCGCTGCTCTCGCTCGCCGACCGGATCGGCCTGCTCAGCGCCCCGCCGGAGGACCTGAGCAAGCTCGCCGACCGCCTCGACCAGCTCGCCGAACGCTGCGGCCCGGCCATCCCGACGTACACCAACCCCGGCAAGACCCTCGCCGCCGACCTCGCCGACTCCTTCCCGCTGATCTGGACCGAAGGCACCATCGCCGGCGCCATCGGCCGGCACTTCGCCACCGAGCTGTCCGGGCTCGCCGGCCGCCCCGCGCTCGCCGCCGAGCTGCCCGAAGCGCTCGCCACCCACCGCACCCTGCTCGCCGGAGCGCTGGCCGCCGGCGCCGACCCCGACGACTTCTTCCGCGACCGGGTCGAGCAGCCAGCCGCGATGCACGCCAGAGTGGTGCTGCTGCGCGAGCAGGAACCCGGCCCGCTGTCCGCCACCCGCGCCGCCCAGGCGCTCGCCGAGGAGCGCGACACCGCCGTCAGCGAACTGGAACCGGACGCCGGCACCGATCTGGAGAAGGCCGCGGAACTACTCGCCATCGTGGATTTCGGCGCCGTTTACCTGGCGCTCGCCGGCACCGAGTGATCTGTGACGGCCGGTCCGCACCCGCAGGCCGGCCGCATGACTGCGCAGCCACGTACGTCCCTCAGGAAGCAGTAGTCCCATGGACCGCCTCGCCAATACCGTGCGCCCCTACGCCTGGGGTTCCACCACCGCCCTCCCGGAACTCCTCGGCACCGCACCGACCGGCGAACCGCAGGCCGAGATGTGGATGGGCGCCCACCCCGGCGCCCCCTCCCGCATCGACCGCGGCGCGGGCCCCGTCTCCCTGGCCGAGGTGATCGACGCCGCCCCGGAGACCGAACTCGGTGCCGACACCGTCCGCGCCTTCGGCCCCCGGCTGCCCTTCCTGCTCAAACTGCTCGCGGCCGGCTCCCCGCTCTCCCTCCAGGTCCACCCCGATCTGGCGCAGGCCGGGGAGGGCTTCGCCGACGAGGAGCGGCGCGGCATCCCCGTCGACGCCGCCCACCGCAACTACAAGGACGCCAACCACAAGCCCGAACTGATCGTCGCGCTCACCCCCTTCGACGGGCTGTGCGGCTTCCGGCACCCGGCGCAGGCCGCCGACCTCCTCGCGGGCCTGGACCTCGACGACCTCACGCCGTACGTCGACATCCTGCGCGCCAGCCCGGAGGAGGACGCGCTGCGCGAGGTGTTCACCGCCGTCCTGAGCGCCGAGCACCACGCGATCGCCGGCACCGTCGAGCGGGCGGCCCTCGCCGCCGACCGGCTGGCGGACAAGGGCGGTCCGTACGCCGACGACTACGCCGCCTACGCCGGCATCGCCCACCACCACCCGGGCGACCCCGGCGTGCTGGCCGCCATGCTGCTCAACCACGTCCGACTCCAGCCCGGCGAGGCGCTGTTCCTCGGCGCCGGCATCCCGCACGCCTACCTCAGCGGCCTCGGCGTCGAGCTGATGGCCAACTCGGACAATGTGCTGCGCTGCGGTCTGACCCCCAAGCACGTCGACGTACCGGAACTGCTGCGGGTGGTCCGCTTCGAGGCCGGCGACGCGGGGGTGCTGCGCCCCGAAGCGGTGGACGGGGAGGAGATCTACGAGACCCCCGTCGACGAGTTCCGCCTCTCCCGCTTCGCCCTGGCCCCCGGCGCCGCCCCGCACCCGCTCGTCTCCCGCACGCCGCAGATCCTGCTGTGCACGGCGGGGACGGTCCGGGTGCGGGGCGGCGGGGACGCAGGTGACGGGGTCGGCGCCGGCGGTTCCGGCGGTTCCGCCGAGACGGAGGGTGAATTGACCTTGTCGCCCGGTGAGTCCGCATTCGTACCGGCCGGTGAGCACCTGACGATCGCCGGCGAGGGCACGCTCTTCCGCGCGACGGTGGTGGCCTGAGCTCCTACGGGGCGACGGCCGGGCGACTGCCGGGGTGGGAAACCGCCGCCGGATCGTGGAAACCCTCGACCGAGGGCCGGAAAGGCGTCCCCCGGGCGTCGCAAACCATCCCCCGGGCGTCGCAAACCATCCCCAGGGCGTCGCAAACCGTCCCCCCGGGCGTCCAGAACCGTCCGCCAGGTGGCCTCCTGGCGGACACCCGCCGCGGGGCTGCAACAATGACCGCCGCAGCATTAAAGCGGCGGTAAAGGCCGGACGACGGAAGGGACATGCGGCACCTATGAGCGCATCAGGCGGGACAAAGGCGATCGTTGCGGCGCTGGGCGCCAACCTGGCGATCGCCGCAGCGAAGTTCGTGGCCTTCGCCTTCAGCGGCTCGTCCTCGATGCTGGCCGAAGGCGTGCACTCCATCGCGGACTCCGGCAACCAGGGCCTGCTGCTGCTCGGCGGCAAGAAGGCCAAGCGCGCGGCCACCGCCGAGCACCCCTTCGGCTACGGCCGCGAGCGCTACATCTACGGCTTCCTCGTCTCCATCGTCCTGTTCACCATCGGCGGCGTCTTCGCGCTCTACGAGGGCTACGAGAAGATCCACGAGCCGCACGCGCTGGACAACTGGTACTGGCCGGTCGGCGTCCTGGTCTTCGCGGTCATCGCCGAGGGCTTCTCCTTCCGTACGGCGATCAAGGAGTCCAACGAGCTGCGCGGCAAGCAGACCTGGGCCCAGTTCGTCCGCCGCGCCAAGGCCCCCGAGCTGCCGGTCGTACTGCTGGAGGACTTCGGCGCGCTGGTCGGTCTGGTCCTCGCGCTGGGCGGCGTCGGCCTCACCCTCGCCACCGGCGACGGCATCTGGGACGGCATCGGCACCATGTGCATCGGTGCGCTGCTGGTGGTGATCGCCCTGGTCCTGGCCGCCGAGACCAAGTCGCTGCTGCTGGGCGAGGCGGCCGGCCCCGAGCAGCTGGCCAAGATCCGCGAGGCGGTCGTCGACGGCGACGTCGTCACCCGCGTCATCCACATGCGCACGCTCCACCTCGGCCCCGAGGAACTGCTGGTCGCCGCCAAGATCGCGGTCCAGCACGACGACACCGCCACCCAGATCGCCCAGGCCATCAACGCCGCTGAGGCCCGCATCCGCGAGGCCGTACCGATCGCCCGGGTCATCTACCTGGAGCCGGACATCTACAACGAGGCCACCGCCGCCGCCGGCGCCGACCCGTCAAAGACCCCGGGCGGAGCCTGAGCCCGACGCCGGCCACCCGCACCGGGGCCCGAGCCCCACGGCAGTCGCCGGTGCCGGGGCCCGAGCCCCGGGCAGGCACCGGTGGCAGGGCCCGAGCCCCGGGCAGGCACCGGAACCGAGCCCGGCGCCGCCCCTGTGAACGAGCGGCCCCCGCCCTCCTGGCGAGCGCGGGAGCCTTCGCCGTATGACGCCCGGCTTGTCGACCACGCCCGTCGTCCGCGCCTCATCGCTCACGCTCATCGCTCACGCTCATCGCTCACGCTCATCGCTCACGCTCATCGCTCACGCTCATCGCTCACGCTCATCGCTCACGCCCGTCGACCATGGCCCGGGACGTGGCCTGTCGACGGCATCTGTCGCCCACGCCCGGCGATCGCGGCCTGTCGACCGCGGACCTATCGCTCACGCCCGTCGGCCGCGCTCTCACGACTACCGCCCAACGGCCAGGGCCCAGAAACCACGGCCTGACGACTACGGCCTGACGACCACGGCCTAACGACCACGGCTGGTGATCGCTGGCCTACGGACATGGCCCCTCGACCACTGGTGAGCCGCGGAATCGAGCCGCGGAATACCGCCCCGGACCGCCGCGTTCTAGGCCCCGAGGGGGCCCTCGCACCCCCTACGGGATCTGTTCGCCCACGCCCTAGTGGTGCCCCGAAGACGCGCCGTTGTGCACCCAGGGCCGCACAACGGCGCCGCGCCCGGGGGGCCTTAATGGATCTCACCAAGGACGCGCAGAATCGCCGCCTCGTCTTCCGCCCCCTGCAGTCGGGCCCGGAATTCCGCGTCCATCAGCTTCCGCGACAGCAGCGCCAGGATGCGCAGGTGCTCGTCGCCGGCAGCTGCCTCCGGCACCGAGATCATGAAGACCAGCCTGGCGGGCGTGCCGTCCGGCGAGCCCCAGTCGATACCGTCCGCCGAGCGCGCGAAGGCGACGACCGGAGCGGTCACCGCATCCGTCTTGGCATGCGGAATGGCGATCTCCTCACCGAGCCCGGTAGTGCCCTGTGCCTCACGCGCCAGCGCCACCCGGACCAGTTCGTCGACGTCCGCCACCCTGCCGGTGCCGGCCGCCAGCTCGGCCATCTCCCGGATCGCCGCTTCCTTCCCGTCGGCGTCGAGCTGCGTCCTGACGGTCCGCGCGGTCAGATAGCCGGAGAGCACCTGGGTGGCGCCATCGCTGCCGCCCCGGTAGCCGTTGGTGTCGCCTTCGGCACCGTCCCCGCTGACCTCGTCGTCACCACGGGCCTCGGAGACATCGCCGTCCGCGGCATCACCCTCCGCCACCTGCTCAGGAATGGCGGCCCTCCCGGGGAGGTCGGAAACTGCCGCGGCTATACGGGCCGCGCCACCCGCCCCAGCAGCACCGGCACCCCCTTCACCGACAACGACCACGGGCTCCGCCCCCGGTGCCGCGCCGGACTCCACATCCGACACAGCTCTTGCCGACCCCGCCGACACCACACCGGCAGCCGTTGCACCAGCAGCCGTCACACTGGCGTCCGTCGCGTCGCCAGCCACCACACCGGCAGCTGTAAGACCAGCACCGCCCCCGGCCACCCGCACGCCCCCGTCCCTCCTCCGCCCCGAAACATCCACCAACATCACCGTCGTCAGCGCCGTGACCACCGCCCCGATCACCACGGCGACGAAGAACACCGGCACCCCGTCGACCGCACCCAGCAGCGCCACGATCGGCCCGCCGTGCGGCACCGCGTCCGCCACCCCGGCCATCCCCGCCACGGCCCCGGCCACCGCGCCGCCGAGCATGTTCGCCGGGATGACCTGCGCGGGCCGTGCCGCGGCGAACGGGATCGCGCCCTCCGAGATCCCGAAGAGCCCCATGAACAGCGCCGCCATCCCCGTCTCCCGCTCCTGCTCGGAGTACAGGCGCCGGCGGATCAGCGTGGCCAGCCCCTGCCCGAGCGGCATCACCGGGATCGCGGCCGCGCACATGCCCATGACCGTCTGGTTTCCGGAGGCGATCAGGCCGGAACCGAACAGGAACGCCGTCTTGTTGACCGGTCCGCCCATGTCGAAGGCGATCATCAGCCCGAGGATCGCCCCCAGCACGATGGCGCTGGTCCCGGTCATGCCGCTGAGCCAGCCGGTGAGATGCGTGAACACCCAGGAGATCGGCTTGCCGAGCACATAGATGAAGAAGAGTCCGAGTGCGGTCGTCGCCACGATCGGGATCACGATGATCGGCATGATCGGCCGGGCGAACTTCGGAACCTTGACCTTCTTGATCCACACGACCAGATACCCGGCCAGAAAGCCCGTGACGATCCCGCCGATGAAGCCGGCGCTCGCGTCCTTCATCCCGTACAACTCGCCGTGCGTGGCGATCCACCCGCCGATCATGCCCGGTACCAGCGCCGGCCGGTCACCGATCGCATAGGCGATATAGCCGGAGAGGACCGGCACCATCAGCTGGAAGCCGATGGTGCCGATGTGGTTGACGTCCTCCCAGAACGAACCGGGGGCGATCTTCAGCCCCTCGGGCGCCGGATGACCGCCCACCGCCAGCGAGATCGCGATCAGCAGACCGCCGACCACCACGAACGGAATCATGTAGCTGACGCCGTTCATCAGCGCTTTGTACGCAATGCTGCGCTCCCGGCCGCCACCGGCACCCCCGGCACCCGGCGCCGCACCGTCCTCGGCTCCGGCCCCGGCCCCAGCTCCTGCCCCGCCTCGGGCTCCGGCCCCGTCACCCTCCGCGCCCCCGTACACCGGCGCACTCCGCACTCGCTCGATCAGCCGCTCGGGGCGGCGGATGCCCTCGGCCACTCCGACGGCCAGGACCCGCTTGCCGACGAACCGGCTGCGGTCCACCTCCTTGTCCGCGGCGATGATGACGCCGTCCGCCTCTCTGACATCGTTGTCAGACAGGACGTTCTCGGCTCCGATCGACCCCTGTGTCTCCACCTTGATCTCGTGCCCGAGGGCCCGGGCGGTCTGGGTCAGCTTCTCCGCGGCCATGTACGTGTGGGCGATCCCGGTCGGGCAGGCGGTCACTGCGAGCAGTTTCAGCCCCTGCCCGCTCTTCCCCGTGCCCTCGGGGGGATCCGCTGGAGTGGTGGTCACGCGAGTCTCCTTACGAACGTGCGCGCGGGGGTGCATCCGTTCCCGCGCTGCCAGGCATCCTGCATGACGTCGCAGCACGCGCCAACCCCTCCGGGCCCGCGGCCCCAGCAGCCGGAACGCGTGTCGCCGGCGCCCCGGATGCCGATAGGCAACATCCGTCCCACTGCCCCGGGTCCCGGAAGACAACGGCGGTCCCGCTTGCCCCGGATCCCGGGAGAAACCGTCCGTCCCGCTTGCCCCGGATCCGGGAACCAACGTCCGTCCCGCCGCCCCGGAACCCGAAAGACAACGCCCGCCCCGCCACCCCGCAACCCGGGAAACAGCCCCGTCCCGCCACCCCTCCCCGACCGGCAGCGCCCCCACCCCGGCCCCTCCTGGCTGGGGTTCACCGGGCCGATCGGTGTAGATTCGTGACCAGTGCCAGACGTCGCTGCTGATGGCGGTCGGTCGGCCCGCACCGCGGACCGGCCGAGGGAGAGAGGGCCTCCGACGGACTGCGCTGCGGCCAACGGGAGGGGTGCGTCCGCTTCCGCGTACGCTCGTATACGCCCCGGTCAGCACCGGGGACCCGGCCCGCGCCGCAGACTGCCAGCCCATCCACCTCGACGCTCGAGGAGCAGCCCGCATGACGACAGCAGCCACCGGCCAGGACTTCAAGGTCGCCGACCTGTCCCTCGCCGCCTTCGGCCGCAAGGAGATCACCCTCGCCGAGCACGAGATGCCCGGCCTGATGGCGATCCGCAAGGAGTACGCCGCCGCCCAGCCGCTGGCCGGTGCCCGGGTCACCGGTTCCCTGCACATGACCGTGCAGACCGCCGTCCTGATCGAGACCCTGGCCGCCCTGGGCGCCGAGGTCCGCTGGGCGTCCTGCAACATCTTCTCCACCCAGGACCACGCCGCCGCGGCCATCGCGGTCGGCCCGAACGGCACCCCGGACGACCCCCAGGGCATCCCGGTCTTCGCCTGGAAGGGGGAGTCGCTGGAGGAGTACTGGTGGTGCACGGAGCAGGCGCTGACCTGGCCGAACTCGCCCACCGGCGGCCCGAACATGATCCTTGACGACGGTGGTGACGCCACCCTCCTGGTCCACAAGGGCGTCGAGTACGAGAAGGCCGGCAAGGTCCCGGCGCTGGAGACCGCGGAGAGCGACGAGCACCGCGCGATCCTGGAGCTGCTGACCCGCACGCTGGACGAGGCCCCGCAGAAGTGGACGAACCTGGCCTCCGAGATCCGCGGTGTCACCGAGGAGACCACGACCGGCGTGCACCGTCTGTACGAGATGCACCGTGACGGGGACCTGCTCTTCCCGGCGATCAACGTGAACGACGCCGTGACGAAGTCGAAGTTCGACAACAAGTACGGCTGCCGTCACTCCCTCATCGACGGCATCAACCGTGCCACCGATGTCCTGATCGGCGGCAAGACGGCCGTGGTCTGCGGCTACGGCGACGTCGGCAAGGGCTGCGCGGAATCCCTGCGCGGCCAGGGCGCCCGCGTCATCATCACCGAGGTCGACCCGATCTGCGCCCTGCAGGCCGCGATGGACGGCTACCAGGTCACCACCCTCGAGGACGTCGTCGAGACCGCCGACATCTTCGTCACCACGACCGGCAACAAGGACATCATCATGGCGTCGCACATGGCGCAGATGAAGCACCAGGCGATCGTGGGCAACATCGGCCACTTCGACAACGAGATCGACATGGCCGGCCTGGCGAAGATCGAGGGCATCGTCAAGGAGGAGGTCAAGCCCCAGGTCCACACCTGGACCCACCCGGACGGCAAGGTCCTGATCGTGCTGTCCGAGGGCCGCCTGCTCAACCTGGGCAACGCCACAGGTCACCCCTCCTTCGTCATGTCCAACTCGTTCGCGGACCAGACGCTGGCCCAGATCGAGCTGTTCACCAAGCCCGAGGAGTACCCCACCGACGTCTATGTGCTGCCCAAGCACCTGGACGAGAAGGTGGCCCGTCTCCACCTCGACGCGCTGGGCGTCAAGCTCACCGAGCTGCGTCCCGAGCAGGCCGCCTACATCGGCGTCCAGGTCGAGGGCCCGTACAAGCCCGACCACTACCGCTACTGAGCCGGCTCCAGCGGGCGATCGCCGACCGGTCGGCCCCGCCGACCGCTGGTGCTCCCCACAGCAGCCGGTGATCCCAGGCCCTCGCCCCTCATGGCGGGGGCCTGGCCCATGAGGACCCCGGACAGACCCGCCGCCCCCGACGCACCGGCACGTCACCGCCCGAAGGACTCGACGCCCTATGCCCCGCGGCCACTACTCCCTCCACGACCCGCACGATCACACCCCCCTCGGTGAAGAGCACTTCCACTGCGCCACCGGCCCCTCGGGCTGGCGCTATGTCTCCCAGATCGTCAACCCTTCCGGCGACCACACCGGCTCCGTCGACCTCACCCTCGACGAACTCGGCCGGCCCCTCCGCCTCGAACTCCACGCCTCCGCCTGGCAGGTCCGCGGCGCCGCCCTGGAGGGCGTCACCTGGGTACGCACCGATCCGACCGGTGAACACGCCACCGAAGGCAACGTCCCCGCCCACGCCTTCACCGGCGCGTCCCCCGCGTTCCTCATCGCCACCGCGCGCCTCCTGCGCCCCGCCCTCGGCGCCGGCGCCGTCCGTACCCGCCTCGTCGCCTTCACACCCCCCGTCCTCGCCCCCCGCACGCTCGACCAGTCCTGGGCCCTGCTGAAAAGCACACCACACGCCACTGACAACGCCCCCCTGATCGCCGACGAATACCAGGTCAACGACCTGGAGACCGGCGAACAGCACACCGTCCACATCGCCGGCGACGTGGTCCTCTCCGCCCCCGGCATCGAGCTCGAATCCCTCGAATCCCCACCGTCGACGTTCCCCTGACACGCCGGCTCCGCCGGTCTCCGCCCTTCACCGTCGCGGCCGGCCCGTCGCGGTGTCTCCGTCGCCGCAGTCCCCGCGACGGCGGGCCTCCGCACTCATGCTCGTGCCAGGCTCTGCGCACGACCTGCCACGGCACCCCATGGGCCGACGCGGCCCGCGCTCTGGCCCGACCACCGAACACGCCAGGCCCGAACCGGCGCACCACCGCCCCACGCTCACCGCCCCACGCCCGCCGGGCCTACCTGCCGGCCGTCCCCCACCCCTCACCGGCACCTCACACCGGCGGCGCGAACCCCGTACGCGGCTGCCTCCCCGCTCCGCCGCTCTCCTCATCACCCCGACGCTCCCGCCGCTCCGGCACCCCGAGCGCCCCCACACCGTCCCGGCACGCCGACTCGCCCCGGGCCGTGACACCACCCCCGGCCCCGGGAGTCCCGGCCTCGGGAGCCCAGGCCCCACCCCCGGGCGCCGCCCAGCCCCCAGCCGCAGCCGACGACACCGCTGCCGAGACCGATGACACCGCATCCCCTGCCGTCACCAGGCCCCCTGCCGCCCCCGGGCGCCCCGCCCCACCAGGCGACGCGGCCTCCGTACCCACCCCCACAGCCCGAACCGACCCCTCCGGCTCCCCAGGCCAAGACTCCCTACCACCGGCAACGCCCCCACCGCCCGCTACTTCTCCGAAGGCCGTCGTCCCGCCTGCTGCCGTCGCTGCCCCGTAGCCCCCCGCCGTACCTCCGGCCGCTGCCGTCCCGCCCGCCACCACGGACCCCCCGAACGCCCGCCGCGACTCCCGCGCCTGCCGTTCCCCGACCACCGCCGCCAGATACGCCGCCGGATGCACCCCCGCAGGCCCCGGCACCCCGGTGAACTCCCGCAGATCCTCCGCCAGCCGCCCCGCCATCGCCCCGCCGACCTCCGGATCGAGCTGCCCCATCCGCGTCAGGTACTGCCGCACCGTCAGCCACCACGCGTCGGGCACCCGCGACAGATCCAGCGCCCCGAGCTCCGCCACCAGCCACGAAGGCGGAGGCGGCAGTGCCGTCCCCGCCTCCGCCTCCGGCATCCGCTCCCGTATGACCAGCGTCCCCGCGAACACATCCCCCACCCGGCGCCCCCGCTCCGACAGCAGGGAGGCGACGGCCGCCACCACCCCCATCGTCATCACGATCTCGATGGCCCCCATCCCCCCGCGCACCAACGCGTGCCGGAACCGGATCGGCCCGCCGTCCTCCCGTACGACCCGCAGACCGCAGACCAGCTTCCCCAGCGACCGCCCATGGCTCAGCGTCTCGATGACGATGGGTATCCCGACCTGCACCAGTACGAACGTGGCCACCGATACGGCCGCCACCGCCGCACTGTCCATCGACGAGGTCGCGCTCAACAGCAGCAGTGAGGCGCCGAGGTAGACCGCCCAGGCCACCGCCACATCGACGGCCACCGCCAGCCCCCGGCTGGGAAGCCTGGCCGGCCGCAGCCCCAGCACCACCGCTTCACCCGTGACGAGTCCACTCACGCCGCGCTCACTCCCTCTCGCTCCCCGATGTCCCGCCCACCCCACGCCGGACACGGCCAGTCTGCCAAGCTGATCCGGCCCCCACCCACGGCGCTGCGAGGAGCGACACCACATGGACCTCGATGTCTTCGTCACGGCCCATGGCGCCGAATGGGACCGCCTCGACACCCTGCTCCACCGCAAACGCCGCCTCACCGGAGCCGAGGCCGACGAACTGGTCGCCCTCTACCAGCGCACCACCACCCACCTCTCCCTCCTCCTCTCCAGTGCCCCGGATCCGGTGCTGACCAGCCGTCTCACCTCTCTGGTGGCCCGCGCCCGCAGCACGGTCACCGGCGCCCGCAAGGCCTCCTGGCGCGACACCGCCCACTTCTTCACCACGGCTTTCCCCGCGGCGCTCTACCGCCTGCGCCACTGGTGGATCCCGACCGCGATCCTCTCCACCGCGGTCGCCGCCCTCCTCGGCTGGTGGATCGCCGCCCACCCGGACGTCCAGGCGGCGATCGGCGCCCAGGAGGACCTACGCAACATGACCCGCCCCGGTGGCGAGTACGAGACGTACTACTCCAGTCATCCCGCCGCCTCCTTCGCCGCCCAGGTATGGACGAACAATGCCCAGGCCGTCGCCCTGTGCCTGGTCCTCGGAGCCTTCGCCGGCCTCCCCGTCCTGTGGATCCTCTTCCAGAACATGCTCAATCTGGGCGTCGGCATCGGCCTGATGTCCTCGGCCGGCCGCCTCGACACCTTCCTCGGGCTGATCCTTCCGCACGGTCTCCTCGAACTGACCGCCGTCTTCATCGCGGCCGGCATCGGCCTCCGCCTGGGCTGGACCCTCATCGACCCGGGCCCCCGCACCCGCCGAACCGCCCTGGCCCAGGAAGGCCGCTCCGCCCTCGGCGTCGCCATCGGACTCGCCGCGGTCCTCTTCATATCCGGCGCCCTTGAAGGCTTCGTCACCCCTTCCGGCCTGCCCACCTGGGCCCGCATCGGCATCGGCATCGCCGCCGAACTCGCCTTCCTCCTCTACGTCTACGTCCTGGGCGGCCGCGCCGTACGTGCCGGAGCCACGGGCGACGTGGACCTCACCGACCGCGAAGCCACCGTCCCGACCGCCGCGTGATGTGCATCGGGCCCCGCTGGCCTGCTAATCTCCTCTTCGCCCCAGGAGCCCGTTGACACGAGCACCAGGGGGAGGTAGATTCGAACGGTTGCAACGAACTGGACAAGTTCATCCGCGACGGTTAGCATCATCTCCGCTTCGGTCGGAATTTCTCTTCGACGAGGCGCAACCGACCACTTACCGGAAGCCCCGGTCGATCAATTCGACCGAATCCCTTCTGATAAAGTCGGAAAAGCCAAAAGGCAAACCCCCTCCGACGGGGAATCGGAAACGAATTCGGACCGGCAACGGAACGAAATCGGGTCTGCTAGAGTCGGAAAGGCCAGAAAGCGAAAGCCGGACGGCCGACCCGCTCCAACACGGGGCCGGAGACGGAAACGGATCTGGTAAGGTTGGAAAAGCGAAGAAGCCGAAAGGCGGAAACGCACCGGCGAAAATCGGGCCCGCAAGGATCTGATAGAGTCGGAAACGCAAGACCGAAGGGAAGCGCCCGGA
>NZ_JBEYVM010000012.1:0-196666 GCF_040643995.1 Streptomyces sp. NPDC047049 | reverse complement strand
GGGGGGGGGGGGGGGGGGGGGGGGGGGGGCGCCCCCAACCCCCCCCCCCCCCCACCCCCCCCCCCCCCCGCCCCCCCCGCCACCGGCACCCACCACGAACAGCAAGCCGCCCCCGCCCAAACCCCACCCCCGCCGAAGGCGAAACGCAAAGCGGCGCCGCAGAAAACAACGTGGGGCAGGGGCCCAGCGCGCCAGCGCGCCCCGGCGACTAGCTGTGGCCGAGTTCCTCCGCCGGCCCGGTCTCCTCGACCGAGCCCCCGTCCCGCTCGGGACGCAGCGACAACGGCTCGACGACCGTCTCGTCAACAACCGGCGCGGCCGGCCGCGGCGGTTTCGGCATCACGGCCGCCTCGGAGTGCGCCCCGCACCCGTACGCGAGGGAGACGACCCGGCCGTCCGCCGGGGAGAACTCGTTGGCGCAGACGCCGAAGGCCTGGCCCAGGGAGCCGGGGAGCAGGGTGAGGAAGCCGCAGGACACGCAGGTGGCGGGGGCCGCCTGGGCCATGGGGGTCTTGGCACCGAAGGCCTCTTCCCAGCGGTCGGCGGCGGTGTGCAGGCCGTAGCGGGAGAGCACCCGGGCGCGGCGCATGCCCAGTTCCTCGGCGACCGCGGCGATGCTGCCGCGGTCGGGGGCGGGCTGGATCGCGGGCGAGCCGGGGACGACGTCCGCTTCCTCGGAGTCGGCGATGTCGGCGGCCATGCCCTCGGCGAGGGGGGAATTCGGCGGCGGGGTGTCCTCGCCGCTGTAACCGGGCTCCAGGCGCAGGTCATCGGCCTCGGTGGGCAGCAGGTCGCCGGGGCCCATGTCGCCGGGGCGCAGCCGCTCGCTCCACGGCACCCACTCCGGTGCGAGGAGCGCGTCGGGGCCGGGCAGCAGGACCGCCTCGTCGAGCGTGACGAGCTTGGCGCGGGAGGCGCGGGCGACCGTCACGGCCCAGCGCCAGCCGCGGTAGCCGGGCTCGTTGCAAGCGAAGAGGTGGGTGACGACGCGGTCTCCGTCGGCCACCGCATCGATGTGCTCGCCGACCATGCCGGGCAGTGCGGCCTCCTCCGCCGCCTCCCGGGCAAGGTCGACCGCCTCGGCGCACAGGCGGTCAGGGGTACGGCTTCGCATCGCAGCACTCACAAGAATCGATTCTCTCTTCTACGCCGTCTCACGAGTGCGCCAGCCGGAGCTGTCCTTGTCCTGTCCGGACGACCGGCGGTACCGGGGCGGGCGGAGCGGACCAGGGGACCGCGTCGACGTCCGCGCCCGGTCGTTTCGGTCGAGCGCACCTCTTGCGTCCCATTCTGCGGGATCGCGCGGAGGCACGCGGCCAAAAACGACCGCCGGTGGCGCGCTACACACGCTACCCCTTCAACGGTGTACGACCCCCCGGTGGGAGGGCAAATGTCAGTGCCGGCGACCGCGGGCCGCTGCGCCTCGCGCGCCAATGCGGAGAAAGTGCCCTCTCCTGGGCGAGTTGGGGCACTATGACCAGGTGGCTGCCGCAAGGGCGTCGAAGGTGTCGAGGGTGTCCAGGACCGCAGGGAAGTCGTCACAGGTGTCGCACGCCTCGACCCGGGGCGGGAAGGGGGCCGGCCGGGCCCGCCGGGCGGGCCGGGTTCTGGGGCATGCGCTGCGCAGGCCCGTGACCGGCGCGGCGCGGGGGCTGCGGCGTGCCACGCATGCGCACGGCGCGGGCGAATCGGGTCTGGGCAAGCTGATCGAACTGCACGCGGTGAACTCCGCGGGCGACGTCATGATCACCGTCGCGCTGGCCTCGACGGTGTTCTTCGCGGTGCCGACGGACCAGGCGCGGGGCCGGGTGGCGCTGTATCTGGCCGTGACGATGGCCCCGTTCGCCCTGCTCGCGCCGGTGGTCGGGCCGCTGCTGGACCGGGTGCCGCACGGCCGCAGGGCGGCGATGGCGGGATCGATGCTGGCGCGGGCGCTGCTGGCGCTGACGATGTCGGGCGCGGTGGCGACCGGCGGGCTGCAGCTGTATCCGGCGGCGCTGGGGGTGCTGGTGGCGTCGAAGGCCTACGGGGTGGTCCGCAGCGCGGTGGTGCCGCGGCTGCTGCCCCCGCGGATCTCGCTGGTCAAGGCCAATTCGCGGGTGACGCTCGCGGGGCTGCTGGCGACCGGGGTGGCGGCGCCGATGGGGGCCGGGCTGCAACTGCTCGGGCCGGGCTGGCCGCTGTACGGGGCGGGTGCCGTGTTCGCCGCCGGGACGGTCCTGTCGTTCTCCCTGCCGCCCAAGGTCGACTCGGCGAAGGGCGAGGTCCGGGCCCGGCTGGCGTCCCGGGAGGCATCGGCGCGGCCGGCCGGGGGCGGGAAGCGGAAGCCGGGGCTGCGGACGGTCGGGCCGTCGGTGCTGCACGGGCTGCAGGCCAACGCCGCGCTGCGGGCGCTCTCCGGTTTCCTGACGTTCTTCCTGGCCTTCATGCTGCGCGAGCATCCGCTGGGCGGGCTGGGTGCGGCGGCCTCGCTGGGGCTGGTGGTGGTGGCGGCCGGTACCGGAAACGCGTTGGGGACGGCGGTCGGCGCCTGGCTCAAGGCGCGCGGTCCGGAGCCGATCGTCGCGGCGATGCTGGGGCTGGCGCTGTGCGCGACGGTGCTCGCCGCGGTGTTCTACCCGGTGCTGGCGGTGGTCGTGGTCCCCGCCGCGGCGGCCGTCGCGGGGCTGTGCCAGGCGCTGGCGAAGCTGTCGCTGGACGCGATGATCCAGCGCGATGTGCCGGAGGGGGTGCGCACCTCCGCGTTCGCCCGGTCCGAGACGGCGCTGCAGATGTCGTGGGTGGTGGGCGGCGCGATCGGGATTTCGCTGCCGCTGATCGGCCCGCTGGGGATGGCGGTGGCCGCCGGGCTGGTGGCGCTGGGCGTGGTGCTGGCCGTACGCGGACTGCTGAGCGCGGCCCGGCGGGGCGGTACGCCGGCCCCCCGGGTGGCCTGACATCCGACGGGCGACGCGGCACGCCGTACCCGGGCGTGGCGTGCGCCGGGGCGCCAGATAGCCTGCCCGTATGACCGCTGCGTTGATCTCCTGGGGCAAGGGCCGCCGTGCCGCTGCCGCCATCGGTGCCGTGTCCCTGGGTCTCCTCACCCTCTCCGCCTGCGAGAAGCCGACATCCCTGGCAACCGTGACCGTCGGTTCGACGACGGTGCAGGCCGAGGCCACCCCCGGCTGCGACGGCGGGGGCAAGGTCCTCTCCAAGAAGGCCGTCGCCGCCTGCATCACCAAGAAGGGCGGCAAGACGATCACCGTCCACCCCGGTGAGAAGGTGCGCGTCGGCGTCGACCCGGAGGTCGCCAAGTCCGGGTGGATCGTCATCGGTGCCGGCCCCGTCATGCGCGCGCCCAGCAAGCAGACGTACCGCAGCTTCGACGCGGACACCCTCTTCATGCAGCAGAACCCGCAGACCGGTCAGACCTCCTACCGCAACGACGTCACTCTCCAGGTCGCGGAGCTGGGCGGCGGCGAGGGCCCCAAGACCCTGTGGCACTTCACCCTGAAGCAGCAGGACTGAGAGAGCTGAGACGGGAGGGCCGGCCGATGCGGGTCCTGGTCGTCACGGCGGTGGCCGCCGAGCGCGACGCGGTGGCCGCCGCGGCTGAACCCTGCGACGAGGCCCGCGGCGAGACGGCGCTGCCCGGCGGGTACGCGCTGCGGCGTGCGGCGGGTGCGCCGGTGGCGCTCGACGTGCTGGCCGCCGGTGTCGGCCCGGCCGCCGCTGCCGCCGGTACGGCCACCGCGCTGACCGCCGCCGCGCTCGCCACAGCTCCGTACGACCTGGTCGTCTCGGCCGGTATCGGCGGCGGCTTCGCCGCGTCCGGCGCGGCCCTGGGCTCCGTGGTGGTCGCCGACGCGATCGTCGCGGCCGACCTGGGCGCCGAGACCCCCGACGGCTTCACCCCGGTCACCGACCTCGGCTTCGGAACGGTGGCGCACCGCCCCGACCCGGCGCTGGCCGAGGCCGTCGCCACGGCGGCCGGTGCGGCCCTGGGCACCGTGGTGACCGTCTCCACGGTCACCGGCAGCGCGGCCCGCGCCGCCGAGCTGGCGGCGCGTCACCCCGGGGTGCTGGCCGAGGCGATGGAGGGCTTCGGGGTCGCCGAGGCGGCCGCCGCGCACGGCGTGCCGGTGCTGGAGATCCGTACGGTCTCCAACGCCGTCGGCCCGCGCGACCGCGCCGCCTGGCGCATCGGCCCCGCGCTCACCGCCCTGACCGGTGCCTTCCGCACGCTTCCCGGAGCCCTGACGGCCGCCACCGCACCGGCTCCGGCGCCCGCACCGGCTCCGCACCATCCCTGAGGAGGACCCCGTGACCCGGCCGCTGAACATCGCGTACTCGCCGTGCCCGAACGACACCTTCGTCTTCGACGCGCTGGCGCACGGCCGGGTCCCGGACGCGCCGGAGCTGGCGGTCACCTTCGCCGATATCGACATCACCAACGGCATGGCCGAGCGCGGTGAGTTCGATGTGCTGAAGGTGTCGTACGCGGTGCTGCCGTGGGTGCTCGACGACTATGCGCTGCTGCCCTGCGGCGGGGCGCTGGGGCGCGGCTGCGGGCCGCTGGTACTGACCAGGGAGCAGGGGACGGCCGCGGACCTGGCGGGCAGGACGGTCGCGGTGCCCAGCGAGCGGTCCACCGCGTATCTGCTGTTCCGGCTGTGGGCGGCGGCCGAGGTGCCGGGCGGGGTCGGGGAGATCGTGGTGCTGCCGTTCCACGAGATCATGCCGGCCGTGCGCGACGGCAAGGTCGACGCGGGCCTGGTCATCCACGAGGCGCGCTTCACGTACCAGAACTACGGCCTGGTCCGCCTGGCCGACATGGGAGAGCACTGGGAGCTCGCCACCGGGCTGCCGATCCCGCTCGGCGCGATCATCGCCAAGCGGTCGCTGGGCGAGCGGGCGTTGCGCGAGCTGGCGGCGGCGGTCCGCAGCTCCGTGCTGATGGCCTGGGACGACCCCGAGGCCTCCCGGCCGTACGTCCTGGAGCATGCCCAGGAGATGGACCCGAAGGTCGCCGACCAGCACATCGGGCTGTACGTCAACGAATTCACCGCCGACCTCGGCGAGGACGGCTATGCCGCGGTGCGCGGGCTGCTCACCCGCGCCGCGGCCGAGGGGCTGGTTCCGCCCCTCGGCCCCGATGCGTTGCGGTTCGTGTGAAGCATGTGACGTAGGCAGCGCATGAGGTGCGCCGCGTGTGAGGTGTGCCGCGGGTGACGGCCGGGTGCGGCCGCCCGCGGGCAGGTGTGCTCAGACGTCCAGTTGGTCGGCGACGGCGCGCAGCATGCCGGCGATCTTCGCGCCGTGCACCTTGTCCGGGTAGCGGCCGCGCTCCAGTTGCTGGGTGACGTTCTCCAGCAGCGTCGTCAGGTCCTGGACGATCGAGGCGAGTTCATCGGGCTTGCGGCGCTGCGCCGCGGCCACCGAGGGTGCGGGGTCGAGGAGCGTCACGGTCAGCGCCTGGTCGCCGCGCTGGCCCGCGACGACGCCGAATTCGACGCGCTGGCCAGGCTTGAGTGCGGCCACGCCGTCGGGCAGCACCGACGAGTGCACGAAGACGTCACCGCCGTCATCGCGGGAGAGAAAGCCGAAGCCCTTCTCACTGTTGAACCACTTGACCTTGCCGGTAGGCACGTCTGTCCTCGTCCTCGTACTCGTTGGAAAGAAACGTTGAAATCTGGGGCCGGGTCTACTGCGGAGACTGCGGGGTGGGTGTCCCCCCGCTCGACGAGCGAAGCCGAGAGTGGGGAGGGGCTGGAAAGCAGTGCAGCGGGCCGCAGGACCCGCCATCACCCAGGCTAATGGTCCCAAGGCCGGTGACAAGACGCCGCCGGGTGGATCCTCGGTGCTTCTGGCCCCGACTTACCCTGGTCAGGTGTCTGACGAAACTCCCCAGGCCGGGGATCTGCTGGTCCGAATCGGCGCGATCATGTTCCTAGTTGGCGCAGTGGCCACTCTCGCCACGGTGGCGCCGCTGTTCCTCGGGACCGAACCGCTGCCGTCCGTCTTCTACTGGCTGTGCATGCTGATGGGGCTCGGCTTCCTCATCGCGGCGGCCGGAGTGATCCGTTCCGCCACCGCTCAGCGCCGTCAGGTGGCGGCGCCGCCGCCCCCGTCCGCCACGTAGCGCTCCAGCCAGGACGGAAACTCCGTCAGGTCGGCGAGCACCACCTCGGCACCGGCGTCGCGCAGCTCCCTGGCGTCGCACGGGCCGGTGGCGACCGCGACGGACAGCGCGCCGGCGGTGTGCGCCCCCACGACGTCGCCGGTGTGATCGCCGACGTAGACCGGCGCCCGGTGGGTGCGCAGCGCCTCGGCCTTGCGCTCGGCCCACAGCGAGCCGAAGAGGGCGTCCACCCCGAGGCCGAGGTGTTCCAGGTGCAGCTTGGCGTTGGGCTCGTACTTCGCCGTCACCACGATCGCCCGGCCGCCCGCCGAGTGCACCGCGTCGATGGCCGCCCGGGCGCCGGGCAGGGCGGGCGACGTGGTGATCGCGTACTCCGGGTACAGCGCGCGGTAGAGCTCGGCGATCTCCGTCACCCGCTCCGCGGGGAACCACTGGCGGATCTCGTCCTCCAGCGGGGGCCCCAGCCGGCTCACCGCGAGGTCGGCGTCGATCACGGTGCCGGTCCTGGCCGAGAGCTCCTGATACGCGGCCTTGATGCCCGGGCGGGAGTCGATCAGCGTCATGTCGAGGTCAAAGCCGACCGTCAGCCCGACCGTCGGAGAGTGCGCAGCCATGCCTGCCATTGTGCCTGGGGGCGCGTTCCGGCCGGGAGGAGGCCCCTGGCGGCCCGGCCTCCTCATCGCGGCGCCCGTCGCATCCGCCACACCAGGAACAGCGCCGAGGCGACCGCCGCCACCCGCACCACCCCCGGCAGCCCGTCGGCCATCTCCTGCCCCAGCCGCCCCTGCGCGATCGGCTCGCCCCAGCGCCCGTCGAACCGGCCCCACAGCCACACCACCAGCCCGCCGACGACGGTCCCCGGCACGCCGAGCGCCGCGAACTTGGCCTCGGCCCGGCTCAGCCGCCGGGAGACGTAGGCGAGCCCCCAGCCGCCCGCCAGCGCGAGCCAGGACCCCAGCGCCGCACCGGCCACCAGCAGCAGCACGGCCAGCGTCAGCACCGGGCTGAGCGGCGCCCGCGCCGGCACCACCACGACGTCTTCGCCGGCCCCGGCCGCGGGCGCCGCACCGGGCCCGCCGCCGCGCCGCCGGTCGAGCACCCGCCGGACCATCCGCCGCAGCGGACGCTCCGCCGGCGCCGCGCCGTACGCGTCCTCCTCCGCATCCTGCTCCCCGGCTCCCTTGGCCCCGTCCTTCGTCATCGGCACCCGGTCGCTCTCCGGCCGGTCCCATATCTCCGGGATCTCGATCCCGCCGACGAACCCCGGAACGGTCTCGCCCGGCCCGAACGGCGCCGGCTCCACCCGCCACCAGTCGGGCGCGTCACCGTCGTCGCCCAGCTCGTCGGCGCCGGCCAGATGCGGTGGCAGGCCGACGGACGGCGCGGCCTGCGGCCCGCCGGCGCGCGGGGCGGGCACCGCGCCGTACGGGCCGTCCGTGCCGTGCGGGGCGTCCTTGCCGTTCGCGGGCGGCTTGCCCGTCAGCCCGCCGCGCCGGGCCAGGCCGGTGAGCTTGTCGCGCGCCGCGCTCCACGGGCGCGGGGTCCCGGCGGGGCGCGACGGGTCCGCGGGCGGAGCCGGGCCGAGCGGCACGGAAGGGCCGGCTCCCGGGGCGCTCCCGGCCTCCGGTCCCTTCCGCGGCTCCGGTCCGCGCCCCGTCTCCGCTCCGCGCCGTGCCTCCGGGCCGCCAAAGGACGCGCCCGGCGCCCGGCCGTCCGTGCTCCCCGCGGCCGCGACCACCGCCTCCGGCGTCCCCAGCCGCGCCAGGATCCGCTTCACACCGGACACCGAATCGGCTTGCTGTCCGTCTATCTCGGCCCGGAGCCCGGTGACCAGCCGCATCCGCGTGGCGGAGGGCAGTCCGCGCTGCTGGGCCAGGTCGCCCACCCGGCTCAGATAGTCATAGACGAGCTGATCGCTCTCGATCCCCACGAAATCCCCTGCGGCGTCCGCTGGTTACTGCCCCGACGGTACCGCCTCGGCCGCCCGGCGGGCCGGAGGCCGCGGGGGCCGGGGCGGGGTGGCGTACCCGTGGCGTTGCGGCGTTCCGTGGATACCGTGCCGCCGCTCGGTCCCCCGTCAGGCCCGGCCCGGCTAACGTAGGACGAATGACCGGTACACCCCGCACCCTCGCCGAGGAGCTCAGGACCCGCACCGACCGCGGGCTCGTCGGGCTGCTGCGGGCACGGCCCGACCTGCTCAATCCGGTGCCGGGCGATGTCACCCAGCTCGCCACCCGGGCCGGGACCCGGGCGTCGGTGGTCCGCGCGGTGGAACGGCTCGACCGGTTCGTGCTGCAGACCGCCGAGGCGCTGGCGGTGGCGCCCGACCCGTGCCCGTACGACACGCTGGGCGCGCTGATGGGCGGGGACACCGGGGACGCGGCGGTCGCCGCCGAGCTGCCCAGGGCGGTGGCCGAGCTGCGGGCGCAGGCGCTGGTGTGGGGCCCGGACGACCGCCTGCGGCTGGTGCGTACGGCCCGTGAACTGCTCAGCCCCAGCGCCGCGCATCCGTCGCCGACCGGGCTGGGGCCGACCGTCGCCGAGGCCGCGGCCGGGATGTCGCCGGGGCGGCTGCAGGAGATCATCGCCGCGGCCGGGCTGCCCGCCACCCACGATCCGGTCACCGCGGTCGCCGCGCTCTCCGCCCTGTTCTCCGACCGCGCACGGATGACGGCGCTGCTCGACACCGCGCCCGCCGAATCCGTCGCCGTCCTCGACAAGCTGCTGTGGGGCCCGCCGTACGGCGGGGTCACCGACCGTCCGGCCCCGCATCTGCAGTGGCTGCTGGACCGGGGCCTGCTGCTCCCGGCGGGCGCCCGCAACGTCGTCCTGCCGCGCGAGGCGGCGCTCCATCTCCGCGCCGGGCGCGCCCATCACACCCCCGAGCCGGTCCCGCCCGCGCTCGCCCCCGCCACGGAACGCGATCCACAGCTTGTGGACAACGCCGCCGCGAGCCAGGCGTTCACCGCGCTGGCGACCGTCGAGGAACTGCTCAAGGAGTGGGACCTGGGCGGGCCCGGTGTCCTGCGCGCCGGCGGGATGAGCGTCCGCGACCTCAAGCGCACCGCCACCGCCCTGGACACCACCGAGCAGCTGGCCGCCTTCTGGCTCGAACTCGCCTACGGGGCCGGGCTGATCGCCTCCGACGGTGAGGCCGACGAACGGTTCGCGGCCACCCCGGCCGCCGAGGAGTGGCTGCAGCTGCCCGACCACGAGCGCTGGGCCGTGCTGGCGTCCGCCTGGCTCTCCGCGACCCGCACCGCGGGTGTCGTCGGCAGCGCCGATGCCAAGGGCCGCGCGCTGGCCGCCCTCGGCCCGCACCTCGACCGCTCCCCCGCCCCCGAGGTCCGCCGCCGTGCCCTCGCCCTCCTCGCCGGCCTGCCGCCCGGCACCGCCGTACCGGCGGCGGCGGTCCGCTCCCGGCTGCAGTGGGAGCGTCCGCTGCGCAGCGCCGGGGCCGCGGGCCAGGTCCCGGCACCGGCCACGGGCCGGACGCCGGCCGCGGCGGGGGCCGTCGACGGCGGCGTACCGTCCTCCGGTCCCGCCGGCCCGGCGCCCGGGCCCGCTCGCGCCCCCGCCGGCTCCGCCCCCGCCGACGACCTCCGCTCGCGTCTCGCGCAATGGACGCTGACCGAGGCCGAGTTGCTGGGCGTGACCGGCCGCGGCGCACTCTCCACCCACGGCCGCGCGCTGATCGACACCGCCTCGGCCGGCACCACCTCGCAGTCCGCCGCGGCCTCCTCCGCCGCCGCGCCCGCGGAGGCCCCTTCCCCCGCGGACACCGACGCCGCCGCGACCCGCGCCGCCGCGCTCCTCGCCCCCCTCCTCCCCGAACCCGTCGACCACGTCCTCCTCCAGGCGGACCTGACCGCCGTCGCCCCCGGCCCGCTGCACCGCCCGCTCGCCGACGCGCTCGGCGTCCTCGCCGACATCGAGTCCAAGGGCGGCGCGACGGTCTACCGCTTCACCCCCGCCTCGGTACGCCGCGCCCTGGACGCCGGCCGCTCCGCCGTCGAACTGCAGGAATTCCTCACCGCCCACTCCCGCACCCCGGTCCCCCAGCCGCTCGCCTACCTCATCGACGATGTGGCCCGTAAGCACGGCCGGCTCCGGATCGGCGCGGCCACCGCCTATGTCCGCTGCGACGACGACGCCCTGCTCTCCGAGATCCTTGCCGACCGCCGTGCCGCCACCCTCCGGCTGCGCCGGCTCGCCGCGACCGTGCTCGCCGCCCAGACCGCCCCCGACCAACTCCTCGACGGCCTGCGGGCGATGGGCTACGCCCCGGCCGCCGAGTCCACCGCGGGCGACGTACTGATCGCCCGCGCCGACACCCACCGCACCCCGCCGCGCACCGCCCCCACCCCGGTGCCCGACGGCCCGCCGACCCCCGACGCGACCCTGCTCACCGCGGCGGTACGTGCCATCCGGGCCGGCGACCTCGCCGCCACCGCGGAACGCAAGCCCGTCCACGCCCCCGCTCCGGCCGCCCCCGGCGCCCTCCCCCGCACCACCTCCGCCGAGACCCTTGCCACCATGCAGGCCGCGGTGCTGACCCACTCCGCCCTGTGGATCGGCTATGTCAACGCCGACGGCGCCGCCAGCCAGCGCGTCATCGCGCCGGTACGCGTCGAAGGCGGCTTCGTGACGGCCTACGACCACACCTCCGACGAGGTGCGGACCTATCCGCTGCACCGGATCACGGGAGTCGCGGAACTGGCGGACGACTCGGTCTGAGGGGTGGGCGGCAGGGCCTGGCGGGGGCAGCGGGGGCACGGCAGGGACACGGCGGACGCCTCCGGCCCAGGCCGCTTCCCGGGCGCTTCGGGGGAGGGCCCGCCCTTCCGTCGCTGACGCCCGCCGCGCAATGCGGCACACTGGACGTTTGGCCGTATGTGCGGTCGAGGTCTGCGGCCGAGGGCCGTGACCGTGATCAACGGTCGAGGTGTTGCGGCCGGTACCGGCGGCGAAGGCCGGGAAGTGAAAGGCGAGGCGCGTGAACGGACCCCTCATCGTCCAGAGCGACAAAACGCTGCTGCTGGAGGTGGACCACGAGCTGGCGGACGCCTGCCGGCGGGCCATCGCGCCCTTTGCCGAGCTGGAGCGGGCGCCGGAGCACATCCATACCTACCGGGTGACGCCGCTCGGACTGTGGAACGCGCGGGCGGCCGGGCACGACGCCGAGCAGGTCGTCGACGCGCTGGTGCAGTTCTCGCGGTACCCGGTGCCGCATGCGCTGCTCGTCGACATCGCCGAGACGATGTCCCGCTACGGGCGGCTGACGCTCACCAAGCACCCCGCGCACGGCCTGGTGCTGACCACCACCGACCGCCCGGTGCTGGAGGAGATCCTGCGCTCGAAGAAGGTGCAGCCGCTGGTCGGGGCGCGGCTGGACCCGGATTCGGTCGTGGTGCACCCCTCGGAGCGCGGGCAGATCAAGCAGACGCTGCTCAAGCTGGGCTGGCCCGCCGAGGACCTGGCCGGTTACGTGGACGGCGAGGCGCATCCGATCGAGCTGGACGAGAACGGCTGGGCGCTGCGGCCGTATCAGCAGCAGGCGGTCGAGGGGTTCTGGCACGGCGGCTCGGGTGTGGTCGTGCTGCCCTGCGGCGCGGGCAAGACGCTGGTCGGGGCGGGCGCGATGGCGCAGGCCAAGGCGACCACGCTGATCCTGGTGACGAATACGGTCTCGGCCCGGCAGTGGAAGCACGAGCTGGTGAAGCGGACCTCGCTCACCGAGGACGAGATCGGCGAGTACAGCGGGACGAAGAAGGAGATCCGGCCGGTCACCATCGCCACGTACCAGGTGCTGACGACCAAGCGGAAGGGCGTCTACCCGCACCTGGAGCTGTTCGACTCCCGCGACTGGGGTCTGGTCGTCTACGACGAGGTGCACCTGCTGCCCGCACCGGTCTTCAAGTTCACCGCCGATCTGCAGGCGCGGCGGCGGCTGGGGCTGACCGCGACGCTGGTGCGCGAGGACGGCCGGGAGTCGGATGTCTTCTCCCTCATCGGGCCCAAGCGCTTCGACGCGCCGTGGAAAGAGATCGAGGCACAGGGGTACATCGCCCCGGCCGACTGTGTCGAGGTACGGGTCAACCTGACCGACTCGGAGCGGCTGGCGTACGCGACCGCCGAGACCGAGGAGAAGTACCGCTTCTGTGCGACCACCGCCAGCAAGCAGCATGTGACCGAGGCACTGGTCCGCCGCCACCAGGGCGAACAGACGCTGGTCATCGGGCAGTACATCGACCAGCTGGACGAGCTGGGCGAGCATCTGAACGCGCCGGTGATCAAGGGCGAGACCACCAACGCACAGCGCGAGAAGCTGTTCGGCGCCTTCCGGGAGGGTGAGATCTCGGTGCTCGTCGTCTCGAAGGTCGCGAACTTCTCGGTCGACCTTCCGGAGGCCACGGTCGCGATCCAGGTGTCCGGCACGTTCGGCTCGCGCCAGGAGGAGGCCCAGCGGCTGGGCCGGGTGCTGCGTCCCAAGGCGGACGGACACGAGGCGCGCTTCTATTCGGTCGTCGCGCGCGACACCATCGACCAGGACTTCGCGGCACACCGCCAGCGCTTCCTGGCCGAGCAGGGCTACGCCTACCGCATCGTGGACGCGAACGAGTTGCTGGCGGCGGACGACGAGGTCTGAGCTCCCGCTCAGACCGCCCGCGCGCCGCCGGCGAGCTGCTGCTCGGCGCGCGGCGCCGGGAGGCGGCCGGCCGCCGCACCGGGTATGCCGGAGGGCTTCCGCGTCCACCGGGCCACGGCCGCCAGCAGGGCGAGACCGAGCAGCGGATACGGGGCCGCGAACGGCTGCTGCCACCACGCGAAGTGCAGGTCGAGATCGCCGGTGTGCGGGATGATCCACATCGAGCGGGCGGCGAAGGCGAGGGTGACGGCGGCCGGCAGCGCCCTGCGCCACGGGCTGCGCCGGGTACGGGCGGCGAGCGCGACGAGCAGCGGCACACACCAGACCCAGTGGTGGGACCAGCTGATCGGCGAGACCAGCAGCGCCGTGATCGCCGTGCACAGCACGCCCCAGCTGTCCAGACCGCGCCGCAGATACACCCGGCGGGCGGTGTAGAGCCCCGCCGCGGCGGTCAGCAGCGCGGGCACCGCCCACAGCAGGCCGGGCTCGGGCTGGTGCAGTACGCGGGTGATCAGGCCCTGCAGGGACTGGTTGTCGACGATCCAGACCTTGCCGACCCGGCCGGTCTCGAACATCCGCTGCGTCCAGTACTCGATGCTGGCATCGGGCAGGACCAGCCAGCCCAGCAGCGCCGAGGCCAGGAACCCGCCGAGGACGGTGAAGGCGGCCTTCACCCGGCCGGTGACGAGGAGATAGACACCGAAGATCGCGGGGGTGAGTTTGATGCCCGCCGCGATGCCGGTGGCGAACCCCTTGAAGCGGGCGCCGTCCGGACGGGAGAGGTCCCACAGGACCAGGCAGGTCAGTGCGAGGTTGACCTGGCCGAAGACAAGGGTCTGGAAGACCGGCTCCAGCCAGAGGCCGAGCGCGGTGGTGGCGAGGAGGGCGGGCGCGGTAAAGGAAGCCTTGCGCAGGCCGGCCGCCTTGCAGGAGAGCTGGATCAGCAGCGCGAGAAGGGCCGCGTTGACGAGCACGCACACGACTTTGAGCGTGCCGAGCGAGAGCCAGGTGGTCGGTATGAAGAGCACGGCCGCGAAGGGCGGATAGGTGGCCGGAAGTGCCCACTTGGTGACCGTGAAGCCGTAGAGATCACCGCCCGCCGAGGCCGCCTGGCCCTCGGCGCGGTAGACCGCTATGTCGGACATCGGCATCGGCAGGACCTGGTACAGCACCCATAGTCCGGCGAGTGACGCCATGAGCAGCGCCGCTGCGATCACCAAGCGTCCGGGGCGGGCGTCGCCCTGCCCCCGGGTCCGTCTCCACGTCCGCGTCCCGTCGGCGGCAGACACCCGTTGTCCCCTCCCCGTAGCCCTGAGTGCGCTCTCTTCCGGCGACGCTAATGGATCGAGCCCGACGGGCCGTAACGGTTTCCGGACAACCGGATGGCAACGGGGGTGGTGCGGAGGCGAGTCGTGCGGAGCCGGGTGTTCATGGAGTCAGGCGTTCGTGGCATCGCGGTTGTCGTGCCGGGCGTTCGTGGTGTCGGGCGTGCGCGGTTCGTCCGCGTACTCGCCCATGACGGCGACGCTGAAGGCGGCCGAGACGAAGACCTTGATCGCGCGGAGTGCGTTGCCCACGAGGTAGCGGTGCTCGTGGACGGCGGCCACGCCGCGTCCGGGGTCCGCGCCGAGGGCCGTGGCGCCCTTGACCGGGTGGACGGAGATCGGAGGGACAGGACCTGGGGGAATCGCTGCGCTGCTCATGTCTCCATGATGAAATTCACGCGATTGCAGCACATCGGTCCATAGGTCCATCCCTGGGGCCGGATGTCCGTCTCCAGGCCCACCCGGCCCCCTACGGGAGGCCTACGGCGCCCTCAGGGTTCGTTCGTCCCGAAACGACCGCCGCAACGCCGCCGGAAATCCGTTGGCGCCGTTCCGAGCCGCTGACTACAATCGCGCGTCTGCCTGCCTCCCGTCGAGGAGTGCCGCCGACCGGTCGGAAACCGGACGGCCCTTCGCTTCACGCCGCTGACCCGCGCACCGCCTGACCCGCGCCGCGCACCGACACCGGCCCGCCGCGCCCGCTCACCCTGGCGCGCCCGCCGAAGTACCCGCCCCCGGAGGCAACGCCGTGCCCTCGCACGCCCACCCGTCACCCAACCACCACCCCTCATCGCCAGCGCTCCGCGCCGAAAGCCACTCCCCGTCACCCGACCACCACCCCCTTCCCACTCCCGCCCCCGACCCCCTCCAACGCGAAAAGTCCCACCTGGCCGCCTCCCGCGCGGCCCTGCGTGCCATGCGCGAGGACGCCGAGGCGCTGAACATCGCCGACGTCACCGCGAACTGGGTCAACGCCGAAGTCCTCCAGGGCGAGATCGACGCCCGGATCAAGGCGCTCGCCGACCTCTCCCACACCCCGCTCTTCTTCGGCCGCCTCGACTACCTCCACGCCCCCGGACTCGACCTCGCCGAAGGAGCATCAAGAGGGGCGGCGCAAAGCGCCTCCAGCGAGGGTGGTGGTGGGCTACGGGAGGGAGAGCATTTCTACATCGGGCGGCGGCACGTCCACGACGCCGACGGCGACCCCATGGTCATCGACTGGCGCGCCCCCGTCTCCCAGCCGTTCTACCGGGCCTCCAAAAAGGACCCGATGGACCTGAGACTGCGGCGGCGTTTCGGTTACACGGCGGGCGAGTTGACCGCCTACGAGGACGAACACCTCACCGACCCCGCGGAGGCGGAACGGACCAGCCGGCTCCTCCAGACCGAGATCGAGCGCCCGCGTGTCGGCCCCATGCGGGACATCGTCGCCACGATCCAGCCGGAGCAGGACGAGATCGTGCGCGCCGGCATCGGCGGCTCGGTCTGCGTACAGGGCGCGCCGGGCACCGGTAAGACGGCGGTCGGCCTGCACCGTGTCGCGTATCTGCTGTACGCACACCGCGAGCGGCTGGCCCGGGCCGGCACCCTCGTCATCGGCCCGAACCGCTCGTTCCTCCACTACATCGAGCAGGTGCTGCCGGCCCTCGGTGAGCTGGAGGTCAAGCAGGCCACGGTCGACGACCTGGTCGGCCATGTGGAGGTACGCGGCGCGGACGAGGCGGCCGCCGCGGCGGTCAAGGGCGACGCGCGCATGGCGGAGGTGCTGCGGCGGGCGGTCCGCTCGCACATCACCATGCCGCAGGAGCCCTGCGTGGTCGTCCGCGGCTCCCGCCGCTGGCGCGTACCGGCCTACGAACTCGAAGAGCTCGTACAGGAGTTGATGGGCCGGGACATCCGCTACGGCGCCGCCCGCGACGCGCTGCCGCAGCGGATCGCGCACGCCGTGCTGGTCCGGATGGAGCAGGCGGGCGAGGCCCCGGACGACCGGGTGCAGGACGCGGTGGCCCGTAACCCCGCCGTGAAAGCCGCGGTCAAGGCGGTCTGGCCGCCGGTCGACCCGGCAAAGCTGGTGCTGCGGCTGCTGGGCGACGCGGAGTTCCTGGCCGAGCAGGCCGAGGGGATCCTGACGCCCGAGGAGCAGAAGACGATCCTGTGGACCAAACCGGCCCGCAGCGTGAAGAGCGCCAAGTGGTCTTCCGCGGACGCGGTGTTGATCGACGAGGCGATGGACCTGGTCGCGCGCACCCACTCCCTCGGCCATGTGGTCCTCGACGAGGCACAGGACCTCTCCCCCATGCAGTACCGCGCGGTCGGCCGCCGCTGCACGACGGGCTCCGCGACCATCCTCGGCGACATCGCCCAGGGCACCACCCCCTGGGCCACCCACACCTGGGAAGAGGCACTGGCCCACCTGGGCAAGCCCGGTGCGGCCGTCGAGGAACTCACCCAGGGCTTCCGCGTACCGCGCGAGGTCATCGCGTACGCGTCCCGGCTGCTGCCCGCCATCGCCCCCGATCTGACGGAGGCCACCTCCATCCGCGAGTCGGCGGGCGACTTCGAGATCCGTCCGGTCGATCCGGCGGACCTGACCGCCGCCACCCTCGCGGCCTGCGACGATGCACTGACGAAGGAGGGCTCGGTCGGCCTGATCGCCGCGGAGGCCCGGATTCCGACGCTGCGCACGGCCCTGGAGGCAGCGGGCACGGTCTGCCTGGCCCCCGGCGAGGAGACCTCGGCCGAGGCCCGGCTGACGCTGGTACCCGCCACCCTCGCCAAGGGACTGGAGTACGACTACGTCGTCCTGGAGGAGCCGGCCGCGATCGTCGACGGCGAGCCGGACGAACGCACCGGCCTGCGCCGCCTCTACGTCTGCCTGACCCGGCCGGTGTCCGGCCTGACGGTGGTTCATGGTGCGGCGCTGCCGGAAGCACTGACCGGCCCCTGAGGAGCGGACGGCGGGCGTCGGGCCCCCTGGGCCCCGGGGCGACGCCCGCCCGGCGCACCCGCCCCGGGCCCGCCGGACGACGCCCCGGGCCCGCAGCCCGACGCCTCAGGCCCGCAGGCCGACGCTCACGCCCCCTCCGCGACCGGCTGGTCCAGCGCCTCCCGCCACGTCCGTACCGCCGCCGCCTCCACGGGCGCCGTCCAGCCGGCGGGCCGGGCCGCGCCCCCGATGTGGAACGCGTCGAGACCGGCCGCACGCAGCACCGGCAGATGACCGAGCCCGAGCCCGCCGCCGACCAGGATCCGCGGCGCATACCCGGGCTCGCCCGCTGCCGTACGTGCCTGCTCGGCCAGCAGCGTCCGCACCCCCGCCTCGACGCCCTGCGCGGAACCGGCCGTCAGATAGGTGTCGAGCCCGGCGGTGCCGGCCGCCGCCGACAGCTCCTTGCGCAGCGCGTCCCGGTCGGCGGCCCGGTCGATGGCCCGGTGGAAGGTCCACCGGCAGCCGTCGATCACCTCGGCCAGCGCCGCCACCGCATCGAGATCCGGCCGCCCGTCCGGCGTCAGAAAGCCGAGGACGAACTCCTCGGCGCCCTCCGCCCGCAGCGCCGCGGCCTCCTCGCACAGCGCCGTCACGTCACCGGCCGCGAAGCCGTCGGCGGACCGCAGCATCACCCGCAGCGGAAGGTCGACGGCCGCCCGGATCGCCGCGAACGCCGCGCGGGGCGGGGTGAGCCCGTCGGCCGCCATGTCCGTGACCAGCTCCAGGCGGTCGGCCCCGCCGGCCTGGGCGGCGACCGCGTCCCGCGGGTCGAGCGCGATCACCTCCAGGAGCGCGCGCTTGCTCATATGACCTCATCCTTCAATGACGACAGGTCTAGTCCAATATCCCAGACTACGGGCCACCCGGCAGACCACGCACGTCCGGCGCGCAGCCACGACACCCCGGCGCGCAGCCAACGCCGGCCCGTCACCCCGACGACACCCCGGCCCGAAACACCCCTGGGGCACGCTCTCCGGGCTGGCGCTCTTCACCGGCGCCGTCCGCGTCCTCAACCGGCGCCCCCGCGACGCCCGCGTCGTCGGCACGCTGTCCCTCGTCTCCGTCCTGGCGACGGTCGGGGGCTGGCTGGCATTCCAGCACGTCGTCGCACACGGCGAGATCGATGTGACCGGGTCCGTCCGCATCCAGCGAACACAGCCGCTGGACGGGGAGACGAACCGGAGCCTCACGTTCCTTCTCGACGCCCCGCCCTGAAGGAGGCACGCGACGCCCTGCGCCTGACGCTGGCCATCAACGACCACGACCCGGCCGGCCCGACCTCGACGCCCTGCGGGACTACGTCACCGACAACGCCTGGAACCAGGACTTCTCCACGTCCCTCTGGTCCATCCCCAAGGCCGACCCCAGATGGGAGAGCAACTACAAGCCGAGCGTCGACACGATCGACGCCCTCTCGTGCCACGACGCGCCCCAGCCCTGACCGGGCACTCGCCCTCCACCGCGGTTTCCCGGCGCGCGAGGCACAATGGCGGGCATGACCTCCGGCTCCCGTACGGCAGACACCACCGACCCGGCGCAGGAGCTGCGGCAGCGCTGGGCCGTGACCGTGGCCAAGGCCCGCGGCACCAAGAACCCCACGGCCCCCGACCCCGCCCCGTACGCGGACAACCTGCTGTCCCGTTGGCGCGAACCGCAGCGCCACTACCACACCGTCGACCATCTGACCGCGGTCCTCTACCGCATCGACGAACTGGCACAGCACGCCGACGACTTGCCCACCGTCCAGTTGGCGGCCTGGTTCCACGACGCCGTCTACCGGCCGGACCGCTCCGAGAACGAGGAGCGCAGCGCGGCCCTCGCCGAACGCGCCCTGCCCGAGCTGGGCATCGGCCCGGCCCGCACGGCCGAGGTCGCCCGCCTGGTGCGGCTCACCGTCACCCATGACCCGGCGCCCGACGACCCCGACGGCGAGGTGCTGTGCGACGCCGACCTCGCCGTGCTCGCCGGGTCCCCCGACGAGTACGCGGCCTACGCCGCCGCGGTCCGTGCCGAGTACGCCTTCGTACCCGAACCCGACTTCCTGGCCGGCCGCTCCGCCGTCCTGTCCCAACTCCTCGCCCTCCCCCGCCTGTTCCGCACCCCCCGCGGCTACGACCGCTGGGAACACCTCGCCCGCCGCAACCTCGCCACGGAGCTGGATCTGCTGCGGGGGGCGTAGGGCTCCGGGGACGTGTCTCCGGCCGGCTCCAAGGGGGCGTCTGCTCCCTCACCGGCGGCCGGGAACGCGACGGGGAGGCGACCGGCTGGGCGGAGGTGCCGCGACCGGTACCGTGACCGGGAATGTAAGCCGTCCTACCGCTGTTAGTAGCTGACATGCCAGCACCGTCCGACCGCGCCCGCCTGCCCATAGCCGTGTACGTCCTCGGCCTGTCCGTCTTCGCTCTCGGCACGTCCGAGTTCATGCTCTCCGGCATCCTCCAGCCGCTCGCCCGCGACCTGCACGTCTCGATTCCGCAGGCCGGGCTCCTGGTCTCCGCCTTCGCGATCGGCATGGTGGTCGGCGCCCCGGTCCTCGCCGCCGCAACGCTCCGCCTTCCGCGCCGGACGACCCTGATCGCGCTGCTCGCCGCCTTCGGCCTGGGCCAGGTGGCAGGCGCGCTGGCACCCTCCTACGGCGTGCTGTTCGCCTCCCGTGTCGTGAGCGCGCTGGCCTGCGCCGGATTCTGGGCCGTCGGCGCGGCCGTCGCCGTCTCGCTGGTACCGGTGACCGCACGGGCCCGCGCGATGGCGGTGATGGTCGGCGGCCTGAGCATCGCCAATATCGCGGGCGTCCCGGCCGGCGCGCTGCTCGGCCAGCACGCCGGCTGGCGCGCCGCGTTCTGGGCGGTGGCCGGCCTGGCCGCGATCGGCCTGCTCGGCGTGGTCGCGCTGGTGCCGCGTACGGCCGTGCCCACCGGCGACGACCGCCCGCAGCTCCGTCGCGAGCTGGCCATCTACAAGGACAAGCAGGTCTGGCTGGCGCTGACCGCCACGGCGCTCAACGGCGCCGCGGTCTTCGCGCTCTTCTCGTACCTCTCGCCGCTGCTGACCGACACCGCAGGCCTCGCCGAGAGCTGGGTGCCGACGGTGCTCGCGCTGTTCGGCGTCGGCGCACTGATCGGTACGTTCATCGGCGGCCGGATCGCCGACGCGCACCTCTTCGGGACGCTCTTCGGCGGCATCAGCGCCTCCACGGTCGTACTGGCCGTCCTGGCGCTCACCGCGCACAGCCCGGCCGCCGCCGTCGCGCTCTCGCTGATGCTCGGAGTGACCGCGTTCACCACGGCCCCGGCGCTCAACGCCCGGATGTTCAACGTGGCGAACGCCGCGCCGACCCTGGCCGGCGCCACCACCACCGCCGCCTTCAACATCGGCAACACCCTCGGTCCCTGGCTCGGCGGCCTGGCCATCGGCGCGGGCTGGGGCTACCCGTCCGTCGCCTGGACCGGCGCCGCGCTGGCCGCGGCGGCCGTCGTCACCACCGCCCTCGCCTTCCGGCTCCACCACGCGACCAGCCGCTCCCGGGTAATCGCGTCCTCGGCCACCGCCACTCCGGCGACGGCGGCACACACGACAGCGAAGGCAGCGGAGGCAGTAGGGGCAACCGGGGCGGTGGAGACCGCGGCGGCCACCACGACGGCGGCAGCGTCGGAGACCGGATCCGGCGGGAGGGCGCCGAGCTCCTGAGCCGGCCCCCTCGGCCCCACCGCGGCGCCACGTCCCGACTCCACGTCCCGGCCCTACGCCCCGCCGTCAAACCTCCACCGCGTCTGGCTGTACGTCTCCCCCCGCCCGAACCCGAAGGCCGTGACCGGCTCGACGCGGAAGACCAGGGCCCGGCCGCCGCCCTGCCCGTGGAACGCGCCGTCGCGGACGTCGAAATGCCAGTCGCTGCCGTACTTCTCGGTGTACAGACCGGCCAGCCGGTGCAGCGTCGGCTCGTCGCTGACCTGCACCGCGTCGCCCTCGACCACCACATCGAGCCCGGCGTGCAGATCGTTGCCGCCGGCCGTCGAGGTCGTCAGCACGCAGTGCGCGTTGGTTTCCAGGTTCTTGGCCTTGCGTTCGCCGGGGCCGGTGCAGAAGTGGAGGGCGCCGTCCGACCAGACGGCGAGCAGCGGGGTGACATGCGGACGGCCGTCGGGCCGGACGGTGGTGAGCCAGAAGATCTCCGCCTCGGTGATACCGCCGACGGCCGTGGGCCATCCGGTCGCCGTGGCGTCCTCACTGCTGTAGTCGGGGTCGAGATCGGTGGCCGGCTCCCGGCCCGGTTCGCTGACGGACATGGCTGTCCCCTTCCCATCCGGCTTCCACACGGCGCACGCAGGCTCAGGCCCATCGTCCGGCGATCCACCGCCCCGCCCGCGCTACGACGCGCCGCAGGAGGTCTACGGGGCGAGGCTCCACGGGCCGCGGCTCACGGCGTACGGCTCCACGGACCGGCCGGGGCCGGGGGCCTCACACCCGCGGCGGCCGGTGCTTGGGGCGGCGCAGTCCCGCGGCCGTCAGGCGGCGCAGGAGTTCCTTGCTGCCGACCTCCACGGCGCCGGCCCGCACCGCATCGCCGTACCGCTCCGCCGGCAGGTCGTAGTGGTCACGCTCGAACGCCCGCCGGGGCGCGCCGATGCCCGCGGCGAAGACGTGCAGTTCGTCGAAGGAGTGGTCGCTGACCAGGTGGGACCACATCCGGCCGTGTCCGGGCCAGGTGGGGGGATCTATATAGACCGTCACGTCATTCCTCCGGCCGGGTCACCGCGTCAGCGCGCCGCACCGTCCGCCGCCTCGCGCCCTCCACCGCCTCACCCCTCCAGGGAAGTGCCGAGCCGGCCGACCCGGGCCACGGCGACCGCCGTCTTGGGACAGACCCAGTGCGGGTCGGTCCCCAACTCCGGTTCGACGTCGAGCGCATGCGGATCGCCCGACTCCGTGCACACGGGGCACAGCGGCCAGCGGCCGTACCGGTCCAGCAGGGCGTCCTGGACGTCCTGCGCTATCAGTCCCGCGACGAATGCCGCGCCTTCAGGCCATTGCTCCACCCACCACCGGCGGTGGACGACCGCGTCCTCCACGAGCGAGACGATGTCGGCGTCGGCCACCTCATCCGCCATCAGGTCGGCGAGCACCAGCGCCCGCGCGGCGTGCAATGCCTGTTCCAGCTCCATGCTGCCCATTGTCCCCCGGCCGCCGACCGCGAACGGAGTTGTCCACAGCCCGGCACACCTCACGCGCTCGCGCGGGGCGGATCATGCGCTTTGTCCACAGCACTCACAGAGGGTATTGACGCCGCGCGGCGATGAAATTACTTTTCAATCGTGAGCAGCAGCGTGAAGGAAACTTTCAAGGACGCGGCCGTCGAGACCCGACCGGCCCCGGCCCCACCCGCCCCACCCGCCCCGGCCGCACTGGCCGCCAAGGTCCGCACCCTCGCCCCGACGATGACCCGCTCCATGCAGCGGGTCGCCGAGACCGTCGCGAGCGACCCGGCCGGCTGTGCCGCCCTCACCGTCACCGGCCTCGCGGAGCGCACGGGCACCAGCGAAGCCACCGTCGTACGGACGTCCCGGCTGCTCGGCTACCCGGGCTATCGCGACCTGCGGCTCGCCCTCGCCGCGCTCGCCGCACAGCAGGCGGCCGGCGGCGCGCCCGCGGTGACCGCCGACATAGCGGTCGACGACTCCCTCGTCGAGGTCGTCGCGAAGCTCGCCCAGGAGGAGCAGCAGTGCCTGGCCGACACCGCCGCGGCGCTGGACGTCACCCAGCTCGAAGCCGCCGTCGCCGCGCTCGCCGGGGCCCGCCGCATCGATGTCTACGGCATCGGGGCCTCCAACCTCGTCGGCCAGGACCTGGCCCAGAAGCTGCTGCGCATCGGCCTGATCGCGCATGCGCACGCGGACCCGCATCTGGCCGTGACCAACGCGGTGCAGATGCGGGCCGGTGACGTCGCCCTCGCGATCACGCACTCCGGGCGGACCACCGATGTCATAGAGCCGCTGCGGGTGGCCTTCGACCACGGCGCGACCACCATCGCCATCACCGGCCGCCCGGACGGCGAGATCGCCTCCTACGCCGACTACATCCTCACCACGTCCACGGCCCGCGAGAGCGAGCTGCGCCCGGCCGCGATGTCGTCCAGGACGAGCCAGCTGCTGGTCGTGGACTGCCTGTTCATAGGGGTCGCGCAGCGTACGTACGAGACCGCGGCCCCGGCGCTCTCCGCCTCCTACGAGGCCCTTGCCCACCGCCACTCACCCCGCCACCACCAGCGCTGACCCCACGCTGCCCCGCCACGGTGCGGCCCCGTGCCCGCGACGGCGGCGCGGGCGGCACAGCGGCCCCGCGGCGAGCGCGCAACCGAAGAAAGCACCGGCCTCCCCACGAGCCCGACCCGAAAAGAGCCACCGTTGCCATGACCTCCACCGCCGACTACGCCCGTCTGCGCGCCCAGTTGGACACCCTCACCACCGAAGCGTTCCGGCCCGACCTCGCGGACATCGACCGCCGCTCCACCCTGGACATCGCCCGCACGATGAACGGCGAGGACGCCACCGTCCCCGCCGCCGTCGCCCGGCGGCTCCCCGAGATCGCCGCCGCCATCGACGCCACCGCCGCACGCATGGCCCGCGGCGGCCGGCTGATCTACGCGGGCGCCGGCACGGCCGGCCGCCTCGGGGTGCTGGACGCCAGCGAATGCCCACCGACCTTCAACACCGACCCCTCCCAGGTCCTCGGACTGATCGCGGGCGGGCCGTCCGCGATGATCAGCGCTGTCGAGGGCGCCGAGGACAGCACGAAATTCGCCGTCGAGGACCTGACCGGAATCGGCCTGACCGACCTGGACACCGTGGTCGGCATCTCCGCCTCCGGCCGCACGCCGTACGCGATCGGGGCCGTCGAGTACGCCCGCGAGCTGGGGGCCCTGACCATCGGCCTGTCCTGCAACGCCGATTCGGCGCTGGCCGCGGCCGCCGAGCACGGCATCGAGATCGTGGTCGGCCCGGAGCTGCTGACCGGCTCCACCCGGCTCAAGGCGGGCACCGCCCAAAAGCTGGTGCTCAACATGCTCTCGACCCTCACCATGATCCGCCTGGGCAAGACCTACGGGAATCTGATGGTGGACGTCCGCGCCTCCAACGAAAAGCTGCGGGCCCGCTCGCGCCGGATCGTCGCGCTCGCCACCGGCGCCACCGACCCGGAGATCGAGGCGGCCCTCAGCATCACGGACGGCGAGGTGAAGAACGCCATCCTCACCCTCCTCGGCGATGTCGACGGCCCCACCGCCGCCCGTCTTCTCGACGCCGCCAACGGCCATCTGCGCGAAGCCCTCCAGGCCGCCAAGAACCCCTGAGGCACCCGGGCCCCCGTCGGCCCCGCCCGCCCCTCCGACCACACCGACCACGCCGACCACGCCGACCACGCATCCATTTCCCCACCCCTGCTCCTGGACCCCTGCCCCTGGTTTGTCTCCACAGCAAGGCACCGCACATGACCGAAGACAAGAACCGCGCCACCGCCGCCGCGATCCTCCCTCTCGTCGGCGGCGCCGAGAACCTCACCTCCATCGCCCACTGCATGACCCGGCTCCGCCTGGGCGTCCGCGACCGCTCCCTGGTCCAGGACGAAGCCCTCAAGTCGCTCCCGGCCGTCATGGGCGTGGTCGAGGACGACACGTACCAGATCGTGCTGGGCCCCGGTACGGTCGCCCGGGTCACCCCCGAGGTCGAGCGCCTGGTCGAGCAGGCCCGCGCCACGGACCAGGGCCCGGAACGGGAGGCCGGAGCACCAGAGGCCGTAACTCCGAAAGCCGGAACTCCGAAGGCCGGAGCCCCGGAAGCCGTAGCGCCGACCGCCGGCCCCCGGGCCTCCACACCCACCGGCGCCACCCCTACCGCCACCACCGCCACCACCGCCGAGGAACTGGCCGCTCAGGGCGCCGCCCTCAAGGCCCGGCAGAAGTCCCGGAACGCCACCCCCGTGAAGCTGTTCCTGCGCCGGATCGCCAATGTCTTCGTCCCACTGATCCCGGCCCTGATCGGCTGCGGCATCGTCGCCGGTATCAACGGCCTGCTGGCCAACCTCGGCTGGCTGCCGCCCGTCGTCCCGGCGCTGGCCGCCATCGCCTCCGGCTTCATGTCCCTCATCGCCGTCTTCGTCGGCTACCACACCGCCAAGGAGTTCGGCGGCACACCCATCCTCGGCGGCGCGGTCGCCGCGATCATCGTCTTCCCGGGCATCGCCCATGTCACGGCCTTCGGCCAGAAGCTCGCCCCGGGCCAGGGCGGAGTACTCGGCGCACTCGCCGCGGCACTGCTCGCCGTCCAGGTGGAGAAGTGCTGCCGCAACGGGGTCTTCCCCGGCCGGGCGAAATCGAGAAGGTGGGGGAGGGTCCCCGAGGCACTGGACGTGCTGCTCACTCCCACCCTGACCGTCCTGGTCACGGGCCTGGTCACGATCTTCGGCCTGATGTTCGTCGCGGGCGAGGTCTCCACCGCGATCGGGACCTTCGCCACCTGGCTGCTGGCCCACGGCGGGGCCCTCGCCGGTTTCGTCCTGGGCGGCCTCTTCCTCCCCCTCGTGATGCTGGGCCTCCACCAGGCCCTGATCCCGATCCACACCACCCTCATCGAGCAGCAGGGCTACACCGTCCTGCTCCCGATCCTCGCCATGGCGGGCGCGGGCCAGGTCGGCGCCGCCCTCGCCGTCTACCTCCGGCTCCCCCGCAACCGCTCGATCCGTACGACCATCAAGTCCGCCCTCCCCGCAGGCTTCCTGGGCGTCGGCGAACCCCTGATCTACGGCGTCTCGCTCCCCCTGGGCCGCCCCTTCATCACCGCCTGCATCGGCGGTGCCTGCGGCGGCGGCTTCATCGGCCTCTTCAACCAACTCGGCGACGCCGTCGGCTCCACCGCCATCGGCCCCTCGGGCTGGGCCCTGTTCCCCCTGGTCAAGGGCAACCAGCCCGTCACCACCACCCTCGTCGTCTACGCCCTGGGCCTGGCAGTCGGCTACCTCACCGGCTTCCTCGCCACCTACTTCTTCGGCCTCGGCAAACAACTGCGGGCCGACCTGAACCCGGACACACCGGGCGCATCGAATGCACTGGGCACCCCGCCCGCCTCAGGCACACCGACCACACCGGACACGCCCACCGCACCGGGCTCGCCCACCGCACCGGGCTCGCCGGCCGGCCTCGGGACACGCTGAGGCCAGGCCCCGGCTCGGCATGGACGTGGGCACGGCATGGATCAGCCCCCGCCCGGCGGTCCGGTGCGGGGGCTGCGGCGACGGAGCCATCCGGCGCGAGGCAGCTGGCGCGCCCTCCGCCTACGGACCGGGGGCGGCGCGCCCCGCGAAGCCATCGGCGAAGAACCGCCCGGCACCGATCTCCGTTTCAGAGGGTCACGGTCCAGCACCGGCGCTCAGTGCCACCACGGTGGTCAGACGGGCTCGATGGACACATTCTCCACGTGGCCCCAGCTGCAGTACGCGTTGGTCCGGGTCGGGCCGGTCACGACGCTGCTCGTGCCGGACCCTCCCAGCGTGCAGTAAACGCGGACGCGCCACTTGTAGGACCCGGGGGTGGTGCACTTCCCCCACCCGTTGGTGAGGTTCTTGCCCGTATAGCAGTTGCGCGCCAGGGCGGAGGAGGCTCCGTCGTGTGTGGCGGCCTGCGCGGGCGCCGACACACCGCCCACCAGCAGTGCCGCTCCCATTCCCAGTCCTGCCACAGCCGCACGGAATCGCATAGCTACTCCTTCGGGTCGTCGGGAGTTCTCACGAGACGCAAGACTGGGCGAGAGAAGTCGTGGCGGACAACGGCTCTGACTGTTCGGGACATGAGTTCCGCTGTCCGGGCTGGTCAGGGCCCCGTTCGGGACTGTTCGGGACAACGTCGACGGCGTCCAGGGGCAGCGTCCAGGGACGATGTCGTACGGGCCTCGGAGCCCGGCGATCGGACGTGGGCGGAAAGCGCCGTGGGTCAGCGGGATCTCGCCGGAGCCGAGCCGACGCAGCAACCGATTGCGGCGTTGGCGCTTCCACGGGAAGCACACCCTGACCGTTCCTCAGGGGATCATCCGGCTCTCCCAGTTCACCTCTCTGAGGCGGGCCGCCAGTACGGCGGACGGCGGGGCGGGGCGCAGTAAGTGCGGCGGGCAGGTCCACGGCCGGCCGCCGCCCGGCTCGCGGAGCTGCACCAACGGCCCCTCGTGGCCCACGACCCGGCCGACGCGCCCGTCCCGGCTGTCCACCGCATAGCTGCCGGACGACAACTTCACGGCCGTCCCTCCTCCGGGCCGTGCCCGGGGGCGGCGGTCTTGGCGTAGTCCGTCAAGACCTCGGCCAGCCGCTGGGCGGTGTCGAGATTGCAGCGCCCCAGCTCGACCAGCGGCGCCATGACGCTGCTCGCGCACGACACCGGGTCGACGCAGAGGGAGGGAAGGGTGATCCCGACCGCCTGGAGTGCGGTGTGCAGTTCCGCCATGACGCCGTCGGCCTGTCGTACTCGATCACGCGCCGTCAACATTTCGCCTCATCGCCTTCCACGCTGAGTATCCCCGTCATGCACACAGCGTGGCGGTTACCGGCCCGGCCTGCAGAGAGACGCATATCCAACAACCGATCGTGTGTAACAGCGAGTTGCCAAGACGCCTGCACCCCGGCCTCTCACCCTCACCCTCGTCACCCCGCGCCATGCTCGGGGCCGGGCTATCGCGCCGGCGAACGTCCACGCGCGACCCGTGGCACAAGCCGCTCACCCCGAGCCGTCCACCCCGTTCCCGCCCGTGTACAGCACTTACGCAAAGCGGCACCCCGCACGCCGCCTACGCCCCCGCCCGCACATCCCCGCGGCCCGCACCCCGCAACCGCCCCCGCACCGGCAGCCGACCGTACGGCCGTCAGCCGTACATCCGCGCGAGTGGCGGACCGCCCCTCACGGCATCCGGCTCTGCCAGTTCAGCTCTCTGACGCGGGCCGCCAGCACGGCGGACGGCGGGGCGGCGCGCAGCGCGTGACGCGGGCACACCCACAGCACGCCACCCCCGGGCGGCCGGAGCTGCACGAACGCCTCCTCGTGGCCGACGGTCAGGCCGACAACCACGCCGACGCGGCCGTCCCGCCCGTCCACCGCGAAGCTTCCGGGAACCGGCATCACGGCCGTGGCCCCTCCTCGCCGTGTCCCGGTACGGCGGTCCGGGCACAGTCCGCCAGTACGCCGACGAGCCGCCGGGCCGTGTCCAGATTGCAGCGGCCCAGCTCGACCAGCGGCGCCATATGGGCGCTCGCGCACGACACCGGGTCGACACCGAGGGAGGGCAGGGTGATCCCCACCGCCCGGAGTGCGGTCCGCAGCTCCTCCGTGACGCCCTCGGCCTGCCGCATCCGCTCACGCGCCGTCAGCATGCGCCTCATCACCTTCCACACTGAGTGTTGCCATTGCGCACACAGCGTGGCCACTACGGGTCTAGCCTGCATAGAGGCGCAGACCCAACAACCGATCGTGTGTAACAGGGAGTTGCTGCGATGCCCGGACCCAAGCCCCTCGACCCGTCCTCGTCCCCCCGCGCCATGCTCGGCGCGGAGTTACGCCACAAGCGCGAAGAGGCCGGTCTCACCCAGGAAGAACTCGGCAGGCACCTCTTCGTCAGCGGGTCGTTCATCGGCCAGCTGGAGGCGGGGACACGGCGGATGCAGCTGGAGTACGCCGTGAAGATCGACGAGGTCCTCGGGACGGACGGCTACTTCACCCGCAACTGCGAGGCCGCGACGAAGTCGAAGTATCCGGATCACTTCGCGGAGGCGGCGGAGGCGGAGGCCATCGCCACGGCGATCCGGGAGTACGCCCCGCAGTTGATCCCAGGACTGCTGCAGACCAAGGCCTACGCGTGGGCGGTTTGCCGCGCGTACCAGCCGACGGCTCCGGAGGACGCGATCGAGGAAACGGTCACGGCGCGACTCGAACGCACGCGCCTTCTCGATCATCCAACGACCCCGTTGTTGTGGGTGGTGCTGGACGAGGCCGTGTTGCGCCGCAAGACCGGCGGCCCGGTGGTGATGGCGGAGGCGCTGTGGCACGTGGCGGAGCTGATCCGGAAGCACCGGGTCATCGTGCAGGTGTTGCCGTTCAACGCAGGGGCGCATGCGGCAATGATCGGCGCTCTCAAGCTGATGGCCTTCACGGACGCGCCTTCGCTGGTTTACATCGAAGGCCCGGAAGTGGGTGTACTTGAGGACGATCCAGCGACCGTCACCCGCCACAGGCTGGCCTACGATCTGGTAGGGGCCAGCGCACTATCCCCGCAAGATTCCCTGGCCCTGATCGAATCAGTGGCGGAGGATTATGCGAATGAAGATCAGCCGTGAGTACGACCTGAGTACAGCCACCTGGCACAAGTCCAGCTACAGCGGCGGCGACGGCGGAAACTGCCTGGAAGTCGCCACCTGGCACAAGTCCAGCCACAGCGGCGGCAGCGGTGGCGACTGCCTAGAGGTTGCCACTTGGCGCAAGTCCACCCACAGCGGTGGCGACGGCGGCGACTGCCTGGAAGTCTCCGACGACCACCCCGGCATCGTGCCCGTCCGGGACTCCAAGGACCCGCACGGTCCGGCGCTCGCGTTCCGGGCACCGGCGTGGGAAGCGTTCATCGAGGGCATCAAGTCCAGCTCCCTGTAGGGCATCTGGCGACACTCGGGGTCCGGGGCTCAAGTCGCGGACCCCGAGCCCTCTTTCCAAGGAAAGGGCGGTCGGAAGAAACCCACCCGCCCTCCCCCGAGCCGCCAACTCCCGCACACACCAGCGCGGATGACATTCCGTGACCGGCTTGCGACATCACGTCGCGCCGGTCTAGCGTGCCCAGCAACAAACAACCCCGGCAGGTGCGCCAACACCGACCGGGGTCTGACCATCAAGATCGAAAGCAGCGCGATCTCATGGCTGGTGAAAACCTTAACCCTGCCCCGTGCGCGTCCGCACGCCCCCACCACGACCACCCCTCCGCCCGCCCCGGCTACGGCAAACGCGAAGCGCCCGCCCAACACCCCTCCCGGCCCGGCGACTTCGTACACCTCCCCCGTCGTGAGGCGTCGATTGCCGCCTACCTCGACCGGCTGCCCGAGGGTGCCGACATCTCCGTGAAGACGCTGGCCAAGGTGTTGCCGGACTACGGGCAGTGCGCCCTGCGGACCGCGCTCCGCCGCCTCTCGGAGGCCGGTCATCTGCGGCGGGTCACCGAGACACACACGAGTGACGGCGGCAGTCCGCTCTGGGTGACGCGTACGTACTTCTCGCGTACGGCGCGGGACGACTCCTGGTGGACGGCCTTATGCGCCGGGAACGTTCCGATGGCCGACGACGACGGTGACGCCCCGCCTCCCACCGCCGGTCCGCCGCGCTCACCAGGCCCACACGTCCGCGTCCGCACCCGGCAACCGCAGTCCCCGGGCTACGCCGCCCTCGCCGCCCTCGGCCGCGCCGAACCCCGTATGACGCTGTCGGCCGCCGACTGCGCGTCCCTCCAAGCGTTCGCCGAGGAATGGCTGGCGCGCGGCGCGACCCGCGACCAGCTCCTGTCCGCCCTGACCTCGGGGCTGCCGCCGCACATCCACCACCCGGGCCGACTCGCCCGCTCCCGGCTGCTCGCCAAAATGCCGCCGGAAGCCACGGAGCCGGGAGCGGGCGGCCAGGCCGACCAGCCGTCCTCCAAGCCCCTCCGGATCATGGAGTGCACCGTCTGCCGCGCCCCCGGTCGGCCCGAAGCGCTGCCCGGCGGGGTCTGCGGCCCCTGCCGGGGCGAGGCCCCACCGGACGACCGGCGGCGGCGTGCGGCGGAGGCGACGGCCTCCCAAGTACGCGCCCAAGTGGAGCATTTGCGCGCGGTCGCACGGCCACCGGCAGCCGGCCGCGGTAGGGCCACCGTCGGCCGACCGTGATCTCACCGCATCGTGGCGCGGCTGTCAGTAGCAGTCAGTAGGGTCGGCGCCATGCTGATCCGATTACGCCGCCCCTGGCGCGCCAGGCTGATCGTGGCACTCACGGTTCTCGCCCTGACCGCCGGCGGGGTGGCACTGATCCTGTGGAGCGAGACACCGCCCCCGTTCCCGTCGCTGCCCGACTCCGGGCCGCACGGCAATGTCCTGACCCAGGTCGTCTTCGAAAGCACCCTCGACCGCGACACCCCGCCCGCACCGGCCACCCTCGGCGGCGCCGTGATGCTGGCCGCGGCAGGGGCCCTGTGCCTCGCCGGCTGTCTCATCGTCCGCCGCCGACAGCAGGCGCCCACGGACTGAGCCGAGAACCCCGCCCTCAACAACCCCCGGGGGCGGGGCCCTGGACCGTGTGGCTGCCCAGCTCGCCGGCGTACCCCGGATCCGCAATCCGGATCCGGACCTCCCTCCGCAATCGGGGCTAATGGGACAGGCGCAGGTGCCAGCCGGCCGGGCCCTCGCCGTCGCCTGCGGGAACAAGGGTGGGGGTGTAGGACTCAGGGACCGGGCTGCCGGCGTTCTCCCAGGTCGTGAGCCAATCCCGGAGAGCGGAAAGCGACGGGGAGTCGGGGCTGTCGGCGAGGATCATGCCGTCCTGCTGGATCACGGCGGCCGTCTCGCTTGTGGAGTGGCCGATGGCCCACAGGTCCGGCCGGAGTCCGGCCATCGTGAGCTGTGGGTTGCCGAGGGCGGCGACAAAGGTGCGCCAGCTGGGCCAGTCGACTTCTCCGCCCTCGTACGGCTCAGTGTATTCAGCGTGCAGGAGCCTGTTCAGGGTGGTGCGGGCGCCGGTGTGCAGCCGGTCGTCCTGTGCCCGCCAGGCCAGGGAGATCCAGGAGGGGCCGGGAACGCGGTTCTCCCAGTCCACCCAGCGGCCCGGCAGATCGAGGTCTCCCTTGGGGGAGGCGGTCGCCTCGATGTACCCGCCGGTGAACACCGCTTCCACCGCGGGCTCGCCACCGTGGACGCGAACCTTGGCGACCACCGTCATGTTGGGCACCTCCGCGATCGGCAGTGGCGCGACAATCAATCCGCGGTCGGCGATCTGATCCGTCCATGCTTTGGGCAGCAGTGGCGGGGTGCACCAGGCCACCACCCGGTCGTACGGCGCTCGTTCAGGGAACCCGGCTGTGCCGTCGGCGGTGTAGCAGTGGGCGTTTTCCAGACCCCGCTCGGCCAGGATGACGTTGGCCCAGCGCGTCAGGTAGGCGTCGATGTCGACGCTGGTGACCTCCCCTCCGGGGCCCACCAGGCGGGCGATCAGCTCGGTGGAGTAGCCGGAGCCCGTGCCGTATTCAGCGACCCGCATGTGCTGCTGCAGGTCCAGCGTGGTCAGTTCGCGGTGGATGACCGATGGGTTCGAGCGGTGCGGCGTCGGGCCGCGGCCTTCGTGATGGGTGTAGTGGCGCTCGGGGACTTGCTCGGCGGCCAGGGCGACGGCGCTCACGGCTCACTCCTTCGAGGTGGGGTACGCGTATGCGACAACCGGTCCGGGCGGGTGAAGGACACGGCGCCCGGAGGGCTCGGTGGATCAGATCGTCAGGGCGGTGTGGTGGTGCCAGCCGGCCTCGGTGTACTCGCCCACCGGGCCACCTCCGGACAGTTCGGCCCAGGCGTGGTACTCCACCGGCGGCGGCAAAAACCTCACGCCTACACACCAGTGCAAGCGGCGCCCGAGTAGGGCGGCAGCCAGGACCGCGCCGAGCGAGGTCTCCATGCAGGCGGCACGCCCCGGCCACAGCCGACTGGTGTGCCGCACTGCTTCGACCAAGGCCTCCGCCCGCTCGGCGGTAAGCGGGCGGCGTCCGGCCCGCCGGGCGAAGCGGACTGCGCGGGTGGTGTGGCGGAAGGGCAGCCGCAGCAGCACCAGGGCCACTGCGAGGCCGGCCACCGCGGCGCAGCGTTCGAGGACGGTTCCGGTGCGGACGGTGGAGTACGCCTCCATGCTCGTCATCGCCACCACCTGCCCCGGCTGCGCCCCCGGCGGAGAGATTCCTTGGCGGCGAGGCCCTGTGCGGTGAGCGCGGCGGCGACAGCACGGACGTCGGCGGCGGCCTGCTCGAAGGCGGTGCCGTAGCGGGTGGCGTACTGGCCGGCGGCCTCTTCCTCGGTGCCGCCCGCCAGCAGGAGCATCACGGCGGCGGACGCGGTCTCGGTCAGATATGTCCAGCGTCCGGTGCGCTCGTCCAGGATGGCGCCGCCTTCGTCAGTGAGGACTGGGTGAGTGCTCTCACGCAGTCGCCACACGGGAGTTCACCTCCCACCATTCCGGGGCGGTCTTCAGCTGCCGCAGCCAGACTTCTGCGGCGATGGCGAGGTGCAGGGCGCCCTGGGCGGTGGGCAGTCCGGCCGCTGCCCGCTGGAGCATGGCGGCCACCGGCGCCTCGGTGACCAGACCCGCGGCAGCCAGCCGGGAGGAGGGGCCGAGCAAATCCATTAGCACGGAGGCGTGTTGGCGCAAACCGGCGTAGGCGAGGGCGTTGAAGCCGCCTTTCGTTACCCGAGTCAGGACGAAGGGCGGCAGCACGTCGGAACGGGCGAACGCCTCGCCCAGCAGGGGCTTGTAGCGGCCCGGGGTGCCGCGCTGGTCGGCGGGTACGGCCAGGCAGGCTCGGACGACCTCGTTGTCCAGGAACGGGGCGGCGACCTCGATGCCGTATGCGGCGAGGGCGATGTCACGCAACCCGGTGGTGTCCGCGCCGACCCGGGCGAGGTCCTGGCGGTCGGTCCATGCCGCCAGCCGGGCGGGACCATCGGCCAGTTCGGCGGCGACGTCGAGAGCGCCGGCGAGCCGGCCGCGTACGTCCGGGGTCATCCAGTCGGCGGTGGCCAGCAGCGGCGTCCAGGACACTGGTCGTTCTGCCTGGGGCACCCACGGGCGCGAAGGGCGCCGCAGTTCGGAAGCTGCCGTGCGCAAGGCTCCGGCCAGATACGTGCGGGCTGCTGGGCGGGCCCGGCGCAGCAAGGCCAGGGCGGAGGTGTGCCGGAGCCGAGCGTGGGCCTGTGCGTGCTGCCAGGCACGATGATGCCGGCGCTCGCGCAGGAGATCGGCCAGGTAGGACGAGGGCGCGGACAGTGCCGTGTCCCCGGCCGCCCCGGTCAGGTGCACGCCCGCGGTGTGGCGTCCGGCGACCGTATCCAGGACGGTCCGCTTGATGGAGGCGGTCACCACGTACGCGTTCGGGGCGTCGGTGACCGGCAGTGCCGGAAGGTCCTCAAGGCCGGCGTAGTAGACGGTCTCCGGGCTCCCCGGCACTGTGCGGTGCGCGAGGCCCGGCACCGTGGCCGCGGTGCGGACTGCATACGCCAGGTCGTCGTCCCGCAGACGTGCGTCGGCGAACGTCACCGCGGTCACCGCGCCGCGCTGGGCGGCCAGGCAGGTCAGCGTGGTGGAGTCCAGCCCCGCCAGGTCCGCGCTGACAGGTCGGCCGTCGCATCGAAGACCGACGGCTTCGGATAATGCGGCGCGCACCCTCGGTGCGGCATCGCGCAGTTCCACCGGCTCGTACTCGGCCGGCTCGTACCGGAGAGCGCCCGCGCCCTGCGGGCCGATCAGCAGCAGGTGCCCGGTCGGCACCCGGCTCACCGAGCGGTGCAGGCTCCGCTGCCCCAGGACGTCCGGCTGGGCCAGGGCGAGGTGGGCGGCCAGCGCGGTCGGATCAACCGGAGCCCCGTCCAGCGCCGCCAGCGCGGTAGCGGAGGTCGACCACCATGTCCCGGCGCCGTCGGTCCGCCAGTACACCGGGTGCTGACCGGCCAGGTCACCGAGCACTGCCAACTGGTCGCCGCTGCGGGCGATGGTCAGGTAGGAGCCGGGCCAGCGAGTCAGCGCCCGCCAGCTTTCCGATCGCACCGCCGTCAGTGACTCCTGGAACTGCTGGTCATCGGCGCCGCAATCGCCGACGACCGCCACCGCCAGCGCGCCCGAGCCCGCCGCCCGGACCCGCGGCGCGGGCCAGTTGACCGTCCATGTCGTCTCCAGGCCCGGCACCGGGCGCCCGCTGCGCGGAAGCCGGCCGTACCGGCTACCTCCGTACCAACCCGTACTCCACCGCATTGCCGCCCGCTTTCTCGAAGTTCGTGGTGTCCATCGCTTTCGGTGGTCAAAGAGCGGGCGCCGGGCCGCTTCAGGCCGTGCCTCAGCACGACCGTCGCGGGCCCGGCGCTCTCTCACACCCCGGTGCCGGCCGTGGCACGTGGCCCCGTCGGCTCCGGGCAGAACGCGGGTCAGGCGTTCTTGTACTGGGTGTCGTCGGCGGTGTCGAAGTTGTTCGTGCCCAGCGTCACCTCGGCGATGTCTCCGGCGTCCAGGACGACCGGCGCGCTGTAGACAGGCTTGGTGGTCTGCTCCATGATCGAAACCTCCAGGTTCTTGTGTCCCCCGAACCCTCCAGTGGGCGCGAGGCAGACGTCCGTACCGGGTCGAACGGTGGGGACGGGAGAACCGCTTGGCCCCCGCCGCTCGGCCTGATGAACAGTCAACCCACGGCCGGGGTACGGCGGTACGGTGGCGGGCAGGGCAAGAGGTATATCGGGTATACGGGCAGGTGCTCCCATGGCCACGCGCACGCCGAACCAGCAGCTCAAAGAGCTCGTCGCCGAGTCCGGCCTGACCTATGCAGCCGTGGCCATGGCTGTGCGCACGGTGGCCGCCGAGTGCGGCACGGCTTTACGCACCAACAAGTCGACCGTCGAGCACTGGATCGCCGGCGTCACACCCCAAGGCGACACCGGCCGCTACCTCGCCGTCGCGCTGTCCAGGCGGCTCGGCCGTCTGCTCACCCCGGCCGACCTCGGGCTGGCCCCGCCGGAGGAGGATGACAGCATCGGGCTGGCTCTTGAGGACGACCCGATCGACGCCCTACTGCCGATGTGGAGGTTCGAGTTGGACCGCCGCCGTTTCCTCACCACCTCCGCCTATTCGGTGGCCGCCGCCGCCCTGCCCCTGTCCTACGTACAGGAGATCGCCGACCGCACCGCCGCGGCCCGCAGCGGCCACACCGTTGGCATGGCCGAAGTCGCCGCCGTGCGCGACATGGTGCGTGTCTTCTCCGAGATGGACGAACGCCACGGCGGACAGCACGGCCGCAGCGCGCTCGTTCAGTACCTGCGCGACGACGTCGCGCCACTGTGCAGGGGGCGCTTCCGCACCGAGGAACTGCGTCAGCAGATGCTCTCCGCCGCCTCCCGTGGCGTGCATCTGCTGGGCTGGAAGTCCTACGACGCAGGCCAGCAGGGCCTCGCGCAGCGCTATTACCTTCAGTCCTACGCACTCGCCGTCGAATCCGGCGTCACCGGGCACGACGGGTTCGTGATGCGCACGATGGCCATGCAAGGGCTCAAGTTGCACCGTCCCGAACACTGTCTCGGCCTGGCCGAGACGGGGCTGAACCACGCCAACGGCAAGGTCGACGCCCAGACCGAATCCCTCTTCCGCGTCGTCCACGCCCACACCCTGGCCAAGGCCGGACGGCGCACGGCCGCCCTTGCCGAAGCCGAGCGGGCGAGCACCCTGCTGACCGCCGGCCCCGGCGACGAAGTGCCGTTCTGGGCCCTGGCCTGGGGGCCTCCGGCCGCGTCGGTGTACTCGCGCAACGCCAAGGTCTACGAGACGCTCGGCGACCACCGCACCGCCGCCGAGCACTACGACCGCGCCGCCGGCGCCCGCCCCGCGGGCACCTACGCCCGCATCGTCGCCCTGGACCTGGTCGCCGGCGCCGAGATGCAGCTCAAGCGCGGCCAGATCGAGCAAGCGTGCACCACCTGGAACCGGGCCCTCGACCACATGGACGGCGTACGGTCCGTGCGCACCCGCAAGGCAGTCACCCGCATGCGCGGCGACCTCGCCCGATTCCGCGCCCGCGGCGTACGCTGCGCGGCCGAACTGGATGAACGCGCCATCGACTTCCTCGCCGACGCCTGATCCGACGGGTGGCTCCGCCTCCACTCGGTACGTCACTGGCCTCGGGCCGCTCTGAGAGCAGCACTCGCCCCGGACACGATCGCGTCCTGTATCTGCATCCGGCGCCCCGGGCATCCAAGAGGCGCGAGCGGCCCTCGCCGGGCCGGACGTCACCGTGTAGTGAAGCGTCCTGTCCGAAAGACACGTCCCAGCCGCAGCCGACGCCGGACGCCCCCGAAAACGCCGCCGGGGCGGCACCCCCTGGGAGGAGGGTGCCGCCCCGACGTACGTCTGGACGTGCGGTCCGGGAGGACCGGTGTCTGATCCGCGAGGATCAGAAGTCCATGTCACCGCCCGGCATGCCGCCCGGAGCGCCCGCCGCGGCGGCCTTCTCCGGCTTGTCGGCGATGACGGCCTCGGTGGTGAGGAACAGCGCCGCGATGGAGGCGGCGTTCTGCAGCGCGGAGCGCGTGACCTTGGCCGGGTCGATGATGCCCTCGGCGATCATGTCGACGTAGTCGCCGGTCGCGGCGTTGAGGCCGTGACCCACGGGCAGGTTGCGCACCTTCTCCACCACGACGCCGCCCTCAAGGCCGCCGTTGACGGAGATCTGCTTGAGCGGGGCCTCCAGCGCGAGCTTCACGGCGTTGGCGCCGGTGGCCTCGTCGCCGTCCAGGTCCAGCTTCTCGAAGACCGAGGAGGCCTGGAGCAGGGCCACGCCACCACCGGCGACGATGCCCTCTTCGACGGCCGCCTTCGCGTTGCGAACGGCGTCCTCGATGCGGTGCTTGCGCTCCTTGAGCTCGACCTCGGTGGCGGCACCGGCCTTGATGACGGCCACGCCGCCGGCCAGCTTCGCCAGACGCTCCTGCAGCTTCTCGCGGTCGTAGTCCGAGTCGCTGTTCTCGATCTCGGCGCGGATCTGGTTGACCCGGCCCTGGACCTGCTCGCTGTCGCCGGCACCGTCGACGATGGTGGTCTCGTCCTTGGTGATGACGACCTTGCGGGCGCGGCCGAGCAGTTCGAGACCGGCGTTCTCCAGCTTGAGGCCGACCTCCTCGGAGATGACGGTGCCACCGGTGAGGATGGCGATGTCGCCGAGCATGGCCTTGCGGCGGTCACCGAAGCCCGGGGCCTTGACGGCGACGGACTTGAAGGTGCCACGGATCTTGTTGACGACCAGGGTCGACAGGGCCTCGCCCTCGACGTCCTCGGCGATGATCAGCAGGGGCTTGCCCGACTGCATGACCTTCTCCAGCAGCGGGAGCAGGTCCTTCACGTTGCTGATCTTCGAGTTGACGATCAGGATGTACGGGTCGTCGAGCGCGGCTTCCATGCGCTCCATGTCGGTCGCGAAGTACGCCGAGATGTAGCCCTTGTCGAAGCGCATACCCTCGGTGAGCTCCAGCTCCAGACCGAAGGTCTGGGACTCCTCGACGGTGATGACGCCTTCCTTGCCGACCTTGTCCATGGCCTCGGCGATCAGCTCGCCGATCTGGGTGTCAGCGGCGGAGATGGAGGCGGTCGAAGCGATCTGCTCCTTGGTCTCCACGTCCTTGGCCTGCTCCAGCAGGGCGGCGGAGACGGCCTCGACGGCGCGCTCGATGCCGCGCTTGAGGGCCATCGGGTTGGCGCCGGCGGCGACGTTGCGCAGGCCCTCGCGGACCAGAGCCTGGGCCAGGACGGTCGCGGTCGTCGTGCCGTCACCGGCGACGTCGTCCGTCTTCTTCGCGACCTCCTTGACCAGCTCGGCGCCGATCTTCTCGTACGGGTCCTCGAGCTCGATCTCCTTGGCGATGGACACACCATCGTTGGTGATCGTGGGGGCGCCCCACTTCTTCTCGAGGACGACGTTGCGGCCCTTGGGGCCGAGGGTGACCTTGACGGCGTCGGCGAGCTGGTTCATCCCGCGCTCGAGACCGCGCCGTGCCTCCTCGTCGAACGCGATGATCTTGGCCATGTGAAGTGGTCCTCCCGGACTGGGGTGGATTGCTCCGGACCTGGCTGGCGCCCGCGACGGACGACCTGCAGACCTGTGTGGTTCCTTGCCCCACCCGGCCTACGGGCCTCACCGACCCGGTCCTTCGTTGTCACTCTCACTGGGAGAGTGCTAACGCAATGATTAGCACTCGCCCCCCGTGAGTGCAAGGCAGCTTCGAAGATGCCTCCCATCGGGGTGGCGCCCGAGCCCCGTGGGAATGACGGGTGAGGCAGGTCCCCCGGGGTCCGCCGGCCCGCAGCCCGCACCCGCCCCGCACCCGCCCGTCCGCCGACAGCGGACAGCGAACAGCGGTCGACGGGCGTGGCGACAGCCGAAGGCCGCCGTCAGCGGACAGCAGAAGGCCCGCACCCCTCAGGGGTACGGGCCTTCACTACGCAGCAGTCGGTCGGCGCCTCAGCCGGCCACCCGGACCATGTCCGCCTGCGGCCCCTTCTGGCCCTGCGAGATCTCGAACTCGACCCGCTGACCCTCCTCAAGGGTGCGGTAACCGTCCATCTGGATCGCGCTGTAGTGGACGAAAACATCCGCACCACCGTCGACCGCGATGAAGCCGTACCCCTTCTCCGCGTTGAACCACTTGACGGTGCCCTGAGCCATGCCTAACTCCCCTATTACTGGCCCTTGCGCAGGACCGCACTCCGCGGACCCGGGTCAGACCTCACCCCATGAAAGCCCTGTGGGGTGTGCGCCGGAACGCGTCGACCGCCGCTGAATGTATCTGCACAGATGCCCAGCGCAACAGGTCAATCGGACGAGAATTCTGGGGCCGGAGAATCGGCTATATGCGGCGAAATCCCGGTTCTCCCGGGCAAGTCGGGCCGGGCATAGCTCACCTAAGCGACATATGTTGCCCACACTTTGGGCACAACTGATCGCGATCTCATATGCGTTCGGCACACGCACGCGCTATAGCGGAGGGGTATCACCCCAATGGTATCTCCTTTCACAACATGGAATTGCCCCGTCCGCTTTCTGGCGGACGGGGCAATTCCGGTCAAGCAGGCCAAGAATTGGCGCAAATCAGCAGCCTCCGGCTACCGCCGGAATGATCGAGACGCCCGCACCGTCCGGGGTCGGCGTCTGAAGGCCCTGCTCGAAGCGCACGTCGTCGTCGTTGACGTAGACGTTCACGAAGCGGCGCAGCTTGCCGGCGTCGTCGAGCACCCGGGCGGCGATGCCCTGGTGGTTCTGCTCCAGGTCGGCGATCACCTCGGAGAGGGTCGCGCCCTCGGCGGCGACCTCGGCCTGGCCGCCGGTGTAGGTGCGGAGGATGGTGGGGATGCGGACCTTCACGCTCATGGTTCTGCCTTCCGGGTATTGCGGAGTACGAGTTCGGGGACGGTGGCGCGGCCTCGTGGCGGACGGGCCGGCGGCCTCGCGGCGGAGGTGGCGCGGCCCCGTGCGCGGACGGGGCCGGCGGCCTCAGCCGGCCAGGCCGGCCGCGCGGAACGCGTCCAGGTCCGGACGGATCGTGGCCGTGGGACCGGAGGTCGGGGCGACCGCGTCCAGCGTCTTGAGGCCGTCTCCGGTGTTCAGGACGACGGTGGTCAGGGACGGGTCGAGCACGCCGTCCTCGATCAGCTTCTTGGTCACGCCGACGGTCACGCCGCCCGCGGTCTCCGCGAAGATGCCTTCCGTCCTGGCCAGCAGCTTGATCGCGTCCACGATCTGCTCGTCGTTGACGTCCTCGACCGCGCCGCCCGTGCGGCGGGCGATGTCGAGCACGTACGGGCCGTCGGCCGGGTTGCCGATCGCCAGCGACTTGGCGATGGTCTTCGGCTTCTGCGGGCGGACCACGTCGTGCCCGTCCTTGAAGGCCGCGGACACCGGGGAGCAGCCCTCCGCCTGGGCGCCGAAGATCTTGTACGGCTTGTCCTCGACCAGGCCGAGGGCGATCAGCTCCTTGAGCCCCTTGTCGATCTTCGTGAGCTGCGAGCCGGACGCGATCGGGATGACGATCTGGTCCGGGAGCCGCCAGCCCAGCTGCTCGCAGATCTCGTACGCCAGGGTCTTGGAACCCTCGCCGTAGTAGGGGCGCAGATTGACGTTGACGAAGCCCCAGCCCTCGCCCAGCGGGTCGCCGATGAGCTCGGAGCAGAAGCGGTTGACGTCGTCGTAGTTGCCCTCGATGCCGACCAGGTCACCGCCGTAGACCGCGGCCATGACGACCTTGCCGGCCTCCAGGTCGTGCGGGATGAACACGCAGGACTTGAAGCCGGCCCGGCGCGCCGCGGCGCCGACCGCGCCGGCGAGGTTGCCGGTGGAGGAGCAGGAGAGGGTGGTGAAGCCGAAGGCGCGGGCGGCCTCGACGGCGATCGCCACGACGCGGTCCTTGAAGGAGTGCGTCGGGTTGCCCGAGTCGTCCTTGACGTACAGCCCGCCGGTGACGCCCAGCTCGGCGGCGAGCCGGTCGGCCTGGACGAGCTTGGTGAAGCCGGGGTTCAGGTTGGGCTTGTCGGCGACGTCGGCGGGGACGGGCAGCAGCGGGGCGTAGCGCCAGATGTTGTCCGGACCGGCCTCGATCTGCTTCTTCAGACCCTCGGGGTCGCCGCTCGGCAGGTCGTACGCGACTTCGAGCGGCCCGAAACAGTCCTGGCACGCGAAGATCGGGCCGAGCGGATTGCGCTGTCCGCACTCGCGGCAGGACAGCGCGACAGCGGGGCCCAGAGCGACGGTGGGGGTGTTTTCGGTGACTTGCACAGCCATGGAGGCGAGGCCCTTTCTCCTCATCTTCCTCGCGGCGAATCTCGCCACGAGACGGATTTGGCACCTTCCCTAGCCGGGAGCCTCGCGCGCGGGACGTCAGCGTCCTTGCGGCAAGACCGGCTGGAGGGTTGCCGGGGCTTCAACGGGCCGTATCCCTCTGCCCCTCTGGATGAGCGGTATGGCGCTGGGCCGAAACCCAGGCGTTTGTGGCGCGGACCCCGACATGCGACGGTCATCCGCGTTGTTCAAGACTGTAACCGACGGCACTGACGGTTGAGATAGTCGTCCGAACCGCGAGATGGATCACAAGGCCGCCGATCCGGCGGCGACCGAGGAGTCGTAGACGTGCTGGAAGAGGTGGAGCGCTGGCTGAGCAGCCGCTCCTGGTCCGCCGCGGACCGCCCGCTGGGGCAGCTGCTGGAGGCGAAGCACCAGTCGGGCCGCACGGTCAGTGTCGTCCTGCCGGCGCTCGATGAGGAGGCCACGGTCGGGGCGATCGTGGCGGTGATCCGCGCCGAGCTGATGACCGGGCCGGTCCCGCTCGTCGATGAGCTGATCGTGCTGGACTCCGGCTCCACCGACCGCACCGCCGAGGTCGCGGCGGCGGCCGGCGCCCGGGTGGTCCCCCGCGACAGCGTCCTGCCGCGGCTGCCGGCCCTCCCCGGCAAGGGCGAGGTGCTGTGGCGCTCCCTGCTGGCCACCACCGGCGACATCATCTGCTTCATCGATGCCGACCTGCGCGAATTCTCCGCCGCCTTCGTCTCCGGGATCGTCGGCCCGCTGCTGACCGAGCCGGACATCCAGTTCGTGAAGGCGATGTACGACCGCCCGCTGGAGACCGGCACCGAGGGCGCCGGCGCCGGCCAGGGCGGCCGGGTCACCGAGCTGGTCGCCCGCCCGCTGCTGAACCTGCACTGGCCGCAGCTGGCCGGCTTCGTCCAGCCGCTGGGCGGCGAGTACGCGGCCCGCCGCTCCCTCCTCGAACGCCTCCCCTTCCCCGTCGGCTACGGCGTCGAGCTCGGCCTGCTCGTCGACGCCCTGCACACCGTCGGCCTCGACGCCCTCGCCCAGGTCGACGTCGGCGTCCGCAAACACCGCCACCAGGACGGCCAGGCCCTCGGCCGGATGGCCGCCGCGATCTACCGCACCGCCCAGCTCCGCCTGGCCCGCGGCCACTTGGTGCGCCCCCGGCTCACCCAGTTCGACCGCGGCGCCGACGGCTTCGTCCCCCGTACGACGGACGTGGACACCGAGGAGCGTCCGCCGATGGCCGAGATCCCGGAGTACGCGGAGCGGCGGGCGGCGTGAGGGGCGGCGCCCCTCGGCCTCCCCGCGGCTGACAGGTGACGACGGACGGCATCCGAAGCCGCACCCCGGGCGTGTCGCCGGTGCCGACCCCAGCGCCCCCCTGACCTGGCGACCCCGGACGTCACGCGGCCCACCTCCCCCAACTCCCAGGAGGGAAACGCATATTCCCTTACCCGCGAGTAGTCGGACCGAGTAGGGTGACAGCGTTCTTGATCATTCCAGTCTGACCAGGGGGAAGTCTGTTCATGCGTATTTCTACGGGGAAGATCCTCACCGCCGTGACGGCAGTGGGGGTGCTGGCCACTGCGACGCCCGCTCAGGCGCAGTCGGCCGACTCGGCACAGCAGCCCGTGACCAAGGCTGCCGCCACCCACTCCGCGGGCACCAAGGTCGCGGCGGCGGGCCTGCGCAAGCTGTACGACGAGCGCTTCACCGTCAAGCCCAACAACGCGCACTACCCGGGCCTCAGGGTGAGCCCGGCCAAGGCGATGAAGTCGCTGAAGCACTGCTTCAACTGCACGTTCCCCGTCAAGGGGGCGCCCAAGAAGTTCCCGAAGGAGAACCAGCGCATCAACCTTGAGGCCTGCGCCGTCTTCTTCGCCTGCAAGGACGCTCCGGTGCGCTACCACGGCCTCGGCAACATGAAGAACGCCTGGTACTTCACCGCGGAGAAGGGCCACTTCGACGGCGCGGGCTCGAAGGTCTACTTCAACTTCTACACGGGCTCCAAGGGCTACCTGGAGCTCCATGTCGAGGGCTACGTCACCCACCCGAGCGTGCCCGACTCGCTCAACAAGCGCTTCGCCGTCGAGAAGTGGCAGAGCTTCGCCCACAACATGGGCGTCGAACTCGACTGATCCCCCCGCCCACCGCGGAGGACGCGCGTCACTACCGCTGCGCCCCCGGCCCCTGACCGGCCCGAACCGGTCAGGGGCCGGGGGCGCTCCCCGTTCCGGACTGGGCGGCGCAGCGTTTGCGGTCTGCGGCTCAGGCGTCGAAGTCGTACTCCAGCACGTAGGCGGACGAGTCGAGGATCATCTCGTTGACCTCGACGGTCCGTCCGTCGGCGGTCACGGCCGTGCGGCTGATGAGGATGACGGGCGTGCCCGCCGGAAGGTGCAGACGGGTGGCCTCCTCCGGCGCCGGCATGCGTGACCGCACCTCTTCCCTGAAGCGGGCGGGCCCCGCACCCAGCTCGGCGAGCCGCGCGTAGGTGCCGCCGGCCCCGGTATCCGGCTGGGTGATCGCCGATCCCGCGACAAGAGCAGCGGGGAGGGAGGAGGTGGACAGCAACACCGGCTTACCGTCGAGCACGAACCTGCGGCGCCGCACGATCACGGCGTCTCCCGGCGCCATGCCGAGCTGCGCCGCGACGGTTTCGGGCGCCGGCTCCTCGTCCACGGTGACCTCGTCGACCACCAGATCACGGTCCGGGACATCGGCCGACCAGACCGACCGCCCCTCACCCCATTGCTCCCGAGCCAGCCGCGGGACGCCACGGCGCCGGACCGGCTGGAACGCCCGCACGAAGACCCCGGCACCCTTGCGGGCCTCGGCAAGCCCCTCCGAGGTGAGCACACCGAGCGCCTGCCGGGCCGTCATCCGCGCCACGCCGTGCCGGTCCATCAACTCGTTCTCCCCGGGCAGCCGGTCTCCGGGCCGGAACTCCCCCTCCGCAATCGCCCGCTTCAGAGCGTCGGCGATCCGGCGGTATTTGGGCGACGAGCTCTCCTGTGCAGCCATCGCGACGCATCCCTCCTGGCGATCTCTAGACATCCTAGAGATCCGTTCGAGTGCCACAGCGTCACCACCTACCTCAACGTCAACCTCTCTAGAGAAGTAGTTGACGCTATGCAGTCATCCCGATTCAATATGTAGCGATCCAACTTCTCTAGAGAACTGGAGTCGCCGTGACGCCTCCTGCGCGCCCACGCCTGCTTCCCTGGTCGAGTCCGGAGGGGAAGCCGTGCTACCTGCTCTCCGACGGGGACGGCCCGGTCACCCGGCAAGCGGACACCGTTGAACGCGCCCAGCTCGCATCCGGTGAGGTCCTTCTGGGGCACGCCCGCGCCCTCCTCCGCGACAACGGGACCACCAAGCCCGAACTACGCTTTCTGGTCGGTTGCTTGACGGGCGCGCTCGGCGACACGCTGCGCATCTCCCGCAGCCGGGGCGACCGTCTCGGCTGCAGGCATCCGGAACCCGCGGAAGATGAAGCGGCGTCGTCCCAGGACGCGTTCCGGCCGGGCGGCGGCTGAGGAGTGGTCACCCGGCCGCGTCTCTTGGCCGCTTCCGTACGTTTGCGCGGATCTGTGGCGGGTTACTGTCGCGACATGGTGTCCGAGCGCAGTGCAGCTGCCCCTGTGGGGGCCGAGGTTCTTGTTGCGTCCAATCGCGGGCCGGTCTCGTACGGCCTGGCGGAGGACGGCACGCTCACCGCCAAGCGGGGCGGGGGCGGGCTGGTGTCCGGGCTGTCGGCCATCGGACCCGACGTCAATGCAGTGTGGGTGTGTGCGGCGCTCGGTGACGGGGACCGGGAGACCGTGCGGCGGACGGGTGGTGCGCTGGAGCCGGGGGACACCGGCGGGCAGCGGGTGCGGATGCTGGACATTCCGGCCGAGGCGCATGCCGCCGCCTACAACGGCATCGCGAACTCCGTGCTGTGGTTCGTCCACCACATGCTGTACCAGACGCCGCTGGAGCCGGCCTTCGACGCGGAGTTCCGAGCGCAGTGGGCGTCGTACGAGGCCTACAACCGCGCCTTCGCGCAGGCGCTCGCCGACGAGGCCGCCGAGGGGGCGGCGGTGCTGGTGCAGGACTACCACCTTTCCCTGGTCCCGGGGATGCTCCGGGCACTGCGGCCCGACGTACGGATCGCCCATTTCTCGCACACCCCATGGGCGCCGCCGGAGTACTTCCGGATGCTGCCGGACGACATCGCCGAGCAGTTGTTGCGGGGGATGCTGGGCGCCGACCGGCTGGGGTTCCTCACCCACCGCTGGGCGAACGCGTTCCGCGCCTGCTGCGCCGAGGTGACCGGCGGCACCGAGAACACCCGGATCGGTGTGCACGGGCTCGGAGCGGACGCCGACTTCCTGCGCGAGCGCTCGCAGCGGGCGGACGTCGACGAGCGGATGGCCGCCCTGCGGGAGCAGATCGGCACCGGGCCCGACGGGACGGCGCGCAAGACCATCGTCCGGGTGGACCGGACGGAGCTGTCGAAGAACATCGTGCGGGGGCTGCTCGCCTACCGCGAGCTCCTGGCCGGGCACCCGTCATGGCACGAGCGTGTCGTGCATGTCGCCTTCGCCTATCCCTCACGCCAGGACCTGGCCGTCTACCGGGAGTACACGGCGCAGGTCGGACGGCTCGCCGAGGAGATCAACGCCGAGTACGGCACGGAGAGTTGGCAGCCGGTCGAGCTGCATGTGAAGGATGACTTCGCGCGCTCGCTGGCCGCGTACCGGCTGGCGGACGTGGCGCTGGTCAACCCGATCCGGGACGGGATGAACCTGGTCGCGAAGGAGATCCCGGTGGTCTCCGACCAGGGCTGTGTGCTGGTGCTCTCCCGGGAGGCCGGGGCGCACGAGGAGCTGGGCAAGGACGCCCTGACGGTCAATCCGTACGACGTCAGCGACACCGCGCGGGTGCTGCACGAGGCGCTGACGATGGCGGCCGGGGAACGCGGCGAGCGCACGGCGCGGCTGGCCGCTGCCGCCACGGCGCTGCCGCCGGCGCAGTGGTTCCTGGAGCAGTTGCAGGCGTTGCGGGCGCTGTAGGGAGAGCCCCCGGCAGGCGGCAGCCGGACGCGCCGCGCCGGCGTGTCCGGCGCGGCGCCGCTTGGTCCCGGCCAGGGGCCTCCCTTGGCTCCGGCCAGGGGCCCGGAAGGGGATCACGCGTCAGGGTTGCCGTGCGGGGCGTCGAGGATGATGTCGGCGGCGCGGGCGATGACCGGGGCGCGGGTGCTGCCGGGGTGGTCGGCGGCGAGGAAGTGACTGCCGATGGCCGCGCAGAAGGCGAGCAGGGCGCGGGCCTCGACCTCCTCGGGGTCGGCGCAGAAGGTGCCGATCGCGTCGCGGGCCAGCTGCATGCGCTTGTTGTCCACGCGGCGCAGGCGGTCGGCGACGGCGTGGTCACGGCGGGCCCATTCGCGGACGGCCAGGTCGATGGGGAGCAGGCGGTCGCTGGAGAAGGTGAGCCGTCCGGCCAGGCGGACCTTGTTCCGTGCGTCGCCGCCCTCCCGCTCGACCCGGTCCACCACGTCGTCCACGCTCTCGCGCTCCCAGGCGTCCAGCATCTCGGTCAGGAGTGCGTCACGGTCGGCGAAGTAGCCGTAGAAGCCCCCCTTGGTCACCCCCAGCGCCTTGGCGAGCGCTTCGACCCGCACCGCGTCCACTCCGCCTGCGGCCAGCGCCCGAAGCCCTTCCTCGACCCACTTCTCGCGCGGTGTGCGCAATGCGCCCATCCGTGACCCACCTCACCCTGTCGCACCTGTTGTACGGCTTCGTATAACAGGTCTGGCCCTCGCCTTGTGCGGCATCGTATAACCCGAGAGGGGCACGTCATGTCATTCGGTGTTGCGGCGGGGGCCTTGGCGGGAGTGCGGGTGATTCAGCCCAGCCGGCCGGCCAGGGCGGCGAGCAGGGCGACGACTCCGGTCGGGCCGTCGACCACCAGGTCGGCGCGGTCGGCCAGCTCGGCGACCTCGTTGCTGCCGCTGCACACCAGGACGCCGCCCAGGCCGTCGGAGCGCAGCTTTTCGACGGCGGCGAAGGCCGCCAGGTCGCCCAGGTCGTCACCGGCGTACAGGACGGTGGTGGCGCCGGTCTCGCGGACCCAGTCGGCCAGGGCCACGCCCTTGTCCATGCCCGGCGGGCGGAGTTCCAGGACGAGGCGGCCCGGCTCGACGATCAGGCCGTGACGTTCGGCGAGCGCGGTGAGCGGGCCGCGCAGTTGGTCGAAGGCGCCCTGTGGGTCGGTGGCGCGACGGGTGTGGACGGCGATGGCGCGGCCGCCCTTGCGCTCGATGGCGTTCTCGATCCAGGTGCCGTGCCAGACGCCGGAGGCATCCAGGACGCCGGGGAGCTCGGCCTGTATGGCGGCGATGCCCGGGGGCGGGGCGGGCGCGTGGACGGTGCCGGTGGCGGCTTCCCAGCGCTCGGCGCCGTAGTGGCCGAGGACGGTGAGACGGTCCAGGCCCGGTGCCTCGGCGAAGCCGCCGAGGCGGACCGCGACGGTGGCCGGGCGGCCGGTGATCACCGCGGCGGCGCGCAGCCGGGGCGCCAGGCGGCCGAGGGCGGCGACGGCTCCGTCGTGGGCGCGGGCCTTCGCCGGGTCGGGGACGATATCGGCGAGGGTGCCGTCGAAGTCGAGGGCGATGACGGCGCGTTGCGGGTGGGCCAGCAGCGCGGCGAGGCCGTCGCGGCCGGCAGCGGTGCGCGGGGTCGGTACGGATCCGGGTCCGGGTGTCGGCTGGGAGTGCGGCGCGGCGTTCGGGGGGCTGCCCATGGCGCCGACCCTACCGGCGGACGGCGGGCGGCGGGGGCACCTCCACGAGGGCCGGGAGGGTGCAGGGGCGCACCAGGACGGCGCGGTGGGCGCCCGCGTCAGCGGCGGCAGCTCTGTCGGCGGCGGACACCCGCGCCGACCGCCCGTGTCAGCCGCCCGCGCCGGCCGCCGACGGCTGCGTCAGCGGCAAGGGCCGTGCGTCAGCGGCGGGCGCGGCGGGCGTCACGGACGCGGCGCAGGCGGTTGACCGTGACGGGGTCGTGGGCGAGCGCGCGGGGGTCGTCCAGGAGCGCGTTGAGGAGTTGGTAGTAGCGGGTCGGGGAGATGCCGAGCTGTTCGCGGATGGCGCGCTCCTTGGGGCCGGGGCCCGGCCAGGAGCGGCGTTCGACGGCGAGCACCGCCTCGTCCTGGGCGGTCAGTCCCGCGGCGCTCGCAGCGGCCGGGCCAGCCGTCCCTTCCGGGACGCCAGTGGCCTCCGCGCCGTCCGTGCCTTCCGTACCGCCTGTCATCACGCTTCCACGATAAGCGCACGGTCGGACCGGGCCCGGCCGCTCGCCCCGGCCGGATGGGGACGGCCGGGGCGAGGGCAGCCCACCGGCCCGAACCGGTCGGCCCGCCTTCTCGCCCGCACCCGCGCCCCCACCGTCATTCGCCGGTGTTGTCCGCCGCGTCCGCGGTGTTCTGGATGTCGGTGAGCACCCCGGCCGGATTGCCCCGGGGGTCGACCGCGGCGCCCATCTTCGCCTTGACCGTCTTGGAGATCAGCGGCCAGGACGTCTTGTTCGCCGGGTAGAACTCGGCGTTGGGGAGCTGCTCGAGGAAGCCGTGCAGCTTGGCGTACCTGTCGTCGCCCTGCATCGCCTCGGAGGCGGAGGTGGTGACCGGCAGCAGGCCGTAGTCGCCGGAGAACTTCTCGACGTTCTTGTCGCTGTAGACGAAGTCGAGGAACTTGCCGACCTGGGCGCGGTGGCCGCCCTGCTTGAAGGCCATCATCCAGTCGGCGACGCCCATGGTGGCCTTGGCCTTGCCGTTGGTGCCGGGGAGTTCGACGCTGCCGTAGTCGATGCCCTTGGCCTCGGCCTGCCTCATCAGGGTGGGGTGGCCGTTGAGCATGCCGACCTTGCCGTCGGCGAAGTCCTGGAAGGCGTCCTTGCGGTTGAGCTTGGCCGGGTCGGTGCCGGTCAGGCCCTTGCCGACGAGGTTTTCCTTCAGCCACTTGAAGGTCTTGACGTTCTCCGGCGAGTCGATCGTGTACTTGCCGATGCTGTCGGTGTAGCCGCCGCCACCGCTGAGCATCCACTGCATCGTCTCGGCCTGGGTCTCCTCCGGGCCGAGCGGCAGCGCGAAGGGCATCTTGACGCCATGGGCCTTCAGGAGCTGGGCGTCGTGGGCTATGTCGTCCCAGGTCTGCGGCGGGGAGGTGATGCCGGCCTGGGCGAACAGCTTCTTGTTGTAGAAGAGCCGCCGGGTGCTGGCGCCGAAGGGCATGCCGTACTGGACGCGCTTGTATTCACCGGCCTCCGCGAGGGAGGGGGTGAAGTCGGCCTGGGTGGTGACGTTGAGCAGCTTGTCGACACCGTAGAGCTGGCCCTTGGCGGCGTAGTCGGCGTAGGCGCCGATCTGGGCGAGGTCGGGTGCGTGGCCGGACTTGACCAGGTCCTCGACCTTCTTGTCGACGTCCGTCCAGCTGTAGACCTCGACATCGATCTTGGTGCCGGGGTGCTTCTTCTCGTAGGCGCGGGCGAGCTCGTTCCAGTAGTGCCGGGAGCTGTTGGACGGGCTGCTGCCATAGTCCGCCGCGATCAGTTTGAGAGTGACGTCATCGCTACCGGAGCCGCTGCCGCAGCCGGTAAGAGTCAGCGTCATGGTGGTGGTGATGACCGCCGCCAGGCTCAAGTACCGCCGCTGCACCGCTGTTTACCGCCCTTTGTTCTGAAAATCCGTACTTGCCGGGGCGCCTGGCCCCGCCGTCTGCGGGGTCCCCCTGCAACGGCATGAACAGCGGGCCGGGCCCGCGTCCGTACCAGAGTCTCCCCCGCGCCCTTTACAAGGTCTACACCACCCCCCGTTTCACGGAGGCGCAGGCCGTCGGGCCCTTCCCCGTGGGCTCCCTCCGGGTGATCCGATCGGTGAGTGGACTAGACCTTTCGGGGCGGATCGCGCGAAACTGTTCCCGTGAGACACGTCATCGCCCTTGATGTGGGCGGCACCGGTATGAAGGCCGCCCTCGTAGGGGTGGACACGGCGCCTTCCGGGGAGACCGCCACCGGTCCTCCCGTGCTGCTGTACGAGGCACGGCGCCCCACGGGCCGGGAGCGGGGCCCCGACGCGGTGGTCGAGGCCATCCTCGGCTTCGCCGCCGAGCTGCGTGACCTCGGCGCGGCCCGCTTCGGCGTCCCCGCGGCGGCGGCCGGCGTCGCCGTCCCCGGGATCGTCGACGAGCGTTCGGGCACCGCCGTCTACGCCGCGAACCTCGGCTGGCGGGACGTCCCGATGCGGGCGCTGCTGTCCGAACGGCTCGGCGGGGTGCCGGTCGCCCTCGGCCACGATGTCCGCACCGGCGGCCTGGCCGAGGGGCGGATCGGCGCCGGGCGGGGCGCCGACCGGTTCCTGTTCGTCCCGCTGGGCACCGGGATCGCGGGCGCCATCGGCATCGGCGGCCGGATCGAGGCCGGCGCGCACGGCAGCGCGGGAGAGATCGGCCACATCGTCGTACGGCCCGGCGGACGCGTCTGCGGCTGCGGTCAGCGCGGCTGTCTGGAGACGGTGGCCTCGGCCGCCGCGGTCGGCCGTGACTGGGCGGCGGTCTGCAAGGATCCGCAGGCCGGCGCGGCGGACGCGGCCAAGGCCGTGGAGTCCGGCGACGAGCGGGCCCGCGCGGTCTGGCACGACGCCGTGGACGCCCTCGCCGACGGCCTGGTCACCGGGCTCACCCTGCTCGACCCGCAGACCCTGATCATCGGCGGCGGACTCGCCGAGGCGGGCGACACGCTGTTCACGCCTCTGCGGGAAGCGGTCCGCCGCCGCGTTACGTTCCAGCGGCTCCCCTCGATCGTCCCGGCGGCCCTGGGTGACGCCGCCGGGTGCCTGGGCGCAGGCCTGCTCGCCTGGGATCTTCTCTCCACGGAGGTAACCGCCTGATGGCACGGCAACAGTTTGCGCAGCGGCCCTCGGGCCCCGGGCGCACCGTTCTGACCGGCGCCCGGATCGCCCGGCCGTCCGGCGTCGTCGAGCCCGGCCGGATCACCGTCGAGGGCGGCCGGATCGGCGATGTGCACAGCCGGGAGGCCGACCTGGACGAGGCGGCGGCCGGACGGGTGGTGGACCTGACGGACCACCTCATCGTCCCCGGCTTCGTCGATATGCACGTCCACGGCGGAGGCGGCGGCTCGTTCTCGTCCGCCGACCCCGAGGAGTGCATGACGGTGGCCGAGACCCACCGCAGGCACGGCACCACCTCGATGGTCGCCTCCACCGTCACCGGCGAACTGACCGACCTCGCCCGGCAGGCCGCGGTGCTCGCCGAGCTGGTCCAGCAGGGCGAGCTGGCCGGTATCCACTTCGAGGGCCCGTTCATCTCCGCGCACCGCTGCGGCGCCCACCAGCCGGAGCTGCTGCGCGACCCGGACCCGGCCGACGTCCGCAAGCTGCTCGACGCCGCACACGGCACCGCGTCGATGATGACCGTCGCGCCCGAACTGCCCGGCGGCCTGGAGTCCGTACGGCTGCTGGCCGACGCCGGGGTGATCGCCGCCCTCGGCCACACCGATTCCGACTACGACGCCACGCGCCGGGCCATCGAGGCCGGCGCCACCGTCGCCACCCACCTCTTCAATGCGATGCCCCCGCTGGGCCACCGCGCGCCGGGCCCGGTCGCGGCCCTCCTGGAGGACGAGCGGATTACCGTCGAGCTCATCAACGACGGCACCCATCTGCACCCGGCGATCCTGCAGCTGGCGGTCCGTGAGGCCGGCGCCGGACGGGTCGCGTTCATCACCGACGCCATGGGCGCGGCCGGGATGAACGACGGGATGTATCCGCTCGGCCCGATGCAGGTCGAGGTCAAGGACGGGGTCGCGCGGATCAGCTCGGGCCCCACGGCCGGTTCGATCGCCGGCTCCACCCTCACCCTGGACCGGGCCTTCCGGCGCGCGGTCACCCTCGACGGCCTGACGGTCGACCAGGCCGTACAGGCACTTTCGGCCACCCCGGCCCGCCTCCTGGGCATCGACGACCGGACCGGCTCCCTGCAGACCGGCAAGGACGCCGACCTGGTGGTGCTGGACGCGGCGTACGAGGTGGTGGGGGTCATGCGCCGGGGCGAGTGGGTGGTGCGCCCGAAGGGGGCCTGACGCCGGACGGGGCGGCGGTCTGACGCGGGCAGAGGCGGCGGGCGTCTGACGCCCGACCGGACGGCGGTCAGGGACAGGGCGAGGGCAGGGCGGCAGTCAGGGGCAGGGCGGCGGTGAGGGGCGCGGTCGAGGGCCGGGGACACGGTCGGCGGTCAGGACACGGTCGGCTGACGGGCCTCGGCGGCTCCGGTACACCCGGGAGCGGGCCGGGTCTGGGCCAACGACCACCAGCGATGGCATGATCGCTCGCGCACTTGTCCGTATGCCACCGCCGTGCGCGGTGGCCCGACGCCCGGCCGCCCGGCCATGACTGCCCGGAGGGGCGACCATGATCCTCACGGTCACGCTGAACGCCGCCCTGGACATCACCTACCGCGTTCCCCGGCTCCGACCGCACGCCACGAACCGGATCACCGAGGTGTCCGAACGCCCCGGCGGCAAGGGCCTGAACGTCGCCCGGGTGCTGGCCGCCCTCGGCCACCGCACGGTCGCCACCGGCTTCGCGGGCGGCGGCACCGGCGAGGCGCTGCGCGCGCTGCTCGCCGAGACCGACGTCACCGACGCACTGGTCCCGGTCGGCGGCGCCACCCGCCGCACCGTCGCCGTCGCCGACGCGAGCAGCGGGGACACCACCCAGCTCAACGAGCCGGGCCCGACCGTCTCCCCCGCCGAATGGGACACCTTCCTCGGCACCTACCGCGAACTGCTGGGCGAGGCGCGGGCGGTGGCGCTGTGCGGCAGCCTGCCGCCGGGCGTCCCGGTCGACGTCTACGCCCGGCTCACCCGGGCCGCGCGCAGCGCCGGCGTCCCGGTCCTGCTGGACACCAGCGGCGAACCGCTGCGCCGGGGCCTGGCCGCCCGCCCCGACCTCGCCAAGCCCAACGCCGACGAACTCGCCGCGCTCACCGGCAGCACCGAACCGCTGCGCGCCGCCCGCGACGCCCGCCGCCGCGGCGCCCATGCGGTCGCCGCCTCACTGGGCCCGGACGGCATGCTCGCGGTCACCGCCGACGGCGCCTGGCAGGCCGCGCCGCCGCAGCGGATCGCCGGCAACCCGACGGGCGCCGGCGACTCCGCGGTGGCCGGTCTGCTGTCGGGGCTGGTGGAGGAGCTGTCCTGGCCGGACCGGCTGGCCCGTGCGGTAGCCCTGTCCGCCGCGACCGTACGCGCCCCGGCAGCGGGCGAGTTCGACGCGGCGACGTATGAAGAGCTGCTGGCGCGGGTGGTGGTGACGAGCGCACACCCCACGTCCGGCCCGGCCCGCTGAGCAGCAACGCACCGGGCCACCACGACCGGACGGCCCTCAACGGCATGCACCCGCCGAACGCGCACACCTCACTGCAACCGCCACTGCAATCGCCCGACGAAAACGGTGTGCCGCGGGGGCCGTTCTCCCCTGCGGCACACCGTCGGCGCCTACCGGACCGTCGCCGGCCCGGCCGTCGTCAGCGCTTGACCTGGCCCGCCTTGAGGCTGACCTTGTCCAGGTTGAAGTCGCACTTGTTGCCCTGCTCGCACGAGATCTTGATGGTGTTCGTGCCCTTGTTGAGCTGGATCCAGGCGAAGGTACGGGTCCAGCCCTTGTCCCACTCGCCTTCCTTCGCCCCCGCGAAGTTCTCCATGTTCAGCTTCGTCGAGCGCGGCTGGCCATTGATGGTCAGCGAGGAGTCGGCGTCCTTGCCCGGCACGCCGTAGCCGACGAAGAGCGTGTAGTCGCCGGAGCGGGGCACATCGACACTCCACGTGGCCGACGCGCCGGGGGTGTTCATACCCGCCACATACGTCCCGCCGTCCGAGCGGGCGCCGGGCACGTCCTTGGCCGTGGTCGCCCCGCCGTCGAGCCGCAGGCTGCCGGCGTCCTGGGCGGGCAGCTTGCCGGGAGCGGGCTTCTTGGGCTTGTCACCGGGGTGCACCTTGCCACCGGCCGACGGCTCCGACTTGCCCGCGGTGTCGTCCTGGGAGTTCTTGCCGTTGGTGAGCATCGCGACGCCGATGCCTATGCAGACCACCGCGACCACGGCGACGGCGCCTATCAGCAGGCCGTTGCGGCCGCGGCGCGGCTCCTGGCCGCCGCCGTTGCCCGGGCCCGCGCCCGGACGCGCGCGGTCCCCGCCGGGCAGCGTTTCCGGCGCGGCGTAGTGGGCGTTCTGCTGCCCGTAGGTCACCTGCTGCGGGGCCTGCTGTCCGTACTGGCGCTGGCCGACCGCCCGCACCTGGTTGTAGGAGGTACGCGGGACACCCGGCTGCCGCGCCGCCGCGCCGTCGCCCGACGGGCCCGATGCGCCGCCCTCGCCGCCTTCCGAGCGGTAGAGGTAGCCGAACGGGTCGTCGTTCTCCGGCGTGTCCGCGCCGTTGTTGCCGGCCGTCATTCCGTGTCACTCCCAAGCGATCTGTGCGCGTCTGGACGCGTCTTCCCGCGTGCGCTGTCGTCTGCCGCGCGAACTGGTCTGGCGGGCCCCCGGCGGCACCGCGCCGCATCGGCGCAGCCTACCCCCTCAAGGCCTGCGCACACCGAGCCCGAAGGGCCACAAGATCACTACAGATCGGTGAATTGCTGGTGTGCGGGCCGTGGGGTGCCGGGTGTGAGATACGCGGCATCCGGCCCGGGGCGAGGCGGGCGCCCCGGGCGGCGGGGACTCCGGCCAATGGGGGGCGCTACGGGCGACGGGAGGGACCCGGCCATGCCACCCGCCGACGCCGCCCGCTCCGCCCGCCGCTCACCCGGCCGCCCGCCGGTTCGCCTTCGAGCGGGAGCGCTTTTCGACGTACATCCGCTGATCGGCCGACTCCAGCACTTCCTCGGCCGTCATCCCGCAGCTCGCCCAGCCGATGCCGAAACTGGCGCCCACCCGGACCGCCCGGCCCTCCACCCGGATCGGCGGGATGATCGCGTTCCGCAGCCGGACCGCGAGATCCTGGGCGTCGGCGGTGCCGAGACCGTCGGCGAGCACCACGAACTCGTCGCCGCCGAGCCGGGCGACCGTATCGCCGTCCCGGACGCCGCTGGTCAGCCGGCGGGCGACCTCGATCAGCACCGCATCGCCGGTGTTGTGCCCGAAGCGGTCGTTGATCGACTTGAAGCCGTCGAGATCGCAGAAGAGGACCGCGAGCCCCTTGGAGCCGTCGTCGGCCGGCCCGTCCGCGGGGGCGACGAGGTGGACGTGGTGGTCGAACGGGGCCGGGGGCACGCCCTCGAAGCCGTCGAGCCCGTCGAAGGGCTCCTTGCCGTCCGGCCGGAAGCCGGGCGCCTCGTGGGGATCGGTGTGCAGGACGCGCGAGGCGTAGGCGTCCGCCATCGAGCCGGGCGTGCGGGAGCACAGCCGGGCGCCGAGCCGGGCCCGCAGCTCCGCGCTGTTGGGCAGTCCGGTCAGCGAATCGTGGCTGGCGCGGTGCGCGAGCTGCAGCTCGTGCCGCTTGCGCTCCTCGATGTCCTCGACGTGGGTGAGCAGGAAGCGCGGCCCGTCGGCGGTGTCGGCGACGACGGAGTTGCGCAGCGAGACCCACACGTAGGTGCCGTCCCGGCGGGCCAGCCGCAGCTCGGCGCGGCCGCCCTCGGCGGAGGTGCGCAGCAGCGTGCCGATGTCCTCGGGGTGGACCAGGTCGGAGAAGGAGTAGCGGCGCATCCCGGAGGCCGGGCGGCCCAGCAGCCGGCACAGCGCGTCGTTGGTGCGTAGCAGCCGCCCGTGCTGGTCCCCGCCCATTTCGGCCACGGCCATGCCGCTCGGCGCGTACTCGAAGGCCTGCCGGAAGCTCTCCTCGCTGGCGCGCAGCGCCTGCTGCTCGCGCTCCAGCCGGACCAGGGCGCGCTGCATGTTCGCCCGCAGCCGGGCGTTGCTGATCGCGATGGCGGACTGGAAGGCGTACATCTGCAGGGCTTCCTGGCCCCAGGGGCCGGGCCGCCGGCCGTTGCGCGGCCGGTCGACGGAGATCACTCCCAGCAGCTCGCCGCCGCCGTTGGACGCGGTGTACATGGGCGCGAAGAGGCGGTCCATGGGGTGCCACTCGTCGGGGAAGCGCGGCACGGGCCCGGCCGTGTGCCACTGCGGTACGTCGTCGTCATCGAGCACCCAGCCCTCGGTGTGCGGGATGAAGATCAGGTCGCCCCAGCGCTCGCCCATGGCCAGCCGGCGCTCCCACGAGGTGCGGGAGCCCGCCCGCCCGGCCATCAGCGCCTCGGCGCCCGCGCTGCCGGCGACCGCGGCGACCACGAGATCGCCGTCGGGGCGGACGAGGTTGACCGCGGCCAGCTCGTAGCCGAGCCCGTTGATCGCGCCGTCGGCGACCGTCTGCAAGGTGTCCGCGAGACTACGTGCGGTATTCAGCTCGGCGACCACTTGGTGCAGCTGCCGCAGGGTCGCAAGACGGACGTATGGCTCCGACTCGGTCTCCATCGCTCGCTCTCCCTGAGACCTCGACAGCAAACTCCACGATTCTTTGTCGTCCGATTCCACGCTCACTGAATCACAGTGAGCTGTTCACTCGGTACACAGGGTCAACAATTAGCGCCTCCTGTGACTCAAGTCACAAAGTCGGAAGGGTGTTTGGCGATCTTCCATAAACCCGCCACGGGAGCGCGCCTTCACTCTTTCTACACTTGCTGAACGCAAATTTCTGAGTGTTCCGGACTTCCGTCGTCAGACCTAGGACGCGGCTGGTCCCCGGGCCCGATGCGCGGCGCGGGCCGACGAAGTTAGCTTTTATGGCGTGTTCACGAAAAGCCCTGCCGATACGGCGGCCTCCGGGCCCACCGCCCCTTCCGCACCCGTCGTCGCCCTCACTTCCACGCCGGACGGGGTGCGCATCCCGCATTCTGTTGGAGTGAGTGACGACGAATTCCGTGCCGCCCTGTCCCGCCTCGCCGCAGGCGTGGTGCTGATCACCGCCCGCGACCCGGACTACGGGCCGCACGGCGAGGACGTCGGCATGACCGCCACGGCATTCCTGTCGGTCTCCCTCGACCCGCCGCTCGTGATGGTGAGCGTTCGCAACGATTCACGGATGGACGACCTGCTGGCGCTGCAGCCGCTGTGGGCCGTGTCGGTGCTCTCGGGGCATCAGCGGCAGATTGCCGGGCGGTTCGCGATGAAGGGGCGGATCAGCGACCGGCTGCTCTTCGAGGACCTCGGGTTCGTACGGGGCGAGGTGTCCGGTGCCCCGCTCATCGGCGGGGCGCTCGCCACCATGGAGTGCCGTACCGAGCAGCGGGTGGTGGCCGGCGATCACACGCTCGTCATCGCGCGGGTCCTGGCCACGAAGCTGTCCAGCGAGGACGACGGGCCGCTGACGTACTTCCGGGGGAAGTACCGGCAGTTGGGGTGAGGGGCCCGGGGACGGGCTGAGGATGATGCCTGCGGGACGGGCGTGATGGTCGGGGCGGCCGGGGGACGGCGCCTGCGGGCCGGTCAACGCCGGTGGCGGTCCGGTCAGCCCCAGTCGCGGCCCGAGCGGCCGCGCTTGGTGTCGCCGCGCTGCTTCTTCTCCCGCAGCCGCCGCTCGTTGATGCCCCGTGGGATCCGCGACTTGCGGCGCGGCTTGGGCGGTGGCGCGGTGGCCTCGGCCAGCAGCGCGGCCAGCCGGACGGCGGCGGTCTCGCGGTTGCGCCACTGGGAGCGGTGCTCCGAGGCCCGTACGGACAGCACGCCGTCGGTCAGCCGGCCCGCCAGCCGCTCCAGGGCGCGCTCCTTCCACACCGGCGGCAGCGCCTGCGTCCTGCCGAGGTCGAAGCGCAGCTCGACCTGGCTGTCGCTGGTGTTGACGTGCTGGCCGCCCGGACCCGAGGAGCGCGAGAACCGCCAGACGAGCTCGGCCTCGGGAAGGACGACCGCACCGCGGATGACATGGGGCCCGGACATGCGTCCTATGATCTCGCGCGCCACGGGACCCGTCACCCGCTTTTCCTGGTCCATTGCGGCACATCCGGCATCAGGATTCGGCAAAGAAAGTAAAGAGAGCTGGAACCTCCCGGACCTCCGATGGCGTTGTGGTGGGTGACGGTAGCTTCGTCCGCAGTACGGAGCCCGACGCTTCGACGAGTCGACAAGGAAAGGGACTTCCCATGGCTGTAAGCCTGTCCAAGGGCGGCAACGTCTCCCTCACCAAGGAGGCACCGGGCCTGACCGCCGTCACGGTGGGCCTCGGCTGGGACGTCCGCACCACCACCGGCACGGACTTCGACCTCGACGCGAGCGCCATCGCGGTCAACGGAAACGGCAAGGTCTACTCCGACCAGCACTTCGTCTTCTTCAACAACAAGGCGACGCCCGACCAGTCGATCGTGCACACCGGCGACAACGTCACCGGCCAGGGCGAAGGCGACGACGAGCAGATCAACGTCAACCTGGCGGCGCTGCCGGCCGACATCGACAAGATCGTCTTCCCGGTCTCGATCTACGACGCCGAGAACCGCAGCCAGAACTTCGGCCAGGTGCGCAACGCGTTCATCCGCATCGTCAACCAGGCCGGTGGCACCGAGGTCGCTCGCTACGACCTCAGCGAGGACGCGGCCACCGAGACCGCCATGGTCTTCGGCGAGCTGTACCGCAACGGCGCGGAGTGGAAGTTCCGCGCGGTGGGCCAGGGCTACGCCTCGGGCCTCGTCGGCATCGCGCAGGACTTCGGCGTCAACGTCTGAGCCACGCCTGCACCCGGCGCGGCCGGGTCGGCGCACGGAGGGCCGGTTCCCCACGGGGAGCCGGCCTTCGGCGCGTTCTGGGGGCGGAGAGCCGTGGGGGCGGCGGACCCTCGGCGCGTCCGAGGGGCCGGGAGCGTGGGGGCGGGTGCGCTCTGCGCGCGTGGGGGCTGCGCGGCTCCCCTCAGGCGACCGCGGCCTCCGCGCCGGCCTCCTCGGGGGGCGTGGCCAGCACGGCCACTTCGTCCAGCGACAGGCCGAGCGTGCCGGCCAGCGCGGCGACCGTGAAGAACGCCGGGGTCGGCGCCCGGCCGGTCTCGATCTTCCGCAGCGTCTCGGCGGACAGCCCCGCCGCCGCCGCGACCTCGACCATGCTCCGCTCGCCGCGCGCCCTGCGCAGCAGCGCGCCGAGCCGTTCACCGCGTTCGCGTTCCCAGGGGGTCAGTGGAGTGCGCACCATGCCCGTGATACTAATACCGGTAAACAAATACCGGTAAATAAATACCGCCCCCTTGCCGCTGCCGCCGCCGTGCGTGCGGTGCGGCGTGGGAGGCGGCGAGCGGGAGGTAGCCCCATGGTCGAGATCAAGACGGATGCGGCGCTGGACGCGATGCGGGTGGCCGGCCGGGTGGTCGCCGACGCGCTGGCCGCGGCGCGGGCGGCGGCCGCCCCGGGCGTGCGGCTGCTGGACCTGGACGAGGCCGCCCATACGGTCCTGCGTGAGGCCGGCGCCACGTCCCCGTTCCTCGGCTACCAGCCGTCCTTCGCGCCGACCCCGTTCCCCGCCGTCCTCTGCGTCTCGGTCAACGACGCGATCGTGCACGGCATCCCGAACGCCACCCGGCTGCGCGACGGCGACCTGGTGAGCATCGACTGCGGCGCCCTCGTGGACGGCTGGGCCGGCGATGCCGCCCTCAGCTTCACGGTCGGCACCGCCCGTGCCGAGGACCAGCGGCTGATGGACACCACCCGGCAGGCGCTGGAGGCGGGCATCGCGGCGGCCGTGGTCGGCGCCCGGATCGGCGACATCTCCCATGCGATCGGCAGCGTCGGACGCGCGGCCGGCTACGGCATCCCCCGTGACTTCGGCGGCCACGGCATCGGCCGCCAGATGCACGAGGACCCGTCGGTCCCCAACGACGGCCGCCCGCACCGCGGCTTCGTCCTACGCCACGGCCTGGTCCTCGCCATCGAGCCGATGTTCCTGGCCGGCGGCAAGGACTTCTACGCCGAGGACGGCGACGGCTGGACCCTGCGCACCACCGACGCCTCCCGCGCCGCCCACTTCGAGCACACGGTGGCGGTGACCGAGGAGGGGCCGCGAGTGCTGACCGCGGCGTAGCGGGAGCGGCGGGTGGCGAGGGGGCAGCGGAGTGGGGGCGGCGGAGGGCGCGCCAGGGGGCGCCGGCGGGGCACATGCGGGCGGGGCGCCGGGCGGGCGGGAACGGCCGGAGACGGGCGCGGAGACCGGCGTGGGCAGGCGGGGCACGGGCGTCTCTCCGTGCGGCCGGTGCGGGCGTCCGCGCGCCGCACCGGCGTGACACCATCAAGGCGTGATCGACCTCGGCTACTCCCTCTCCCGCCGCTTTCCGGATCCGCCGCAGACGGACTACCGGACCGCGGACGTGCGCACGCTGCGCCACGACCTCTTCTGCGGCGATGTCTACCTCGCCGACACGAAGACGGACCGCGAGCTGTCCACGGCCTGGGGCTGGGTGCCGGTCCTCGACTTCGCCTGGGCGCTGTGCGATATCGTCGAGCAGCTCGACACCGACCCCCGGGGCAACCGCTCCGCCCGTCCCGTCCACGCCGAGCTGGACTTCACCGAATCCGCTGACCGGATCTTCTTCGAGCGCCGCTTCGGCTGGGTGGACGTGGACGCCGACTGGATGGCGGCCGACGAGGCCCCGCTCACCTTCAACCACGCCGCACTGCGCCGCGAGGCCCGCGACTTCCTGCACGACCTGATCGCCGACCTCACCGATATGCACGACGGCCTCGGCGACAACCCGGCCATCTGGGACCTCCAGGCCCGCTTCCCCCGCGTCTGAGCGCCCGGCCGGGCCGGCGGCTCACTCCACCCGCACCCCTATCTGGGCCGCGAACGCCGGTGCCAGATCCAGCAGTTGGGACGCGCTGATCACCGCGCCCGACAGCCGGTCGATCCCCCGGGCGACATCCAGCGCGGCCGCGCCCCGCAGATCGACGTCCGTCATTCGCGCCTCGGAGAAGTCCACCCGCGACAGCGTGCAGTCGTCGAAGGTCACCCGCTCCAGCTCCGCCCCCGCGAAGTCCGCCTCGACCAGCACACAGCCCTCGAAGGCGACGTCCCGCAGCTTCGCCCTCCGCAGATTCGGGAAATCGATCTTCCCGCCGCGCACCACGACACGCTGCAGCACCGCGCCGTGCAGCTGGGTCCCGCCGAGCCGGGCGTCCGTCACCTCCACATCGCGCAGGGACGCCTGGGAAAGGTCCGTGCCGACACCGCGGACGCCACTCAGCACGCTGTCGATGATCCGCGCCCGGCTGAGCACGGTCTCGTCGAGCGCACAGCGCCGCAGCGCGCAGTCCAGGAAGCGCGCGCCGCGTGCCGACTGCCCGGCCCAGTCGGCGTCCGCGAACTCCAGCCCGTCGTAATCCCCCTCGGCCTCCAGCTCCCCGCCGTCGTACGCCGCCAGCTCCGGCAGCCGCACCTCCGGCCGCCGCACCGCCCGCACCGTCTCCGCACCGCGCCCTGCCACCGGGCCACCGCCTTCCTGCCGTCCGCGCCGTCCTGCCGTCCGCGCCGTCCGCGCCGTCCGCCGCTGCGGCCCACGCCCGCCGTTGCGGCCCGCGCCCGGACTCCGGTCCACGCCTGCACACCCCATCGTGAACCACACCACTGACAACGCACCCTGACCTGCGGAAATACCCGGCAGCCCGCGGAGGATGCGCGGCCGCGGCGGTAGGCGCCCTGGCGCAGAGCTGCCCGACCACAGCCGCCCCCGGCCGAAGCGGTCGGCCCCCTACCGCACCACCGCCATCTCCCGGGCCGTCTGGTTCAGCCGCCGCCCGCCCGACTCCGTACACGTCACGATGTCCTCGATACGGACCCCGAACCGCCCCGGCAGATAGATCCCCGGCTCGATCGAGAAGCACATCCCGGGCACCAGCGGCAGATGCTCGCCCTCCACCAGATACGGCGGCTCGTGCGTGGTGACCCCGATGCCGTGGCCGGTGCGGTGGATGAAGTACTCGCCGTACCCGGCGGCCTTGATGATCTTCCTGGCCACCCGGTCGATGTCCTGGCACGCGACGCCCGGCCGCACCGCCTCGAACGCCGCCTGCTGCGCCTCCCGCACGATGTCGTGCACCTTGCGCTCCTCGGCGCCCGGCGTCCCGACGTGCACGGTCCGCGAGGTGTCCGAACCGTACCCGTCCTTGAGGCCACCGAAGTCGAGCACGACCATGTCGCCCTCCTCGATGACCCGTTCCCCGGCCTCGTGGTGCGGATTAGCGCCGTTGGGGCCCGATCCGACGACCGTGAAGTCCACCTGGCTGTGCCCGTGCCCGGTCAGCAGCCGCGCCAGGTCCGCCGCCACCTCCTGCTCCCGCCGGCCGCCGAAGCGCACCCCCAGGATCTCCTCGTACGTCGCGTCCGCGGCGGCACCGGCCGCGGCCAGCCGCGCCACCTCATGGGCGTCCTTGACCGCGCGCAGCATCGGCAGCGCCTCCGTCAACGCGGTGTAGGCGGTCCCCGGCAGGCACCGCTGCAGCCCCAGCAGATGCAACGCCCACGTCCCGTCGGACACCCCGTAACGCCCTTGCGGATCCACCCACTTGGCGACCTCCGCATACGGTTGTGATCCGTCGGTCCACCCCGACACCTCCATCGCCGGGGCCCCGGCCGAGCGCGCCGCGTCCGGATACTCCAATACGGGCACCAGCAGCCGCGAGCGCCGCCCCGGCTCGATCACCAGGGCGGTCAGCCGCTCGGTGTCCGCGGGCGGACGGTAGCCGCACAGCCACACCAGATCCGGCCCCGGCGTCACGATCAGCCCGGCCAGCCCGGCATCGGCGGCGGCCCGGCCCGCCCGGTCCATCCGCCGCTCGTAGTCCTCGTGCGTCATCGAAGTCACCATGCCGGTGAACTTACGCCGGTACGCCCCTTCCGGCCCGTCAAAAAACCTTTCCGGCGGGCCTCTTCCCCCCGTCCGGTTCACCCGGCCGTCCGCCCCTGTCCCCGGCGGGCGCATCGCCGGTCCGCCCGCCGGGCCGGCCCCCGTTACCGGCCCCCGTTACTCCGGCACCCGCTCGCCGATACGGCCGCGGTACGCGTGCAGGGCGCGGGCGCTGTTCCAGCCGAGCACGCCCACCACGCGGCCGCCCTCCTGGTAGAGCGCGACGAACCGGCCCGTCCGCGGATCGCCCTCGACACAGGTGACCCGGGCATCCGCGGGAGACCGGCCGTGGAACTGGATCTTGGCGTCGTACTGGTCGGTCCAGCCGAACGGGACCGGCGCGTAGGGCACCGCGTCCCCGGGCTTGGCGAGGAGGTTCCTGGCGACGGCGAGGGCCTGGGTGGTGGCGTTGGTGCGCTGTTCGAGGCGGACGCGGCCGCCGGTGACCGGGTCCGGCCAATTGGCGACGTCGCCTGCCGCGTAGACCCCGGGGGCGGCGCGGCAGTGGCTGTCGCAAAGCACCCCGTCCCCCAGGGGGACCGTGGAGCCCGCCAGCCAGTCGGTGGCCGGCACCGAGCCGATCGCGACCACGACCACATCGGCGGGGAGCCGGGCGCCGTCGTCGAGCACCACCTCGGTGACCCGGCCCATCCCGCCGGTCAGGCCGGCGACGCCGCGGCCCATGCGCAGCCGGACCCCGTGGTCCTGGTGCAGTCCTGCCACCAAGTTCCCTACCCAGGGGCCGACTTGCGCGGCCAGCGGGATGGGCGCGATATCGACGAGGGTGACGTCCAGGCCCAGCCCCCGTGCGGTGGCGGCGATCTCGCTGCCGAGGAACCCGGCGCCGATCACCACGACCCGCGGGCCGCCCAGCAACTGCGTACGCAGCGTCAGGGCGTCGTCGAGCGTGCGCAGGACGTGCACCCCGGCCAGGTCGTGACCGAAGGGCAGCCGGCGGGGCCGCAGCCCGGTCGCGATGACCAGGCCGTCGTAGCGCAGCCGGTCCCCGTCCTCCAGGGTGACGGTGCGGGCCGCCGGGTCCACGCCGGTCGCCCGGCAGCCCAGGCGCAGCTCGGCCTGCAGGCGCCCGAGGTCGGCGTCCTGGCGCAGCACGGTCGTCTCCGGTTCCCGCTCACCGGCCAGGACCTGCTTGGACAGCGGCGGCCGGTCGTAGGGCGCCCGGGGTTCCTCGCCGACCATGGTCAGCGTCCCGGCGAAACCCTCGCGGCGAAGGGCCTCGGCCGTGGTGAGCCCCGCGGCCGAGGCGCCCACCACGACGATCCGTTCCTTCTCTGGCACTACTTCAGCACCTCGATGGCCAGCGCCGGGCAACGGGCGGCGGCGTCCTCCACCGAGGAGTGCTGCTCCTCGGGCGGGAGGGCGTCCAGGAGGACGACGACGCCGTCGTCCTCCCGCTGGTCGAAGACCTGGTCAGCGGCCAGCACGCACTGGCCCGCGCCGACGCACTTGTCCTCGTCGATGATGACCTGCATCGGTATTCCTCTTCTTCCGTTTCTTCCGTGGAGGGGGTGCCGGATGGCGGCCGGGGCGCCGGCTACCAGGTCACGGGCAGTGCGTGGACGCCGTAGATGAGCATGTCGTCGCGCATCGGCACGTCCTTCGCCGGTACGGCCAGCCGCAGGGAGGGGAACCGGTCGAAGAGGGCGGACAGGGCGGCCTTCATCTCCACCCGGGCCAGCTGCTGGCCGATGCACTGGTGGGCGCCGTGCCCGAAGGCCAGGTGCGGGCTGTAGGGCCGCTGCACGTCCAACTGGTCGGGGTCGCCGGTGAACTGGCCGGCGTCACGGTTTCCCGAGGTCAGGGAGGCGAGCACCGTGGTGCCGGCCTCGATGCGGTGGCCGTCCAGCTCCAGGTCCTCGCGCACCACGCGGCGCAGACCGAACTGGATGATCGTGAGGTAGCGGAGCAGTTCCTCGACGGCGTTGTCCCAGAGCGAGGCGTCCGCGCGCAGCGCCGCCAGCTGGTCGGGGTGGTGCAGCAGGCACATGGTGCCCAGCGCGATCATGTTCGCCGTGGTCTCGTGCCCGGCGAGCAGCAACAGCGCGCCGACGCCCGCCATTTCCTCGTCGCTGAGCCGGCCGTCCTGCACCAGGCCGCTGAGGATGTCGTCGGTGGGGCGGGCACGCTTGGCCTGGACCAGTTCGTGGATGTGCTGGTTCATCGCCAGGTGCGCCTGCTGGACCTCCTCCTGGCTCGCGTCCAGCCGCAGCATGTTGCTCGAATTCCGCTGGAAGTCCGCACGGTCCGCGTACGGCACCCCCAGCAGCTCGCAGATCACCAGCGAGGGGACGGGCAGGGCGAAGTCCCGGAGGAGGTCGACCGGCTGCTCGGCGGACGCCATGGCGTCCAGGTGCTCGGCGACGATCCGCTCCACCGCGGGCGCCAGCTGCCGCATCCGGCGCACCGTGAACTGGCCGGTGAGCAGCCGGCGGATCCGGGTGTGCTCCGGGCCGTCCATCATGATGAACATCCCCGGCGGGGGCGGCGGCACCGGTGTGCCGGCGGGCGCGAAGGCATCGGCGCGCGCGGGCCGGCGGTTCGCGCCGAACCGTGGGTCGGCCAGCACCGTCCGTACGTCGGCGTGCCGGCTGACCAGCCAGCCGTCCGTCCCGTCCGGGAAGGTCACCGGCGTGATCGGGGCCTCTTCGCGCAGCGTCCGGTACCCCTCGGGCGGGCTGAACGGGCAGGTCCGCTCGGTGGGCTGGGTCCGGGCGTCGGGCCGGGGCCGGGTGGTGGGCTGGGTGTCGGTCATCGGACGGTCCTTTCCATGGGGGGCTGGGTGTGCGCCGGGTTGATGGGATCTGTGGAACCAGTGGCGTGTACGGGGCCGGTGGGGCGTACGGGGTCGGCGGGGCGCGCCGGGTCCGCCCTCAGGCCGGCGTCCGCGGGGCGGGCGGCGTCCGCGGGGAGGCCTGCGTCCGCGGGGAGGCCGGCGTCGCAGCGGTGGCCGCCGAGGGCCCGCAGGTAGACCCGCCAGCCCAGCAGGGCGCCGAGCCCGAAGACGAGCGGCCCGAAGACATCGACCGAGCCGAGGGCGACGGCCTGGCCGGACAGGAACAACGGGAGCTGGATGGTCAGCATCAGGACGTTCCCCGTGAAGAGGACGAGGCTGCCCCTGGCGAAGGCCCGGCGTCGCACCGCGCAACGCCGCCACGCGGTCCGCTCGCCCGTGAGCAGCCCCACCATCACCCCCAGCGGCGGCCACCCGAGCAGGACCAGCACCGGTGCCGCCACGGCCATCGCGCAGTGCAGCACCAGGTGCGGGAGGAAGAAGCTGGTGGCCTGCCCGGTCCGGGCGGCCAACGCGCCCTGGACACAGACGAAGCCGAGGATCCCCAGCGCGCGCCCCACGGGCTCCTTGCGCACCAGCCGGTGGACGAAGGCCCCGGCCCCGGCCATGAAGGCGAGCGTCAGCGCGATGCCGAGCCGGTGGGTGAGGGCGAAGGTCAGGGTGAATCCGAAGACGGGCGCGATATCGATCACGGCGCCGCGCAACCGGCTCCGCACGGCGGCCCGGACGGCATCCACACCGCCGGCTTCGTCATGTGCGGCAGGGTCCACGGGCTCTCCAGGCTTCTCGGCGGACGGGCTCTTTCCGGTGTCGTGGCTCAAGAGAAACCGCCCTCGCTGACCCGTCGCGGTCAGCAACCTGACCGTTGCCTGACAGCCTCAGCGGGCCGGGGTAACGTCTGCCGCGCCCGCGGGCCGGGGCAAGGGGCCGGAAGCGACGGCCCGTAACCGACAGTCAGGCAGCCGCCGGTCAGGCAACCGCCTGCCAGGGAACCGCCTGCCGCGGCGACTCGTTGTCGTGACCGCAGACTCCGTGACCGATTGGTGCCCGCCATGCCTTCCGCCTCGCCGACGAGCGACGCACCGCTGCCCCGGGGAATGGGGCAACGGCTGCTCGTCGTGGATGACGACCCGCGGATGGCGGAGCTGCTGGAGACCACCTTGGGCCTCGCGGGCTACACCGTGGCGACCGCGGGCTGCGGTGCCCAGGCCCTGAGCGCGTACGAGGCGCAGCCCCCGGATCTGCTGGTGCTGGACGTCATGCTGCCCGACATGGACGGTTTCCGCCTGTGCCGGCGGCTGGTGGAGAACGGGGCGCGGCTGCCGGTGCTGTTCCTGACCGCGCGCGATTCCGTCGAGGACCGGGTCACGGGCTTCGCCATGGGCGCGGACGACTACCTCACCAAACCCTTCAGCCTCCCCGAACTGCTGGCCAGGGTGCACGCCTTGCTGCGGCGCGCGGGCCGGTCCGCGGAGGAGAGTGCGATGCTGCGTTTCGCCGACCTGAGTGTGAACGAGCGCAGCCGGCGGGTGCGCCGCGGGGACCGGCTGATCGCGCTGTCCCCGACGGAGTACAAACTGCTGCGTTATCTGCTGATCAATGCCGACCAGGTGATGTCGAAAGAGCAGATCATGGACCACGTCTGGCAGCACCGCTTCGGAGCGGGCGTCGTCGAGAAGCTGGTGTCCCGGCTGAGGGCGAAGGTGGACGACCGGTCCCCCGCCCTGATCCACACGGTGCGCGGTTTCGGCTACAGCCTGCGGCTGCCCGGAGGCGGCTGAGGTGGCCGCCGCCTGGCGCGGCTCCTTGCGGGCGCGGCTGATGATCGGGGTCGTCCTGCTGGCGGCCGGGGGCATGGTGGCCGTCAACGCGGTGTCGCTGATCGGGCTGCGCCTCAACCTCATCGATGTCGCCGACGCCACGCTCGCCAAGGCCCGCACCACCGTGCAGCACCGGGTGAACGACCAGGCGGCCCCGGTCAACTCGGCAGGACTCAACTCCCTCATTCCCGACGGCGTGTACGTCGCGCTGGTCGACGACCACGGCAAGGTCGTCGCCCAGACACCGGCACGTGACCTCAACGGGCAGCTCCGCGCTCGCCCCGACCTGCCGTCGCCGGTCCCGGACGGCTTCGCCGACCGGCCCCGCACCCTGTCGGCGAAGAGTGCGCCCGTACCCCGCTACCGCGTCCTGAGCTTCCCCGTCGGCCCGTCCGCCACGGTCCGGCCCGCGCCCGGCGCGCCGCCCCAGCGGTTCAGCACGGTCGTGGTCGCCAAGAGCCTCCAGCCGGGGGAGGACGTCGTCTACTGGCTGATCGGCGCCGATGCCGCCGCCACGCTGGCCGTGCTCGGCGGCATCGTGCTCCTCAGCCGCGGCGTACTCCGCGTGGGCCTGCGGCCGTTGCGCGACATGGCCGCCACCGCGAAGGCCGTCGCCGACGGCGACATCGACCAGCGCATCGAGGTCGCCCGGCGCCACTCCGAGGTGGGAGAGGTCGCCACCGCCCTCAACCGGGCGTTCGACGAACGGCAGCGGTCCGAGGAACAGCTACGGCAGTTCGTGGCCAACGCCTCGCACGAACTGCGCACCCCGCTGACCACGATCCGCGGCTGGGCGCAACTGCATCTGCACGGTCTGGCCCAGGATCCCGAACTCATCGAGCGGGCGATGCAGCGCATCGAGGGCGAGGCGGCCCGGATGCACGCCACGGTCGAAGAACTGCTGCTGCTCGCCCGGCTCGACCAGGGCCGCCCGCTCGCCGGCGCACCGGTGAACCTCGGCACGCTCGTCAAGGAAGCCGTCGGCGATGCCCGGGTCCGCGACCCCGGCAAGCCGGTCACCGTCGAGCCGGCGGGCGAGGTCTTCGCCTGCGGCGACGAGGACCGGCTCCGGCAGGTGCTGCAGAACCTCCTGAGCAACGCCCTGCGCTACACCCCGCCGGGCACCCCGATATCGGTGGGCGCCCGTGCACTGCCCGGCGACACGGTGGAGCTGACGGTCCGCGACCAGGGCCCCGGCATGCCCCCCGAGACCGCCGAGCGCATCTTCGAACGCTTCTACCGCGGCGAGGAGTCCCGCGACCCGGCCGCCGGCGGCACGGGCCTGGGCCTGAGCATCGTCAAGTCGATCGCCGAAGCACACGGCGGCACGGTGACGGTCCACACCGCACCGGGCGAGGGCAGCACCTTCACCGTCATGCTGCCTGCCCCACGGTGAGCGGCCCCAAGGCCGCGCCCGTCGAGCGGGCCTGTGCCGACCAGCGGGCCTCCGCCGAGGAGACCGCCGAGGTCCTCGCGGTCCCGGACTTCCGGCTGCTGTGGGCCGCGAACGGATTCCGGTACGCGGCCTCCGAGGGTCTGATCCCCGCTCCTCGCACCGGTCAGGCCCGCCCCGCCCCCGGCCCCTGACCGCCCTCCTCCCCCTCCCCCGCGGGACGCTGCGCCAGCGCCGTCCAGGAGCGCAGGAGCAGGTCGAAGGCGTCGACGACGACGTCGTCCGGAATGCCGGCGGGGGCCAGCAGGCGCTGGATGAGCAGGCCGTCCTCCAGGGCGTGGACGATCAGGGCGAGGAACGCGGGGTCGGCCGGCGACTCGACACCGCGGGCGGCGAACGCCTGCTCCAGGCCGGCGGCATGGGCGTCGCGGGCGAGGAGTTCACGTTCGGCGAGCAGCGGCCGCAGTTCCTCGTTCCGCAGCGCGTGCAGGACGAGTTCCATGCGCAGGGCGAGCCATGCGGGCAGGTGCCGGGCGCGGTCGCGGTTCCAGGCCCGGAGCCTGTCGAGGGCGTCGGCGAAGGAGGTGGCGCCCTGGGTGAGGGCGCCGACTTCGTCCAGTTCGCGGCGGGTGCGGTGCTGCAGCAGCTCGGCGACCAGGGCGTTCTTGTCCTCGAAGTTCCCGTAGAAGGCGCCGCGGGTGTAGCCGGCGCGCTCGGCGATCTGCTCGACGGAGGTGCCGTTGACGCCGCGTTCGGTGAACAGCTCGGCGGCGGCGTCCAGCAGCCGGCCGCGGGTCCGCTGCCGGCTCTCTTCGCGGGTCAGGCGCTTGCGTTCGGGTGTCACGACGGCATCCTACGGCGCACCGCGGCCAGATATTCAGTTCTGTATCCAAATACAGGTCTGTATGTTCGCTCCGTATCTTCACTGTCTGAACGGAGGGAGGGCGGGCCCGATGGGGACGACGGCCACGGAGCTGTGGACGCTGGAGGCGTCGGAGTTGGCGGAGCGGGTGGCTCGGGGAGAGGTGTCGGCGGCGGAGGCCGTAGAGGCGCACCTGGAGCGGATCGCCGCGGTGAACCCGCAGGTGAACGCGGTGACCCGGCTGCTGGAGGACAGTGCCCGGCAGGCGGCGCGGGAGACCGACCGGCGCCGGGCCGCCGGGGAGCGGCTGGGCCCGCTGGCCGGGGTGCCGTTCACGGTGAAGGAGAACATCCACGTCGCCGGATCGGCGACCACGCACGGCGTGCCGTACTTCCGCGACCGGGTGGCGCCGTCGGACGCTCCCCCGGTGCGACGGCTGCGCGCGGCCGGGGCGATTCCGGTCGGCCGCACCAACATGCCCGACCTCGCGATCGCCGGAGTGCACACGGTCAGCCAGCTGTTCGGGGACACCGTCAACCCGTGGGACCCGCGGCGCACTCCCGGCGGCACCAGCGGCGGCGATGCGGTCGCGGTGGCGACCGGCATGGCACCGCTGGGCCTGGGCAACGACTCCGGCGGGTCGGTGCGCAACCCGGCGGCGTTCAACGGCGTCGCGGGGCTGAAACCGAGCTACGGGCGGTTCCCGGCCGACCACCGGATGAACGATCAGGAACCGGTCCTGGGCCACCAGCTCTTTCCCGTGGACGGGCCGCTGGCCCGGTCGGTGGCGGACCTGCGGGCGGCGTACGAGGTGCTGGCGGGCACGGACCCGCAGGACCCGCGGGCGGTCCCGGCGCCGCTGTACGGGCCGCGGCCGGAAGCGCCGGTGCGGGTCGGCGTGGTGACCGACCCCGGCGGCCGCGGCGACGTCCACCCGGACGTGCGCGCGGCGATCGAAGCGGCGGCCGCCGCCCTGGAGGACGCCGGGCACCCGGTCGAGGAGGTAGAGGTGCCACGACTGCAGGACGCCCTCGACGGCTACGGCGCGCTCCTGCGAGCCGAGTTCAGCCTGGCCTGGCCCGTGCTCCGGCGACTGCTCACCGAGGACAGCGCCCGCCACATCGAGCTGGACATCCGGCGCCACCCTGCCGTCGGCCTGGCGGAGTACCTGCGGCAGACCGGTGTGCGCCTCGGCGTCCAGCGCGCGTGGGCCCGCTTCTTCGAGCACTGCCCGCTGCTGCTCGGGCCGGTGTCCACGCAGCCGGCACCGGAGCCGGTGATTCCGCGAACCCCGGAGGAGCGCGACGCGATGATGTCGCCGATGCGCCTGCTGACCGCGACGACGTACGTGGGGGTGCCGGCCGTGGCCGTGCCCACCGGTCTCGCGGCCGGCCTGCCGCAGGGCGTCCAGGTCGTGGCGGGGATGTACCGCGAGGACCGGTGCCTGGACGCGGCCCAGCGGATCGAGGAACGCCTGGGCGTACTCACTCCGGTGGACCCGCGCGCCCACCGGGCCGGCAGAGAGGAGAAATGAGAACCGCACGGAAGCGCAGCTTCCACTCAGATGGTCAACTACCGCCCCTGCGCTGCAATTTGGCCATAAGTGGCTCAGAAGTGCCGCATTGGCATCTTTGAGCCACCTGGGGCGACCAATTTCGGATGGCGATCGACGGCCGGCAGCCTAGAATCAGCCACATCGGCCGGTCGCCCGCCTGGCCGATGCCGTGCACGGGTTCCGGGGGAGAACCACCGGGTGCCGCCGTTTCCGGAATGGCGGCACTCAATGACGTGTGCGGAGGACCACGGCGGGCGGGGTGCGCCGTCATCTCGGCACCTGGGTACGGAAGGACCGGGCCGGCGATCGGCCCGGCACGGGCCGACGCGACCGTCCGCGAACAGCCCCGTACCCCTTGCTTCATGGAACCACCGGCCCCCACCGGCCTTGATCGGGAGGGACGCCCGTGGCGCACCGTCGCGATCGCCGACCTGCTGCTTTTCATGATCCGCTGGAGATTTCTGTGACATCTCGCCCCGTCATCGCCGTCATAGGCGGTGGTGCCGCCGGAACCGCCTTCCTTGCCGCCTGCGCCCGTGAACTCTCCGCCGACAGCCGGGAGTTCGCCGCGGACATCCATGTCTTCGACCCGACGGACCGGTTCGGTCCCGGCGTCGCCTACGCACGGGACACCCACGCCGCCCTGTTAAACCGTCCGCTGTCGGCGATGTCCGTGGACTACAACGACCCGGGCCAGTTCCGCCGCTGGCTCAATCGCTCCGCGGAGCAGCTGCGTTCCACCGCCATCCCGCTGGACTGGAAGACCGCCTCGGCCTTCGCTCCCCGCGCCGCCTTCGGCCACTACCTGGAGGGGGTCTTCGCCGGGGCGTGCGACGATCTCGAACACCTCGGCGCCCGGGTCACGACCGTACGCAGCTCGGTCACGGAGATCGCCGAGGTCACCGGGGCCGCCGGGGCCGCCGGGGCCGCCGGGGCCGCCGGGGCCGCCGGGGCCACGGGGACCGGCGGGGCCGCCGAAGGCCCGGACGCCTACACCATCACCACCGCGGACGGCATGACCTTCACCGCCGACAGCGTGATCCTGGCGGTCGGCACGCTGCCTCCCGTCGACGTTTTCGGCCTGGCCGGCGCACCAGGTTTCATCGCCCAGCCCTATCCGCTCGCACCGTCGCTGGCCTGCGTGGATCCCGCGGACCGGGTGCTGGTGCTGGGCACCGGGCTGACGGCCGTCGACAGCGCGCTCGTGCTCACCGAGCAGGGCGTCGGGGTCACCCTGGCCTCCCGCTCCGGCTTCGTACCGGATGTGAGGTCCAGTCCGGTATCGCGCTGGGACGATCCGGAGCACTCCTTCGGCGGCCTGGAACTCGCCGCCCGGGGTGCCGTGACGCTCCGGGACATCTACGCCCTCATCGATTCCTCGCTCCGGGAGCACGGCACCAGCCTGCGGGACGCGGTGCGCCCGTACGCGGAACGGTGGCCCGCGGCGGAGCTGCTGCGGTCGCGGCTGGCCGACCCCGGGCCCGCGGGCCTGCTCCAGCGCTGCGTCACCGCACTCACCCCGGCGTACTCCGCGCTCTGGCGGGCACTGCCCGCCGGGGAGCAGCGGGCCTTCCTGCGACGACACCACCGGGCCTTCGCCTGCCTGCGGAACCCCATGCCGCCGGTGAACGCGCGCAAGCTGGTCGCGCTCGCCGAGGCAGGGGACGTCAGCTTCCGGCGCGGTGTCACCGCGGTGCGCAGGGAACCGGGCGGCGGCTTCACGGCCGCGTTCGCCGACGGCTCCACCGAGCGGTACGACCGGGTCGTCAACGCCGTCGGCCGGACCAACGACCTCACCGCCGCCCCCGAAGGCTCGCTTCTGCGGGACCTCGCGCGCCGGTCCCTGGTGGCCGCGCACCCGGCAGGGGGCATCCAGGTGGAACCGGAGAGCAACCGTGCGCTCCGTCCGGACGGCACCCCCCGGCCGGGCTTCCACGTGGTCGGCGACCTGGCCTCGGGCGTCCACTTCCATTCCAGCTCCATGGAGTACGTCGCCCGGCAGGCGGCGCGGGTCGCCCGGTACAGCGTCGACGAGCACGACCGGTACGCCCTGCAGGCGGTCTGATGACCGACATCCGCCTCTCCCGGGGACTCACCCTGTGCCTGATGTCACTGGTGTGTGTGCCCCAACTCGCCCTCGCCGCCTTCGTTCCGGCCATCCCGCAGATCGGGGCCCACTTCGGCGCGGGCGAGTCGGACCTCAGCCGCTCGATGGTCGGCTACATGGCGGCATACGCCATCTCCATGCTGGTCACCGGCCAGTTGGCCGACCGGTACGGAGCGAAGCGGACCCAGCTGGCGGGCCTCGCCCTGTTCGCGGGCGCCTCCGCGCTCTGCCTGCTGGCCCCGAACGTCGCCGTCTTCATCGCCGGCCGGGTGCTCCAGGCCCTGGGCGCCGGCGCGGGCACGGTCATCGCCCGGCTCTGGGTGCAGAAGGACCTCCCGCAACGGGAACGGCTCAATGTGCTCACCGCGCTCACGACAGTGATCGCGGTGACCCCCGCCGTCTCGCCGCCGCTCGCGGGCCTTCTGGTGCAGTACGCCTCGTGGCGCATGCTCTTCGTCTGTATGACGGCGGTCGGCGTCGGCACCCTCGTGGGCGCCGTGTTCCTGCTGCCCTCCGACACGCCGCGCAACGGCTCGCAGACGGCCGCCGGACGGCAGACGACGGGACCGGGAACGGGGCCGTCATCGGGCCCGGGAACGGGGCCGGGAACGGGACCGAGGCCGGGATCGGGACCGGGAACGGAGGCGGGGCAAGCAGCGGCCCCCGCGCCCGCATCCTCACCGGAACCCCCGCCCCGCACCTCCCCCGAAGGCCCCCTCACCGCCTACCGGCGCATCCTCGGCAACCGGGACTTCACCGTCTTCGCCACCGCCATCAGCCTCGCCTGGTGCGCGTACTTCACCTTCACCACCTACTCCAGTCACGCCATCCAGGTCGGCCTCGGCGCCTCCCCCGTCGAGTACGGGGCCCTGTACACGCTGGTGATCGCCGGTTACGTGACGGGAAGCAGCGTGGCCAAGCGCCTGGGCCGGGTGCGCTCCCTGGAGCTGGTCGCCCGGCTCGCCTCCTCGGTCGCGGCGGCCGCGGCGCTCGTGATGTCCGTCAGCGTGCGGATCTGGCCGGACGAGCCGTTGAGCCTGGTCGTCCCCATGGCGTTCTGCATGGTGGGAGTCGGGGCGATGTTCCCGACCTGCCAGGCCGGCATGATGCGCTACGACGGACGGCATGCAGGCGCCGCCTCCGGCTTGTTCTTCGCGCTGCAGATGGCCTCCGGCGCCGCCTACACGGGAGTGACCGGACTGGGCGGTGACCCGGAGTTCCCAGGCCTCGCGGTGGCCATCGCCCTGCCCGCACTCGCCCTGCTGCTGGTCTGCGCCGTCCTGATGCACTCCGCCGCGGAGCGGTCCCCGCAAGGGCCGGCGGACGCGCCGTGCCCGACGCCCGAACGACACCCGGGCACGGAACCCGAACTGCCCCCCGTACAGCCGGAGCCCCCCACGACGGCGGCACCCCACCACGAGAAACAAGGTTCCTGACCGGCACCAGGCATCAGCGAAGGCCGGAACCAGACACCTCCGCGCAGCGCGGAGAGCACCCGGCCACGGCACAACGTGTCGTGGCCGGGTGCTCCCTCGACCGCTCCCCCACTCCCGTCACCACGCACACGCCCACGCCCATGGAGACGCCCACGCGCGCCCGTCAATGGCTACGTCCGCCATGACAGAAATTGGCGACGCGGGATATGAATGTCTACTACTGTCAGTGTAGTTTTCCCTCGGCTGCAGCAACAGAACAAGACTCCCCCAAGGCCGAGCGTCGCGTGCCGGTTTGGCTCCGCCGCCCTGGGCCGGTCTGTGGGCAGCGTTTCCCGCGAACCATGCCCAACCGCTGTGCGGTGCGGTTCGGCCAGGCATGGACGGTGCCCGGCCCGTGCCTGCGGAGCCTGGGCGGTGACCGAGGAGCCGACGTATTTCCGGTCGAATACGGGCGAGCGGCGATTGTGAATATCTCATGCCGCAACTACAGAAATGGCCACTGCTGCGGTATGGGTTTTTTGCGCTCTCGAAAGCGTCCCGATCATGTGCCGCGCATGGCCGCCCGTACCGTGCTACCGTCGATCTCAGTTGCAGTTGTGGTTCCCAAGACTTCAAGCGTGCTCGCTGTCGTACATGGCGGAGCGCTTTCGTATTTTCCGGTGTTTATTTCCGGACGGGCAATCAACGCAGCGATACGGAGCTCGCACGGCGTGGGCTCCGGGCACTGCCCCGAAGGAGATATGACATGGCTACTGGCACCGTGAAGTGGTTCAACTCGGAAAAGGGTTTCGGCTTCATCGAGCAGGAGGGTGGCGGCGCCGACGTCTTCGCCCACTACTCGAACATCGCCGCCCAGGGCTTCCGTGAGCTGCAAGAGGGCCAGAAGGTGACCTTCGACGTCACGCAGGGCCAGAAGGGCCCGCAGGCCGAGAACATCGTTCCCGCCTGAGGCTGACGCGTCACACCGCAGCTGGGGCCCGCACTTTGGGTGCGGGCCCCAGCTCGTTGTTTTTCGGTTTTCCCGCGTGCCCCGCCAACAGCCGCGCACGCGGCATTCGGCACGCGACAGCCGGCTTCTCTTCTCTGCGGCGTTTCCGGCCCCGCTTCGGTGTGCAGGGTCGACACATTTCCGCCCCGCTTCGCTTCATCTCAATTCATCGGTTCGTTCTTGCGATTCTTTGTGTGCGGCTCATTGCCGCCGGGAATTCCTCGACGTACCGCATCGAGGAAGGTTCGCCATGAACCGCACAGCTCGCACGAATGACCGCTACTCCCGCTCTGCCGCTTCGTCCGGCTCAGGCCGCGGCGGCTACCGCTCCGGTGGACCGAACCGCTCGGGCACGGGCCGTTCCGGGGGCCCCGGACGGCGTCCCGCGACGCCGCAGGGAGAGTTCGCCCTGCCCGTCACCCGCACTCCCGCCCTGCCCCCGGCCGAAACTTTCGCCGAACTGGACATGCCGTCGGCGCTGCTGGCGGCCCTCGGCGCGGAAGGCGTGTCCGCCCCGTTCCCCATCCAGGCCGCCACGCTGCCGAACTCGCTGGCCGGCCGCGACGTGCTGGGCCGTGGGCGCACCGGTTCGGGCAAGACGCTCGCCTTCGGTCTGGCCCTGCTGGCCCGTACCGCCGGGCAGCGCGCCGAGCCCCGCCAGCCGCTGGCACTGGTCCTGGTCCCCACCCGGGAACTTGCCCAGCAGGTCACCGATGCCCTCACCCCCTACGCCCGGTCGCTCAAACTGCGGCTGGCCACCGTCGTCGGCGGGATGTCGATCGGCCGGCAGGCGAGCGCGCTGCGCGGCGGTGCCGAAGTGGTCGTCGCCACGCCGGGCCGGCTCAAGGACCTCATCGAGCGGGGTGACTGCCGGCTGAACCAGGTCGGCATCACCGTGCTGGACGAGGCCGACCAGATGGCCGACATGGGCTTCATGCCCCAGGTCACCGCGCTGCTCGACCAGGTCCGTCCCGAGGGGCAGCGGATGCTCTTCTCGGCCACCCTGGACCGCAACGTCGACCTGCTGGTCCGGCGCTACCTGACGGACCCCGTGGTCCACTCCGTCGATCCTTCGGCGGGCGCGGTCACGACAATGGAGCACCATGTGCTGCATGTCCGCGACGCGGACAAGCACGCCACCACGACGGAGATCGCCGCGCGTGAGGGCCGGTCGATCATGTTCCTGGACACCAAGCATGCGGTGGACAAGCTCACCAAGCATCTGCTGAACAGCGGTGTGCGCGCCGCGGCACTGCACGGCGGCAAGTCCCAGCCCCAGCGCACCCGGACCCTGGCCCAGTTCAAGACCGGCCAGGTCACGGTCCTGGTGGCCACCAACGTCGCGGCCCGCGGCATCCACGTCGACAACCTCGACCTCGTCGTCAACGTCGACCCGCCCAGCGACCACAAGGATTACCTGCACCGCGGTGGCCGTACCGCGCGGGCCGGCGAGTCCGGCAGCGTCGTCACCCTCGTCCTGCCCAGCCAGCGCCGCACCATGAACCGCCTGATGGCCGACGCGGGCATCACCCCGCAGTCCACCCAGGTCCGCTCCGGAGAGGCCGAACTGAGCCGCATCACCGGCGCCCAGGCTCCTTCCGGGGTTCCCGTCACCATCGCCGCACCGGTCGTCGAGCGCCCCAAGCGCAGCGGCTCCTCCACCCGCGGCCGCCGCAGCCACCCCGCCCGGGCCCGCCGTGCCGCCGGTTCAGCCCGCACCGCGACACCGACCGCACGGCAGAACTCCTCGGCTTCGGCCGCCTAGACCGGCCCCGGAGGAGCACGCTCGGCGCGTCGGATCACCCTCGTCACGGAGGCTTTCGTTGATGCTGCAGAACTATCCCCAGGCGGACTGCTCCGGCAAGGCAGTCGGCGACGTCATGTCGTCGCCGGGACCACAGGTCGGCGACGACATGATCGTCGACGTGGCCCTGTCCGTCCTCATCGGGGCCCGTGCCCACCATCTCCTCGTCCGGGACGAGGACGGGCGGTGTACGGGCCTGATCACCCGTTCCCAGATGACAGCCCACCACCAAGGCTCCTGGTACACCGAGGAGACACGGTTGCGGGACCTCAGCTACGACCGTGGGCCCTTCACTTCGCCCGTGATGTCTGCACACGACGCGGAACGCGCCATGCGTCAACGCGCGCTGCGGGCGTCACCCGTGATTGATGAGGACGGGCACGCCCTCGGCGTCATCGTCCTCACCGCTTGATCCCCCTCCGTCCGTGCCGGCGCTCCGTTTCCGGCTTCTCTTCGACCTTGTAGAGGCACTATGCGCGTTGTCATCGCCCGCTTCCCCTTCGACCTGCTCAAGACCGAGGTGCAGGACGCGATGAAGGGCATCAAAGCCGAACCCATCACGGGTGAGTCCGTGCTCATCGGTCGCCGCCATTACCCCGTCAAGCAGGTCGGGGAGATCATCACCCGGCAGGACCGCCGTGACTTCTCCGCCGGTGAAGTGACCCGAGCCCTGAGCCGCCTCGGCTTCGTGTGCCGCCCGGCTGCCGCGCTCGTGCCACCGACCGGTCTCACTCCACTGGAGACGGCGTCGGCCTTGCTGGGGCACCCGGCCCGAACCTGACCGGACCGCTGTGGGCAAAGGATCCGCTCCACTACCCCGGCTCGCGTGGCCGGCGGGCAGCCGGCCGGTGGAGCCGATGCGGCTTCCACGAGATCTTCCACGCCCTGACCGTGGCAGGCTTCACCGCGCACTACATCGCCCTCTTCCTCGCTCGAAATCAGGGACACCTCGACCGCGGCGCCCGGCCCGGTTCCGGCCCGCCTGGCGTCAGGCTGACGGCGCAGAGCTCCGGCGACGGTACCGACATCGACGGACTCACTGAGGGCCCGCAAGAAGGCGGGGGTTGTGCCGAGCATTTCGGCGGCCGGCCCCATGGTGTAGGCGGGGTAGTCCTCGTCGTTGAGACGGTCGTGAGAGATTTCTGCGGTCATGTGCACCGCTGACCGGCGAATGCATTGTGGGGCCCTGGTGCCGAACACGCACCAGGGCCCCGAGGGGTTGAACACCATCTGCCGGCTTACTGCGGTGCCGGCCTTCTGTTTCCGCACCGTCGCCCGGGAGAGGGCGGGAAGTGCAGGGATCGCGGATGCGTGACCGGGGACCACCTTCCAATCCGGGGCCTGCGGTACCCGAGCGGACTCACTTCCTCACCCGGGCGATCCTGATGGCGTCTGCCTCCTTCTCATTCCTGGGTCGACCTGCTTGCTCCTGCGGACCCACTGTTCTGCTCGCGGCCCCGGGGGCCGCCCGGCCCGGCAGTCAGTCGCGGGGCCCACGTACATACCTTTCGGCCCCGCGACTCCACTGCCGTGCCTCTTCTGGACACTGCACGCGCGGCAGTTCGACCTCTGCCGCGCCTTTCGATCTCTTGGCTACGAAAAAACCCTAGCCCCCGGAAGGCTGCATGTCTACCGTCGACATGGCAGATTTTCTGTGAAGATGGTGTCCGAGCTTCTGTCCTTCACCCCTAATGAAAACTGCGCCAGGAAGCGCGTGGCCGGCGCACGGGAACCAAAGGGGCGGGCACCCCGACTGCCACGGTCAGCGACTTCAGCTCAGCCCCCCATTACCTTCTTGGTGGCCCCGCAACTGCTCGAAGCTGTCGCGCGGGTCGCCGTCGCGTCATTCCTGCGCTCGCCCCCTCGGGCCGGTTGCGCCGCCCGGGCTCGCTCGTGCCCGCCGGACCCGGTCGACCCGGATGACACTCTTCCGGGTGTGCCATGAGGCAGAAGTCCACTCGCTGACTGTTGAGAAAATCTGTCACGCCGAGAGTAGACATGGATGCGTGCGGGGGTTAACGTTTCCTCGTACCCAAGAAGTCGAAGAGGGCACGGCAGAGATGAACTGCCGCGCAAGCAAGTCAGACAGGATGCGGAACGGCAGTGGAGCGACGGGGCCGGAAAGGGTGGTTCCTTCACTGACTGCCGGGCCGAGCGGCCCCAGGGGCCGCATGCAGTACCCGCAATATCCAGCAGTACGACCGAGTAACCGAATCAGGTAAGGAGCAGACGCCATCAGGATCGCCCGGGCGAGGAAGAACACCGCTCGGGTACCGCAGGCCCCGGATTGGAAGGTGGTCCCCGGTCACGCATCCGCGATCCCCGCACTTCCCGCCCTCTCCCGGGCGACGGTGCGGAACAAGAAGGCCGGCGCAGTCAGCCGGTAGATGGTGTTGAAAGCTCGGGGCCCGGGTGCCGTTACGGCACTCGGGCCCCTCGACGCGCCCCCGAAAGAAGAGGTCTATGCCCCCTCGCAGTCCCCGCCCCGTCGACAAGTTCGACGACGACGACTACCCCGCCTACACCATGGGCCGGGCCGCCGAGATGATCGGCACCGCCCCCGCCTTCCTCCGCTCCCTCGGCGAGCACCGCTTGATCACCCCTCTGCGCTCCGAAGGTGGCCACCGCCGCTACTCCCGCTACCAACTACGCATCGCAGCCCGCGCCCGCGAACTCGTCGACGCCGGCACCCCCATCGAAGCCGCCTGCCGCATCATCATCCTCGAAGACCAACTCGAAGAAGCCCAGCGCATCAACGAAAGCCTGCGCACCCGTGGCGCCACCTCGTAACAACCTTTCGAGACCGACCTGCCCGAGCTGATCACCGCTGCGGCCGCGGCCTGCCCCGCGACGGCAGACCGTGCCCCGGCGGCCGGGCCAACCCTGTAAACCAGGCCCGACCGCCGCACCGGGATTCAGGAGGGCCTTGCCTCGCTTGGCGGGGTCGCCCTTGCGGGGATGATCCGCCGGTCAGGAATCGACACGGCGGCGATGGCCGGGGCGTGGCCGCGTAGGCGTAGCCGGCAACATCGGACAGGGACGCCGAGCGAACCAACGTGACGGCACGCGGCACGGGGCTCCCTTTCGCGGCAGATCCGGGGCACTCACGGCTTTCTCAAAGACCGACTCCGCGTGCGACGCAAGCTCTGTCCGCCAACTCCCGCACTGGGCCACTGCCGTCGGCCGCCGAATCGGTCTGCACGGTCAGCCTGTCAGCACCCGTCCGTCTGCACGACGCCCAGCACGGCTGCGCCACCCTGCCCACCGCGACTGGCGCCGCCCCGCGCGTCCTGATGGATGCCCACCGCAACAGTCAGATCAGCATGACCAAGGACGTCTGCACCCACCACGCCCAGGACACCCAACGGGAAGCGATCAGCCCCATGGACAGGCCCCCGAAGCGACGGCTCGATCAGGACTGATCTCGACCGACCGCGCCGTTGATGTCACCCGTAGATGCCAGAAGCCCCAGGCCATCCACCGGCCCGGGGCTTCTTCCCTGCTCAAGCTCAGAGCCCCCTGTCGGATTCGAACCGACGACCTTCGCTTTACAAGAGCGGTGCTCTGGCCAGCTGAGCTAAGGAGGCGTGCGTGAAGCAGTGTACCCAGGTGGGGCGGATGCCGGTTCCCAAATTGGTGAGTGCGGGGGTACTGACACCGGGGGCGGCTGCGGGTAGCGTCACGGAGAGTCCATATCAGTGGACTACACCACTCCTTTTACTCGGATCGTCCGGCACGTTCCTGCCGGTGAAGGGACTTTCACCATGGCTACGGTCACGTATGACCAGGCAACCCGTATCTACCCGGGTTCCGACAAGCCCGCCGTCGACAAACTGGACATCGCCATCGAAGACGGCGAATTTCTTGTCCTGGTCGGCCCCTCCGGATGCGGCAAGTCCACCTCGCTGCGGATGCTCGCGGGGCTGGAGGACGTCGACGGAGGCGCCATCCGTATCGGGGACCGCGATGTCACCCACCTCCCGCCGAAGGACCGGGACATCGCCATGGTGTTCCAGAACTACGCGCTCTACCCGCACATGACGGTCGCCGACAACATGGGCTTCGCGCTGAAGATCGCCGGGGTACCGAAGGCCGAGATCCGGCAGAAGGTCGAGGACGCGGCCAAGATCCTCGACCTCACGGATTACCTGGGGCGCAAGCCCAAGGCGCTGTCCGGCGGTCAGCGGCAGCGGGTCGCGATGGGGCGGGCGATCGTCCGGGAGCCGCAGGTGTTCCTCATGGACGAGCCGCTGTCCAACCTGGACGCCAAGCTCCGCGTCCAGACCCGTACGCAGATCGCGGGGCTGCAGCGCCGGCTCGGGATCACGACCGTGTATGTCACCCACGACCAGGTCGAGGCCATGACCATGGGCGACCGGGTGGCCGTGCTCAAGGACGGACTGCTGCAGCAGATCGATTCGCCGCGGAACATGTACGACCGGCCGGCGAATCTCTTCGTGGCGGGGTTCATCGGGTCGCCGGCCATGAATCTGGTCGAGGTGCCGATCACGGACGGCGGTGTGAAGTTCGGCAACAGCGTCGTCCCCGTCAGCCGTGAGGCGCTGACCGCGGCCGCCGACAAGGGCGACACGACGGTGACCGTGGGTGTGCGCCCCGAGCACTTCGAGATCGTCGAGCAGAACGGCGCCGCCGCGAAGTCGCTCTCCAAGGAGGCCGCCGACGCGCCGGCCGGCCTGGCCGTCACGGTCAATGTCGTTGAGGAGCTGGGCGCCGACGGCTATGTGTACGGCACCGCGGAGGTCGGCGGCGAGGTCAAGGACCTCGTCGTACGGGTCAACGGCCGCCAGGTCCCGGACAAGGGCGCCCGGCTGCACGTCGTACCGCGGCCGGGCGAGACGCACGTCTTCTCGACGTCGTCCGGAGAGCGCCTGACCGACTGATACGCGCCCCGGGCCGATACGCGCCCCGGACTGGTACCGGCCCCAACCCGGCCGATACGGGATGAGGGAAGCGTGAATGCGGCGGCGGTAGCGGGTGGTACGCAGCACTACCCGCTACCGCCGCCGCTGCGTTGTGTGCCCGCGGCATGGCGGCGTGACGCCGCGACGGCGCGACGGCATGGCGCCAACTCGGCGCCATAGGGACATAACCGTGCTTTTCGTATCCGTGCGTCAACATCGAAACCGCACCGACGAGCCATTACATCCCTCGATAAGGTGACCAAATGTCGCCAAATCATCACTCCTCGCTACCATCTCGACCGTGAACTCCGCAGCCCGCCGCATCGGCAGAACTCTCGCCCTCGTCCTCCCCGTCGTCCTCGTGCTCTCCGGAACCCTCGCGGTCACCCGCGTTCCGTGGGCATCGACGGCCACCGACTCCCAGGTGCTGACCGCGTCGTCCGGAAGGGTCTCCACCAAGGCCGGTCCGCTCGCCCCGCAGGAGGCCCTGCGCAAGCGGCTCCTGGTCGAGCTCCAGGAGAAGGATCCGGGCGTCGCCCTGACTCACCTCCAGGAGGCGACCACCAAGCGCCCCTCGCTGGCCAAGCACTGCGTCTCCATCGCCCGTGACCTCGGCCGTGCCGCGGTCGCCAAGTACGGGGCCGCACACCGCGCTCAGGCCTTCTCCCGCCCGGTCTGCGACACCTCCTTCGCCACCGGCGTCGCCGCCGCCCAGTGACCCCTGCTCGCACCGCATAGGGTGCGATCCATGACAGGTGCCCAGCATCCTCACCCCACGCAGGCCGTGGTCCTGGCCGGCGGCCAGGGCTCACGTCTCCGCCCGTACACCGACGACCGCCCCAAGCCGATGGTCGAGATTCCCGGCACCGGGACCCCGATCATCGGCCACCAGCTGAACTGGCTGGCCGAGGAGGGCGTCACGGACGCCGTCGTCTCCTGCGGGCACCTGGCCGGGGTACTCCAGGAGTGGCTGGACCGGGCCCAACTGCCGTTGCACGTCACGACCGTTGTCGAGACCGAGCCGCTGGGCCGCGGCGGCGGCCTGAAGTACGCGGCCGGCTCCCTCCCCCGCCCGGACGAGCCCTGGTACGCCACCAACGGCGACATCTGGACCCGCTTCCCGCTCCGGGAGATGGCCGCCTTCCACCACGAGCGCGATGCCGAGGCCACCCTCGCGCTGGCCCGCCCCCGTATCCCCTGGGGCGCCGTGGAGACCGACGCGTTCGGACACGTCCTGGACTTCATCGAGTCGCCGCCCTCGCCGTATCTCATCAACGCCGGCGTCTATGTCTTCTCCGTCGCGTTCACGGGGCTCCTGCCCGACCGCGGCGACCATGAGCGCACCACCTTCCCGCGCCTCGCCCGCGAACGCCGGCTAGCCGGTTTCCCGCTCCCTCAGGGCGCCTACTGGCGTGCCATCGACACCGCCAAGGACCTCAGCGAGGCCGCCAAGGAACTGAGCGCGCACGGAGGTTGAGGAGGAGGGGCGCCCAGCCCCCCAACCCCAGCACCAGGGCACCAGCTCCCCCAGGCCCTCTCAGGCCCTCTCAGGCCCTCTCTCTGGCCCCCCAGCCCCCGCATGCAGGCCCCGGCAGGCCCCGTCCCTCCCCTGCCGCCCGTCGCGCTCTCCGCACCCGCCCCACACGCGCCTGTCCCCGACCGCTCCCCCTCCCCGTCACGGCCGGTGGATCCGAACCGTGCGGAAAGCGGGGCGATCGGGGACAGGTACAGGAACGGGCAACAGGCGCAGGGCCCCGTCAGCCCAGAAGCCCGCCGAGGCTCCCTCCCCCGGAGTCGCCGCCGGAGCCGCTGGAGCCGGTGCTTCCGGTGCCGGTGGTGCCGCCGCCGGTGCCGCCCGCCGAGGTCGGCACGTGGGTCGGTACCGGGTGGCGGGTCGGCACGGTCTGCTGGGGTGCGCTGGTGGTCGCTCCCGGCTGCTGGGAGAGGCCGCTGCTGCCCGCCGACCGTCCCGTGCCGGAGGTCGACGCGGACGGGGTGCCGGGCTTACGGGGCTTGTGCGAGGCGTTCGCCGAGGGGGTGCCGGGGCGCGGTGCGGCGCTGCCCCTGTGGCGCTGGCCGGGCCGGGCGGTGTGCTTGCCGGGGCGGGGCAGCGGGGAGCCGGGGAGGTTGTTGATGGCGGGCTCGCCGGGCCGCGGGACGGTGGCGACCGTCGCGGAGCGTACGGCGCCGCCGAGCAGCGAGCCGATCAGCAGGGTCAGTCCGGCCACCACCGCCGTCATCACCGCGCCGCGGCGCAGCACCCGGCGCCGCAGGTCGGCGACCTCGACGCGGGGGCCGAGACGCCGCCAGGCCTCGCCGGCCAGCCGCCCGTCCATGGAGTAGACGGGCGCACCCGCGATGATCAGCGGGCTCCAGGCGGCGAGGTAGATGATGTCGGGAGCGTCGTAGGCAGGGAGGGTGCGCCAGCTGACGGTCATCAGCAGCACCGCGGAGAGCAGCGCGCCGATGGACGCGGCGACCCGCTGCCACAGCCCGCAGATGGTCAGGACGCCGACGACGACCTGGAGGAAGGCGACGGTCAGACCGGCGCCGACGGGGTGCGAGACGGCGAAGTCGCGGAGCGGCACGGCCAGCGCCCAGGGGTCGAGCGACTGCAGCCACTTGACCATCGAGCCCCGCTCACCGCCCTCGAAGTAGACGGGGTCGCAGAGCTTGCCCATGCCGGCGTAGACGGAGATCAGTCCGAGGAAGATGCGCAGCGGCAGCAGGACGACGCCGAGGTTCATCCGGCGGCCGGGGTAGTACGCGTGCCGCACGCTGTCGGTGCCGCGCCGCTTGGCGCCGGGGTCGTAGCCGTCCGGTGCCTGGAACCGGTCGTCGTACCCGTCGTCGGTGGGGCCGCGGTCGCCGTAGGGGCTGCGGTAGGGGTGGTCCTGGTAGGTGTCGCCGTACGCGCTGCCCACGGGGCGTACGCCGCGCAGCAGCGGGGTGCGGTCGGAGTCGGCGGGGCCGCGCTGGCCGATCACGGTCGTGGCGGGGGCGGCGTCGCCGAGGCGGACCCGGGGCAGGACCTGGGTCGTGCCGACGTCCTCGCCCTGGCCGCCGTCGAGGCCGACGCCCGCGTCGCGCACCGCGTGCAGGAGTTGGGTGGTGGCGCCGGCCGCGCCGCCCGGTTCGGTGCGGCCGCTCCACACCACGGGCGCCCGGCGTCTGGCGCCGGCGGCCGGGCCGCGGAGGGCGGGGATGTGCGCGGCGTCGGCCAGGGCGCCGCGCGCCGCGGGCGCGGCGAGCTGTACGCGGAAGCTGGCGTGGTTGACGATGACCTGCGCGGGATCGCACGGCACCTTGACCGAGCTCAGGCCCGGCTCGTCATCGAAGCCCGGCGAGCGTCCCCCCGTAGGTGTGCGGGGTGTTCTGGTGTCCACGCTCATCTAACCGAGTGACCCCCGGTTAAGACACTGCCTTGACCGGGTCGATCTGTCCGAGACCCGTCAAAGGGTCACGCGAGACGGCACGGGCGCCCCACGGGACACGGGGAGGACACACGGAGGGTCAGGTCGTGCCCCGGGGTGTGGCACGGCTACGCACCGGCCCCGGGGCAGCCGGGGACTCAGCCGCGGCGGCGCGCCGCTTCCCACAGGACGACACCGGCCGCGACACCGGCGTTCAGCGACTCTGCGCCGCCCGGCATCGGGATCCGCACCCGTACATCACAGGTCTCGCCGACCAGCCGCGACAGGCCCTTGCCCTCGCTGCCGACCACGATAACGACCGGGCCGTCCAGCGCCTCGACGTCCTGCAGCTCCAGCTCGCCGTCCGCGGCCAGCCCGACGACCGTCAGGCCGGCCTTCTGGTACGACTCCAGGGTCCGGGTCAGGTTGGTGGCGCGGGCGACCGGTGTACGGGCCGCGGTGCCCGCCGAGGTCTTCCACGCGCCGGCCGTCATCCCGGCCGCTCGGCGCTCCGGCACGACCACGCCATGGCCGCCGAAGGCACACACGGAGCGGACCACGGCGCCGAGGTTGCGCGGGTCGGTGACGCCGTCGAGCGCGACGATCAGCGGGTCGTCACCGTCGTCGAAGGCGGCCGCGGCCAGGTCCTCGGGGTGGGCGTAGTCGTACGGCGGGACCTGCAGGACCATGCCCTGGTGGTTGAGGCCGTTGGTCATCCGGTCCAGTTCGGGGCGCGGCGCCTCCATCAGGTTGATGTCGCCGCGCTCCGAGGCGAGCTGCAGTGCGGCGCGCACCCGCTCGTCGGTGTCGATGAACTGCTGGACGTAGAGGGTGGTCGCGGGCACGCCGTCGCGCAGCGCCTCGAAGACCGGGTTACGCCCGACGACCAGCTCGGCGGTGCCCTTGGCGCCGCCGCGCCGCGGGGCCGGGCGGCGCGATGCGGCCTGCTTCGCCTGGGCGTTGGCGACGCGGTTCTTGACGTGTCCCTTGCGCGCGGAGGCGGGCGGGGTCGGGCCCTTGCCCTCCAGGCCCCGGCGCCGCTTACCGCCGCTGCCGACCTGCGCGCCCTTCTTGTTGGACGTGCGGCGGTTCCTGCGCTGGCTGTTGCCGGCCATGGGTCACCTGTTTCTTCACTGCTCTCGACGTCTCGCGACGTGGAGTGGGTACGTACGTATGGATTGAGTGTCGCCCGCGGCCACCGTGCGAGGCGAATCCGGGTGGCCGGCGGGGCGCGGGGCCGGGGTCAGGACAGCGACCAGCGCGGGCCCGAGGGGGTGTCCTCGATGGCGAGTCCGGACTGCTGGAGCTGGTCGCGGATGGCGTCGGCGGTGGCGTAGTCCTTGCGGGAGCGGGCTGCCTGGCGCTGTTCGAGGACGAGGCGGACCAGGGAGTCCACGACGCCGTGGAGGTCTTCTCCGCGGTCGGTGCCGCCGCCGGACCAGCGCTCGTCGAGCGGGTCCAGACCGAGCACCCCGAGCATCGCCCGCAGCTCGGCCAGCCGGGCCACCGCGGCTTCCTTGTCGTCGGCGGTCAGTGCGGAATTGCCCTGGCGGACGGTGGTGTGCACGATCGCCAGCGCCTGCGGGACGCCCAGGTCGTCGTCCATCGCCTCGGCGAAGGCCGGCGGGACATCGGCCGCGGGCTCGACGACCCCGGCCTTCTCGACGACCCGCTGGATGAACCCTTCGATACGGGCGAACGCCGCCTCGGCCTCACGCAGCGCGTCCTCGCTGTACTCGATCATCGAGCGGTAGTGCGGGGTGCCCAGGTAGTAGCGCAGCACGATCGGGCGCCAGCGCTTGATCATCTCCGAGACCAGCAGGGAGTTGCCCAGCGACTTGGACATCTTCTCGCCGCTCATGGTCACCCACGCGTTGTGGGTCCAGTACGCGGCGAAGTCGTCGCCGAAGGCCTTGGCCTGGGCGATCTCGTTCTCGTGGTGCGGGAAGATCAGGTCGATGCCGCCGCCGTGGATGTCGAAGGCGGTGCCCAGGTACTTGTGGGCCATCGCCGAGCACTCCAGGTGCCAGCCGGGCCGGCCGCGGCCCCACGGGGTCTCCCAGCTGGGCTCGCCCTCCTTCGCCGCCTTCCACATGGCGAAGTCGCGCGGGTCCCGCTTGCCGGTCTCCCCCTCGCCGGACGGCTGGAGGAGGTTGTCCAACTCCTGGTTGGACAGCCGGAGATAGTCCGGGAAGGACCTGACGTCGAAGTAGACGTTGCCGTCGGCGGCGTAGGCGTGACCGCGCTCGATCAGGCCGCGCATCATCTCGATCATCTCGGGGATGTGGCCGGTGGCACGCGGCTCGTAGGTCGGGCGCAGGCAGCCGAGAGCGTCGTACGCCGTATTGAAGGCGACCTCGTTCTCATAGCCCACGGACCACCACGGGCGGCCCTGTTCGGCCGACTTGTTGATGATCTTGTCGTCGATGTCCGTGACATTGCGCACGAACGTCACGTCGTAGCCGCGGTGCTCGAACCAGCGGCGCATGATGTCGAAGTTCAGTCCCGACCTGATGTGCCCGATGTGCGGGGCGGCCTGCACGGTCGCACCACACAGGTAGATCGAGACACAGCCCGGCGTGAGCGGGGTGAAATCGCGAATCTGCCGGGCGCTGGTGTCGTACAGGCGAATCGTCACGGAACCAGGGTAGTCGGAACGAGGCAGTGCCCCGCGACCCATTGGGCCACAGGGTGACGTATCCGTCATCGGCGTCCGGTTCGCCGGACGTGTCACCGCCTCCTGCGCGGACGGCGGGCTGCGTCAGATACTGCCGACCACCTTACGCGGCGTGATCCGGACGACCACCCGCTCGGCGTCCTTGCCCGCCTCCGGGTTGAACTCGGCGTACGGCTTGCCGGTGTACTTCCGCGACAGCTCGTCGATCAGCTCCTGCCCGCCCTCGGTGGTGAGGGAGGCGGCGCCGCGGACCTCGGCGTAGGTGTACGGGGCGTCGAAGGGCTGGACGACGACCGTGACCCGCGGATCGCGGCGGAGGTTGGCCTCCTTGCGCCGGCCGACGGTCGTCGAGATCAGCAGGTCGCCGCCGTCCCGCTTCACCCAGACCGGGGAGACCTGGGGGCTGCCGTCGGGCTGGATGGTCGCCACGGTCACGAAGACCGGAGTGTCGAGGAGCTGCTTGAGGTCGTCGGACAGGGTGGCAGTCACGAGCGGTCCTTCCTGCGGGCCTTCCGGGGACACGGATACTCCGATCCTCCCCTCAACACCCGTGCGGCGCCCGGCATTCCCACGCCATACGGGGGATGCCGGGCGCACACAGGCGCCGCGCACGCAAGGACGGACGCGCCCGCCGGTTACGTGCCCGCCGGTTCAGGCGGTACGGAAGACGATCGCCGTGGCGATCGCGGCCAGGCCCTCGGCGCGGCCGGTCAGCCCCAGCCCGTCCGAGGTCGTGCCGGAGACCGCGACCGGCGCGCCGACGGCCGCCGACAGCGCCTTCTGGGCCTCGTCCCGCCGCTTGCCGACCTTCGGGCGGACGCCGATGACCTGCACCGCGACATTGCCGATGGTGAAGCCCTCGGCCCGGACGATCCGGGCAGCCTCGGCGAGCAGCGTCACCCCGGAGGCGCCGGACCACTCGGGGCGGCCGGTGCCGAAGTGCGCCCCCAGGTCGCCGACGCCGGCCGCCGAGAACAGCGCGTCGCAGGCGGCGTGTGCGGCCACGTCGCCGTCACTGTGCCCGGCCAGGCCGTAGCCGTCGCTCTCCTTCTCGTCCCAGAGCAGTCCGGCGCACCACAGCTCGCGGCCCTGCTCGAAGGCGTGCACATCCGTGCCGATGCCGACGAGGGGGACGGCGACGGGCGCGCCGCCGGCCGGGGCGGCCCCGGCGGACTCGGGTCCGGTCTGCTCAGACATAGCCATCGGTGGCCCTCCTGCGGGCGAGTACGGCCTCGGCCAGGACCAGGTCCAGCGGCCGGGTCACCTTGAACGCTTCCTCATGCCCCGGGACGACCACGACCGGCGACCCGAGCCGTTCGACCAGCCCGGCGTCATCGGTGGCACCCTCGCCCTCGACGACGGTGTCATGGGCCTTGCGCAGGGTCGCCAGGTCGAAGCCCTGCGGGGTCTGCACGGCGCGCAGCAGGGCCCGCTCCGGGGTGCCGACCACCGGCTCCGGGGCGCCCTGCGGCTGCGGGTCGACCTGCTTGACGGTGTCGGCGAGCGGCAGCGCCGGGACGACGGCGGGCGCACCGTCGCGTACGGCGGCGATCACCGCGTCGACGGTCTCGACCGGGACCAGCGGGCGCGCGGCGTCATGCACCAGCACGACGTCGATGGTGTCCGGCAGCGCGGCCAGCCCGAGCTGTACGGACTCCTGGCGGGTCTGGCCGCCGGGGACCACCTGGAGGTCGGTGCGCTCGGCGAGCGGGTGCTCGTGGAGGAGGTGGCTGACCTCGGCGGCTCCGTCGGGCGGGGCGACCACCACGATGAGCGAGACGGCACGTGAGGCGGCCATCGCACGGACGGCGTGCACCAGCATGGGGGTGCCGCCCAGCGCGCGCAGCGCCTTGGGGGTGCCGGGACCGAGCCGGACACCACGGCCGGCGGCGGGGATCACCACGGCGGTGCGGATCGGACGGGAGGAATCTGGCATCGATGGCTCCGGAGTCCGGGGCGAGCCCGGAATTGACGCAGACAGGTTTGTTTCCTCGGGAGAGGTGGGTATGGCCCTGGGGGTAGCCCCGGCCGGAGGCTGGGGACGTGCCGGGCGCGACGCCTTGACCGGCCCCTTCCGTGACACCGGTCGAGGCAACTGCCCGGGCCCGGCACACACCGCAGGGGCCGGCAGTTGCCGGTCCCCGCAGGTCACAACCTCATAAGTCAAGGTCGCACAGCTCATGACCCGGTGCATGAGGCTCATGACGCAGCAGCTCACGACACAGCAGCTCGTGACCGACACAGCAGCAGATATGCCGCAGCGCCCGGCGACAGGCCGCTTCACTGGGAAACGGTCGTCACTCGGGCACCGCGGCATTGCTACGTCGTCGCTGCGCCGGATCTCGCCGGCGCATACGTCGTCAGGACGCGAGTACCTCGTCGAGCAGGGCCTCGGCCTTGTCCTCGTTGGTGTTCTCCGCGAGAGCGAGCTCGCTCACCAGAATCTGGCGCGCCTTCGCGAGCATCCTCTTCTCACCGGCGGACAGTCCGCGCTCCCGCTCACGCCGCCACAGGTCACGCACCACTTCGGCGACCTTGATGACGTCACCGGAGGCGAGCTTCTCGAGGTTTGCCTTGTAGCGACGGGACCAGTTCGTCGGCTCCTCGGCATACGGTGCGCGAAGCACCTCGAAGACCCGGTCCAGCCCGTCCTGGCCAACCACGTCGCGTACGCCGACGAACTCCGCATTGTCCGCTGGAACACGAACAGTCAAGTCGCCCTGGGCGACCTTCAGCACCAAGTAGGTCTTGTCCACGCCTTTGATCTGGCGAGTTTCGATGGCCTCGATCAGCGCGGCCCCGTGATGGGGATAGACCACGGTGTCGCCAACCTTGAACGTCATGTGACAGGTACCCCTTCCGTGGCTATCCATGCTAACACGGGAACGGACCGTTCTGAATGGCGTTTTCGCAGGTCAGGGCATATCTCGGGGCTTGACAACCACGACCGGAACGTGCTGCAAAGGGTCCCGGAAGGCGGGTATTCGCAGGTCGGAGGGGCTGCACGGGTGAGCGGAAACCCGCCCGCCACATACCGGGAGTGCGGAGATCGACAGGCGGAATGCCCCGCTTTGCGTAGATCCAGATGAGCGAGTTCCGCTACTCCGTTCGGCTGCCCCCGGCCCTTCGCGGACGATTCCTGAATTGATCACGATCCGGCATCCCGAAGAGTGTGATCAATTCCGCGAGGCCTTCACATTCCCTGCGAATACTGCTTTTCCCCGGCGGGAAACGCACGGGCCTGCACCCGAACGGCCGCTTGCCGAATATCCCTTCCCCGTTCCAGGGGCGATCCCGGTTCTTGAGAACGATCTCGGGGGATCTCGGCGGGTGATCGCAGCCGGTGATCACAGCGGATGCCCGCAGTGGGTGATCGCGGTCGCAGTCCGGCGTGCGGCCGGGCGTGTTGTCCGGCGGGTCCTCCCGGCCGCTGCCCGGCGGAGCTTGCGCCACCGCTCTTGATCCACCGTCAGTTTTCCGTGCTGGCATCCGCTTCGGGGGCCGGAAGACCGGGGCCGGACGGCGGTGGCGGGCCGTCGAGCGCGCTGGGGGCGGGTCGGGTGCGGCGGCGCGAGGGCGGCTCGGTAACCTAGCGGCGCTGACACACCCTTAGGGCGGCTTTACGCACCCGTCGTCATGACGCGTACGCAGGGCCGTCCCAGCCGCCCATCCGCGACCGGGCACGCACGTTCGGCCGCCGTAGCTCGTCAAGGAGATGCCGCCGCCGTGAGCCGCAGCCTTCGACGCGGCGTCCTCGCCGCCACCGTCCTTTCGCTCTCGATCGCCACGCTGTCCGCCTGCGGGGCCGGGAACGAAGCCCAGACGCTGCAGGTCAAGCCGGACAACGCCGCGACCACCGTCGACGGCATCAAGATCCAGAACATCAACGTGATCACGCAGCCCGACGTGAACGCCAAGGGCCCGGCCGTGGTGGCCGCGACGGTGTTCAACAACGGCGACAAGGACCAGAAGCTGACCGGGATCTCGGTCGACGGCACCGGCCAGTCGGCCAAGCTCTCGCCGGCCGGCGGTGGCTCGGGTCCGATCACCGTGCCGGCCGGGGGCTCCGTGGTGATCGGCGGCCAGGACAACGCCTCTGCCGTCCTGGCCAGCGGCCGCGAGGCCGTCAAGGACGGGAACGTGCAGCCCCTGACGTTCACCTTCACCTCGCTCGGCAAGGTGAAGGCCAGCTCCTACGTCGTCCCCGCGAAGAACTTCTTCCAGGGCTACGGCCCCTCGCAGCTGCCGCAGCCGTCCGGCTCGGCGTCGCCGTCCGGCTCCGCCAAGCCGTCGCCGTCGGGCAAGCCGTCCGGTTCGGCCTCCCCGTCCGGCTCCCCCTCGTCGTCGGCGCACAGCGGTCACTGAGACCGCCCGCGCGACGCGCGACGCAACGCCTCAGGGGCGCCCGTCCGATCCGGAGGGGCGCCCCTGAGGCGTACTCGGGCAGAGCGCGCGGGCGCGGCGGCCGGTGAGTGCCCGGCCGCTGCGCTGTGCGGCTCCGTGCTCGTACGGCTCGTGCGCTGTGCGGCTCCGTGCTCGTACGGCCCGGGTTTTACGGCTCGAACTTGTAGCCCAGGCCGCGGACCGTGACGAGGTAGCGGGGCGCGCCCGGGTCGGGTTCGATCTTGGCGCGCAGTCGCTTGACGTGCACGTCCAGGGTCTTGGTGTCGCCCACGTAGTCGGCACCCCAGACCCGGTCGATGAGCTGCATCCGGGTCAGCACGCGCCCGGCGTTGCGCAGCAGCATCTCCAGGAGGTCGAACTCCTTCAGAGGCAGGTCGACCTTGCCGCCGGAGACCGTGACGACATGGCGGTCCACGTCCATCCGGACCGGGCCGGCCTCCAGGGCCTGCGGGGTGACCTCCTCCGGCTCGCCACGGCGGCGCATCACCGCGCGGATGCGGGCGACCAGTTCGCGGGAGGAGAAGGGCTTGGTGACGTAGTCGTCGGCCCCTATCTCCAGACCGACGACCTTGTCGATCTCGCTGTCCTTGGCGGTCACCATGATGACCGGGACGTTGGAGCGGCCACGCAGCTGGCGGCAGACCTCGGTGCCGGGCAGGCCCGGCAGCATCAGGTCAAGGAGGACGAGGTCGGCGCCGTTGCGCTCGAACTCGTCGAGTCCGTCGGGGCCCGTAGCCGCGATGGCGACCTCGAAACCCTCCTTGCGGAGCATGTACGACAGTGCGTCGCTGAACGATTCCTCGTCCTCGACGACAAGCACTCGGGTCACGGAAGGACCTCCGGGGCTGGGTGAGCAGGGAGCGGATCGTTGAAGGTCTCGTACGGGCGGTCCTCGTCGTCGAGGCCCTCCGCGGAGGGGTCGGCGGGCCGTTCGCGGTCGCGTACGGCTCCGGCTTCCGGGAGACGCAGGGTGAAGGTGGAGCCCTGTCCCTCAGCGCTCCACACCGTGACCTCCCCGCCGTGCGAGGCGGCCACATGCTTGACGATGGCGAGGCCGAGACCGGTCCCGCCGGTGGCGCGCGAGCGCGCCGGGTCGACACGGTAGAACCGCTCGAAGACGCGGTCACGGTCCTTTTCGGATATCCCGATGCCCTGGTCGGTCACCGCGATCTCGATCAGGTCGCCGCCGGGCGCGGAGACCCGGCGCCCGGCGATCCCGACGCGGGTGCGCGCCGGGGAGTAGTTGACGGCGTTCTCGACGAGATTGCCCAGGGCCGCGGCGAGCTGGCCGCGGTTTCCCCATACGTGCAGGTCAGCGGCGCCGCCGACAGCCATGGTGATCTGCTTGGCACCGGCCTGCTGGCGGCAGCGGTCCATCGCCTCGGCGACCAGCTCGTCGACCCGGACCGGCTCGGCGTCCTCCAGCGGGTTGTCGTTCTGCACCCGGGAGAGGTCGATGAGCTCCTGGACGAGGTTGGTCAGGCGGGTCGCCTCGTTCTGCATCCGGCCGGCGAAGCGCTCGACGGCCTCGGGGTCGTCGCTGGCGTCCATCACGGCCTCGGAGAGCAGCGACAGGGCGCCGACCGGCGTCTTGAGCTCATGGCTGACGTTGGCCACGAAGTCGCGGCGGACCGCCTCTATCCGGCGGGCCTCCGTGAGGTCCTCGACCAGCAGCAGGACGAGCCGGGAGCCGAGCGGGGCGACTCTGGCGGAGACCGCGAGTGCTTCGCCGCGGCCGGTGCCGCGGCGCGGCAGATCCAGCTCGACCTGGCGTATCTCGCCGTCCCTGCGGGTGTCGCGGGCCATCGCCATCATCGGCTCGACGGCGAGCTTGCCGCCCCGGACCAGCCCGAGGGCGTAGGCGGCGGAGCTGGCCTTGACGACGGCGTCGGCCTCGTCGAGGACCACGGCCGAGGAGCGGAGCACCGACAGGACGGTGTCGACCCCGGGTGGCAGCACGGCTTCGGTGTGCAGGGAGGTACGGGTGGGTTTGGCCTGGTCGCGCTCGCTCCAGCGGAACGCCAGCATGGCGAAGACACCGGTACAGAGCCCGGCGATCGCAGCCACTGCGGCGACGGCCGCGTCCACGTTCATGACTCCAGGTTATGCGCCGGGTCGGACACTTCCCCAGCCTTGCGGGGCTCTGCTCGAACAGCCGTCGCCCAGAGTTCACCGTGCCGTCCGTGCTGGTTCACTCCGGAGGCCGGGGCGGGGCGGGCACCTGCCCGGCGGATGTCCCTAGGGGGACCGGCGCGAGCGCCCTGCCGCTCCGGCGCCCGGCCAGGTGAACCGCACCCCCGCCCCCGGGGCCGTGGATGCGTCGCCCAGAGTTCACCTTCACGTCGGCGCCGGTTCACCCCCGGTGGCACCGCAGGTCGCGCGGTGCCCGCAGGGTGACGGTGCGGGTGCCACGCGGTGTGCACCGGCACCCGGCCGGACACCCTGAGCGACCGCGGGGCCACGGCCCTCCGGACCACCGGCACCGCGGCGGGCCGGCCCCGTGGAGCACCGCCCCCTCCGGGCACGGGCCGCGCGGGCACCGGCCGTGAGAGCGTGGGCACAGGTCACCCTGCACCCCGTTCCACCTCCCACCACGCCACACCACCACATCGATGCGAGAGAAGGTCACAGATGCGGGACGCGTACCACGAGGAGCTGGATTCGATCGGCGAGGGCCTGGTCGAGATGGCCCGGCTCGTCGGCTCCGCGATCGGGCGCGCCACCACGGCGATACTCGACGCGGACCTCAAGCTGGCCGAGAACGTCATCGCCGCCGACGAGAAGGTCGACGACCTCCAGCGCGATCTGGAGGCCCGCGCGATCGCCCTGCTGGCGCGGCAGCAGCCGGTCGCCACCGACCTGCGGATCGTCGTCACCTCGCTGCGGATGAGCGCCGACCTGGAGCGCTCCGGCGACCTGGCCCAGCATGTGGCCAAGCTGGCCCGGCTGCGCTTCCCGGAGTCGGCCGTTCCGCAGGATCTGCACGCCACCATCCTGGAGATGGGGCAGCTGGCGCAGCGCCTGATGGCCAAGGCCGCCGAGGTCATCATCACCAAGGACGTCGATCTCGCGCTGCAGCTGGAGCAGGACGACGACGCGATGGACATGCTGCACCGCACCCTCTTCCAGCACCTGATGGACGACCGCTGGAAGCACGGCATCGAGACGGCCGTGGACGTGACGTTGCTGGGCCGCTACTACGAGCGCTTCGCGGACCACGCGGTCTCCGTCGCCAAGCGGGTCGTCTACCTCGTGACCGGTGAGCACGCCGACGAGATCGCCCCGCCGACGACGGTGGAAGGCGCGTAGTCGCGGAGGCGAGAGGGGTCGCCGCGGCGGCGGGAGGCGCGGCCGCGGCGGGGTAGGGAGGCGTGGCACCGGCTGCTCCCTGCGGCTGTCGTGCAGCTGATCACGGCAGCGCGAGGAGGGCATGGGCCCGCCCCGTGAGCCGTCGTGCGCCGTTGACGTGTGCCCCCACGCGCCGTTGACGCGCCTCGGCACCCGGGCTTGCAATGGGCACCAGGTGACCCCTAGGAGGCAATGCATGGCACCCATGGCGGACTCCCCCAACCCCGCGCTCCAGGACGCCCCGACAGCCGTCGGGCGTCCGCTGCTCCCTCTGCTCGGCGCCTGCGGCTGCGGCTCCGGCTGCAGCTGCGGCTGTCAGTCGGGCGGCCCGTGCCAGTGCGGCGGCGGCTGCTAGCCACCCTGCACGGCGTGGCGCCGCTGCGGCACACAGCGCCATTGCGACACAGCGCCATTGCTGCCCCGGCTGGATGCTCTTCCGGCCGGGGCCGTTGCTGATCGGTTGCTGATCGGTTGCTGATCGGTCGGAAGACCTGTCGGTCCCTCGGCGGCCGGTCAGAAACCCGGCCGCCCCGTGGCCCCGGTCAGCGGTAGGTCAGAGCGAGACCGACAGCCGATGGATCTCGTCGGCCTTGTGGCCGGCCCGCTCGTGAATGCGCTGCACGGCCCCCGCCGACGGCGCGTCCGACAGGCAGAAGACATCGCCGGACTCGGTGTCGGCCCAGGCGTGCTCGAAGGTCACGCCTTCCTCGCTCTGAATGGCGAGATCGGCCTGGTGCGCCGCCTTGATGTCATCGGGGCCGAGACCCTTCATACCGTGATGAACGTCCATGAATTTGGGCATCGGACTCATCCTTCCGTTCGCGGACGATCAGTACCCCCGGTGCTCCCCGCACCCCTCCCTCCATGCTGCATCCGGACGCCGCGGTCCTCGCCCCGACCTCAGCGGCTCACCTTCCGTGGTGCGACCGCGGCCGGCCCGGTCCGGCTCGGTTCGGCACGGCTCGGCACGGCACGGCTCGGCACGGCTCGGCTCGGCTCGGCTCGGCCAGAGGGGACCCGTACGGCCGGACTCCCCTGCCCCGACCGTTGAGAAAAAGCACTCATCGGGCCCCGTCGCCGGCCCGTAAGCTTCCGATGCGCCGGGCAACTCGGCCCGCGAGGCGGGGCCGAAGCCCTCCCCGCCGGGTGGGCCCTCCCCTCAGGACGGTCCCTCTCCGCAGGGTGGGGGGCCGGCGCCCTGCTTCGAGCGCCCTCCACGTGTACGGGCCGCCTCCCGACACGATCGCGGAGATCCGCATGCCCCTCGAAGGACCGCGCTACCTCCTCGTCCAGGCCCGCTCCGAGCCCTCCCCTCTGTACGAGCCGTACGAGCGCGGCACGTACGAGGACATCGAGTCCTTCACCGGCAACGTCCCGCTGGACGCCCCCTCCCTGGACCTACCGGAAGAACTGACGCACGCGCTGCGCTCATGGTCACTCTCCCGTCCACCGGCCGGTTTCCCCTCCCGCCCGGACCTGCGGAAGCACGTCAAGCAGGGCCTGGTGGCGGCTCGGCAACTGGCCACGCACCTCGGTCCGTCGTGGGCCGTGCGCTACTGGGACGAGCGCCACCGGACATCGAAGTGGGTGTGCTGGGGCTGCGAACGCCTGCACTGGGAGCGCGACAGCCACGGCACGCCTCCGCACCCGCTGGACCTCATCGTCGAGGGCGAGTTCCACTACGGCCCGCTGCGCTCCGAAGGATTCGGGGACTTCTTCCCCGATGACCCGACCGCCGCCCTGCATTTGTCCGACGGCCTCGTCACCGCTCTGTACGGCTGGGCGGACGAAATCGACACCACCCTGAACCTCCACATCCGCGACCGGGTGGAAGGCAAGTTACGACGACACCTGGCAGCGCCTGTTCCACGAGGGCAGAACCCTGTCCACACAGCTCGCCCACGAACTCGGCCCCAGCTGGACCGTGACCTACAAGGGCCTGGCGAACGGCGGCCTGGCCGCCATGACGTATGAGGTGTGGCAAGGGGACAGGGAATTGCCGGCGTGAGACGGGAGTGGCGAGCGTGACGGAGGGAGAACGGAGAGCGGACCCGTATACCGCCGCTTCACCAGTCCTGCCATGCTATGTCCCCGGATTACGGGACTGCGGGCATCCGGCCCAGCCCGACCCATCGGAGCCTCAGCTCCACTCCCGCACTCATGCGGGCTGGTAGTCCCGAAGAGCAATAAGCACACGCGCCATGCCCTCCCCAACCGCCTCGGTCAGCGCCGCTCGACGACTCCCATCATGCTGGGCCTACTGAGGCACACAATCTTGAGGCGATTTTCGGTCACATTTACGTCCGAGGTCCGCTGGCCGAGTTGAGATGCATTGAACTCACCTCGACTTACGCCACGTTGTGGAAACAAGCGTTCCACTGCAGCACGGAAGAGCGGCGGGAATGTTACACCATGCGTATGACACCAACGCAGATCACCGCTAACCTGACAGGTCGCAGGCTTGGGCCGTGACATCCGGGGGAGTCCTAATGCTGCATGGGCAGATGCTCTGCTACGGCGCTGCCGGTGGGGCACTGGTGTCACTCGTGACGCTCTATAAGCACCTGCAGATGCGGAACCAATGGCCCTGGCAGGTGAAAAACGGGCCAACAAAGCCGATGTACTTCACTGGCGAGATCATACGGGTCTTATTAGGCGCTGGCGTTGCATGGGGAATCGCCGCAACGGATCAGTTGGGCGTCTTCGGAGCAATCGTGGTTGGCGCGGGGGCGCCAGCCATCCTTGACAAGTGGCAGCGAGCAGCGCCCGGGCTCGCAATGACTCAGCACGCGGCAATGACGGAAACATCTCAGCAGTCAGGAGGAGCTAACCCTGGCGTAACGAGGATGACCGTAGGTCGTTCAACCGCTGAGGAAGGTGGCGTGTAAGTATGGGAACTCGTTTCTTAGACGCCCTGACCCATAGTGGGCCAGGGTACGAATTACCTCAAGATGACGTCTGGACTGAAGCACGCACGAGTTCCAGTCGTTTCATCGACGCATTAACTCACAGCGGTCCGGGCTACTCATTGCCGTCTGCGGCAGAGATGAACGAGATTGCCGAACTGAAGCGACGTAAGGCAAATGACCTAAACATCGCCTTGCTGGAGGGATTCGAGCACTTCCTCTACGCAAAAGGGCACTTGGAGGCTGCGTCCCGGGCAGAGGGTGCGGAAGAGAAAAAGAGTCAGCTTGAAGCAGCCGTGGCATGCCTGCGCGTTTACCTACGTCATGCCGATGGACCGATGGGCCTGGCTTTAGAGGCAGCACGGGAGGATTTAGGCCCTCTCGACCTGCGATCGAGGCTCATGATGCACCGTCTCGACCACGTCCTCCGGAGGCTGAAGGGCGCCGTCCAGAGCCTCTTGGGCGCCCTAGAGAGGCCAGGGAAGCCTAGAGAGCGGATAGCCCACCAGTCGCAAGTGGCCGTAAAGAAGGCAACGCGATCCATGGAGGTCCTCTGCCACGCTGTAGCCCGGTAATAAGCAGGAGCACCTACCCGCAGGTTCAACCACGGGGTCGGCCAGGGAAATTTCGGGGTCGACCCCACGAGCTTTATATGGAATATCTGGGAGCCAGTGGCCTTGCTGAGTGCGGCGAAACGGCTTTGAGGCGGCGCTGCTTTGGTGCGAGTGATCAGGCCCCGTAAGCTTTCGGCGCGTCGGGCAATCTGTGGACCTACCCGGTAAATAATGACGTTGGGACCGTGATCTTCGGGCGTCGCATCTAAGTGATTACCTACGGCCATGGAGCCGAGCGCCCCAACCACGACGTACTGGAGTCGGCTCCGGAAAGTGCGGCGCTGACCGGCTGCTGATCGTTGCTTTAAACGTCCCATCGAGGTATTGCCCCGCTCCCGTCACGTGCAGAGGTAGGGCGCTTCGTTGTCCTTTGCGGGTTGCGCCAGAGGGGACGAGCACAGATGGCGGCAACGCGCACGGCGGGCGGCTGATCGTCCTGGGACGCGCAGGCTGGGGCAGAGCACTCGGCTCTCGCGCAAAGGCATGTGAATCAGCCCGCCGTAGGCTGCCTGCATGATCCGTGTGGTGGCGTTCGACGTGGGAGAGACGCTGATCAGGGACGACCGCGGGTGGGGTGCGTGGGCTGACTGGCTCGGCGTCAACCGGCATACGCTGTCCGCCCTGGTGGGCGCTGTGGTTGCCCAGGGGCGGGACAACTCCGACGCGCTGAGGCTCGCGCGTCCGGACATCGACATCGGGGCCGAACGGGCGGCGATGGAGCGGGCCGGCCAGGGGGAGTTCCTGGATGAGTCGGATCTGTACCCCGATGTGCGCCCGGCACTGGCGGCGCTCCGGACGGCCGGGATGCGCGTGGTCGTGGCCGGCAACCAGACAGTCAGGGCGGGTGAGTTGCTGCGCGGGCTCGAACTTCCGGTGGATGGCCTTGCCACGTCTGGTGAGTGGGGCGTGGCCAAGCCGGACCCGGAGTTCTTTGCGCGTGTTGTCGAGCTGGCAGGCGTTCCGGCGGGGGAGGTGGTGTACGTAGGCGACCACCCCCAGAACGACGTCGTGCCGGCCCATGCTGCCGGCATGCGGGCGGGCCACCTGCGCCGTGGCCCCCTCGGGCACCTCTGGGCGGACAGCGATGCTGCACAGACCGCGGACTATCGGTTCACGGACCTGTTCGAGCTGGTGGACGTACTGAGGACGTGATGACTCAACTGCACTCGTCCACACATGAGATGCGAGGAGGGCTGATTGCACTCCCGGAGCGTGACGGTGAGGGTACGGTGCGGAGTGGCTGCACCGAACGGAGGCCGTATGGCCAGCATCGTGTACCACGGGGTGGGCCCACGCATCGCCTACGAACGTCGGATTGCCTGCCTGAGCCAGGCCGGTCTTGCCCGCGGCGCCCGTGTCTCGCTCGGAACGATTCGAAAGGTGGAGCGCGGTGAGCGGGGGGTGTCGGATGCGGTCCTGGAAGCCATCGCCGGTGCGCTCGGCATCGACCCCACCAGACTCTTACCGGAGCGGGCACTGCCGGACGATCGCGTGCATCAGGCGATGCCGGGGCTGTCGGCCGTACTCGCCGCATACGAGGAGCCGGGCGACGGGCCGTGCCGCGACCTGCCCGAGCTGCGCGAAGCTGCGTCCACGGTCGTCGGGCACAGACTGAGCGCGCAGTACGCGCGCATCGCCCGGTCCTCGCCGGGGCTGCTCACCGAGCTGTGCCGCGCGTTGGGCACCGCGGCGCCCGGCGACCGGCCCGAGGTGGCGCGGCTGGTGGTGGACGCCTGCCGAGCCGTGGACGCGGTGGCGTTCAAGCACGGGGCGAATGATCTCTCCGCGCGACTTCTCGACCTGATGAAGTGGGCCGGGGCGCAGACCCACGATCCGATCGTGGACGCGACGGTGGCCTACGTCCGGGCCGAACTGCACTTCGGCGCCGCGACACACGCGGTCGGTCTACGGGCCCTTGAGCGTGCGCTCGAACGCGCTCCGCTCACCGACTCGGCGGAGGCGCTGGCGGCCCGTGGCGCGCTGCACATGCGGGCCGCGGTTCTCGCCGGTCGCGCCGGTGGCGGCGACGCCGCAGACGTTCACCTCGACGATGCGCGGAAGCTCGGCGACCGGGTGCCGGAGGGTGTCTACCGGGGCACCGCATTCGGCCCGGACAGCGTCCGCGTACACGAGGTGTCGGTGGCCGTGAGCCTGGGCGACGGCCATGTGGGGCGCGCGCTGCGGTTGGCTCGCGAGTGGCGGCCGCCACTTGGTCTGCCGGCCGAGCGCCGGTCGGGTTTCTACATCGAGCTCGGCCGCGCCCAACTCTGGTCGGGCCGGCCCGATGCTGCCTTCGAGTCGCTGAAGATGGCCCGCCGGATCGCGCCGCAGCACGCCCGGGAGCACCGGTGGGTGCGCGAGGACGCTGCCACCCTGCGCCGCCTGAAGCGTGCGGATGCAGCATCTCTCAGCAGCTTCGCCGAGTGGTGCCACGCCGGGGCAAGCTCCTGAACGTACCCCTGGCAGGGGTACTTGAGGGGCAGCCGCGGGACCACTCTCTCCTTGAGCCCAACGGCACAGGGAGAAACCTTGACCGCAACGACAGCCCCAGCTGCCACCCGTCCCGACGCAGGAAGCACCGTCCGGCTGCAGAACGAGGCGGGTTGCAGGTGCCACGCTGCCCACAGCACACCCTTCATCATGTCGGCGAGAACGGTCACCACTCCGATCGGAGGAGGCATGCCGGCCCGGTTCGTGGGCTGCCCGCAGCACCAGCACCGGAGGTCGCAGTGACTGCGGCAACCGGCACGCCGGGCCGACGCGAGATCCAGGAAGCGATCCGGCATGCGCTGCGCCCCGGGCCGCCTCCGCCCTACCCCGAATTAGTTGTACTGGAGCGGACCTTTCTCCTTGTCATCGCCGAGCTGTACGGCGTGGTCGAGCGGCAGCAGCGCGGCCAGGCCGCGGACGGCCAGGGACGGGCCCGGCTGAACTCGATCCGGTACCAGACATCTGTCGGTCTGGGCGACGGCCTGATGTCTGCCCACATGCAGGTGCGCGCCCTCGCCCGGGACTGTCAGTGGCTGGCGGAGCAGCACAGCGCAGGGACCGCCGGCATCTCCGGAGGTGGGCAGTGACCACCGACTCCCCCCGTTGCGGCTGCGGCAGCAACCTCGACCTGCGGGACGTGATCCTCGACTCCGCCTCGGGGCCGTGCATCGTCATCACCTTCTGCGGCCGGTGCGCCCCCGGCGCGGTGCCACCGATACCGCCCGGTGTCGCGAAGATCCTCGCCCGGCGGGCCGGTGTCCACCTGCCGGACGGCCCGCCGACGAACCGTCCTTGAACTCCCACGGCGATGCGACGTCCGCTGGTCGTGGGAAGCGACTTCACCGCGTGGCTTCGGCAGCCGGCGGTCCCTTTGGTCTTGTGTGGCTCACCCGCTCCTCACAGGAGCACGCCGACCCGGCATTCACCAGGGCCGTCACACTCCGCCTGCGGCCCGGGGCCGTAGGTGGTGGTGCAGCAGGGCCGCCGCGCACACCACGACGGGGGCCGCGACGGCCGGTACGGTCCACCACGGGATGCCGGTCCACAAGGCCGGGAGCCCCGTCCCGACGCAGACGGCGGTGCTGGTGGTGAGCAGGATCCTGCCGTACGGATTCCAGGTGAACGGCTCGTAGCCGCGCGGTCTGACAAGGCGTGCCGCGCCGAATGTGAATGCCTGAGCTGCGAGGAGCGCGGCGAGCGTGCCGAGGGCGGCGTTCATCTGAAGCTCGTCACGGGGCGCATCGGCGCTGTTCTGCCGGACCCCGTCCTTGCTGAGCACCACGATGACACGGCGCCAGACAGTGGCGGTGACCCGGTCGCCCGGCTCCAGCTGCTCAAGGAGCGGTCCCGCGTCACCGAAGGTCACGGCTCCCCGCCAGAAGTCCTCGTCCTTCAGGGTCGCCTCGTAGGTGGAATTCTTCCCGGTCTTGATGACTGTCTTCACGACGGTGAAAGGCCGGGTGCTCAGGCAGTCAGTCGCTCCCTGCGCCGTGGCGGGAGCGGGACAGAACTCGGCTGCCCGGTAGTCCCGGTAGCGCTCTCTGTCGGCGGGCAACCACGCGGCGAACGCGACGAAGCAGAACGCCGCCGGTATCAGAGACAGCAGGATCAGCAGCACGCCCATGAACCGCGTCCGACCCGGCGACCGCCCGCCGGCACCGTCCTTGCCCGGCGGTCTGCCCGCGCCGTGAGCCCTCGCCCGCGCCGTTGTCATCGCCCGGCTCCCTCCGCCCAGCCTCCATCAACCAGACAGGGATACACCCAGCTCGCACGGCGTTCCGCGAGAATGCCGGCTTCCGTATTCCGGCAAACCCGGCACGGTGCTGTACGTCGCTGCCGCGCGGCACGGCGAAGCCCTCGTCCAGGTATCCCGGCGTGGGCTCGACCTGCCGTGCGCCCGGCAGGGTTCGAACCTGCCGTCTTCTGATCCGTGGAGCTCCGTGCGGGGCCGAACTCCCGTCCCTCGATGCTGACTTGTGGCAGCGTGCGGAGGGCCTTCTTCCGGTGGGCGGGGCCGAAAGATCATGCGAGAGTGGGCGCATGACGGCACCAGAGGTCACGGATGTGGCGGTCGACGAGGCCGAGGGGCTCGCGGTGGAGGGCCTGCGGTGGCTTACCGGGGCGGCGCGGGAGACCGCCGGCGGAGGCCTCGCCTGGGCGACCAGGCCCTCGGACGACGCGCTCAACCCGATGCTCTACAGCGGTACGGCCGGGATCGTCCCCGTACTCCTGGAGGCGTGGCGGCACTTCGGCGATGACGCCTACGCCGACACCGCCCTGCGCGCGGCCCGCAGCCTCGCGGAGTCTGTCGGCGGCATCGACGACGACTCGCTCTACTTCGGCCGCACCGGAATGGCCCTCGTCCTGCGGTCCGTTCATGACGAACTCGGCGACACGGCCGCCGGCGCCGCCGCGGACCGCGCGCTGGAACTCGTGCGGTCACGCTTCGACGGGGAGCGCTGGGGCGAGCTGTACGAGCTGATGGGCGGCAACGCGGGGATCGGCCTGGGTGCGCTCGTGGCCGGCGACGCCGAACTGGCCGTTCGCGCCGTGGAGCCGTATCTGCGGACGGGTGAGCAGACCCCGGCCGGTGTCCACTGGGCCCACCGCACCGGCGTCGACGCCCGTTTCCACCACCTCTCGCACGGCACGCTCGGCATCGTCCTGTCGCTTGCCAGGGTCGGCCGGGCCACCGGCCGGGCGGACCTGGTCGAGCTGGCGCTGGCCGGTGCCGCGGACGTAGTGGCGCGTGACGAAGCGGGGCCCGAGGGCTTTCTGGTGCTGCACTCCACTCCGCAGTTCCGCCCCGATGTGGTCGAGCCCATCAGCTACGGCTGGTGCCACGGACCGGCCGGCGACGCCCAGGTCTTCCGGCTGCTGCGGGACCTCACGGCCGACCCCGTCTGGCCCGCCTTGGCCGATCGCTGCTGGCACACGGTCACCCACTCCGGCCTGCCCCGGCGGCTGCGCCCCGGCTTCTGGGACAACAACGGCCGCTGCTGCGGCACCGCGGGCGTTCTGGCCCTGGCCTGCGACCGGCTCGTCGAACAGCAGGACCGGTACGACTTCGCCCACGTCCTCGTCGCGGACCTCGCCGCCCGCGCGATCCGGGACACCGACGGCGCCCGCTGGTCCAGCTTTGACCACCGGGCCACCCCGGGCGACCTCGAACCCTGCACCGGCTGGGCGAACGGCAACGCGGGCATCGTGCGCGAACTCCTGCGCTTCGTACGGCTGAGCCGCGGGGGCGATCCCCGATACGCGTTCGCCTGGCCGGACCAGCCTCCGGTGCGCGCTTAAGGGCTGTCCCGTAGGCGACGGTCCGGCGCTGGGGAGCCGACGCCGTGTCGTGTCGGACCGCAGCGAAAAGCCCCCTACTCGCGGAACACCGCAGGCAGGAGGCTTCTTGCGGGGGCCCTACTTCTTCTTGCCCTGGTTCTTCACTGCCTCGATGGCGGCCTTGGCGGCCTCCGGGTCGAGGTAGGTGCCGCCGGGCTTGAGCGGGCGGAAATCGGCGTCCAGGTCGTAGGCGAGCGGGATGCCGGTGGGGATGTTCAGGCCGGCGATGTCCTCGTCGGAGATGCCGTCGAGGTGCTTGACCAGGGCGCGCAGCGAGTTGCCGTGGGCCGCGACCAGGACCGTCTTGCCGGCGCGGAGGTCCGGGACGATGCCGTCGAACCAGTACGGGAGCATGCGGACGACGACGTCCTTCAGGCACTCCGTCTGCGGGCGCAGCTCCGGCGGGAGGCCGGCGTAGCGCGGGTCGGAGAACTGCGAGTACTCGGCGTCACGGTCGAGCGCGGGCGGCGGGGTGTCGTACGAGCGGCGCCAGAGCATGAACTGCTCCTCGCCGAACTCGGCCAGCGTCTGCGCCTTGTCCTTGCCCTGCAGCGCACCGTAGTGGCGCTCGTTCAGCCGCCAGCTGCGGTGGACCGGGATCCAGTGCCGGTCGGCGGACTCCAGGGCCAGCTGCGCGGTGCGGATGGCGCGCTTCTGGAGGGAGGTGTGCACTACGTCGGGGAGCAGGCCGGCGTCCTTCAGCAGCTCTCCGCCGCGGACTGCCTCCTTCTCGCCCTTCTCGTTGAGGTTGACGTCCACCCAGCCGGTGAACAGGTTCTTCGCGTTCCACTCGCTCTCGCCGTGGCGGAGGAGGATCAGCTTGTACGGTGCGTCGGCCATGGCGTCGAGCGTAATCCAAGTCGGCGCGGCACCTTGCGTGGGTCCAGGACCTGGGCATTCCGGCGTCGTTTGACGCTTCCCGTCAATTGGCTGGTGGCGGGGACCGGGCCCTGTGTAGGTTGCGTATGCGGCTTGAGCCACTTACATGAGCTGCTTGCGTGAGCCCCTTACGCGGCGGCGCGATCGGCTCGTCGTCGCTTCCCGCCCTCCCACGCCCCTTCCATGCACCGCGTCGCCGCCATCACCACTCCACGGGGGAACTGTCATGTCCGCATCCGTAGCGAAACCCTCCGGGACGGCGGCCCGTCTCAAGCGAGCCGCCCTCGAAAGCGTCTCCGGTCTCCCCCGGCAGTTCTGGTGGCTGTGGACCAGCACCTTGATCAACCGGCTGGGCGCCTTCGTCGCCACCTTCCTCGCCCTCTACCTGACCGTCGAGCGCGGCTACTCGGCCTCCTACGCGGGCCTGGTCGGTGCGCTCTACGGCCTCGGCGGGGTGATCTCGTCCGTGGGCGCCGGGGTGCTGACCGACCGGCTCGGCCGGCGGCCCACGATGCTGGCGGCGCAACTGTCGACGGCGGCGTCCGTGGCGCTGCTCGGCTTCATGGCGGACCCGGTCGCGATCGCGGCGGTGGCGGGCGTGGTCGGTATGACGACCAACGCCTCCCGGCCCGCCGTACAGGCGATGATGGCGGACATCGTCGCCCCGGAAGACCGCGTCCGCGCCTTCTCCCTCAACTACTGGGCGATCAACCTCGGCTTCGCCGTCTCCTCCACCGCCGCCGGACTCATCGCCCAGCACGGCTACCTGTCGCTCTTCCTGGGCGAGTCCGCGCTGGTGCTGGCCTGCGCGCTGGTCGTCTTCTGGAAGCTCCCCGAATCGCGGCCCGCCGCGGGGGCACCGGACGACCCGGATGGCCTGGACGGCCCGGGTGGCCCGGACGGCGGCGGCCGTGCGGCCGCAGCCCCCGTCTCGATGCTGACCGTCCTGCGCGACGGCCGCTTCATGACCGTCGTCGGCCTCAACCTGCTGCTCGCCCTGCTCTTCCAGCAGGCGTATGTCTCGATGCCCGTGTCGATGGGCCGGGACGGCTTCTCCAGCGCCGACTTCGGCCTGGTCATCGCGGTCAACGGCGTTCTCGTCGTGCTGTTGCAGATCCCCGTGACGCGCTTCATCGAACACCGCAGCCCGGCCATGCTCCTCATCGGCTCGGCACTGCTCACCGGTTACGGCTTCGGGCTGACCGCGCTGGCGGACTCGGTCGCCCTGTACGCGCTCGCGGTCACCGTCTGGACGCTCGGCGAGATCATCAACTCCCCGACCCAGATGGGCCTGGTGGTGCGCCTCTCGCCGCTGCACGGCCGCGGCCGCTACCAGGGCATGTACGCGCTGTCGTGGTCCATCGCCTCCCTGACCGCCCCTCTCCTCGGCGGCATGGTGATCGACCACTACGGTGCCGATGCGCTGTGGGCCGGCTGCGCGGCCGTCGGCACGGTGGCGGCCATGGGTTACGGGCTGCTGCTGCGGAGCCTGCCGGGGCAGCAGGCGGCGGTGGTCCGCTCGCCGCGGCCCGCGGATACGGGATCGTCCACGGAGGCGGAAGCGCCCCTGCGCCCGGGAGCCCGCGCGGACGCGGACGCGGAAGCGCCCACACGCGTGTAGGGCCGCGGCGGTGCGGAGGCGTTTGCACCCCCGCTGAGCCCGCGCGGATGCGGCCACGCCCTCGGTCGCGCCCTTCGCTGCCGCCGACCGGCCGACGGTCACGCCCGCGGCCGTGCCGCCCACCCGTGTGGCTGTCGGTGTCGCCGCCGTAGGTGCCGTCGTTGGTGACGGTGATGCGCGTGCGGGCCTCGGCCGAGGGCGGCACGCGCCCCTGACGTGGCATGGAGGAGCTATGAGGGTGCGCGGTTCAGGGGGGCGGAGGGCCCGGCGGTTCGTGGTGGCCGGGGCGCTGGTGGTCGCGGGGGTGCTGGTCGCGGTGCCGACGGGGGTCCGGAAGGCTGCCGGGGTGGCAGCGGCGGACGGGGCTGCCGGGGCGGACAGGGTCGCCGGAGCGGACGGGGTGGCCGGGCCCGGGGGCGGGGCTTCCCGGGTACCGGCCGACGGGCCCTCGGCCGAGGCCATGACGCTGCCCGCGCCCACCGGCCGGTACCTCGTCGGTACGGTCGCGCTTCACCTGACCCACCGGTCGCGCACCGATCCATGGGCCGGCCGGCGGACGCACCGGGAGTTGATGGTGAGCGTCCGGTACCCGGCGCGGGCGGGTGCCGGGCGGTATCCGACCGCGCCGCAGCTGTCGGCGCGCGAGGCGGCGGCGTTCGACGCGCGGAACAACTTCTCGGAGCAGGTGCCGCCGGGGAAGGTGCGGTGGGCGGCAACCCGCACCTCGGCGCACGTGGGGGCGCCCCTGGCCGCGGGCCGGTCTTCCCGGCGGTGGCTGCCGGTGGTGCTCTACTCCCCCGGCGTCGGCGATCCGCGCTCGTTCGGCAGCACGCTCTGCGACGAACTGGCCTCCCGCGGCTACGCGGTGGTCACCATCGACCACACCTACGAGGCGCCCGCCGTGGAGTTCCCGGACGGACGGCTGGCGCGCAGCGTGCTGGCGACGGAGTTGGCGAAGGCGCAGAAGAGCGGGCGGATCACGGAGTTGCTGAGAAAGGTCAGCGGGGTGCGGGTGGCCGATGTCCGCTTCGTCCTCGATGAGTTGGCCGAGCGGGGAGCCGCCTCGCCGGTGCCCGCCGGCCTCCGGCGGGCGCTGGATCTGCGTGCCGTCGGGATGTTCGGGCAGTCGGCCGGCGGGTTCACGGCGGCGCAGACGCTGCATGACGACCGGCGGATCAAAGCCGCGGTGAACCTGGACGGGGTGATGGGCTACACCCAGCGGGACGACGACCCCGCGAACCCGTCGACGGTCGGACGCGAGGGCGTGGACCGGCCGTTGCTGCTGATGGGGATGGCGGGGAACACCCATCACACGGTGGCGTCCTGGGGCGCGGTGTGGCGGCACAGTACGGGCACCTGGCTACGGGACCTGACGCTGCGCGGCAGCAGGCACGCCAGTTATACGGATGCGGAGGCGCTGGTGCCGCAGATCGCGCGGCGGGTGGGGCTGCCGCGCACCGAGGTGACGGCGCTGATCGGGACGGTCGACCCGGCGCGGGCGGTCGCGGCGCAGCGGGCGTACGTTTCCGCGTTCTTCGACCGGTGGCTGCGCGGGCGGGACGACGGCGGGCTGCTGGACGGGCCCTCGGGACGGTTTCCGGAGGTGCAGTTCGTGCCGTGAGGTGCAATTCGCGCTGTGCGGTGCAGTTCGTGCTGTGAGGTGCAGTTCGTGCCGTAGACGGCGGTGCGAGTCGGGAAGGGGCCGGGGGCCGGCCGGATTACCGGTCGGCCCCCGGGGACGCGGGAGCGCAAGGGCACGGAGCCGCAGCGCTCAGGCGGCCGTCCCGAAGTGCACGGTCTTCGCGGTCAGCAGGAACAGATCGGTGCGGCGGTCGATGCCTGCCGGGTCGGCCGGGTCGAGGAGCCGGTCCAGGGTGGACCGGTCCTCGGCGTTCAGGGTCTCGGCGAGCGTCTGGCGGGACCGTTCCAGGGACTGCCGCGCGAACCGCCGGGGCCCGTCGGCCAGGGGCGCGGGATGGTCCACGAGGAAGGTCCTGCTCCGCGCGTCGGTGAGCCCCGCGGCGCGCAGCATGCCGGGCCAGTCCTCGACCACCGCCATCGAGCCGGGCAGCTCGGCCCGCATCCGGCTGAAGCGGTCCGCCTGCGCCGCGTCGAGGCGTTCCTGCAGCCCGGGGCGTCCGAAACCGAGGTCCCGCGGGAGCCAGCGAGCCGGCAGGCCGCCCTCGACGACGGCCAGGACCCCGCCGGGTTCGAGCAGCCCGGCCAGCTGCTTCACCACGCCCTGCTGGTCGCCTACGTGGTGGAGCGCCTGCCCGGACCACACCAGGTCCGCCGGCCCGAGACCGGCCAGCCCCGCGGGGAAGTCGGCCTGCTGCGTGCGCAGCCGGACGCCGAGCCGTCCGGCCCGGTCCCCGGCGCGGGCCAGCAGTTCCGGGGCACCGTCCACCGCGGTGACCTCGGCCTGCGGGAACGTCGCGGCCAGTCGGCAGGCCGCGACGCCCGGGCCGCTGCCGACGTCCAGGATCCGGCGGGGGGCGAGGTGCGTCAGCTCGGCGAGGGCCTGCTGGACGTAGGGGCTGTGCGTCTCGCCCTCCAGCTCCAGCAGGTCGGCCATGGCGGCCCAGTCGAAGTCGGGGTCGGGGGTGTGGCCGTGGGTGTGGCCGTGTCCGTGAGCGTGGCCGTGGGTGTGGTTACCGCTCTGGGTGTGGTTACCGCTCTGGGTGGGGTTGCCGTCGTGGGTGTGGTCGTTGTCGGTCATCGCACCTTCTCCAGTTATTCGTGCTCCGCCGGCGCTTCCTCGGTCAGGTCCGCGTTCACCGCGGGAATTTCCTGGCGCCGACCATGCGCCAGGACCTTCGAGTCCGGCAAACATTGTTGCCGTTTCCGCAAAAGGTGCGGTGCACCCCGTTACACCTGGTCCTCCCCCGCCCCTGACTCAGCACCGCAGGCTCATACGGTGGTGGTACGACGCCACACGTCAGCACGGAACAAAGGAGCCTTGTGACCACTCCCCCGGGCGCTCATGCCGACCTCCACTACACCGACCACGGCAGCGGAAGCCCAGTGGTCCTGGTACACGGGGTGGCCGGCGGCATCACCACCAGCTGGGGGAGCTTGCCGGAGCGGCTGGCCGAACACCACCGCGTCATCGCCGTGGACAATCCGGGCTCGGGCCACAGCCCGCTCCCCGACGGCCCCCTGCAGCTGGACACCCTCGCCGACAGCATCGCGCTGACGGCCGAGCGCGCCGGTCTTGAGCGCTACACCGTCGTGGGCTACTCGATGGGCAGCGCCATCGCCGTACGCCACGCCACCCGGCACCCCCACCGCACAGCGGCCCTCGCTCTCCTCGCCGGTTTCGCCCAACCCGACCCCCGCCTACGCCTGGCCCTCCGCATCTGGCGTGACCTGCTGGACGTCGACGAGCGATTGCTCGGGCGCTATCTCCTGCAACAGTCGTGCGGCCCGGCCGGCCTGGCACAGCTGAACGGCACGGACATCGATCGCCTCGCGGAGGAGACGGCGGCCGGGCTGCCGCCCGGCACCCGGCGGCACATCGACCTCGCGCTGCGTCTCGACGTTCGCGATGACCTCCCCCGTATCGATGCGCCTGCTCTCGTCGTCGCCGCGTCCGAGGACATCCTCGTCGCCCCCAGCCATTCCGACGCCCTTGCCCAAGGCATCAAGGGCAGCCGCCTCGTCCGTGTACCGGCCGGCCACGACGCGCCGGCGGAACAGCCGGCGGCCATCGCCGCACACATCCACACCCTCACCCACCGATGACCCGACAGCTTGTCAGCCGCTCCTCGAACTCAAGCGGCCAGGCCGTTTCTGCCACCAGCGGGCGCCACGGTGGAGCCGCCCGTCCCTGGGGTCTGAGGGCTTTCAGAAAGTTGGGAGTCCGCGCGCCCTGCCGGCATGCAGCGGGCGAGTGGGAGGAGACCTACGACTCCCCGGCGCTCCCCCGCGTCAGATGCGTGAACGCGTCCAGGTTGCGGGTGGACTCGCCGCGCGACACCCGCCAGGCGTACTCCTTGCGGATGGCGGTGGCGAAGCCCATTTCCAGCAGGGTGTTGAAGCTGCCGTCGGCGTTCTCCAGGACCGTGCCGAGGATGCGGTCGAGCTCGTCGGGCGTGACGGCGGCCAGCGGGAGCTTGCCGACGAGGTAGACGTCGCCGAGCTTGTCGATCGCGTAACTGACGCCGTAGAGGCGGGTGTTGCGTTCGAGGAGCCAGCGGTGCACGGCCTCGTGGTTCTCGTCGGGGTGCCGGACGACGAAGGCGTTGATGGAGAGGGAGTGCCTGCCGACGATGAGCGAGCAGGTCGTGGAGAGCTTGCGGGTGCCGGGGAGCTTGATGACGTAGGTGCCGTCGGAGGGCGATTCCCATTCGAGCTCGGCGTCGGTCAGGGTCCGCTCGATCACGGCCTGCGCCGCCGGAACCGTCCCGGCAGCCGAGTTGCCGTTGCCGTTGCGGTTGCCCACTGCCCCGCTCGTCTCTCGCTCGTCACCCATGGAGGGATCGTAGGTGACGGCGGTGCTCCTGCATGGCGGCGGTGTAGACGTCACCCGTGGCCGCGGCGGCGGTGTCCCAGCCGAAGGACTGGGCGTGCCGGGCGGCGTCGGTGCCCATCCGGGCGGGCAGGGCCGGGTCCGCGACGAAGCGGCCGAGCGCGCGGGCGTAGTCGGCCGGATCATGGCCGTTGACGAGGAAGCCGCTGACGCCGTCGCGCACGGCCACCGGCAGGCCGCCGACCGCGGCCGCGATGACCGGGGTCCCACAGGCCTGGGCCTCGATGGCAACCAGTCCGAAGGATTCGCTGTACGAGGGCATGACCAGCACGGATGCGGCGCGGTACCAGTCGGCGAGCTGTTCCTGGCCGACCGGTGGGCGGAACTGCACCAGGTCGGCGATGCCGAGCCGGGCGGCCAGCTTCTGCAGCCCCTCGGGCTTGGCCAGGCCGCTGCCGCTGGGCCCGCCGACCACGGGCACGACCATCCGGGAGCGCAGCGAGGGGTCCTCGTCCAGCAGGGCGGCGGCGGCCCGCAGCAGGATGTCGGGCGCCTTCAGCGGCTGTATTCGGCCGGCGAACAGCGGGATGACCGCGTCCTGCGGCAGGCCGAGGCGGGCGCGGGCGGCGGCCCGGCTCTCGGCGACCTCGCCGCCGGTGGGCCGGAAGCGGTCCAGATTGACCCCGGGGTGCACCACGGCGACCTTGCCGGGCTCGGCCTCGTAATGCCGGGCGAGTTCGTCCGCCTCCTCGGCGGTGTTGGCTATCAGGCGGTCGGCGGCCCGGACGATCTGTGTCTCGCCGATCACCCGGGCGGCCGGCTCGGGGGCGTCGCCGGCGGCCAGCGCGGCATTCTTGACCTTGGCCATGGTGTGCATGGCGTGCACCAGCGGAACGCCCCAGCGCTCGGCGGCCAGCCAGCCGACATGGCCGGAGAGCCAGTAGTGGGAGTGCACCAGGTCGTAGTAACCGGGGCGGTGACCGGCCCAGGCCTGCATCACGCCATGGGTGAAGGCGCACAGCTGGGCGGGCAGCTCCTCCTTGGCCAGGCCCTCGTACGGGCCGGCGTCCACATGCCGTACGAGGACGCCCGGGGCGAGCTCGACGGCGGGCGGGAGGGTGCCGGTGGTGGCGCGGGTGAAGATCTCCACCTCGATGTTGATCGAGGCGAGCTTCCTGGCCAGCTCGACGATGTAGACGTTCATACCGCCGGCGTCGCCCGTACCGGGCTGGTGCAGCGGAGAGGTGTGGACGCTGAGCATCGCCACCCGGCGCGGGCGGCGTGCGCTGCCGGGCAGGCGCAGGCGGGCCTGCCCCGGGAACTGGCCGTGCGGCCGACTGCGGAGCCGGGACACGTGTGGGCTCACGTCGAGCTACCTCCTAGGCGGGGCGGACGGCACGCCTCCGAACCCCTGCAACAATGCACCGCGGCCATCCATTTCCGTCCGGCATGCCCTGGCGGCACTTTGCCAAAGCGTGACCAAGCGCGGGCCATGGGTGCCGCAGCGGGGCGGGGGGCCGAGGGTGCCTCGGCGGACGGCGTTCCGGCGCCCACCCCCTACCCTCAAGGACATGGCCCGCCGCCCCAGCGTCTCCCCCGTCCCCCAGATATCTCCCGGCTCCCCCGCCTCTCGGGTCTCTCCCGTTTCCCCCGGCTCCGCCGCCGCCCTGATCCCCGCGCAGTCCCGGTCCGCAACCGGGCAGGCCCGGCCCGTACCCGGGCAGTCCCGGACCGCAACCGGGCAGTCCCGGACCGGCCCCGGGCAGTCCCGGACCGGCCCCGGGCGCTCCCGGCCCGTGGGAAACGCCACCCGCGGGACCACCAACCCCAACCGGCTGCGCCGCATGGACCGCTGGATAGCCGCCGAGCACGGTGCCGTGCTGCGCCGCGCCGCCGACCCCGTGGCGGTCGATCTCGGCTACGGCGCCGCGCCCTGGACCGCGGTGGAGCTGCTGGGGCGGCTGCGGACGGTGCGCCCGGACGCCCGGGTCGTCGGCATAGAGATAGATCCGGCGCGGGTCGAGGCCGCCCGGCCGTACGAGCGGGCGGGGCTGGACTTCCTCCACGGCGGCTTCGAGGTACCGCTGCCGGGGCAGCGCAAGCGGGCGCCGGTCCTCATCCGGGCCGCGAATGTGCTGCGGCAGTACGACGAGGAAGAAGTGGCCGCCGTGTGGCAACGGCTCTGCGCACGGCTGGCGCCCGGCGGGCTGCTGGTCGAGGGCACCTGCGACGAGATAGGGCGCCGGCACGTCTGGGTGGCGCTGGGCCCCGAGGGCCCGCGCACGGTCACCTTCGCCGCTCGCCTCAGCACCCTCCACACACCCTCTGAACTGGCGGAACGCCTCCCCAAGGCGCTGATCCACCGCAATGTGCCGGGCGAGCCGGTGCACGCCTTCCTCCGGGACTTCGACCGCGCCTGGGCCACCGCCGCCCCGCTCGGCGCACTCGGCGCCCGCCAGCGGTGGCGCGCCGCCGTACAGGCCCTGGCCACGGACTGGCCGCTGACGGGTGACCCGCGGCGCCGGCGGCAGGGGGAGGTCACGGTGCGGTGGGAGGCACTTGCGCCCAAGGGGAGTGGGATGGGGAGTGCGCGCTGATCGGTCAGCAGCGCGGCCTTCGCCACGCGGTCGGTCAGCAGCGCGGCCTTCGCCACGCGGTCAGTCGCAACGCAGCCGTCCCTGCCCGTTCAGCAACACAGCCTTCGCTACGCGCTCAGCACCGGGTCCCCGAGGGCAAGGGCCCCCAGCTCCCGCAGCCGCCCCTCCGTCTTTGAGCCGCGCTCGGCCGTATACGTCACCAGCGCCTGGTCCGGGTCGGCGCTCAGCCGGAAGCTCTCGAAGGTGAGGACCAGTTCGCCGACGCGTGGATGCAGGAGGGACTTGGTGCCGCACAGGCACTCGGACACCGACTGGGTCTCCCAGATCCGCCGGAAGTCCCGGCTCCGTGCGAGGAGTTCATTGACCACCTCGCAGATCCGCGGGTCCTCGGGATGCCGTCCGCTCTCGGCGCGCAGATTGCCGACCACCTCCAAGGCCTTCGCCTCCCAGTCCGCGTGCAGGGCGCGGGCCGCCGGGTCGAGGAAGACCAGCAGCGCGGTGTTGCGCCGGTCCGGGGCGAGCGCCGGGAGGTCGAAGGAGATCCGGCCGCCGAGCGCGTTCCAGGCCAGGATGTCCAGGGCGCGGCCGAGGACCACCGCCGGAACGGTGGCCTCCATCGCGTCCAGGAGCCGCTGGATCTCGGGGCGTACGGTCTGCCGGGGCACGGCGCACGGGCCACCGTCCGGGCCCGGGGCGGCGACGCAGTCCGCCGGGCGCCGCCGGGGCGCCGCGACATTGTGCAGGTACGTCATTTCGCCGTCGGACAGCCGCAGCGCCCGCGCGATCGCGTCCAGGACGGAGTCGGAGATGGCGGGCGCGCGGCCCTGTTCGATCCGGGTGTAGTAGTCGACGCTGATGCCGGCGAGCTGCGCGACCTCCTCGCGCCGCAGGCCGCGCACCCGGCGGCGGTTGACCCCGTCGGGCAGGCCGAGCTCCGCCGGGTCGAGCGCCGCCCGGCGCACCTTGAGGAACGAGCCGATCTCGATTTCCGCGTGCAGCATCGGTCCAGTATGCGACGCACCGCGGACCGGGCGATTCCGCCGGCCCCAGGCCGGCAGCTGTCCCGTCCCCCTCCTTCTGTCCCACAATGCACCGCAGCGGCGGCGACGCTCGGATTGTCCCCGGAAAAGAATGGCTTCTCGATTGTTCCTTTCCATTCCCGCGACACCGGGCAGCCGCCCGCTACGGGCAGGGCGCGGCCTTGCCGGAACCGGACACAAAGAAGCCCCTCACACACGGCGAGGGGCTTCCGGTTTATCCAAAAAATTCACTTGGCCTTTTGGTACGCCTCACGAATCTCAGCGGGCACCCGCCCGCGGTCGCTGACGTTGTAGCCGCTCGACTTGGCCCAGGCCCGGATCGCGGCAGTGTCCTCATTGCTGGCCGCCGCCTTACGCGGCTTACGACCCTTCCCGGTCTTGCGACCGGCCTTCAAGAACGGACCGACGGCTTCCAGCAGCTGGTCGTAGCTGTCCGGACTCAAATCGATCTCGTAAGTCACACCGTCAAGAGAAAGCGTGTGGGTGGCAGCCTCGGTGGACTCTTCGCCCGTGAGGTCGTCTGTGAAGATGGTGATTACTTTCTGTGCCATGCAGGCAGTGTAAACCCATGAAATAGACCCACCGGCACTTTCCCCCGCCTGCTGGTGCGACTAACGGGTTGACGGGAAAAAATCCTCGGGCCGGCGCATCCTCATCTCCAGGAGGTACCCCGCGGCTCCCCGTGCGTTGATGGTCCCGTCCGCCATGGTCACCTCCGGTGTTCGCCATGGTCACCTCCGGTGTTCGCCATGGTCACCTCCGGTGTCGGTGTCACGCGGTCTTGAGGCGCGCCACCTCCCGCGCCCGTTCGGAAAGCTCCCGTACGGCGGGAAGCCGGCGATAGGGGCGCAGGCCGTCCCGCAGGGCGGCGAAGTGCTCGTCACCGCGGGAGCTGGAGACCCCGGTGTAGTCGTCCAGGAACCGTCCCCACACCTCGCAGGACTCCTCCACATGACGCATGGCGAGGAGACGTCGGGCCAGAAGCCCATTGCCGTGCACACGCCCTTGGCGTTCCGTCGCCGGACGGCAACGGTTCGACCGGCGCAGCGCCTTGACCGATGCGGGCCGGTCGCCCAGTTCCCACAGCACATGAGCGACGTGAAATGCGTAGGCGGCGCCGTCATAGCCACCGATGTGATCGTTGCAGCCATCCGCCCGCGAGAGCGCCACTTCAGCCTCCCGCAGCCGGGAGAATGCCTGGCGGCGGTCCTTCACCATCGCGGCGCCGTGTGCTTGTTGGCCCCGAAGGAACGCTGTGAGGCGAGGGCCCGCCACAGGGGCGGTTTCGGCGGCGGCGTCGGCCAGTTCCAGGGCTTTCGCGCCGTGGCCGAGGTGCGAGGCCTGTAAGGCCATACCCCGCAGGGTGCGGCAGTAGGTGAGGTGGTCCTCGGCGGCGCCCGCGAGCTTGAGGGCCTTGACGTAATACTTCTGCCCGATGCGGTGTTCCCGCTCGAACATGGCCATCCAGCCGGTGAGGTAAACAAGGTCGGCGGCAGCCGAGCGCATCGCCTTCTGGGCTTCCTGCGTGCCACCGGCTTTGAGGTAGGGGCCGACGGTATTGACGAGGAATGCGGCTGCCATCGGCCGCGCGTGACCTCCGCCGAGATCATCGAGGATGTCGGCGACCTTCTCCGTCATTTTCCGGACGGTCTGAACCTCGCCCCTGCCGATTCGGACGGTGACCCCGGCGGACGTCGCTTCGGTTCGCCCGGCAACGGCAACGTCCTCGAAGCTCGGCACGACCAGCACTGCCGAGTACAGGCCGGCGCCGAGTACCGCGCGCCGCGAGGGGTCCATGTCGGCCCGGCCCAGGTCCATCACCCCGTCGACCACGCCCAGCGGTTCGCCCGGCCCGGTGCTGTCACCGAGACCGGCCTCGTCCCACGCCACGGGGCGCTTCAGGAGCCGGGAGAGCGCTTCGGCGACCGCGCCGCGCGCCTCCTTCTTCGGCACAGATCCCTTCAGCCAATGGGACACCGCCGTCTTGTCGTAGTGCAGCGTCACGCCCCTCTCCGCGGCAGCCCGGTTCACCGCCCGCGCCAGCTGCGCGTTTCCGATGCCCCCTTCCCGCATGAGGCCCGCGAGGGCGAGGTTCGGAGTCCTTGACCGTGACGCCATCTCGTTTACCTCCGAGCCTTCAACCGGTTCAACCGTCTCTCCACTCTGCTCCCTTACCCCTTGGGCCGTAGGGGAGTTGAGTGAATATCGGCCGTCCGGAGCATCGCGCTTCGGCTGATTGACGGCCCCCCCTCACGCCCGTCCCCGAAAAGGCGGAGGGGCTACCGCACTCTGATGAGGAGATACACCGTGATCTCACACGTCACCATCGATCAGCGCGATATCGCCTACGACCCCCGCGCCCAGCAGGCCGCTCTGTCGGTCACCGTCCACCACCGCGACGGCGAGACCGAGCCGTCCGTCCTCGTCATGAGCCCGGGGCAGGTGGAGCTGTATGCGATCCAACTGGAGCAGGCGAGGGAGAAGCGGAAAGCTGCGCAGGAAGCCGCCTCCTGGTGAAACCCCCTTCTTCCCGCCCGAGTTCCTGCGCCTCAAGGGCTCCCACGGCGACCGCCACTTCGCTTCGTTTTCACCACGCCCGAAAAGGCGGCCGTGCTGCGCAATGAACCTGGCCGGGAGCTGCGCTGAACGCATACGATCCGGCACTTGAATCGTGAACTATCTCCCCCAGATGGTGGATGTACCTCCGGCTGCCCGCCCCTACCTTGATGGCGCCACGGCGGCCCGGGAGCACGGGGTGAACCGGTGTCCGGCCAAGGCCTTCGGCTTCGGGCCGGAGGCCGTGCCGCGGGTACCGCTCGTGGTCGCCCGACCCGGCTCGGCGCCAGGTGGTCGCGGTGCCGGAACCACGAAGAAAAGAAGAAGGGGAAGTGGCTCATGCCCACTGAACAAGTCCCGCGAAATGTGACGCGAAGAATGTCTGCGTTTCTTGCGGTCGCGCTCACCGTGCCGCTGTCACTGCTGGCCACCACGCCGGCTCATGCAGAAGACCCCTCGTGTGACAAGAGTTCCAGCACCGGGTGCATGACCCTCACCCCCGTGCAGCACGAGGTCGGGGGTCTGGGGAAAGTCGCGAGCCCGAATGGCAGCGTTGATCTCCTGAACGACGGCTCGTCGGACAGCAATGACGTCGTCCTGCGGCCCACGGACAAGGGCACGGTGCCGAGCGATCAGTGGAGCTTCAAGCCCAACCCCAACAACGACGGCAGCTTCCAGATCGCCAACAACATTCCCGGCAAGAGCGGCTGCGTCGAAATCGACGACAACGGCTACCTCACCATGACCACCACCTGCGATGCCTCAGACCAGAAACAGCTGTTCTACGCCCAACCGGTCAGCAACACCCCGGCCCATACCTACCTGATCCGACGCGTCGACAACGACCAATGCATCACGTCGCATTGGGACCAGTACGCCGTCCCCTTCGCCGGCGGTGACGCCCTCCAGATGAATTCCGTTGGCTGCGCCGATGGAGTGGGCGCCGGCGGAGGAGCCACCAATGAGCAGTGGACCGCGACTGCGGCCCCCGGTGACGGTGCAAGCGGCCCGACCGTCGATGACCTGGCGACGCAGTACGCGCTGACCCAGCGCAACAAGGGATCCGGCGTCATCACGCAGAGTTCGTACACCATCACCGATGACTCCCAGCCCGCTCACCTCGGGGACTACCAACTCGTTTCCACATCGAGTGACCAGGGCGGCCCCTCCCCCGTCTGCAAGAACTCCAGCGGACCCAGCGGCGGCAATCTGAGCTGCGCCTTGAACTGGTCGCAGGCCACAGCGGACACCATCACCGACACGAACACCCTCGGCGTCAGCCTCACGCTCGGACCGGGCAAAACCGACAGTGGCGATCTGAGCCCACTGAAGTCCGACGTCCAGATTGGCTACCAGCACACCTGGACCAAGACTCAGACCAGCACTGAGACAACGGGCGCCAGCCAGACCATCGATGTTCCGCCCGGCCAGACAGCGTGGCTGGCGCGAGCCTTGGCGATCAAGACGACCACCGGCGACTGGACATTCTCCACCGACACCGGGGCGACGTGGACGCACCACATGACCGTCAATCTGCCGGTGGAGGGCATCGACGGTGTTTACAGCGTCTTCGCGAAATGCACCACGGACTCCACGGACGCCGGGTGCATAGCCTCCAAGCCCGGTGGGGTGTAGTCAGCCGGAGCACGCCGCCGGTGTCCTTGCGGGCTGACTGATCCCGGCTGCCTCGGAGGTCCGAGGCAGCCGGGACCGGTGTGTGCGCGCGGCTTCCCCAGGGTTCCGGCTCAGGCATCACGCCAGATGCAGCGCCGCGAGCAAGGCGTCCACCAGGGGACGGTCCCGTTCCTGGGTGAGGCGGAGGCGGGCGTCGGTGGGCGAGAGCCAGACCATGCGGTCGACCTCGCTGTTCGGGGTGAAGGCTCCGGCGACCGCTTCTGCCGCCCAGTAGCGGACCTGCTTGGGGCGGCCGTCCACGAGGTAGCAGGAGGTGGGCAGCGGGGCTCCGGGGCGGCACTCCATGCCGGTCTCCTCCGCCACCTCGCGCACCGCGCCGGCCAGCGGGTCCTCGCCGCGCTTCAGCTTGCCTTTGGGGTGGGACCAGTCGTCGTACTTGGGGCGGTGGACGAGCGCGATCTCCAGCCCGTCCTCGGAGGCCGCGCGGCGCCAGAGGACGCATCCCGCTGCTCGAATGGGCTTCTGAGGCACTGTCACATCATCGCTCCTCTTCCCCTGCCCGGCCGTCAGCCGGCCCGTGTCCTCGGCGCTTCCGTCCGTTCTCAGCTCGTCCGTTCCGGTGTCCTGGGCAGCCACACGCGGCCGAAGGCGAAGCGGGCCGCCTCCACTTCGTGCCGCTGGTCGGCGTGCAGCACTCCGAGGGCGTATGCCGTGGCCGGGGCGATCCGGGGGGTGCGGGCCGCGGCGGCGGCAGCGGCGGCGGCCTCCGCGGCGTCGCGGTGCCACTCCAGCGCCCGGCCGGCCTCCGCCAGCCGGAAGCCGTCGTACTCCGGCGCCAGCACCTCCCGGGCGTAGCGGCTCAGTCGCACCAGCAGCCGGACCTGGTGCCAGGGCGCGTCCTGGCGCTGGTCGGCGGCGAGCGCGGCGGCGTTGTACGGGTAGCCGGCGCGGGACAGCGGCAGTGCGGCGGCCGCCTCCGCGAGCCGGCGGTGGGCCTGCTCGGCGAGTGGCGGCAGCGCCTCGGCGGCGGGCAGCTCGCCGGTCGTACGGGCGAGCGGCGCCTCGGAGGCGAGTACCGCCACGGAGTCGGCGACGGCGTGGAAGCGGGAGGAGCCCAGGGCCTGCAGCGCGGCGGTGTGGGCGCGGGTGCGGGCGAGGGTGAGCTGGCGGTCCAGCAGGGCTCCGGCCCGCGCCGCACCCGCCGCCAGGGCGCCGTCGGGATCCGGATCGGTGGCGGAAGTCGCGGCGGAACCGGTGGCTGTAGCTGCGGTGGAAGCCGCGGACGACGCGGTGGGCAGGGCGCCGCGGCCGGTGGCGGGACCCGTGGCGGTGGCCCTGACCGGGCCCGTGGCGGCGCCCGTACCCGGGCCCGTGGTCGTGCGGTCTCCCCGTTTGCCGCGGTCCGGACGGCGCTGTCGGTCGCCCCGGTCATCCCGGTCGGCGCGGCCATTCCCGTCGCCCCTGTCGTTCCGGTCGGCACGGCCATTCCGGTCGCCCCGGTCGTTGCGTTCCGTGCGGCCGGTCAGGCGTTGCAGTGCGGTCATCAGCCGTTCGCGGCGTGCGGCGCAGGCCTGTTCGCGGGCCAGGGCGCCGGACAGCCAGCCCAGTTCGGCGGTGAGCTGGTCGGCCCAGACCTCCTCGGTCAGCGGGCGGAAGGTGTGCAGGGTGGCGCTGATCCGGCGGGCGGCTCGGCGCAGCTGACGGGCGGCCTCGCCGGCGCCCTCCGCGTCCGAACCGCTCTCCCGGTGCAGGCGCAGGCTGCGCAGGAATTCCGCCGACTGCTGGTGCAGATAGCCGGCGAGGACTTCCTCGGCCGTACGCCCGGCGAGGGCGGCGCCGATGTCGGCGAGGTCGTCCGTCATCAGCGGCCGGTACGCCGCGCCGTCCCGGCCGCGGCCGGGGTCATCATCCACCCGTGGTGTGCCGTCGGCTCCTGGGTACGAGCCGTCCGCTCCTGGGTACGGGCCGTCCACCACTGCCGCACGGGCTCCGGGCGCTGGGCCGGGCTCGTATCCGGTGCCGAGGAGACCCGCGGGCCCTCCGGTCGGCTGGTCATGTCGCTGGGCCACGCCGGCGCCTCCGGGCGTCGATGAGCATTTCCTGAATGTTGCGCAGCGGCGCGCCGTCGGCGTCCGCCGCATGCCGGGTCCAGTCGCCGTCCTGGTCGAGGTGCCAGGAGGACGTGGTGTCCGACATCCCCGTCTCCAGCATCCGGTTGAGGGAGGCGCGGTGCGCCGGGTCGGTCACCCGTACCAGCGCCTCGATCCGGCGGTCGAGATTGCGGTGCATCATGTCGGCGCTGCCCAGCCAGACTTCGGGTTCGCCGCCGTTGCCGAAGATGAACACCCGGGAGTGTTCCAGGAAGCGGCCGAGGACGCTGCGGACCCGGATGTTCTCGCTCAGGCCGGTGAGCCCCGGGCGCAGCGCGCAGATGCCGCGTACCCAGATGTCGACCGGGACGCCGGCCTGGGAGGCGCGGTAGAGCGCGTCGATGACGGCCTCGTCGACCATCGAGTTGACCTTGATGCGGACGTAGGCGGGACCGCCCGCCCGCTGGTGCGCGATCTCCTTGTTGATGCGCTGTATCAGGCCGTCCCGCAGGGACTTGGGGGCGACCAGGAGACGGCGGTAGGTCTCGCGGCGTGAGTAGCCGGAGAGCCGGTTGAAGAGGTCGGAGAGGTCGGCGCCGACCTGCGGGTCGGCGGTCAGCAGGCCCAGGTCCTCGTAGAGCCGGGCCGTCTTGGGGTGGTAGTTGCCGGTCCCCACATGGGAGTAGCGGCGCAGCATCTCGCCTTCCTGGCGGACGACGAGCGAGAGCTTGGAGTGCGTCTTGAGGCCGACCAGCCCGTAGACGACATGGCAGCCGGACTCCTCCAGCTTGCGCGCCCACTTGATGTTGGCCTGTTCGTCGAAGCGGGCCTTGATCTCGACGAGGACGAGCACCTGCTTGCCGGATTCCGCGGCGTCTATCAGGGCGTCCACGATCGGCGAGTCACCGGAGGTGCGGTAGAGCGTCTGCTTGATGGCGAGGACGTCCGGGTCGGCGGCGGCCTGCTCCAGGAACGCCTGCACGGAGGTGGAGAAGGAGTCGTAGGGGTGGTGGAGGAGGACGTCGCGGGCGCGCAGGGCGGCGAAGATGTCCGGCGCGGACGCCGACTCCACCTCGGCGAGGTCACGGTGGGTGCCGGCGACGAACTTGGGGTACTTGAGCTCGGGACGGTCCAGCGCGCCGATCCCGAAGAGGCCGGTCAGGTCCAGCGGGCCGGGCAGCGGATAGACCTCGGCGTCGGAGATCTTCAGCTCCTGGACGAGCAGGTCGAGCACGGCCGGGTCGATGGACTCCTCGACCTCCAGGCGGACCGGCGGCCCGAAGCGGCGCCGCATCAGCTCCTTCTCCAGGGCCTGCAGAAGGTTCTCCGCGTCGTCCTCCTCGACCTCCAGGTCTTCGTTGCGGGTCACCCGGAACATGTGGTGCGCCCGCACCTCCATCCCCGGGAACAGCTCCTCCAGGTGCGCGGCGATGACGTCCTCGATGGGGACGTAACGCTGCGGGGAGGCCTCCAGGAAGCGGGAGAGCAGCGGCGGCACCTTGACCCGGGCGAAGTGGTCGTGGCCGCTGACCGGGTTGCGTACGACGACAGCCAGGTTCAGCGAGAGGCCGGAGATGTACGGGAAGGGGTGCGCCGGGTCCACCGCCAGGGGCGTGAGCACCGGGAAGATCTGCTGGCGGAAGAGGGTGAACAGCCGGGCCTGTTCCTTCTCGGTCAGCTCCGGCCAGCGGATCAGATGAATGCCCTGGTCGGCGAGTTCGGGGGCGATGTCCTGCTGGAAGCAGGCGGCGTGCCGGGCCATGAGTTCGCGCGAGCGGGTCCAGATCAGGTCCAGCACCTCGCGGGGCTGGAGACCGGACGCGGAGCGGGTGGCGACGCCGGTGGCTATCCGCCGCTTGAGTCCGGCCACCCGGACCATGAAGAACTCGTCGAGGTTGCTGGCGAAAATCGCCAGGAAGTTAGCCCGTTCGAGGAGGGGGGTGGCCGGGTCCTCGGCCAGTTCGAGCACCCGCTCGTTGAAGGCCAGCCAGCTGCGCTCCCGGTCCAGGAAGCGGCCGCTGGGCAGCTCCTCACCGTCCGCGCCGACCACGCCCTCGTCCTCGTAGGCGTCGGGATCGGCGTCCAGGTCGGGCTCCAGGCCGGGCACCGTGCCCCGGACCGCCTGCGGGCGGTGCGCGGCGATGGAGCCCACGGACGGCTGGGCCGAGGGCGCCGCGGCCCGCGGAGGCTGCGGGGTGGGCACCTCGGGCTGGGCCTGGGCGCTGGGCTGCTGGTTCATGAACCTATTCTTCCGCGTCCGGGGGGTTCCAGGCGCGTCAGACGGAGGCGGCGGCGCGAGATGGAGCCTCGGGTGGGGGCCGGTCGGCACAGCGGGCTGCATTCACCGATGCTCGCAAGCGACGTTGAATCACCGGTAACGCGGATATGGCGGCCAGGCAAGCGGGGTGCTACTCCCCGGCGTTGGGCGTGGTGCGTCGTCGGGGGCGGGCGGGGGCCGTTGCCGGGCCGGGACCAGGAACCCCGGCCGGGCGGCTCCTGCGGCGGTGTGCCCCGGAAACCGGGCCCGGGGGCCGCCGCCGGGGCGCGTCCCCCTGTGCCTCCCCCGGGGCAGCCTTTGTCACACGCATGGTGCCGCCCGGGTTGCGGGCCGCGCGAAAGGCGCCCGTGTGCCGGTGGGCCCGTGCGCCCGGTTCAGCCGTGCCGGCGCCGCATCACCCGGAAGGCGATCACCGTCAGCACCGCCGCCACCGCCAGCACGACGCCGGCCTCGATCCACGCCAGCGGCCAGTGGTGCGACGCCGGGTGGTGGTCCATGTACTGGCCGGCCACGTCGTGCTGCCGCAGACAGGTCTGGTAGCTGGGGGCCGGCTCGCAGGGCACGTCGGGCAGCCGCTCGCCGGAGCGGGTGTAGTGGCCCTGGCCGACGAGCCAGGCGTCGTCCGGCAGCTGGGCCGGGCGGCCGCCGGGGAACTTGGCCGTCTCGACCGGCAGCAGGTAGGGCCTGAGCTGGGCCAGCACCACCTGCAGCGCCACCACGGCGCCGAGCGTGACGCCCATCGACAGCACCGTACGGCGCAGCAGCAGCCCGGCCAGTGCGCCGACCGCCAGGGCCAGCAGGGAGTAGGCGACCGGCACCGGGCCGAGCGCGTGGAAGCCGAGGGTCGAGTACCAGTAGAAGCCGGAGACCTCGTCGCCGGCGACCTGCCAGAGCCAGCTGTAGGCCAGCGAGAGCCCCGTGGCGGCGGTCAGGACGACCAGCGCGGGCAGGCCGGTCTTCGCCGCCAGCCAGCGCAGCGGGCCGACCGACTGGGTCAGGACGAGCTTGTGGGTACCGGCCTCCAGCTCGCGGGCGATCAGCGGGGCGCCGAGGAACAGCCCGACCAGGACGGGCAGCAGCACCAGGCCCATCTCGACGAGCCGCAGGGACGGCCCGTAGGTGTCGCGGAAGGTGGTGACCGCCTCCTGGGTGTGGGCGCAGCGCGGATCGAGGGAGATCTGCGAGCAGCCGGCGATGTGGTGGGCGTCGATGAATCCGGCCATCTGGCCGCGCAGCACCGCGCACCAGACCGCGCCGCCGGCCGCCGCGGCCAGCAGCACGCCGAACACCAGCCGGTGCTGGCGCCACACCAGCCAGGCGAGGCCGCCCAGCGGTGCCAGGCCCGCCTCCCGGGTCCCGCCCGGATCGCCCGCTGTGCCGCGCCCGTTCGTGCCGGGGTGTGCCGTGGTGGTCATGCTGCCGCTCCCTTGCCGCTGTGGTGGTCGTGCCGTGTGCCCGCCGCGCCGCCCGGCAGGTCGTGCCGTGTCCCGGCCGCGCCGCCCGCCGGGCTGTTCCATCCGCTCCATTCGCTCCGTCCGCCCGTACGGCCTGCCGGGCGGGGCGGTCCGTTGCGCGGCATCCCGGGGATGCCCGGATTGCTGCCGGGCCGGCGCCGCCGCCGCGCCGGGGCCGGCTCCGCGCCCGGCTCGATCAGCGCGGGCGCGGCGGGCGCGTCGGGCGCGCGCAAGTAGGCCAGCAGAAGTTCCTCCAGGGACGGTTCCGCGGTCTCCCAGGGCCCGGCGTCGACCGGGCCCTTCCGCCGTACGACGGTGGTGAAGTGACGCCCTGACGTCTGGGTCTCGACGACCGTGTGCGCGGCGATCGCGGGCGGCAGCGCGCCGGCCCGGTGCGCCCCCCTCAGGAGGGCGTGCGCCCCGATGACGTCATCGACCTCGCCCGCGAGCCGCACCCGGCCGCCGCCCAGGAGCAGCAGATAGTCGCAGACCCCGTCGAGCTCGGCGAGCAGGTCCGACGACAGCACGACGGTGGTGCCGTGCTCGGCGGCCTGGGCCAGCAGCAGTGCGGTGAACCGGTGCCGGGCGATCGGGTCGAGCCCGGCCAACGGCTCGTCGAGGAGGAGGAGTTCGGGGCTCCGGGCGAAGGCCAGGGCGAGCCCGAGGCGGGTGCGCTGCCCGCCGGAGAGGGTGCCGGCCCGGGCGTCGAGGGGCAGCCGGCCCTCCCGGACGATCCGTTCGGCGCACGCCCCGTTCCAGCGGCCGGGGTTGAGCGCGCGGCCCATCCGCAGCGTCTCGGCGACCGTCAGCCGCGGATAGAGCGGCTTGCCCTGGGTGACATGGGCGGTCCGGGCGCGGACCGCGGCGCCGGCCGGGTCCTCGCCACCGATCCGTACGGTCCCCTCGCTGGGGCGGGTCAGCCCGGAGACGAGCGCGAGCAGGGTGCTCTTTCCGGCGCCGCTGGGTCCGACCAGTGCGCAGATACGGCCGGCCGGCAGCCGGAAGGTGCCCTCGCGCAGGGCCCAGCGGCGGCGGTGGCGCCTGCCGAGGCCGATCGCCTCGACGGCGGTGCGCCCCGAGGCCCGGCCGGCCACCTCATCCGTACCCACTGGCCGCATCACTCGTCCCCCTGAGCCATTCCACTAATTAAGTAGTGAAAGGGTGGGGGAAATGGGCTGCGCCTGTCAACCTCCGCTGCCTACGCTGCCGGCGTGCCCCCGCTTCCCACGCCCGTGACGCCGCCGCTGCCGTACACCCCCGACTACCCGATACGCACCGAACGCCTGGATCTGCGCCCGGTCATCCACGACGATTTCGCCGCGATCCACGCCTACCAGCGCCGCCCCGAGGTCTGCCGCTACCTCTACTGGGGCCCCCTCGACGAGGCCGGGTCCCGGGCCTCCGTCACCGCCAAGACCACCCGCACCGCGCTGCGCGAGTCCGGCGACGTCCTCCAGCTCGCCGTCGTCGTCCGCGAGAGCGGCACCCTGGCCGGCGACGTCACCTTCGTCTGGAAGAGCCGCACCCACCGCCAGGGCGGCATCGGCTACGTCTTCCACCCGGACCACACCGGCCACGGCTACGCCACCGAGGCGAGCCGGGCGCTGCTGAAGCTGGGCTTCGAGGGACTGCACCTGCACCGCATCCAGGCCGAGTTGGACGGGCGCAACACCGCCTCGGCCCGGGTGCTGGAACGGCTGGGCATGCGCCGGGAAGGCCATCTGCGGGAGAACGAATTCCTCGACGGGGAATGGTCCGACGAGGTCGTCTACGCGATGCTGGCGCGCGAGTGGCGGGCGCAGCAGGAAGAGCGCGCGCAGCAGGAAGAGCGCGCGCGGCAGCAATGACACAGCCGGGCGGACCCCGGTGGGCCCGCCCCGCTGCAGGTTCGTGCGGGTGAGCGGCCGTACGCCGCGCGCGCGCGTACGCCACTCGCTCAGCCGCCGCCCGGTCTCACCTCTCCGCCCGGACTCACGTCTCCGGGCGGTCCCGCCTCTCCGGCCCGTCTCACGTCTCCGAGCGGTACATCAGGTCCGTCTCGTGCGTGGCGAACCCCATCCGCTCGTACACGCTCACCGCCGCCGCGTTGTCCGCGTCCACGTACAGCATCGCCGTCGGCAGGCCCTGGCCGGCCAGATGCCGCAGCCCCACGGAGGTCAGCGCCTTGCCCAGGCCGCCGCCCTGGGCGCCCGGCCGCACCCCGAGCACATAGACCTCACCCAGGCCCTCGTCGGCGTGCACCTTGGTCCAGTGGAAGCCGACCAGCCGGCCGTCCTTCTCCGCCAGGAAGAAGCCCTTGGGGTCGAACCACGCCTCGCCCTTGCGGTCGTCCAGATCGCGCTGGATCAGCGAGCCCTGCTCCGGGTGGTGCGCAAAGGCCTCCGCGTTCACCTCCAGCCAGGCCTCGTCATCGGTGCCCGGCTGGAAGGTCCGCAGGGACACCCCCTCGGGGAGCACCGGCTCCGGCAGCTCCAGGTCCGTCAGCGAGCGCCGCATCTGGCGCAGCTCCCGGAACATCGTCAGCCCCAGGGTCTGGGCGAGATGCCGGGCGGCCGGATGCCCGCCGTGGGCCCAGACCCGCAGCCGGCGCCCGGACTGCTCCAGCAGCTCGCTGCCGAGCGCCCGGCCGTGCCCGCGGCCGCGGTGGCCCGGGTGCACCACCAGCTCGGCGGCCGGTGCCTCCACCGGATCGGTGTCCTCCAGCTGCCCGTACGCGACCAGCTCCTCGGCCTCGTCGCCACGCAGGTACAGCAGCACATGGCGTACGCCGGGGCGCGCGCCCCCGCGCAGCTGCAGCCGCCCCTGCTCGGACACGGCGGGCTGCCCGTCCGTACGGGCCGCCCGCTCGATCAGCTCGGCGACGGCCGTGGCCTCTTCCGGCGCGAGCTCGTCGACCACCTGGATCCGGCGGCCGGCCCGGCCCATCTCCTGTGCAGCGTCAGTCATGTGTGAAGCGTACGACCCAGTCGGGTTCACGGAGGGGCACCACCCGCGTTCCCGGAGGGGTACCACCCCCCGGCCCCGTACGGGCACCACCTGGGTTCCCGGAGCAGCACCCCCCAACGTTCCCCCGCTTTCCCCCCGTCCTCCCCGGCACCGGCTCGTCACCCGCCCCGCAACCAGCTCGTCACCCGGCAACCCCTGTCGCACTACGCGCGTCGACAATAAGCTGCCGTCCGCTCAGGACCATCCAGGAGGGGAACACATGCCAGCGACACCGCAACGGGGCCGCGCCCTGCGAAGATTGACGATCGGCGCCGCCGTACTGGCCGCCGCCGGGCTCACCGCCACCGCCCTGCCGGCCGGGGCCGACACCGGACACGCCGGGCACGCCGCCCGCGCCGGCCGCACCGTCGATGTGCAGCTGCTCTCCTTCAACGATTTCCACGGCAATCTCGAACCGCCGCAGGGCTCCTCCGGCACGGTCGAGGAGGCCCAGCCGGACGGCACCAAGAAGAGCATCCCGGCGGGCGGCGCGGAGTACCTGGCGCAGTCCCTGCGGACGGCCCGTAAGGGCCACCCCTACTCGGTCACCGCCGCGGCCGGCGACCTGGTCGGGGCCAGCCCGCTGCTGTCCGGGCTGTTCCACGACGAGCCGACCATCGAGGCGATGAACGGGCTGGGCCTCGACGTCACCTCGGTCGGCAACCACGAATTCGACGAGGGCCGGGCCGAGTTGACCCGCCTCCAGAAGGGCGGCTGCCACCCCAAGGACGGCTGCTACGAGAAGGGCAAGACGTTCCGGGGCGCGGACTTCCCGTACCTCGCCGCCAATGTCACGGACGAGAAGACCGGCACACCACTGCTGAAGCCGTACACCGTCTGGAAGCACAAGGGCGTCAGGATCGGCTTCATCGGGGTGACGCTGGAGGGCACCCCCAACATCGTCAGCGCCAACGGCGTCAAGGGCCTGAAGTTCCACGACGAGGTCGAGACGATCAACAAGTACGCCAAGGTGCTGAACAAGCAGGGCGTGAAGTCGATCGTCGCCCTCATCCACGAGGGCGGCCTGCCCGTCTCCACCTCGTACAACTACCACTGCGACAGCCCGGGTCCCGGCGACGGCATCTCCGGTCCGATCACCGACATCGCCAAGCACGTCACCCCGGCCGTCGACGCGCTGGTCACCGGCCACACCCACCAGGCCTACGCCTGCACCATCCCGGACCCGTCCGGCCGGCCGCGCACCGTCACCTCCGCCGCGTCCTACGGCAAGCTCTACACCGACACCACGCTGACTTACGACCGCCGCACCCGTGACATCGTGCGGACCAGCGTCAAGGCGCCCGGCGCGGTCAACCACGTCGTCGACCGCACCCAGCCCAAGGCCGCGGACATGACGTCGCTGATCACCCGCTGGAACAAGCTGGCCGCACCGGTCGCGGCCCGCCCCGTCGGCCACATCTCCGCCGATATCGCGGGCCGCGGCGCCGCCGCCCCCGAGTCACCGCTCGGCGATGTCATCGCCGACGCCCAGCTGGAGGCCACCAAGGCGGGCGACAAGGGCGGCGCCCAGCTCGCCCTGATGAACCCCGGCGGGGTGCGCTCCGACCTCGCCTTCAAGGCGTCCGGCGCGGAGGGCGACGGGGTGGTCACCTACGGGGAGGCGTTCACCGTCCAGCCCTTCACCAACATGATGAACGTCGTCGACCTCACCGGCGCCCAGCTCCTCACCGCACTCCAGCAGCAGGTCAGCGGCCCCAACGAGGCCTCCCCGAAGATCCTCCAGATCTCCAGGGGCCTCACCTACACCCTCGACATGACCAAGTCGGGCGCCGCCCGCATCGTCAAGGACTCGGTGAAGCTCGACGGCACCGCCCTCGACCCCGCCAAGACCTACCGCGTCGCGATGAACGAATTCCTGGCCGGCGGCGGTGACGGCTTCGCCGCCTTCAAGGACGGCAAGAACAAGTACGTCGGCCCCTCCGACCTGGACGCCTTCACCGGCTACCTGACCGCCCACTCCTCGGCCGACAGCCCCCTCACCCCGCCGAAGGCGGACCGGATCACGGTCGTGAAGTAGACCGCGGCAGCCGGCCGGCGCACCTCGCAGGGCCGCCGCCACAGGGCCGCCGCCACCGGCCGTTCCCGTGGCGGCGGCCCGGTTTTCTCAGCTCAGCCGGGTCGTGGCGTACGCCAGGATGGCGTCCCGCTGGTAGGCGGCCAGGCCCGGCGCGATCGACTCGTAGGCCGCGCGCCACGGCTCGTTCTCCACGCAGGCACGCCCGAGCGCGCGGTACTCCTCGGCGGATACGGCGAGGAGCTCGGAGAGCGCCCGGTACTGGGCGTCGATCTCGGCCTGCACGGATTCGGCGTCCGCCGGGGTGCCCGCGGCCATCAGCTCGGCCAGCCGGATCATCTGGGCCGTGCGCTCACGGCGTCCGGCCTCGACCTGGGCCTCGCTCATCGTCGCGGTGTGCCGGTCGATCGCCTCGGCCAGCTCCGGGAAGCCGTGCAGGGTCGCCTGGTACTGGGCGGGCTGGATCCCCTCGAAGAGGTTCTCCGGTCGGTTGATGGTCATGGGTTTGCCGTCCCTCCTGGAATGCTCCAGTTCGGTGATCGTGCGGGCGACGGTGCCGGCCAGGGCGTCGAGCCGGTCGCGCTCGGCGAGCAGGCGACGGTGGTGGCCCCGCAGCGCCTCCACCTCGTCGACCTGCGAGGACAGAACCTCGCCGATCGCGGGCAGCCCCAGTCCCAGCGCCCGCAGGACGAGGATCTGCTGCAATCGCAGCAACTCGCCTTCCTCGTAGTAGCGGTGGCCGTTGGTACCGATCCAGGCGGGCGGCAGCAGACCGATCTCGTCGTAGTGCCGCAGCGTCCGGGCCGTCACGCCCGACATCCGGGCGACCTCCGCAGTCGGCCAGGCCATCGCCGCCTCCCCTCACGAGTGCTTCACCGGGCCGGTGTTTCCGGCCCTGGTCAGGACGGTAGGAGCTGCCGCTGCGTCAGCTTCAAGTCCCCGCAGCCGGAATCCCGGCGCATCGCCGTCGCGGCCCCTCTTGCCGGTTGCCCGATTAATGACGATCATGGAACGGTCTTCCCGCGACGTCATGGGATGACTGCGCTCTTCGGTTCGTGGGGCCGAATGGACCGGACGGATCCCGGCAAGACGCACGCTGTCGGCTTGGCCACCAAGAGGCGTGACGGTCATTCAGGTCACCCCACAAGCGCGGCAAATTTTTATCAAGACCGGCGGGACAAACCTCGCGTATCCGACTTACTGCCGGTACAACTTGCATCCAAGGGTCCCGCCCGTGGTCAGATGTACGAATGCGATCCCCCACACGCATATCTTCACCTTCGCCCACGCCCGTCAGCAGGCCGCAGTCCGACACCGCCACGACGGGCGACCCGGACGGCCCCACGGGCGACACCAGAAAGCTCGACATGGTCAACCCGTACGCGGATCTGGCGGCCCTCGCCGACCCAGAGCCGGAGCCTGAACCGGAGTGGGGATCCGGCTCGTTGGACGCCGCCGACGCTCCCCACCGCCGCACGTACCTCAACGAACGCGACGACAGTGACGACCCGCTGGGCCTCGGCCTGCGCTCGGACGACGAGACGGACGGCGAGGCCTGGAAGCCGCCGAACCACCGCCGCAAGAAGCGCGGCCTCAGCCGGTTCGCCGCCATTCCATTCGCCCTGAAGCTGCTGGTCACCGCACTCGTCGGCGTCTCCTTCCTCGGACTCTTCGACCGGTTCGCGGTGCTGTACGCACAGAATGCCGCCGCAAAAAAGGTGAAGGATGCCCTGCATCTGAACGCCACTCCCGAGGTCGATATCGAGGGATTCCCGTTCCTCACCCAGGTCTTGGGCAAGCACGTCGACCAGGTGAAGGTCACCATTCCCGACCTGGCCGCCGACCGGGTTTCGCTGGCGAAATTCGAGGCCACCGCCAACGACGTACGTCTCGACGGTGATCTGCCCAGCTCCATCAAGGGCGCCACGATCGGGAAAATGCACGGCAGCGTGCTGCTGGCCTTCGACGACATGAACCGCGAACTGGGCGCCTCGCAGGTGAAATTCAGCGAAATGGGCCCGAATTCCGTGCGCGCGGTCGGTCAACTGCCGATCGCCGGCCATGATTTGCGGGTACGGGCCGAGGCGCGCATTCAGCGGGCCGGCGACCGCGGCATCTCCACCGACATCAGCCGGATGCGCCTGGACATCGGTGACATCGCCGTCTACCGCCCCGGCACCGGCAAGGAAGAGGGCCTGCGGCTGACCCGCAAGACCGCCGCCGAGCTCAGCCGGCAGGCCGCCAAGGTCAAGGCGATGCTGAGCATCCCGGCGATCGTCGACCGGATCGGCATTCCCAAGCCCTACATCCAGGAAGCGCTGCAGAACGAGGAGAAGCTGCACGAGCTGACCGGGTCGCCGCGCTTCGTCCAGAACCTGATGAAGGTCAACCTCGTCGATGTGGTCGCGGACCACCCCTGGCTGCTGCAGAAGGTGGGCATCGACCCGAAGATCCTCGGCACGCTGACCGGGCTCACCAAGCCGCAGCTCGCGGACCGGCTGTCGCTGTCCTTCCAGCTCCCCAAGACGCCCGGGAACGTCCGGCTGCGGCATATCTCCGTGGAACGGGACGGCATCCGCGCCGACCTTTCGGGGTCGAACCTGCCGTTCGGGGACGCGGCGAAGAAGCCGGCGGAGAAGAAGTAGACAAGACGGGAAGTAAGGGCTCGTCGCCCCGACAGGGGCGGGAGGCAGGGGCGGCGTCTTGGGGGACGCCGCCCCTGCGGCGTTCCGTTCCCGGGGCGCCGCCCTCGCTCCGATCCGTTCCCGGGACTCGGCCCCTACTGCGCCTCCGGCGGCGGACCCTGGGGCCTCGGCGGCTCCGGCATCCCCGGCTCCGGTATCCCCGGCGGCGGCGTCGCGGCGCCCGGCAGCGTCAGTACCGCCTCCGTGCCGCCGAGGTCCGCTGACCGCAGCCGTACGGCGCCGCCCGCCTGTTCCGCCGTACGCGCCACGATCGACAGCCCCAGGCCGCTGCCCGGCAGGCTGCGGGCGGACGGCGAGCGCCAGAACCGCTCGAAGACATGGGGCAGTTCGTCCTGCGGAATGCCCGGCCCGTGATCGCGCACGGTCAGCTCGCCACCCGCCAGCCGGACCTCGACGGTGCCGCCGGGCGGGCTGAACTTCACCGCGTTGTCCAGCAGGTTCACCACCGCCCGCTCCAGCGCGGCCGGCTCGGCCCGTACGTACCAGGGGGCGAGGTCCGCCGCGATGGTCAGGGACGGGCCGCGCAGCCGGGCCCGCTGCAGACCGGAGCCGACGATCTCGTGCAGCGCCACGACCTCGATGGCGCTCTGCCCCGGCGCCGGGGGCCGCGACAGCTCCTGCAGATCGCCGATCAGCGCCGCCAACTCCCCCATCTGCGCCTTCACCGAGGCCAGCAGCGCCGCCTTGTCGGCCGCCGGGATCGGCCGGCCGGCCTGCTCGCTGCGCACCAGCAGGTCGATATTGGTACGCAGCGAGGTCAGCGGCGTACGCAGCTCATGGCCCGCGTCCGCGATCAGCTGCTGCTGGAGATCGCGGGAGGCGGCCAGCGCGGCGGTCATGGCGTTGAAGGAGCGGGAGAGCCGGGCGATCTCGTCCTCGCCGTCGACCGGGATGCGGATGGTCAGGTCCTGGGTGCGGGCGACATGTTCGACGGCGCCGGTCAGCCGGTCCACCGGTTTGAGGCCGGAGCGCGCGATGACCAGTCCGGCCGTGCCCGCGCCGATCACGCCCAGCCCCGCGACGGCCGTCAGCAGCAGCGCCAGGCGGTTCAGCGCGCCGTCGACCTCGGTCAGCGGACGGGAGATGGACACCGCGAACTGCACCCCCTGGACGCCGATGTGCTTGGTCAGCACCCGGACGTCCGTGCCGTCGGGGGTGACCGCGTCGTGCAGGGTGTCGCGCTGCACGCCCTGCGCCACGGCGACGTCCGAGCGCTGCACCTGCACGGGCTGGGAGTTGGGTCCGATGCAGCGTGAGCCGTCGACCTGGACGATCTGGACGTTGAAGTACGAGGGCGGAGCGTTCTTGCTCTCGGTCGGGTCGGTGGGCCGGCACTCGGTGTAGGTCTCCTGCAGATATCCCGCGGCGATGCCGACGTTCTGCAGCGAGTTGTCCACCTCGTCGCGCAGCTGGGCCCGGGTGAGCAGCCAGCAGGCCAGGGCGGAGACCGCCACCGCCACCGCCACCGCCACCGCGGTGAGCAGGGTCAGCCGCGAGCGCAGCGGCAGCCGCGCGATCCGGGCGCCGAGCCGGCTGTGCGCAAAGCCCGTGCCGGGTGCGCCGTGCGCGGGGGCCGGTCCGGTCATTCCGCGCCGCCGTCCGCCCGCAGGACGTAGCCGACCCCCCGCACGGTGTGCACCAGCCGCGGCTCGCCGCCCGCTTCCGTCTTGCGGCGCAGATACATCACGTACACATCGAGGGAGTTGGAGGTGGGCTCGAAGTCGAAGCCCCATACGGCCTTCAGGATCTGCTCACGGGTGAGGACCTGCCGTGGATGCGCGAGGAACATCTCCAGCAGGGTGAATTCGGTACGGGTCAGCTCGACCTGCCGGCTGCCCCGGGTCACCTCGCGGGTCGCCAGGTCCATCCGCAGATCGCCCAGGCTCAGCGTCTCGCCCTCCTCGGGCGGAGCACCGGCCTGTGCCGCGTACGAGATGCGGCGCAGCAGCGCGCGGATCCGGGCCAGCAGCTCGTCCAGCTCGAAGGGCTTGACGAGGTAGTCGTCGGCGCCGGCGTCCAGCCCCGTGACCCGGTCGCCGACGGTGTCACGGGCGGTCAGCATCAGGATCGGCACCCGCACCCCGTTCGCCCGCAGCCTGCGGGCGGCGGTCAGCCCGTCCATCCGGGGCATCAGGACGTCCAGCACGATCAGCTCGGGGTCAAACGCCGCGACCTTCTCGACCGCGTCCAGGCCGTCCACGGCCTGCTCGGTGACGTACCCCTCGAAGACCAGTGAGCGCTGCAGGGCCTCCCTGACCGCGGGCTCGTCGTCGACGATCAGGATGCGGGCGGGATGATCACCGTGCTCGGCGGGGCTCATGCGTGACTACCTCGGGTGGGAAACGGAACGGCTGGTGCTCAGCCTTGCACGGCGCGGGCCGTCTGACAGGGGGAGACGCGAGAGGGGCGCCGCGGACGGCATCCGGGGAGCCCCGCACAGGGCCGGGGCGGGACCGGGGCGCGCCGATGGCACGCGCCGGCGGTCGCCGGGGTACGTCCCGGCGACCGCTGGGGGAAGGGAAAGGGCGTGGTCAGACGCCGCTGTTGCTGCCACCGCCGCCGTCACGCAGTGCGTCCAGGTCCTCCTTGACGGTGTTGATCGGGATGGCGAAGCCGAGGCCGATGCTGCCGGCCGTGCTGCTGTTCGCCGAACTCGGCGAGTACATCGCCGAGTTGATGCCGATGATCTGCCCCTGCATATTGATCAGGGCGCCACCGGAGTTGCCCGGGTTGAGCGAGGCGTCGGTCTGTATCGCCTTGTACGAGGTCTTCGAGGAGCCGGTGTCGCCGTTGTAGTGGTTTCCGCCGAACTCGAACGGCCAGCCACCACCGTCGTCCGGCCCGCCCTGCCCCTGGTCCTGCCCCTGACCCTCCTCCTTGGGGACGGTGACATCCCGGTTGAGGGCGGAGACGATTCCGCTGGTCACGGACCCGGTCAGGCCCTCCGGCGAGCCGATCGCCACCACCTGGTCGCCAACCGTGATCTTGTCGGAGTCGCCGAGCGACGCCGCGGTCAGCCCCTTGGCGCCGCGCACCTTGACCAGCGCCAGGTCCTTGCCGGGGTCGGTGCCGACGACCTCGGCCGTCTTCCGGCTGCCGTCACTGAAGGTGACCGCGACCTTGCGCGCCCCCGCCACCACATGGTTATTGGTGACGATCTCCCCGCCGCTGGTGACGACGACACCGGAGCCGGTGGACTCACCGCTGCCGGTCCGCGCCTTGATCTCCACGATCGCCGGGCTGACCGCCTTGGCCACCCCCGAGACGCCGCTGCCGCCGGCCTTGCCCGCGTTGACGAGCGGAGTGGAGGGGCCGCTCTGTACGGTCTGGGTGGTGGCCCCGGCGATCAGTGCCGCGCTGCCGCCCCCGATGAGACCGGAGACGAGTGCCACCGCCGCGATCAGCGCGACCGGCCGGCGGGCCCGGCGCCGTGACCCGGGTGCGTACCCGGGCGGCGGGGGGAACGTCTGCTCCCCCGCGCCAGGGGCGCAGGGACCCGCTGCATGGCCGTGCTGCCGGCCGTAGTGGTCGCCGTACCCGAACGGCCCGTCCGGGGGCATCTCATCGCCGCTGCGGCGGTAGCTCTCGGTCATGTGGACAACTCTTCCGCCGGTCCATGAGAGCAGCGTGAGAACGCCCTGAGAGACCCGACAGAACCGTATATGCCCGGTATAAAGACAGTCCGGTCGGCGGACGGGGAAAGCCTCCGTCAGCCGCCACACCCACAGGACCGCCGGACCACCAGCCGCGACGGAAACTGCCGCAGCCGCTCCCGCCGGGAACCGACGATCCGCAGCCCGTCGTCGAGCACCAGATCCACCGCCGCGCGCGCCATCGCCTGGCGGTCCGAGGCGACCGTGGTCAGCGGCGGATCGGTCAGCCCGGCTTCCTTCACATCGTCGAAGCCCGCGACCGCCAGCTCGCCGGGCACATCGATCCGCAGCTCGCGGGCGGCCCGCAGCACCCCGATCGCCTGGTCGTCCGTCGCGCACATGATGGCCGGCGGCCGGTCCGGGCCCGCCAGCAGCTTCAGAGCGACCTGGTAGGCGTCGTAGCGGTTGTACGGCGCCTGGAAGTAGCGGCCGTCCGTGGACTTCCCGGACTCCAGCATGGCCCGCCGCCAGCCCTCGACGTGGTCGGTGACCGGGTCGCCGGACTTCGGGGTCTCCTCCGTGCCGCCGAGGAAGGCGACATAGGGATGGCCGTGCTCCAGCAGATGCCGGGTCGCCAGCTGCGCGCCCCAGACGTCGTCGGTCATCACCGCGACGTCGTCGATGGCGTCCGGCCTGCGGTGCAGCAGCACCACCCGGGCGTCCCAGGCGTCGATCTCGGCGGCGGCGTGCTCACTGGGCCCCTGGCTGATCAGGATCAGCCCGGACACCCGCATCCCGAGGAAGGCACGCAGATAGTGCACCTCGCGCTCGTCGAGATAGTTGGCGTTGCCGACCAGAACCATCTTTCCGCGCTCGGCGGCGGCCTGTTCGACGGCGTGCGCCATCTCCGCGAAGAACGGCTGCCGGGTGTCCGGCACGATCAGGCCTATGAGGTCGGTACGGCGGGACGCCATCGCCTGCGCGACACGGTCCGGCCGGTAGCCGAGCTCCTGGATGGCGGCGAGCACCCGCTCGCGCGTGGCCGGAGCGACCGGCCGTGGTCCGTTGTTGATGACGTAACTGACAACGGCGGTCGAGGTACCCGCCAGTCTTGCCACATCATCCCGCGTCACCTTGGCCACGCGCGGCAGTCTACGCGGGTGGTGCAAGGGCGTGTGCGGCAGTTCTCCGCGGGTTCACGGGCCTGCCGCACCACTCCGCTACCTGCGCCCGGCCCGTACGCCGTGCGGGTCCGCGCCGGCGGCCACCGCCTTACCGGAGCCGTCACCGCTCTCCGGCGCGCGGCGCTCGGCCGGCGCCGCGTCCGGGGCGGGCTTCGCCGCCTTCGCCGCGTCGTCCTTGGCCTTGGCCTCCTTGGCCTTGGCCTCCGCCGCCCGCTCCGCCTTCTCCGGCGTCACGAAGCGGTAGCCGACGTTACGGACCGTGCCGATGAGCGATTCGTGCTCGGGGCCGAGCTTGGCGCGCAGCCGGCGGACATGGACGTCCACCGTCCGCGTACCGCCGAAGTAGTCGTAGCCCCACACCTCCTGCAGGAGCTGGGCCCGGGTGAACACCCGGCCCGGGTGCTGCGCCAGGTACTTCAGCAGCTCGAACTCCTTGAAGGTCAGGTCCAGGACCCGCCCCTTCAGCTTCGCGCTGTAGGTCGCCTCGTCCACCGAGAGATCGCCGTTACGGATCTCCATCGGGCTGTCGTCCGTGGTGATCTGCTGGCGGCCCATCGCCAGCCGCAGCCGCGCCTCGACCTCGGCGGGGCCCGCGGTGTCCAGCAGTACGTCGTCGATCCCCCAGTCCGCGCTGACGGCGGCGAGTCCGCCCTCCGTCACGACCAGGACCAGCGGGCAGCCGGGCCCCGTGGACCGCAGCAGCTGGCACAGCGACCGTACGTGCGGGAGGTCACGGCGGCCGTCGATCAGTATGACGTCGGCGCCTGGCGTGTCGATGAGAGCCGGGCCCTCGGCGGGAGCCACCCGGACGCTGTGCAGCAACAGGCCGAGCGCGGGAAGCACCTCCGTCGACGGCTGGAGTGCGTTGGTCAGCAGCAGAAGTGAACTCACTTCCGACCACCTACCCGCATCTCGGGGTGTTCCATCCTCTGCGTGCGGTCCTGCCTGCTTCGCTCGCCCATGACGTCTGGTTCCTCCTCGGTCCCTGCGACGGGGCTCCCGGCCTCGGCCGGGGGAGTCTGCGGCACTGCTTCGTACGGTTCCCTCAGCCACGCGACGGGGGTGGCTGAAAGCACAAAAGGACCCGGGGGCAACGCTGCCCGGATCCTTCTTGCCCAGCAGAATAGCTCACATGGCCTCCCGACCGGAGGCGGAGTTTGCAGCTTTTTGTGTTTCTCCGGTCACTTCGGGTGGTCGGCGGGCCTCCGTGTTGACCGCCGTCGGCGCTGGTTTCCCGGGCTCCCGCACCCCCCGGTCGGCCCCCATCTGAAGGGGATCCGGCCTTCTCGGCCGGGGCGCAGCGGACCGGCCCGCACGGGGCCTCGCCGACGCGGCGAGGGGCCGCACAATTCTTCTGGGCACCGTCCCACGATGTGGACTGGCCTCCCACGTTTTTGTCTTTCCCGCCGTGGGGGTTGCTCGCCGTTTTTCGCCCGCTGCGCGGTGCGCCCGCCGTTGGCGCCTGCGGCGGGCCGGGTCCGCTGCGCGGGGCTGTGGGTGCGGGGACGGGCCTCCGGGGCCGGTGTGTGGGACTGCTTCGCTTTACGTCCCACACACCGGCCCCTCCGGCCCGTCCCCTCCCGTGGGGGAGTAAGTGACGGTGGGTGGGGGCTGGCCACGGTCGTCGCCTTGCAACCCCCTACTGGTCGTTCCCGGATAACCCATGTTTCTCGTGATCACCAGGCGCACCGGACCAGCCACGTCCACCCCCACCGGCCTTCAACCCACCCCCCACGGGAGGGGACGGGCCGGAGCGGGTGGGGTGCCGGACGTAAAGCGAAGCAGTCCGGCACCCCACCCGCGCAGGCCCGTCACCGCACCCACAGCCCCGCGCAGCGGACCCGCCCCGCGCAGCGGGCGACAAACGGCGAGCAACCCCCACGGCGGGAAAGCCGAAAACGGCCCGAGGCAAAGCGCAGCGGAACGGCGGGAAAGCCAAAAACGGGGCGAAGGCAAAGCGCAGCGGAACGGCGGGCGCACCCGCGCAGCGGGGCGAAAAACGACGAGCAACCCCCACGGCGGGAAAGCCGAAAACGCGGGATCAGCCCGTAATCGCCTCCGCGAACTGCGCCGCATACAGGCGCGCATACGCGCCGTTCGCGGCCAACAGGGCATCGTGCGGCCCCTGTTCAACGATCGCCCCGTTCTCCATGACGAGGATGACATCCGCATCGCGGATCGTGGAGAGGCGGTGGGCGATGACGAAGCTGGTGCGGCCGGTGCGGAGTTGGGCCATGGCGTGCTGGATGAGGACTTCGGTACGGGTGTCGACCGAGCTGGTGGCCTCGTCGAGGACGAGGATCGCGGGTTCGGCGAGGAAGGCGCGGGCGATGGTGATCAGCTGCTTCTCGCCGACGGAGACATTGCTGCCCTCGTCGTCGAGGACCGTGTCGTAGCCGTCCGGCAGGGTGCGTACGAAGCGGTCGACGTGGGTGGCGCGGGCGGCGGCCACGATCTTGTCCATCGGGGTGCCCGCGGGGGCGCCGTAAGCGATGTTCTCTGCGATCGTGCCGCCGAAGAGCCAGGTGTCCTGGAGGACCATGCCGATGTGCGCGCGCAGTTCCTCGCGCGACATCGCGGCGATGTCGGTGCCGTCGAGGGTGATCCGGCCGCCGCGTACCTCGTAGAAGCGCATCAGGAGGTTGACGAGGGTGGTCTTGCCGGCGCCCGTCGGGCCGACGATCGCCACCGTCTGGCCGGGGTGGACGGCCAGCGACAGGTTCTCGATGAGCGGCTTGTCCTCCGCGTAGCGGAAGGAGACGTCCTCGAACGCGACCCGGCCCTCGATGCGGTCGGGCCGGGCCGGCCGCTCGGGGTCGGGGGCCTGCTCCTCGGCGTCGAGGAGTTCGAAGACCCGCTCGGCGGAGGCGACACCGGACTGGACGAGGTTGGCCATCGAGGCGACCTGGGTGAGCGGCTGGCTGAACTGCCGGGAGTACTGGATGAAGGCCTGGACGTCGCCGATGGACAGGGCGCCGGAGGCGACGCGGAGGCCCCCGACCACGGCCACCAGGACGTAGTTGAGGTTGCCGATGAACATCATCGCGGGCTGGATGATCCCGGAGATGAACTGGGCCTTGAAGCCGGCGGCGTACAGGGCCTCGTTCTGTTCGCGGAACAGCTCGGCGGACTCCCGCTGGCGGCCGAAGACCTTCACCAGGCTGTGCCCGGTGTACATCTCCTCGATGTGCGCATTGAGCTTGCCGGTGGTCTTCCACTGCTGGACGAACTGCGGCTGGGCGCGCTTGCCGACCTTGGTGGCGACGACGACGGAGACCGGGACCGTGACCAGGGCGACCAGCGCCAGCAGCCACGAGATCCAGAACATCACGACCAGGACCCCGACGATGGTCAGCAGCGAGGCCACGATCTGGCTGAGGGTCTGCTGCAGCGTCTGCTGGATGTTGTCGATGTCGTTGGTCGCCCGGGAGAGGACTTCACCGCGCTGCTGCCGGTCGAAGTAGCTCAGCGGCAGCCGCGCCAGCTTCTCCTCGACCTGTTCGCGCAGGCGGAAGACCGTGCGCTGGACGACGCGGGTGGCGATCCTGGCCTGGACGAAGCCGAACAGCGAGGCGCCCACGTAGATCAGGGTGACCCAGAGCAGGATCCGGCCGACGGCGCCGAAGTCGATGCCGTGGCCGGGGACGACCGGCATCGCGGCGATCATGTCGGCGAGACCGCCCTGGCCGTGGGCGCGCAGCTGGTCCGCCGCCTGGGCCTTGGTGAGGCCGTCGGGCAGCTGGCGGCCGATGATGCCGGACATGATCAGGTCGGTGGCGTGGCCGAGGACCTTGGGGCCCACGACCGTGAGCGCCACGCTCAGGACGCCCAGCGCCAGCGCGGCGGACATGACGGCGCGCTCGGGCCGCATCTGGGCCAGCAGCCGTTTGCCGGAGCCCTTGAAGTCCATCGACTTCTCGGTGGGCTGGCCGCCCATCATCCGGGCGGGCCCGACCGCGGGGGCCGGGCCTCGTCCCGGGGCCGCCTGAGGTGTCTCCCCGGGGGCCGCCGGAGTCTCGGCACGGGGGGCCGTCCCCTTGTCCGCGGTGGTCACGCCGCCTCCTGCTCGGTGAGCTGGGAGAGCACGATCTCCCGGTAGGTCTCGTTGCCGGCCATCAGCTCGGTGTGGGTGCCGGTGCCGACGACCCGGCCTTCGTCGAGGACGACGATCCGGTCGGCGCCGCGGATGGTGGCGACGCGCTGGGCGACGATCACCACCGTCGCGCGGTCGGTCTCGCGGGAGAGCGCGGCCCGCAGGGCCGCGTCCGTCGCGTAGTCCAGCGCGGAGAAGGAGTCGTCGAAGAGGTAGATCTCGGGGCGGCGCACCAGGGCGCGGGCGATCGCCAGCCGCTGGCGCTGGCCGCCGGAGACATTGCCGCCGCCCTGCGCGACGGGCGCGTCCAGGCCGCCTTCCATCCGCTCGACGAAGTCCCGCGCCTGGGCGGTCTCCAGGGCGTGCCACAGCTCGTCGTCGGTGGCGTCCGGGTTGCCGTAGCGCAGGTTGGTGGCGACGGTGCCGGAGAAGAGGTACGGCTTCTGCGGGACCAGGCCGATGGCCTTGGCCAGCGTCTCCTGGTCGAGGGTGCGGACGTCCTCGCCGTCGACGAGGACCGTGCCGCCGGTCGCGTCGAACAGCCGCGGGACGAGGCCCAGGAGGGTCGACTTGCCGGAGCCCGTGGAGCCGATGACGGCGGTGGTCTCCCCGGGGCGGGCGACCAGTGAGATGTCCTTGAGGACCGGCTGTTCGGCGCCGGGGAAGCGGAACTCGACGCCGCGCAGCTCCAGTTCGCCGTGGCGGCGGAGTTCGGTGACGGGGTGCTGGGGCGGAGTGACGCTGGAGTCGGTCCCCAGCACCTCCTGGATGCGCTCGGCGCAGACCTCGGCGCGCGGCAGCATCATCACCATGAACGTCGCCATCATGATCGACATCAGGATGTACATCAGGTAGCTGAGGAACGCCGTCAGCGCGCCGATCTGCATCGACCCGCTGTCGATCCGCAGCCCGCCGAACCAGACGACGGCCACGCTGGAGAGGTTCACGATCAGCATGACCAGCGGGAACATCATCGACATCAGCCGGCCGGCGCGGAGCGACACCTCGTAGAGATCGGTGCTGGCCCCGGCGAACCGCTCGCGTTCGTGCCGGTCGCGGACGAAGGCGCGGATGACGCGGATGCCGGTGATCTGCTCGCGCAGCACGCGGTTGACGGTGTCGATACGCTCCTGCACCCCGCGGAACAGCGGCCGCATCCGGCGCACGATCAGTGAGACGAGAATCCCGAGGACCGGGACGATGACCAACAGGAGGCCGGAGAGCGGCACGTCCTGATTGAGCGCCATGACGACGCCGCCGACGCACATGATCGGCGCCGAGACCATCATCGTGAACGTCATCAGCACCAGCATCTGGACCTGCTGGACGTCATTGGTGGTGCGGGTGATCAGCGACGGCGCGCCGAAGGTGCCCATCTCGCGGGCGGAGAAGGACTGCACCCGGTCGAAGACCGCGGCACGGATGTCCCGGCCGAGCGCCATGGCCGTACGGGCACCGAAGTAGACGGCACCGATCGCGCAGACGATCTGCAGCAGGGTGACGGCGACCATGAAACCGCCGACGCCGAGGATGTAGCCCGTGTCCCCCTTCACGACACCGTTGTCGATGATGTCGGCGTTGAGGGTGGGCAGATAGAGGGTTGCCAGGGTCTGGATCAGCTGAAGCAGCACGATCACGGATATCGAGCGCCGGTGGGGCCGCAAATGCGCCCGTGCGAGTCGGACCAACACGACATGAGCCTAGGCGAACACTTGCCCACGGCAATCGATTTTCCGGCGTACGTCCTGTACGGCCGTGGAGCCTTTGCCAGAACTTGCCCGGAGCCGGATCACCCGCCGCGTAGGCCATCATGGAGGCGGCAACGACGGGGTCCCGCCAAGACGGGGGCGTCCCCCGACCGACACGACGAAGAGGCCGCCGTGACAACAACTGGCACCGTGCGCTACTGGGCCGCGGCCAAGGCCGCCGCCGGCACGGCAGAGGAGCCGTATGCGGCCGCGACGCTCGCCGAAGCGCTCGACGCGGCGCGCACGGCGCATGCCGCGAACCCCGAGTTCGCGCGCGTCCTGCTGCGCTGCTCATTCCTGGTGGACGGCGATCCGGTCGGCACCCGTGACCACCGGGCGGTGCCGCTGGCCGAGGGCGGCACCGTCGAGGTCCTGCCGCCGTTCGCGGGAGGGTGAACACACGACCATGAGCGACAACCAGCCGCAGCACCGCCATCCGTACGAGCCGCACGATCCCTACGCCCAGCAGGCCCCTTACGGGCAGCAGGCACCGCAGTCCGCGCAGGCCCCCTACGGGCAGCAGGCGCCGTACGAGCCGCAGGCTTCCTACGGACAGCAGCAGCCGCACGGGCACCAGGCGGCGCACGGACAGCAGGCGGCGCACGGGCAGACGTCCCCCTACGGGCAGGGTCAGCAGGCCTACGACCCCTATGCGCAGCAGCAGCCGCGGCCCGAGCAGTACGGGCAGGGCACGCACGGACGCGGCCGGCCGGGTCCCGACCCCTACGGACGTGACCCGTACGGGCGCGGCCAGTACGGGTACGACGCCTACGGTCAGCAGCAGCCGCAGCAGCACCGGCAGCCGCAGCAACCACAACAGCCGCAGCCGCAGCAGCCACAGCGGCCGGCCCACGGCCAGGACGGCTACGGCGCCCCGCACCTGGCGGAGACCGCGCCGCTGCCCCTCCAGCACCAGACCGCCCGCCCCGCGGACGAGCCGTACGCCCGCCGGCACCCCCAGCAGGCCCAGCAGGCCCGGCCGGCCGCCGCCCCCGCACCGGCCGCGAGCGCGCCGGTCTCCACCGCCCCGGTCTCCACCGCGTCGGTCTCCTCCGCGCCGCTCGCTCCCAACCAGCGCGCCCGCGCCGAGGGCCGCTCGCCGATCATCCCGCCCGGGATCCAGCCGGCCGCGCTGACCGCCGGGCTCGCCCTGCTGCTGGCCCTGACCGCGTCGCTGGGCCGTCCCGTGCTCGCCGTACCGGTGGCGCTGCTGCAGGCCGTCACCGCCTCCGGCTGGTTCCGGCTCAACGGCATGTGGCCGGCCCGCCAGGGCATCGCGCTCGCCTTCCTGGGCGGCCTGACCACCGATGTCGCGCTGCTCGCCACCGAGCGCGCGAGCGCGCCGCTGGTCGGCATCGGCACGCTCGGGGTGTGGTGCCTGCTCGTCCTCGTCCTGCAACTGCGCAATCGCAGCAGCGCCGACGAGCGGATGTACGCGCTGACCGCGGGTCTGACCTCGTCCGCGCTCGCGGTGCTGGCCGCCGGCCACCTCGCGGCGAGCCCGCAGGCGGTGGTGGCAGGCGCCTGCGCGGTCGCGGTGGCCACCCTCGCCCGTGCGCTGCCGCTGCCCTCCGCGGCCTCCATCGCCATCTGCCTCGTGGCCGCCGCGGGCGCCGGTATCGCGGCCGGGCAGCTGACCGGCCTCGGCGCGTCCGGTGCGCTGCTGGGCCTGGCGGCCGGCGGCTGTGCCCTCATCGGTCTGCGGGTGGCCAGCTACGACTACCCGTCCCGCTTCGTCCACCTGACGGCGGGCGTGGCCCTGCCGCTGGCGCTGGCCGCGCCCGCGGTGTACGTCCTGGGGCGGGCGCTGGGGTAACCCCCGGGGGCCCTCGATGCCGTGAGCGGCACCGGGCGGCGGCCGCCGGAAGCGCCCCTGGCGCGTTCCGGCGGCCGCCGCTGCCGTTTCCCGGACCACGTCGTCTAGGCTCCCCGGAGCGCAGGCAGGGGGCCTGCACGGACACGGCCGGGATGATCCGGCCCAGGTGTGGGGGTAGTGGTTCGATGCGTGCACTACGTGTGCTGTTGGTCCTTCTCGTCATATTCGGCGGGCTGTTCGTCGCCGCCGACCGGGTGGCGGTGAACCTGGTCGAGGACAAGGCCGCGGACAAGATCCGCAGCAGCCAGGGGCTCGACAAGACCCCGGAGGTCTCGATCAAGGGCTTCCCGTTCCTGACCCAGGTCGCCGGCCGCAGCCTCGACGAGGTGGACGCCGAGCTCGGGGGCATCGAGGCCCGCGCCCAGGGGCATGCGCTGCGCATCGACCGGCTCTCGGCGCAGTTCCACGAGGTCGGGCTGACCAGCGACTACACCTCCATAGAAAGCGCCGCCACGGCCACCGGCAACGCCCGGATCAACTACGCCGACCTGACCAAGGCGGCGGGCGGCGGCGTCACGATCGGATACGGCGGGCAGAAGGGCGGCCGCGGCCAGGTCAAGATCTCGCCGAAGATCCCGGTCCTCAGCTCGCTGGACGTGACCGGCTCCATCACGATCGTGGGCGGCAACACCGTCCGGCTGCGCGCCGACGGGCTCCCGGCGGTGTGCCGGGCCCTGCCGGGCTGTGAGAGCAAGGTGCGCGCCCAGACCGACCACGACTGGAAGCTGGACCAGCTGCCCGGCAACCTGAAGCTGGAGAAGGTCGTGACCACGCCCGAGGGGCTGTCGATCTCCGCCGCCGGCAAGAACGTCAAGCTTCCCGGCTGACCGGTCGTCCGAGACTCATCGGACGTCCCGGACCGACCGGATGTCCCCGGCTGACCGGACGTCCTTGGCGGGCCGGACGTCCTTGGCGGGCCGGACGTCCTTGGCGGGCCGCCCCACCGGCCCGTCGGCACCGGCCCGCCGGCACCGATCGGCCGCCCGATCCGCCGCCCGATCCACCACTCGTCCACTTCCTGAGACGACCGAGTCCGTACGCCAGACCCCCCACCGGCGTACGGACGTCCGGGGCTCGTGAGCCCCTATATGGAAACACCATCGATCCCACATCGCGGACAAACGCGTCTCGCCATTCGACACGCCGGTGACACGCCCCGCTCCGCGTCCCTACGATCGGTGCCATGCAGAGCTCATTGAGCGGTCTCCGTCCGCGGGGACGTGCGGTACTGACGAAGCGGCGGGCAGTAGACCTGTGCCGCGTCGCCGCCATGCTCTGTCGCCCTGCCTGACGGGCTCTTCGCACCCTCCCCCAGCTCCGCTGGGAGGTGTCCCCAGCCCGGCCGGCCACTGCGGCCGCACCCTCACGCGTACCGGCGCAGCGCCGCCCCGGAACCCCGTCCGGTCTTCACCGGCGCGCACCCCGGCATACCCGTGTGCCCTCTCTGCCACTGCCCCCCGTAACTGCCCCGGAGGAGAAGAACATGAGCCGTAGCGACGTCCTCGTAGACGCCGACTGGGTCGAGGCCCACCTCGAGGACCCGAAGGTCGTCCTCGTCGAGGTTGACGAGGACACCTCGGCCTACGACAAGAACCACATCAAGAACGCCGTCCGGATCGACTGGAAGCAGGACCTCCAGGACCCGGTCCGCCGCGACTTCGTCGACCAGGAGGGCTTCGAGAAGCTGCTCTCCGCCAAGGGCATCGCCAACGACGACACCGTGGTCCTCTACGGCGGCAACAACAACTGGTTCGCCTCCTACGCCTACTGGTACTTCAAGCTCTACGGCCACGACAGCGTCAAGCTGCTCGACGGCGGCCGCAAGAAGTGGGAGCTGGACTCGCGCGACCTGGTCGACGGCTCCGAGGTTCCCCAGCGTCCGGCCACCGACTACAAGGCCAAGGCCCAGAACACCGCCATCCGCGCCTTCCGGGACGACGTCGTCGCCGCGATCGACAACCTCAACCTGGTCGACGTGCGCTCCCCCGACGAGTTCAGCGGCAAGCTGCTCGCCCCGGCGCACCTCCCGCAGGAGCAGTCGCAGCGCCCCGGCCACGTGCCCAGCGCCCGCAACATCCCGTGGTCGAAGAACGCCAACGACGACGGCACCTTCAAGTCGGACGACGAGCTCAAGGCCCTCTACGAGGGTGAGTCGGTGGACCTGGCCAAGGACACCATCGCCTACTGCCGCATCGGTGAGCGCTCCGCGCTGACCTGGTTCGTCCTGCACGAGCTGCTCGGCCAGAGCAACGTCAAGAACTACGACGGCTCCTGGACCGAGTACGGCTCGCTGGTCGGCGTCCCGATCGAGCTCGGCGCCAACAAGTAAGCAAGCAGCTTCTCTCTCACCCCTCAAGGAAGTACCCCTATGTGTGGAGCACAGGCAGGCGGCCCGGACGCCTCGACCATCAAGCCCGGTGAGACCACGATCCAGGGCAGCGTGACCCGCGACGGCGAGCCCGTCACCGGATACGTCCGCCTCCTGGACAGCACCGGTGAGTTCACCGCCGAGGTTCCCACCTCCGCGACCGGACAGTTCCGCTTCTACGCGGCCGAGGGCACCTGGACGCTGCGTGCGCTCGTCCCGGGCGGCACCGCGGACCGCACCGTCGTCGCCCAGCAGGGCGGCCTGGCGGAGGTCGCCATCGCTGTCTGACGGTCGAAGTGGCCGCGCTCCGTAGCACCGGGGCCCTCGCCACGAGCCGTACGGCCGGAAGGGCCGCACCCCGGAGGTTTGGACGCCTTGGCCGGGGTGCGGCCCTTTTGCGCCGTGCGGGGCGCCGTGCGGGGTGCCGTGCGGGGTGCCGCCCGGGCGCGAACGGCGTCTCCCCCGCCGACTTCTGTCCTGCCCCGCGCGGACTTACCGTGGATTTATGGACGCGCACCGCCGGTCGCCCGTACAGCGCCGCCATCGCAGGTACTTCGTCCTGATGGGCGTGTGCCTGGTGCTGTTCGTCCTGGCCTGGGGCGTGGTGCGGCTGTGGTCGGTGCCGGCCGCGGTGGGCATGTGTGTGGTCGCCATGGTCATTCCGCCGGTCGCGGCGATCATCGGCAACCGCCGGGAGCCCGGTGAGCGCTGGTGGGACGAGTCCGGCGACCCGGAGTCCGACCGCTGGTGGCGCGAGCTGGACGACCGGGGCGACGACAAGCACACGCAGTAGCCGCCCCGGGACGCCGCGCCCTCAGTACACCAGCGCCTGGACGTCGTCCGGCATGATCTCGCTGACGAACAGCTGGGAACCGGCGATCCCGGCCCCCTCGATCAGGTCCTTCTGCTCGATGTCCCGCCGCGCCGCGCACTGGGTGCAGACGGTGATCGCGCCGCCACCGGCCCGGATCCCGTCGATCAGCTCCGGCAGGGGGGCCGCATGCGGCAGCTCGAACTCCGCCGCCCGCCCCGGGAGCGCGAACCACACCGATTCCCCGGTCAGCCACAGCGACACCTCGACACCGCTGGCCACCGCCACCGCCGCCACCGTGAACGCCTGCGAGCACCGCTCGGGCGCATCCGCACCCGCCGTCACCTTGATCACGAGCTTCTTCGCCATGAGGCAAGAGTAGGGGCGGCGGACCTCACAGCGCCGTTGTCACCGCCGCCGACTAGACTCTCAGGCGGTCCGTTACACCCTCACTCCGTTCAGGGAGCGCGCTCGTGCTTGAGGCATTCTTCACCACCCTGCTGGTTCTGGTCGCCATCGGCGTGATCTCGTTCGCCGGCCTGACCTGGAAGAAGCTGTACCAGGGCCAGCGCTGAGCATTCGCTCCCCAGCCCCCGGCGGGTGGCAGCCCCACCCACCAGCCTCCACGGAGCGCCGTGCGCGCCCCTGTCGGTTCCCCTCCACATAGATCGCCTGAGCTCTCATGATCGAGATCCCGTCCGACCTGAACCCGGCCCTGGTGCCGCTCGCCTTCCTCCTCGGCAACTGGGAGGGCGCCGGCGTCGCCGAATTCCCGGGCACCGAGAAGTGCAACTTCGGGCAGGAGGTCAGCTTCAGCCACGACGGCCGTGACTTCCTGGAGTACACCTCGCACAGCTGGGTGCTCGACGCCGAGGGCAAGAAGGTGCGCCCGCTGGAGAGCGAGAGCGGCTACTGGCGCATCGACGCGGACCGCAAGGTCGAGATCGTGATGTGCCGCGACCAGGGCGTGGTGGAGGTCTGGTACGGCGAGCTGGCCGACCAGAAGCCGCAGATCGACCTGGCCACCGACGCCATCGCCCGCACCGCCGCCTCCGGCCCGTACAGCGGTGGCAAGCGGCTCTACGGCTACGTCAACAGCGACCTGATGTGGGTCGGCGAGAAGTCCACCCCGGACGTGCCGCTGCGGCCGTACATGTCGGCGCATCTGAAGAAGGTCGCCGACCTCAAGGAGTGGGCGGAAAGCCTCCCCGAGGACACTCCGGACGGGGTCTCCTTCTTCCGTCCCGACGGCACGCCCTACAACCCGTAAGCGCGACGGGAGAGCCCCGCTCTCCTCGCCGGCACCCCACTCCTGGACGACGGTCGGCTGGGAGACCGTCGTCCTGACGCCGCATAGGGGCGGGGGCTGACGCGGCGTACGGACGGTGGCTGAGACCGCACCCCGGGAGACGGCCTGACGCGGCAGCCCACGGCCGCCCGCCCTCCGTCCTCCTACACTGGCTGTGTGGTGACCACCGACTGGCAGAGCGACCTCCGCAGGCGCGGATACCGCCTGACCCCCCAGCGCCAGCTCGTGCTGGAGGCTGTGGACAGGCTGGAGCACGCCACCCCCGACGACATCCTCACCGAGGTGCGCAAGACCGCGGGCGGGGTGAACATCTCCACGGTCTACCGGACCCTGGAACTCCTCGAAGAGCTGGGCCTGGTCAGCCATGCCCACCTCGGCCACGGCGCCCCCACCTACCACCTCGCCGACCGCCACCACCACATCCACCTGGTCTGCCGGGACTGCTCGGACGTCATCGAGGCGGATCTGTCGGTGGCCGAGCCGTTCACGGCGCAGCTGCGCGGACAGTTCGGCTTCGAGACGGACATGAAGCACTTCGCGATCTTCGGACGCTGTGCCGCCTGCCGTGAGAAGGCCGCCGAGGGCGACGGCTGAGACAGTCGCGAGCGGGTCGTAGGCTGGCCTCATGCTGCGACCATCACCCGCCAGCCCCCTGCTGTCGCTGCCCGGCGCCGTCCCCGCCGAGGCTCCGGACGAAGGCGTCGCCGCGCACTACGGAGACCTCTTCCGTGAACAGCGCGCCCTCGCCGACGGCTCCGGCTTCGTGGACCTCTCCCACCGCGGCGTGGTCACCGTCACCGGCCCCGAACGGCTGAGCTGGCTGCACCTGCTGCTCACCCAGCACGTCAGCGAACTCGCGCCCGGCCATGCCACCGAGGCGCTGATCCTCTCCGCGCACGGCCACATCGAGCATGCGGTCTACCTCGTCGACGACGGCGAGACGACCTGGATGCACACCGAACCCGGCCGGCAGGAGGCGCTGATCGCCTACCTGGAGAGCATGAAGTTCTTCTACCGGGTCGAGGTCGCCGACCGCACGGACGAGATCGCCGTCGTCCACCTGCCGGCCGGCTCCATCGCCGAGGCGCCCGGCAGTGCCGTCGTCCGCGAGACCGCGCACGGCCGCGATCTGTTCCTGCCGCGCGCCGAGCTGGAGCAGTTCGCCCTCGGTTTTATGCCTGGGGGTACCTCCCGGACGAAGTCTGGGGGAGGGCCGGCGGCCGGTGTCCTGGCGCTGGAGGCGCTGCGCGTCGAGGCCCACCGCCCCCGGCTGGGCCTGGAGACCGACCACCGCACCATCCCGCACGAGCTGGGCTGGATCGGCACCGCCGTACACCTCCAGAAGGGCTGCTACCGCGGCCAGGAGACCGTCGCCCGGGTCCACAACCTGGGGAAGCCGCCGCGCCGGCTGGTCTTCCTGCACCTGGACGGCAGCGAGGTCCATCTGCCGCCGCACGGTGCCCCCGTCCGTCTCGCCTCGGACGGCGAGGAGGGCCGGCAGCTCGGCTTCGTCACCACCTCGGCCCGCCACCACGAGCTCGGCCCGATCGCGCTCGCCCTGGTCAAGCGGAATGTCCCGCCGGACGCGCAGTTGATGGCGGGCGGCACGGCGGCGGCGCAGGAGACCGTGGTCGAGCCGTAGAACGCCCCGCCCGGCGCGGCCGGCCCGCGCCGGGCTCCCCCGGGAGGCCGCCTACACCTCCACCAGCACCGTGAACGGCCCGTCGTTGGTCAGGGACACCTTCATGTCCGCGCCGAACCGGCCGGTCTCCACCTGGGCGCCCAGCGCGCGCAGTTGCGCCACGACCTCGTCGACCAGCGGCTCGGCGACCGGCCCCGGGGCCGCGGCGTTCCAGGTGGGGCGGCGCCCCTTGCGGGCGTCACCGTAGAGAGTGAACTGGCTGATCACCAGCAGCGGCGCGGCGGTGTCCGAGCAGGACTTCTCGCCCTGCAGAATCCGCACCGACCACAGCTTGCGGGCCAGCTGCGCCGCCTTCTCGGGGGTGTCCTCGTGCGTGACCCCCACCAGCACGCACAGCCCCTCACCGACGATCTCCCCGACCGTCTCGCCCGCCACCTCGACGCGTGCGCCGTCAACCCTTTGCACCACAGCTCGCATACCCGCCATCATGCCGGGCGGCCCACCGTCTTCGGACAGCCGTGCCCCTCCGGGGGCCGTTCGGGTGCCATGGCCCTGCGGAAGGACCGCCCAGAGTGGCACGATGCGTGCACGTGGTGCGTTTCATGGACAACATGCCCAGGAAGCGGCACCGGACGAGGGGACGGAACGACCCATGAGCACTCTCGGCGCCGGACAGACACCCGGTCCCGTACCAACCACCCGTACGACACCGACCGGCCGGACGACGTCCACCGCCCCCACGCCAGACACCGCACGTCCGCCCGGCACGCCACCACCCCCCACCGCCCTGACGACGACCACGGCAGCGGCTCGCGTCGAGCCCCCCGGCACCGAGGACGGCCCCATGCCCACGGCAGGCCAGGCGCAGCACCCCCGCCCCCCGCAGCAGCGCGACCGCTGCCGTCCGGCCGCGGCGCCCGAGCTGTCCGGCCTGGGGCTGCCGGAGCTGCGGGTGGTACGGCGCGACTCACAGCAGGAAGAGGCCGATCTCAGCTATCTGCGACGGCTGTTGCAGGGCCGGATCGACATCCTGCGCGCCGAGATCGCCCGCCGGTCCGCGCAGCACTCCCCGCTGCTCGACCGGCTGCCGGAGATCCTGACGGACCTGCCGTCCCGGCACCGCTCCTCGGCACGGCATGTCACCGTCGGCACGCCGCACAGCGAGGAGAACCGCAGGCTCGCCGAGGAAATCCTCGGCGAGGTCGAGCTGTCCGACCTCACCGCGCGCACCGACCAGGAACTGCAGGAGGCCATGGGCCGGCTGATCCGCTACGAGCAGCAGGTGTCGCGTCGCCGTCAGTCACTGCAGCGCACCGCCGACGATTGCAGCGCCGAAATCGCCCGCAGGTACCGTGAAGGCGAAGCGCAAGTAGACGACCTGCTGTCCTGACCGGGCCACAAGCCTTCGGGGGGCGACGGGTCACTCCCCGGAAGGCCGCCGATGACCTCGCCCACTCCGATATCCGCACCGACCCCGGAGGCCGGCGCAGCATCCGGCGCGGCAGCCGGTCTGTCGTCGCCGGTGTCCCCCGTGCTCGCCGAGGTCGTCCGCTCCGGCTTCGTCGAGGGCCGGCACCGTGGGTCCCTGGTGGTGCTCGCGGCGGACGGCAGCGTGGAGTGGTCGCTGGGCGAGGTGACCGCTCCCGTCTTCCCCCGCTCCACGAACAAGCCGATGCAGGCCGCGGCGGTGCTGCGGGCGGGGCTGGATCTCTCCGGCGAGCGGCTGGCGCTGGCCGCCGCGAGCCATTCCGGCGAGCCCTTCCACCTCGATCTGGTGCGGACCATGCTGGCCGAGCACGGGCTGACCGCAGGGCAGCTGCAGACGCCGGCGGACCTGCCCCTGGACCCGGAGGAGGCGGAGGCGTACCTCGCCGCCGGACGGGTCCGTGACCGCCTCACGATGAACTGCTCGGGCAAGCACACCGCGATGCTGGCCGCCTGTGCGCGCAACGGCTGGCCGCTCGGCTCGTACCTCGACCAGGCGCACCCGCTGCAGCAGCTGGTGGCCGAGGGGGTGCGGGCCGCGAGCGGCGAGGACGTCGCGCACATCGGCACGGACGGCTGCGGTGCGCCGCTGCTCTCGCTCTCCCTGACCGGCCTGGCCCGCGCCTTCCGGTCCTTCGTGCTCGCCGAGCCCGGCAGTCCTGAGCGACGGGTCGCGGATGCGATGCGCGCCCACCCGGAGTACGTTGCGGGCACTCGGCGGCCGGACACCTGGCTGATGCAAGCCCTGCCGGGCACGCTCGCCAAGATGGGGGCCGAGGCGGTCCAGGCGCTGGCCCTCCCTGACGGCCGTGCGCTCGCCTTCAAGATCGACGATGGTGCGGGCCGCACTCTGGGGCCGGTTCTCGCCCGGACGCTGCGTCTGATGGGGGTCGACTCCGGGGTGCTGTCCCGGCTGGAGGATGCGCCGCTGTGGGGCGGCGGGGTACGGGTGGGGGAGATTCGGGCGGCGTTTTGAGGCCGGGGCTTGCCCGGCACGACCTGGGGTACTCGGGGCGTGAGCCACCGTACGGCGCGCCCCCGCGCCCGCTGCCCCATGGGCGCCGGCCTGCATAAGGTGGCGATGACACAGTGCAGGCACGCACCACCCACCACAGCAGGAGGCCGGCGACCATGAGCGACGCGAATTCCGAGCCGCAGGGGCCCGAGGCGATCGAGCACGCGCACGACCCCGAGGTGCTGCAGCTCGCGGCGAAGGTGTTCGACCTGGCACGGCACGGCGACACCGACACCGTCGCCGCATACGTGGACGCGGGTGTCCCCGCCAATCTGACGAACGACAAGGGCGACTCGCTGGTGATGCTGGCGGCGTACCACGGTCATCCCGCCACCGTGGAGGCCCTGTTGCAGCGCGGCGCCGACGCCGACCGCCCCAACGACCGGGGCCAGACCCCGCTCGCCGGCGCGGTCTTCAAGGCCGAGGACGAGGTCATCAAGGTCCTGATGGCACACGGCGCGGATCCCTCGGCCGGCAGCCCCTCGGCCGTCGAGACGGCCCGGATGTTCGAGAAGCCGGAGCTGCTGAAGCTGTTCGGGGCCCAGTGACCCGAGGGCTGCTCGCCCGTGGACGAGGCCCAGGCATGGCCTGCGCCCTTGACCTCAAGCTCACTTGAGGTCCTAGCGTCAGTGGTCGGCGGCGCTTTGCCGCTCACGTGTCACGCCACGAAGGGCCCCGCATGTCCGAGCATCCCTACCGTCTCGCAGTGATCATCGCCAGCACCCGGGAGGGCCGGTTCGCCCCCGTCATCGCGAACTGGTTCTCCCGGCACGCGGAGACCCACGCGCATATCGACCTGGACGTCATCGACCTCGACACCGTCCGCCCGTACGAACTCCGCTACGGAAGTGAGGAGTTCGAGTCGTTCGCCAAGCGCGTCGACGAGGCCGACGCCTTCGTCGTGATCACCCCGGAGTACAACCACTCGTTCCCGGCCCCGCTCAAGCACGCTATCGACCTGCTGCACCGCCAGTGGCAGGCCAAGCCGGTCGGCTTCGTCTCGTACGGCGGGATCTCCGGCGGTCTGCGCGCCGTCGAGCAACTGAGGCTGGTTTTCGCGGAGTTGCACGCCACCACGGTCCGCGAAACGGTGAGCTTCGCGCTCTCCGGCAACCTCTTCGACGAGGCGGGCAGCCTGCACGACCCGGCCCCCGCCGCACAGGCCGCCGACACCCTGCTCAACCAGCTGACCTGGTGGGCGGTGACCCTCCGCGAGGCCCGCGCGACCCGCCCGTACGGCGGCTGAGGCCCGTCACCACAGAGCCGCTGCCGGATCACCGCCGCACCGCCGTCGCGAGATGCACGTTCATCGCGCACGGAATGCTGCCGTCCGGCAGCGCTGCCGCCGCCGACTCCGCCTCGAAGCGGGCCCGTAGACCCGCGGTGACCGCGGCGTCGAGCGGTCCGATGTCGTAGAGGGAGCCGACGGTGCGCCAGATCTGCTCGGGTGGCCCGGACAGATCGATCCGTACGGTCTCCCACTCCACGGGACCGAATCCGGCCGCCCCGAAGACCTCGTCGAAGCCCTCGTGGCTGCGCAGCCGCGGGTTCCCGAGCGGCGGGGTCCGCTGCTCCGGCGGCGCCGCCTTGAACAGCGGCTTCGCCAGCCGCACAAACCTCTCGTACGCCTCGCCACCGGCCGCCCCACCGCCCACCACGACGGCGAGCGTCCCGCCCGGCTCCAGCACCCGCGCCAGTTCCGCCGCGACCTGCTCCGCGTCGCTCATCAACATCAGCGCCATATGGGAGACACAGCCGTCGAAGTACGAGGTGTGAAAGGGCAGTCGCTGTGCCCGGCCGGCGCGGAGGTCCGCCCGCGCGACGCCGGGACGGCGGCGGGCCAGCGCCAACTCCTCGGCGGACAGGTCGATCCCGGCGAGCCGGCGCCGGGCGCCCGCCTCCCCGGTGGCGAGAAGTTCCAGCAACAGCCCGTCGCCACAGCCGAGATCCAGCACCCGGCCGCACGCCGCCACCCGGTCCCGCAGGATCTCGTAACTGGAACGGCCGTCCCCGGCCCGCCCGTGCGCCATCGCCCGCGCGGTCACCGCGGGATGCGCGGCGTGAAAGGCGCGCAGAAAGTCTTCCCGGTCCCGGTCCATCGCCATCCACCGACCTTAGAAGCCGGCGGCCCCGCGACCTGCCGGATCTGACCGAATCCGGCCAGATCCGGCAGGCCCGCCCCCTCAGCCCTGTCAAACCCTCTCAGCCCTCGGATGGCCGCTCCTGGAGTGCCCAGCCGTTGCCGTCCGGGTCGCTGAAGTAGACGAACGAATTCCACGCACCACCGGGGCCGTCGGCCATCGCCCCGTCCTCCACATGCTGCACGGGGCCGGCCGCCACACCCCGTTCGACCAGTTGCGCACGGGCCGCGGCGATATCGGAGACCACCAGCTGGAGCCCCTGCACGGAACCGGGCTCCCCCTCCGTGATCCCGTCGCCCGCGCCGATCACGATCGAGCAGCCCGACCCCGGCGGCGTCAGCTGCACGACGCGCACCGCGTCCCCGACGCACATGTCATGATCGACGGCAAAGCCCAGCTGCTCGCCGTAGAAGTGCTTGGCCCGCTCCACATCGGCAACCGGAACCGGCACCAATTCGAGCTTCCAGTCCATGGCGCGCCGCCTTTCCCTACGGCCAACGGCCCGCAGCAGCGACCGCCGGCACCGGCCCCCTCACGCTGCAAAAAGTTTAAAGCCGCCTCCTGCGGCAGTGCTCGCGGCGGGGCTACTCAGGCAGCGGACGGTCGTCGACGACGTGCTTCATGACGAGGGTGGAGGTCAGGCGCTGGACGCCCGGCAGTCTGGCCAGGCGCTGGTCGTAGAGCTGCTGGAAGGCGGACAGGTCGGTGGTGGCGATGCGCAGGAGGTAGTCGGGTTCGCCGAACAGGCGTTGGGCCTGGAGCACGTGGGGGACGGCGGCCACTGCCTCCTCGAAGGCGGTGACGGTGTCGCGGTCCTCCCAGCGCAGCGTGGCGAAGACGAGGGCTTCGAAGTCGAGGCCGACGGCGGCCGGGTCCACGACGGCGCGGTAGCCGCGGATCGCGCCTGCGCGTTCGAGGTCGCGCAGGCGGCGGTGGCAGGGCGACACGCTCAGCTGCACGCGGGCGGCGAGCTCGGTGACCGTGAGACGACCGTCCAACTGCAGCTCGGTAAGAATCTTCCGATCCAAGGCGTCCATGAAGAAGATTCTCCCTCAGCAGGCGCGATCATGAGGTAAATGTGGAAACATTTTCGGGCAGATCGGACCTAACCTTCCCCTCGTAGCGCAGAACGCGGAACGTGAGAGAAGGACCGGTCCATGGACACGACCACGCTGGCGGCTTTCCTGGCAGTGGATCTCCTGCTGGTGTTCACCCCTGGTGCGGACTGGGCCTATGCGATCGGGGCGGGGCTGCGGGACCGGTCGGTCGTTCCGGCGGTCGCGGGGCTGATAGCCGGGTACGCGGGATACACGCTGCTCGCCGTCGCGGGTCTGGTGGTGATCGTGGCGAGCTCTACGACCCTGCTCACCGCGCTGACCGTCGCGGGGGCGGGCTACCTGGTGTGGCTCGGCTGCAGCGTGCTGAGGCAGCCGGCCACGTTGACGGCCTCCGGTGCGGCCATGGGCTCCTCCCGCTTGCAGGTCATGCTCAAGGGGGCCGGGACCAGCGGCCTCAACCCGAAGGCGTTGCTGCTGTACTTCTCGCTGTTCCCGCAGTTCATCGACCCGGCGACGGGCTGGCCCGTCGCCGCGCAGACGGGACTGCTCGGCACGCTCCACATGACCGCATGCGCCGTCGTCTACCTCGGCGTCGCCGTGCTCGCCCGGACCGTCCTGAAGACCCGGCCGTCCGCGGCCCGCGCGGTCACCCGGTGCTCCGGCGCCATGATGATCGTCATCGGCGGGCTCCTGCTGGTGGAAAGCCTGGCAGGCTGACGGACCCGCTCCTCGCTTCGAGCGGAGGGGGCGGACTTACGTTCCCCCTCTTCCTCCCCTCCCCCTCGCCTCACTCCTCATGCGGGCATGGCACGTCGGCGACAGTTGCCCGCCTGGCCGTCAGCGGTTGACGAAGGTCATGCTGGCCTCGTCGTACCGCGTACCGGCGATCCCGGCGGCCGGCGCCGCGGCGTCGATCGCGGCGAGTTCTTCGGTGGTCAGCTCCACGGCGAGCGCCCCGAGGTTTTCCTCCAGGTACTTCACCCGGCGGGTTCCGGGGATCGGCACGACGTCCTCCCCACGGTGCTGCACCCAGGCCAGCGCGAGCTGTCCGGCGCTGACGCCCTTCTGTGCAGCGAGCGCGTCCAGCTGCTCGACGATGGCCAGGTTCTGCTCCAGGTTGCCGTCGGCGAAGCGCGGCTGGCTGCGGCGCAGATCGGACTCCGGCAGGCCCTCCACCGAGGTGTAGCGGCCGGTCAGGAAGCCGCGCCCGAGCGGGGAGAACGGCACCAGACCGATACCGAGTTCACGGCACACCGGCGCGATCTCCTGCTCCAGATCGCGGGTCCACAGCGACCACTCGCTCTGCAGCGCGGCGATCGGATGCACCGCATGCGCCCGCCGCAGGGTCGCCGCGCTCGCCTCGGACAGCCCGAGGTGCCGCACCTTGCCCGCCGCGACGAGTTCGGCCATCGCACCGACGGTCTCCTCGATCGGCACGTCGGGGTCGACGCGGTGCTGGTAGTAGAGGTCGATGTGATCGACCCCGAGCCGGCGCAGCGATGCGTCGCAGGCCTCCCGTACGTAGGCGGCGTCGCCGCGGATCGCGGTCGGCTCACCGAGCCGGTTGGCGAACCCGAACTTCGTCGCCAGCACCACCTCGTCCCGCCGGCCGGCGATCGCCCGGCCTATCAGCTCCTCGTTGTGCCCCGCCCCGTAGAAGTCGGAGGTGTCCAGCAGGCTGACACCGAGGTCGAGCGCCCGGTTGATGGTCGCGATCGACTGCGTGTCGTCCGACGCGCCGTACCCATGACTCATCCCCATGCAGCCGAGCCCCTGCGCGGAAACCACCAGCTCGCCGAGGCGACGCGACGGGATGTTCATCGTGGTCATGCTGCTGCTACCTCCTGAACGTACGGTGGACGGACCCGGGGCGCTGAGCCTCTGAGTCGCCGAGCCTCTGCCGCTGGCCCCGTCCTGATTGCCGAACTCCGGGCCCGTAGCGGGCTTGTGCCGGAGTTACGTCCCGGACGGTATGAGTTGGAGCGCACTTCAAGTCAACACGGCATCGGAAGGGGGTTGGTGGGCTGTCCTCCGTGAGCCGTCGGCCGTCGTCAGTCTTGGTCTCAGCCGCCGTCGCCCGCTATGGCCCGCAGGGCCTGACAGTGTGCGGCGAAGGCGGTGCGGCCGGCGGGCGTCAGGGCGAGCCAGGTGCGCGGGCGCTTGCCGACGTACCCCTTCTTGACGGCGACATAGCCGGCCTTCTCCAGGGTGGCCACCTGCCGCGACAGGACCGAATCGCTCACCTCGACGGTGTCGCGGACAAAGGCGAACTCTGCCTTTGCGGCAGCCGCGAGCGTCGCCACGATGGAGAAGCGGACCGGTGCGTGGATGACGTCGTCGAGTGCGTGTCGCGGATGTGCCCCGTGAAGCGGGTCGGTCACCGCCGAGCCTCCAAGTAAGCGCCTATCAGCCCGGGAAGGGCAACCACCAGTGCGCCGGGCACCCACCATGCCAGGGCTCCCGGGAACCACATGGTGCCGGGGAACAGCACCGCGCCGTAGAGCAGAACCCAGGACGCGATCATGATGCCGTGCCTCCATCCGAACCCGCGCCGGGCCACGCGCTGCCGGGCCGCATAGACCGACAACCCGGTGATCGTGACGCACCAGAAGCCGACGCCGATCGCCAGACCGTAAGGCCGGCCCAGCAGTCCGATGCAGAGCACCAGGACCGCGGAAGCACAGCCGTAGACCAGTTGGTACCCGACGTACCACCTCGTGCCGTCCCGCACCGTCGAGCTCAGCTTCCGCGCACGGGCCAGTGCGGCCGCTGCGTCCTGCGAGGCGTACTCCGCCATATCGTCCCCCCCGACAACTGGTGCTGCTCCGGCTTCCTGCATTCAGCGTGACAAGTACTTTCCGATATGACAAGTACTTTCCGGCCATTCGCGGCCGGCGCGAAGTCCCCTCCGTCCGCGAGCCGTTGCTCCGTTGGACCGTCGCTCCGCCTCGGCGCTCCGTCTCCCTGCCCGCAGCCGCCCACCTGCGCGTCGCGGTCCAGGTCGGGTAATGTTGCGCCCTCAGTAGTGGACCGACCCAGGAGGTGAGACCGATTCCCCGCCAGATCAGGCAGGCGCTCCCGGCTCACGCCTCTGCGGTCCCTTCGATGCAGGTGACCGTCCGACACACGTGAACCCGGGGAAGCGCCGTCGGCGCCCCGAAAGGCTCACATGTCGTCGTTTCAGATGTCGCCCCACCCGTCACCGCTTCCCTCCACCGCCCTCTCTCCCTCTTCCTTCCCGGCCCCCGCCTCCGCGCCGCTCTCCCGTTCCGCCGTCGTCGCCACGCTGCGCGCCGCCGGCTGTGTCTTCGCCGAGGACGAGGCGGAACTGCTCCTGTCCACCGCCCGTACGGCGGACGAACTCACCGCCATGGTGGAGCGGCGCACCTTCGGCCTGCCGCTGGAACACGTCGTCGGCTGGGCGGAGTTCCACGGGCGACGGATCACCGTCGATCCCGGGGTCTTCGTACCGCGCCGCCGCACCGAGTTCCTGGTGGGCCAGGCCGTCGGCCTCGGCCGGCGGACCGCCGAGCGCACCGGGCGGCCCACGGTCGTCGTCGATCTGTGCTGCGGATCGGGCGCGGTGGGCGCGGTACTGGCCGCGGCCCTTCACCGGGTCGAGCTGTACGCCGCCGACATCGAGCCCGCCGCGGTGCGCTGCGCCCGCCGCAACATCACCGCGGCCGGGGGCCGGGTCTACGAGGGCGACCTCTTCGATGCGCTCCCCGCCAACCTCCGGGGCCGAATCGACATCCTGGTGGCCAACGTTCCCTACGTGCCGACCGAGGAGGTCGGGCTGTTGCCGCCCGAGGCCCGTGAGTTCGAGCCGCTGGTGGCGCTCGACGGCGGTACGGACGGGCTCGACGTCCTGCGGCGGGTGACCGCGGCGGCCCCGCAGTGGCTGGCACCGGGGGGCCATCTGCTGGTGGAGACGAGCGAGCACCAGGCACCGCGGGCCGTCGAGGCCTTCACCCGCAACGGGCTGCTCCCCCGGGTGGCCGGGTCCGACGAGCTCTACGCCACGGTCGTCATAGGGACCCGGGAGCCTGAGCCCGGTGCCTCCTACCTCCCGGACACCGCCACCACCTGCTTGCCCACCACGCCGCCCCGCTCGAAGGCCTGATGCGCCGAGGCGATGTCCGCCAGCGGGTACACGCTGTCGACGACGGGCCGCAGTGCGCCGGAGGTCACGTAGCCGGCCAGGTCACGCAGCACAGCGGTATCGGGGTTGGAGCTCAAGGTGCGGATGCGGCGGGCGCCGTGCACGCCCGACGCGGCGATGGCCGCCATGGAGGATGCCGACAGCGCGATGGTGGCCATCCTGCCGTCGTGGGTCAGCCGGCGCCGGTAGGAGTTCAGTTCCGAGCCGACGGTGTCCAGGACGACGTCGAACGGTCCGATCCGGTCCGGGGTGGTGGTGCCGTAGTCGAAGACCTCGTCGGCGCCCAGCTCCCGCAGCGCCGCGCCGTGGCGGCCCCGGGACAGTGCGGTGACGTGTCCCCCCATGGCATGGGCGAGTTGTACGGCTGCCGTGCCGACTCCGCCGGCGGCGCCACGCACCAGGAGGCGTTCACCGCTCGCGAGGTGCAGGGTGTCCCGCAGTGCGGCCAACGCCGTCGTTCCCGCCACGACCAGGGAGGCCGCCTCCACCGGCGAGAGGTCTGCCGGGGCGGGGCCGACGCGGCTTGCGGGGACCACGACGTATTCGGCGGCTCCGCCGACGGCGTTCCGCTTGAGCGGGGGCACCGTGCCCCACACCCGGTCTCCCACCTGGTACTGCGGGACGCCGGCACCGGTTGCCGTGACGACACCGGCGAAGTCCAGTCCCACACCGATCGGGAACCGGCGCCCGGACACGATCCGCAATCCCCCGGCGCGCACGATCGTGTCGAGCCCGTTCACGCTCGACGCCTCGATCGACACCAGGACCTCGCCCGCACCGGGGGCTGGACGGTCAACTTCGTTGACCCTGAGGACATCCGGGGCGCCGTAGCCGGTGATCTGAGCGGCCTTCATCTCATTTCCTATCGGTAGGGGGTTGCCGGTCAGGGCCTTGGGCCCCGAGGGGGCGTGGTGGCCGGACACCGACACACGCCATCAATCATCCAGAGCGTGTGATTTCTTTGTATCACACGCCTTGGATGATTGATGGCTCACTGGCGGGCCCTTGTGGCTTGAATCACACGACTCGTATGATTCGTGGTTAGGATGGGCGTATGCAGCAGCCCCTCCACCGCCGCCGGCCGACCCCGAGCAACCCGCGCGTCCAGCGCACCCGCAACCGCGTACTGACCGTCGCCCGTGAACTGCTGCCCCAGGTCGGACCGGCCGGGCTGACGTACGCCCTGCTGGCCGAGCACGCCGACGTCACCCGCCAGACCCTCTACCGCCACTGGCCCCACCGGGCCGCGCTGCTCTTCGACCTGATCCTGGAAGGCCCCGACCTCGGCAACTACCCCGAGCCGGGCAGCGACGTACGCACCGTTGCCGTCGGCTGGCTGAGGAGCCTGCGCGACGGCATCAGCGAACCGGCCATCCGCACGGCAGTACTGGCCATCACCGCCCAGGCCGACCACGACCCCGACAGCGCCCAGGCCCTGGTGCGCATCGGCCAGGACCGCCGCGCGGCCCTGAACGCACTCCTGGAGCCCTCAGGCATCCAGATCGACGACACCGAACACACCCTGCTCTACGGGCCGGTGCTCGCCAGGCTCTTCCTCGACCGCGGCCAGGTGACCGACGAGTTCATCGACACCGTCGTCACCCAATGGCTCACCACGCTCGAAAGCAGTCGGTGCCCACGCTGATCCGCCGGGGCCGGGATCACCGCTCGGATAGACCTGCCGCCCATAGTGCTCAGATCTGCCTTGCGGGCTCACGTGCTCCCGTGGAACTACTTCACGCGACCTTCGGCAAGCTCGATGACCACCTCGGCACCGCTGCCCGCCGCGACGCCCAGCCGCAACCGGGCACCGAGCAGGAGCGCATGCCCCACCGCGATCGACAGCCCCAGCCCACGGCCGGTGCCACGATCAGAGGCTCCCGTACGGAACCTGCGCGGGCCGTCCTGCAACAACTCCTGCGGGAAACCCGGGCCGTGATCGCGTACCACGATCCGGGTACCGGCCACCGTCACCTCGACCGGAGCCCGGCCGTGCTTGACGGCGTTGTCGAGCACAATCGCCAGGATCCGCTGCACCCGGCGCGGATCCGTCACCACCCTCCGGCCCTCACCGACGACCGTGACGGACACCGTCCGCCGGTCACCGGGATCGGGAATTCGCGCCACGACGCCGCGCACAGCGGAGGCCAGATGCACGGGCTCCCGATGCAGGCGCTCTGTTCCCGCGTCCAGCCGGGACAGTTCATCGAGCTCTTCCACCAGGGAGCTCATCCGCTGTACGCCGGCGCGCACCATCTCCACCCCGCGTGGGTGCGGTAGCAGATCGGAGGCGGCGACCAGACCGGTGACAGGAGTGCGCAGTTCATGCGCGACCCCGGTGGCCAGTTCCCGGTCTTCCGCCTTCCGCCGCTCAAGGGAGGATGCGAGGTGGCGAAGGGCTTGGCTCAGCACGCCGACCTCGTCCCCGCCCGCGCGCGGGCGGGAGGCTGGGCCGGCCGGTGGGCCGGACACGATCCGGCGCGCCGCGACGGCGCCGAGCCGCACCCGCCGGGTCAGACTGTGCGCCGTGAACCACACCAGCACCGTGCCCAGGGCGATGGCTGAGAGGCCCAGCGGCACCAGGGCCCGGTCCGTAGCGAGGGGCGGCGTGTCCTGTTCCAGGGAGGCTGCCGGGATGGACAGCACCTTGCCACTCACTCCGGTCGCCGCGTAGACCCGGGGAGCGCTGCCGCTGCTGATGTACGTGCCGGTCGAGCCCCGCCTGGCCGCGGCGGTCAGCGCGTCAGGCAGCGAGCCGTCGTCCAGGCTCGCGCCCGGTGCCAGGGTGCCGTCCCGTTGGTAGCTTTTCAGAGCCGACGCGAGCAGCTCCTGCTGGTGTTCACGGGCATGGGCCTCTCGTACCACTGCCAAAGGCCGGGCAATGAGGAGCCCGAAGACGCACACGGCGAGGGTCACGACAAGGGCGATCGCGAGCGCGACCCGGCCACGGATACCCATCACATGGCTGAGCCCACGGTGCCGTGCCCGCATGTTCCGGACTCCCTTTCACACCACTGAGCGGCTGTAACCGACGCAATCGCCTTCTACCGGGAAAGGAGGGCAAAACAGCGCCCTGGGTTGCCTGTCGGGTGCATCAGAAGCGCATGTGGTGGGGCCGCAGCCCTTGGCCGCCGTGGGGGTATGTCTACGCCGGCGTGGATTGGTGGCACGTCATGGTCGGCGTCGAGGGCGCGCCTCCCAGCGGTGGGATCCAAACGAAACCGCCCAGGGCGGCACCCCCAGGGGACAGGGGCCCCCTGCCCCCTGCCCCCTAATCCGCGGCGGCGGGTTCCGGCACGTCACCCGGACGCGTGCGCGTACCAGGCACAGCCGACCGCCGTTCCTCATGCCGCCCCAGCGCCGCAAGCGTCAGGGTCACCGTGACCGATCCGGCCGCCAGCAGCGTCATCGCCGTGGCCGGGGAGGTCAGTTGGGCCAGCGTGCCCGCCACGGCGGCGCCGATGCCCTGCAGGGTGGACATACCGACGAAGTGCAGGCCGAGGGCCTGGCCCGCGAGGTCGTCGGGGGTGAGGGACATCAGGCGTTCCTGCAGGACCAGGCTCGCGGCGAAGCCGACGGCGGCGACGGCAGCGGCCACGGCCGACAGCGCCACTCCCGGCCGCAGGAAGAAGAACAGGTACGGCGTCGCCAGCAGCAGGCGCAGTGGGACCGCGAGGCGGGGGCGCCACGCGGGCGGCACCAGGCGGCCCACCGTCACATCGCCCACGAACATGCCCAGCGCCCCGCACGCGAACAGTGTCCCGGCCGCCCCGGGGGCGTAGGAGACGAAGAGCGAATCGCAGCCCACCACCAGGCCGTTGGGGATCCACAGGCCCAGGTACGTCAGGCGGCGGGGGCGCGAGGACCACAGGAGGGCGTTGGTGCGCCAGGTCGCCGAGGCGGACGGGCGGCCGGAGAAGCGCGGCGGGCGAGCCGTGAGGCCCAGACGGGTACCGAGAGCCGACAGCGCGTACAGCGCCGCCGCCAGGAGCAGGCACGTCCTCGGCGTCAGGAGCGCCAGCAGCGCGCCGCCCGTCGCGAAACCGGCCACCTGCATCAGGCCCCAGAGCATGTTGAACACGGAACGGCCCAGGACATAGCCGTCCTTCGGCAGCATGTCGTTGAGCAGTCCCGCGCGCACGCCCCCGCCCAGGGAGGCGATCAGGCCCTGCGCCAGTACGACGGCGAAGACCGCCCCGACCGGCAGGCCGGGCAGCGCGAGCACCGCCGTACCGGCCGCGAAGCCGAGGGCGAGGCCGGTGAGTGCCGTGCGCGGGCGCAGGCGGTCGGCGCCCGAGAGCAGGAACGTGGCCCCCAGCACCTGCGCCAGTTGCGGGCCGAACATGCTCACCGCCGACAGGAGCGGGGAGCCGGTGGCCCGGAAGACCAGCGTGCCGAGGGCCAGACCGCCGATCGTCTGGGCCGCGGCATGGGCGGCGAAGGAGAGCAGGAACGGGGTGAACTCCGGCGTGCGGAACAGGGTGCGGTAGCTGCGCATGCGTCGGAGTCTCGAAGCGGCCCGGGGGCCGTGGTTATTGTTTCGCCGACACACGAAAGGTCGTTCCGCATGGGCTTGTGGCAGATCGACACCGACACCCTCGCCCGCAGCCGGTTCGTGCTCTCGCCGTTCGCCGAGACGTTCGCGAGCCTGAAACTGCTGTACGCGGGGACCGGCGCCCACCCGGGCGAGGAGGCCTGGCTGCGCGCCCACCTGCCCGGCTACCGCGCACGTCTCGCGGCCGACCCGGTGACCGCGCCGCTGGTGCGGGTGGCCCTCGGCACGTCCTGGATCGCCGACTTCATCTGCCCCACCTCGTGCGTCGGGGAGAGCTTCGAGGACAGCGTGGCCCGTGTGCGGGCGGCCGGGGCCGGGCAGGCGCGTGCCGACCTCCGGGTGTCCCTCCGGGGCCCGCTCCCCGACGTCCTGGAGCGGGACGATCTGCCCGAACGGGCGACCGCGCTCCTGACGTATGTCTGGGAAGAAGCCGTACGGCCGTACTGGGAGCGTCGGCGACGCGTCCTGGAGGCCGACATGGTCGCGCGGACCACGCGGGTGAGCCAAGGCGGCTGGGCGGCCGTGCTGGACGATCTGCGGCCGGGGACGCGGTGGCTCGGGGAGAGCGGGTTCCAGGTCAACCTCCACGCGTATCCGCCGCGGGAGATCGCCGCCGGGGCCGAGCTGCTGTTCATGCCGGTGACGCCGAGGGCCGGGTGGGTGTCGTGGGAGGGCCGGGAGCGGTACGCCGTCGTCTACCCGTGCCTCGGGGTGCTCGCCGAGGACCACGACCGCCGGCCGGTCCCGGCCGGCCTCGGGGCGCTCATCGGGACCGCCCGGGCCCGGTTGCTGGTGCTGCTCGGGACACCCCTGAGCACGACCCAGCTGGTCGCCGTGACCGGGCAGGGACTGGGATCGGTGGGGCGGCATCTGCGCGTGCTGCTGGACGCGGGGCTGGTGGGCCGGCGCAGGGCCGGGCGGTCGGTGCTGTACGGGCGGACGGCGGCCGGGGACTCCCTCCTGGAGGCGTCGGGAGCCGGGATGGGCGACCGGTAGCCGCTCGCGGCCTCTCGCCCCGGCCCCCCTCGGCCACCCCCACCCACACCACTTCTGCTAGCACTACGCTTGCAATAGTTAGCACTTCCCGGCACCATCGAGGTATGGCATCACTCAACGTCGGCAATCTCGGCGAGTTCTTGCGGGAGCAGCGGCGCACGGCGCAGCTGAGTCTGCGGCAGCTCGCGGATGCCGCCGGGGTGTCCAACCCGTACCTCAGCCAGATCGAGCGCGGCCTGCGCAAGCCGAGTGCGGAGATTCTGCAGCAGCTCGCCAAGGCGCTGCGGATATCCGCCGAGACGCTGTACGTCCAGGCCGGGATTCTGGACGAACGGCAGGGTCTGGACGGGGTCGAGGTGCAGACCGCGATACTCACCGACCCGGCGCTGAACGAGAGACAGAAGCAGGTCCTGCTGCAGATCTACGAGTCCTTCCGCAAGGAGAACGGGCTCGGGAGCGGCGGCAAGGACACCGCTGTGAGCGGACCTGAGGACGGGCGCGACACGGACTCCCTTGAGACAGAGGCCGACGGCGGCCCGCACGCCACCTGAGCAACCGATTTCGTTTCCAGGAGGAATAACGTCATGGCCATCACCCCCGATGACCTCCGCAAGGCCCTGACCGACGCGACCCCGCTGTACGCCCTGGCCGGCACCGTCGACCTGGCTGCCGAGAAGCTCGGCGAGGTGCCGCAGTTCGTCGAGAAGATCCGGGTCGAGGCGCCCAAGCGCTTCGAGTCCGTCCGCAGCACCGACCCCAAGGACGTCCAGGCCCTGGTCACCAAGCAGGCCAAGGACGCCAAGGAGAAGCTGACCGAGCTGCTGGGCTCGCTCGACGGCGACATCAAGAAGGTCCGCGACCAGGCGCAGGAGCTGGCGCTGCAGGGCGTGGGCCGGGCGGCCGAGGCCGTCGTGAAGACCCGTGAGGGGTACGAGGAGCTGGCCGAGCGCGGTCGTGGCGCGGTGGCGACCTGGCGCGGCGAGGCCGCCGACCAGGTCGAGGACCTCGCGGTGGCGATCGAGCCGGAGCCGGCGCCGAAGCAGGCCGGCAAGAGCGGGGCGAAGGCCCAGCCCGCCACGGGGACGAAGAACCAGAGCACGAACGGCGCCAAGGCGGAGACCAAGGCCACCCCCTCGGCGCAGCCCAAGCAGGCCGCCGCGAAGAAGCCCGTCGCGCAGCGCAAGCCGACCCCCGCGCCGCCGCAGGGCAAGCCGGCCGCGGCGCCGGCGAAGAAGGGCACCCCGCCGTCCGCCAAGTGAGGACACCGGGCACACCCCCCGCGGCGGAGTGAGCTCGCTCACTTCTCGCCGAGGCCCCCGTTTCACGGGCCGGGCCGGGCACACTTCGGGTGCCCGGCCCGTTGTCCGGGTACGGTGGGGCCGCACGGGCGGCAGTCGGGCCGCCGCAGACACGAGACGACACGACTGGCGAACGGGCGGTGTAAGGCGTGCTGATTTACGGGTTCCAGAGCATTCTGAGCTGGGTGCAGCTCGCCCTGGGCGTCTATGCCGCCGTGATGCTGATCGACGCCGCCGTGCGCCGCGAGGACGCCTATCGCGCCGCGAGCAAGCAGACCAAGGGCATGTGGCTGATCTTCCTCGCCCTGGCCACGGCGCTGCTGTTCATTCTCCCGATCATGTCGTTCCTGCCGGTCATCGGCGTGATCGCAGTGATCGTCTACACCGTCGACGTACGCCCGGCGCTCCGGGAGGTCACCGGCGGTGGCCGCGGGCCCCGGCGCGGGGGCTCCAGCTCGGACGGGCCGTACGGGCCGTACAACGGCGGGCGCTGAGCAGAAGGCGGGACGGGAAGCGGGACGGGGAGGCCCCCGGGACGGGAAGGCCCCCGAGAGGCCCCCCGGCCCCTCGACCGGCCCCTCGATCATGGGCCGCGACCCATACCCCGGTCCGGCCGGCCCGTACCCCCGCTCCGGCCGCCCTAAGACACGCCCTACCGCCGGTCCAGCAGCAATACGGCCACGTCGTCCGTCAGCTCGCCGCCGTTCAGATCGCGTACCTCTCTGACCGAGGCTTCCAGCAGCTCTTCGCCCGTGAGGCCGGCGGCCATCTGCCGGCTCACCAGCTCGGTCATGCCCTCCTGGCCGAGGCGCTGGTTCCCCTGGCCGATCCGGCCCTCGATCAGGCCGTCGGTGTACATCATCAGGCTCCACGAGCCACCCAGCTCCACCTGCCGGCGCGGCCAGCGGGCGTGCGGCAGCAGGCCGAGCGCCGGGCCGCCGAATTCGTACGGCAGCAGCTGCGGAGGCTGGCCGGCCTGGGCCAGCAGCGGTGCGGGGTGGCCGGCCAGGCACAGACCGGCGCGGCGGCCGTCCGCGGAGATGTCGACGGTGCACAGCGTCGCGAAGATCTCGTCGTCCGCCCGCTCGTGCTCCAGGACCTTCTGGAGCGTGGCGAGCAGTTCGTCGCCGGAGAGTCCGGCGAAGGTCAGCGCGCGCCAGGCGATGCGCAGCTCGACGCCGAGGGCGGCCTCGTCGGGGCCGTGGCCGCAGACGTCGCCGATCATCGCGTGGACGGTGCCGTCCGGGGTGCGGACGGTGTCGTAGAAGTCGCCGCCGAGCAGCGCACGGCTGCGGCCGGGGCGGTAGCAGGCGGCGAAGCGCAGATTGGAGCCGTCGAGCAGGGGCGTGGGCAGCAGGCCGCGCTCCAGGCGGGCGTTCTCCTGGGCGAGCATCCGCGACTCGGTGAGCTGGCGCTGCGCGAGGTCGGCGCGTTTGCGTTCGACGGCGTAGCGGACCGCGCGGCTGAGCACCGCGCCGTCCAGCTCGTCGCGGAAGAGGTAGTCCTGGGCGCCGACGCGGACGGCGTCGGCGGCGCGCTCGGCGTCCGTCTCGTAGGTGAGGACGAGGACGGCGTGCGAGGTGGCCATCCGCAGCACGTCGCGCAGCATGCCCAGCTCGTCGTCGGGGGTGTCGCCGTGGCCCGGGTCGCGTTCCGTGCGGTCGCCGGGCGCCCGCGGGGGAAGGTCGAGCAGGATGCAGTGCACATCGTCGGTGAGCAGCCGCCCGGCCTCGGTGAGGTTACGGGCGGTCCGCAGACGCACCTTGCGGCCCGCCCAGTCCCACATATCGGGGACATGGCTGTTGGGGTCCTCGCCGATGAGGAGCAGGGTCAGACCCTGGTGGGCGGGCGTATGGCCGGCCGGAACCGGCTGTGCGGCCGACTGCGGCTGCTCGGGCTTCTGGAAGCCGTGGGAGCCCAGAGGGGCCGACGGCCGGCCCACGGCGGTCGCCGGGGCGCTCACGCCCTGGGCCGTCGTGTCCCCCGCGCCCGGCGCGTCGGCGACCCGCGCGGTGTCCGCGCAGGCGCCGTCCACCGGTCCTGCCTGGTGCGGCAGCACGACCGCCCGCTGGTGCGGTACGGGTACGGGCATTGGTCTGCTTCCTTCCCTCCCCCCGAGGGGTGCGGCGGAGCGCCGACCGGCGCACCACCGTGCCCGGCTTCCCGCCGCTCGTCGGTCAGTGGAGCGGGGCACACCGGGCACTGCCAGGCGACCATAGCGCCAGTACGGAGTGGGATGGAATGCCCGGCGGCAATCGGCCATCGTCATATGCCGCACCCGATAAGCCATTTGACCTGGGGAGGGCGGAATGCGGAATGACGAACATCACCCCGCCCGGGTGCTTTCCGCTACGCGACGACAACTCTCGGACAGGAAACAATCCGGTCATTTATCGCGCGTGTGATCCGCGCCATCGTGTCAGCCGTCACCGTCCGGGCGGACGACACCGAGGATCGGCATCGAGCCGGCGCCGGTGATCGTGACCTGCCGGCCGGGCCGCGGCGCATGCACAATCGCGCCGTCACCGAGATACATCCCGACATGGCTGGCATCGGAGAAATAAATGATCAGATCACCCGGCCGCATGTCCTTGAGCGCGACGTGGGGCAGTTGGCGCCACTGCTCCTGCGAGGTCCGCGGAATGGTCCGGCCGCCGGCCTGCCACGCCCGCAGGGTCAGCCCGGAGCAGTCGAAGGTGTCCGGCCCCTCCGCGCCCCACACATAGTCCTTGCCGATCTGTGCGGTGGCGTACGAAATCGCCTTCTTGCCGAGCGCCGAGGCCTTGTTGCTGATGTCTTTCAGTACGCCCGAGTCCAGCCACTTCTGCTGCTGCTTGAAGGCCAGCTCGTCCTCCAGCTTCTTCAGCCGGTCCTTTTCCTTGGCGGCCAGCCGGGATTCCAGCTCCTTTGCCTCGTCGATCTTTTTCTTGATGTCCCGCTGGGCGCTTTCCTTCTTCTTGCGGTTCGCCTCCAGCTTCTCCCAGCGGTCCGTGGCCGCGTCCGAATAACCCTCCAAGTCGCCTTCCAGATGCGACAGTTGGCTGATCATTCGCTTGGCCGCCAGCTGCCCCTTGCGCGCCAGGGTGGCATTGTCGAGAAAGCCCCCGGGGTCGACGTTGAGCATCAGCTTCGCCTCGGCGGGCATTCCGCCGCCGCGGTACTGGGCGCTGGCCAGCGCGCCCGCCCGCCGCTTGAGATTGGCCAGCTGCCGCTGGGTGCTGTCGATGCTCCGCGCCAGCTTGACGATCTCCTTCTGCTGGAGATCGACCTGTTCCTTGGCGGCGTTATAGGCATCGGTGGCCTGCTCGGCCTTGCGGTAGAGGGCGTCGATCTTTTTGCGCACCTCGTCGAGGCGCCGGGCGTCGGCGTCGGTGTCCGCGGCCTTTTTGGCACCGGTGGCCCGTCCCGCGTCCGCGGACTGGTTCTTCGGGTCATCGGCGTAGGCGGCCGTCGCCGTGCCGCCGAGCAGCCCCATCGCGCACAGGACGACGGCGGTGCATGTCACGAGCCGACCGCCCCGTACGCCCCATGGCCCCCGTACACCCCATGCCCCCCGCCCGGCCTGCCCACCCCGTACGTCCCGAACGCCCTGCCGTGCCCCCTGGCTCCCCACCAGCCACCTCCGGTCGTTCCGCACCGATTCGCGTATTCCTACAGGCGCGGATGCTGCCATACCGGCTGGTAATTCAACAGGGCGACGGGCCGTTTCGCACGGGCTGGCGAGCACTTCTCCCCCGCACCCACCCGATGGCCGAGGTTCACCGTGCGTTCACTCCTCTCCATCGGCCGCTTTACCTGATCTGCCTAATTTCAGCCGTACCGAGTGCGTGTCTCGCCTGATGTGCAAGCGCGACACGGCCCTTCGGCATCGCAGAACGCGACAGCCGCCAGAAATCCTCATCACCTCGCACGCCGACGAAGCGGCGCGCCCCAGGAAGGAACTTTCGACAGTGAAGCTTCAGCGCAAGAACCGGGTTCGCGCCCTCGCCGTTGGCGCTCTCGCCGTCTCGGGTGCCCTGGCCCTGACGGCGTGCGGCTCCGACAACACCTCCGGCGCCGGCGGCGGTGCCGCCGCCAAGCCGTCGAACATCAAGTGCGGGGGCAAGGGCAAGCTGCTCGCGTCCGGCTCCTCCGCGCAGAAGAACGCCATGGACGTCTGGGTGCAGGCCTACTCGGGCGCCTGCAAGGGCACCGAGATCAACTACCAGCCGACCGGCTCCGGCGCGGGCGTCACCACCTTCCTGCAGGGCCAGACCGCCTTCGCGGGCTCCGACTCCCCGCTCAAGCCCGACGAGATCACCAAGTCGAAGCAGGTCTGCAAGGGCGGCCAGGCCATCGACCTGCCGATGGTCGGCGGTCCGGTCGCGATCGGCTACAACGTGCCCGGTGTGGACAACCTCGTGCTGGACGCCCCGACCCTGGCGAAGATCTTCGACTCGAAGATCACCAAGTGGAACGATCCCGAGATCAAGAAGCTGAACCCGGGCGCGAAGCTCCCGGACCTCAAGATCCAGGCGTTCCACCGCTCGGACGACTCCGGCACCACCGACAACTTCACCAAGTACCTCAAGGGCGCGGCCCCCGGTGACTGGAAGCACGAGCCGGCGAAGAAGTGGGAGGGCACGGGCGGCCAGGCGGCCTCCGGCTCGGCCGGCGTCTCCTCGCAGGTCAAGCAGACCAGTGGCGCGATCTCGTACTTCGAGCTGTCGTACGCCACGGCCGGCAAGATCCCGACGGTCAAGCTGAACACCGGCGCCAAGGCCCCGGTCGACGCCACCGTCGACAACGCCTCCAAGGCGATCTCCGAGGCCACGCCGGCCGGCAAGGGCAACGACCTGGCGCTGAAGCTCAACTACACCACCAAGGCCGAGGGCGCCTACCCGATCACCCTGGTGACCAACGAGATCGCCTGCGACAAGGGCAACAAGCCCGAGACGCTGGCCGCCACCAAGTCCTTCCTGACCTACATCGCCAGCAAGGACGGCCAGAGCGCGCTCAAGCAGCTCGGCTACGCCCCGCTGCCCACCGAGATCGCCGACAAGGTCCGCAAGACCGTCACCACGCTCTCCTGACCCACCGGGCGGCGGCCCGCAGACCGCCAGGCCAAAAGGGGCCCCTTCACCAGGGCCCCTTTCGGGCCGCCGCCCGTCCGGTGCACCGCCGCGCCGTGAGCCCCCGCCGGGCTCCGCAGACCGGAGAATCCATGAATTCAGCTACTTCACCCACCGACCACCCGCCCCTGCCAGGGAACGACGGCCACTCCGCCATCTCCGGCAAGGCGGTCCGCCCCGGTGACCGGATCTTCCTCGGGCTCTCCCGGGGCTCCGGGATCGCCCTCCTGGTGATCATGGCCGCCATCGCGGTCTTCCTCACCTACCGCTCCGTGCTCGCCATCTCCGGCGACAAGGCCAACTTCTTCACCACCCTGGACTGGAACGCCACCGGGACCGACCCGAAGTTCGGCATCGCGGTCCTCGCCTTCGGCACCGTCGTCAGCTCGGTGGTCGCGATGGTCATCGCGGTCCCGGTCGCGGTCGGCATCGCGCTGTTCATCTCGCACTACGCCCCGCGCAAGCTGTCCGCACCGCTCGGCTACGTCATCGACCTGCTCGCCGCGGTGCCCAGCATCATCTACGGCCTGTGGGGCGCACTCTTCCTCGTCCCGCAGCTGAGCGGCCTCTACACGTGGCTGGACGACTACCTCGGCTGGACCGGCATCTTCTCGTACGGCGGCGGGGCGGCCCGTTCGCTGTTCACCGTCGGCATCCTGCTCGCGATCATGGTCCTGCCGATCGTGACCAGCGTCAGCCGCGAGGTGTTCCTGCAGGTCCCGAAGATGCACGAGGAGGCCGCGCTGGCGCTCGGCGCCACCCGCTGGGAAGTCATCCGGATGTCGGTGCTCCCCTTCGGCCGCTCCGGCATCATCAGCGCCTCCATGCTGGGCCTGGGCCGTGCGCTCGGCGAGACGATGGCCGTCGCCACGGTCCTCTCGCCCAGCTTCCTCATCAACACCAGCCTGCTGGACCCGGGCGGCGGCACCTTCGCCCAGAACATCGCCAGCAAGTTCAGCGAGGCCGACCAGTTCGGCCAGGACGCCCTGATCGCCTCCGGCCTCGTCCTCTTCGTGATCACGCTGCTCGTCAACGGCGCGGCCCGCCTGATCATCGCCCGCCGCAAGGAGTACTCGGGAGCCGCCGCATGACTGAGCGAAGCGAAGGAATCAACAAGAGGTGCGCGCCTTGCGAATGCTGTGCCTCGCGAAGCGAGGTGGCGGCATGAGTATCACCACCGATCGCCCCGCGGTCTCCCACGGCGACACCCCGCTGCCCGTCTCGCTCAAGCAGGCCCGGCTCCCCCGCTGGACCCCGCCGGTCCTCGCACTGGTCGCGGCCGGGGCGGGCTGCGGCATCGGGCCGGTCGCCGGCCTGGACAGCCCCGTCCAGTGGGGCCTGATCGCCGCCCTGCTCTTCGTCCTCGGCACCTTCGCGCTGGCCGCGGCCGTCGAGGGCGGCCGGCAGGCCAAGGACCGGCTGGCCACCTGCCTGGTCTGGATGGCCTTCCTGATCGCCGTCGTACCGCTGGCCTCCCTCCTGTGGGAGACCGTCGCCCGCGGCACCAAGGTCCTGAACGGCTACTTCCTGTCCCACTCCATGGGCACCACCCCGGACGCACTGCCCGGCGGCGGCATCAACCACGCGATCATCGGCACCCTGGAGCAAGTCGGCCTGGCCACCCTGATCGCCGCGCCGATCGGTCTGCTCACCGCGATCTACCTCGTCGAATACGGCCGCGGCCGGCTCGCCCGCGCCGTCACCTTCTTCGTCGACGTCATGACCGGCATCCCGTCGATCGTGGCCGGCCTGTTCATCCTCTCCGTGTGGATCCTGATCCTCGGCTTCGGCCCGTCCGGCTTCGCCGGCGCGATGGCCCTGGCGATCCTGATGATGCCGGTCGTGGTCCGCTCCACCGAGGAAATGCTCAAGCTCGTCCCGAACGAGCTGCGCGAGGCCTCGCTGGCCCTCGGCGTGCCCAAGTGGCGCACCATCCTCAAGGTCGTCCTGCCGACGTCGATCGGCGGCATCACCACCGGCGTGATGCTCTCCATCGCCCGGATCACCGGTGAGACGGCACCCGTGCTGCTCCTGGTGTGGGGCGCGAAGACGATCAACAACAACCCCTTCGAAGACGCCCAGCAGTCGCTGCCGCTCTACGTTTTCCAGCAGTGGCAGCAGGGTTCCGAGGCCTCGTACGACCGCGCATGGGCCGCGGCACTGGTCCTCATCGCCTTCGTCATGATCCTCAACCTGGTGGCCCGCGGCATCGCCCGCTGGAAGGCCCCCAAAACCGGCCGCTGACACAGCCCCGGCGACAGAAAGAAGCAGTGATTTCCATGGCCAAGCGAATCGACGTCAGCGGCCTCTCCGCGTACTACGGCGGCCACAAGGCCATCGACGACATCTCGATGACCGTCGAGCCGCGCTCCGTGACGGCCTTCATCGGCCCGTCCGGCTGCGGCAAGTCGACCTTCCTGCGCACCCTGAACCGGATGCACGAGGTCACCCCCGGCGGCCGCGTCGAGGGCAAGGTGATGCTGGACGACGAGAACCTCTACGGCTCCGGGGTCGACCCGGTCGCCGTCCGCCGCACCGTCGGCATGGTCTTCCAGCGTCCCAACCCGTTCCCCACGATGTCGATCTTCGACAATGTCGCGGCCGGTCTGCGGCTGAACGGCTCGTACAAGAAGAGCGAGCTCAAGGACATCGTCGAGAAGTCCCTCAAGGGCGCCAACCTCTGGAACGAGGTCAAGGACCGCCTCAACAAGCCCGGCTCGGGCCTGTCCGGCGGCCAGCAGCAGCGGCTGTGCATCGCCCGCGCCATAGCCGTCGAGCCGCAGGTGCTGCTGATGGACGAGCCCTGCTCGGCGCTCGACCCGATCTCCACCCTCGCCATCGAGGACCTGATCGGCGAGCTCAAGGCGCGCTTCACGATCGTCATCGTGACGCACAACATGCAGCAGGCGGCGCGCGTCTCGGACCGTACGGCGTTCTTCAACCTCGCCGCGGTCGGGCAGCCCGGCAAGCTGGTCGAGATCGACGAGACCGAGCGGATCTTCTCCAACCCGTCGGTCCAGGCCACGGAGGACTACATCTCCGGCCGCTTCGGCTGAGCGCCGAGCGCGCGGCCCGGCCGCTGCGGCCGGGCCGCCCCCACCACGTCCTGCGGTGCTGCATGGCGGTGCCACCGCAAGGCGAAGGGCCCGCCCCTCTTCCCGGGGGCGGGCCCATTTAGTGTGCTCCGAGTGCCGTCGGATGCGCTGTTTTCCTGCGCCCGGTGGCCGGGCCGGTCAGCCGAAGGCCAGCCGGATCAGCCAGAACGCGAGCGCCGCGACCAGCGCCGCCGCCGGCATGGTGATGAACCAGCCCATCACGATGTTCTTGGCGACGCCCCAGCGCACCGCGCGCGGGCCCTTGGTCGAGCCCACACCCATGATCGCGGAGGTGATGACATGGGTCGTGGAGATCGGCGCCTGGAACATGAACGACGCGGTGTACATGACCGAGGCCGCGGTGGTCTCCGCGGCGAAGCCCTGCGGCGGGTCCAGCTCGATGATGCGGCGGCCCAGGGTGCGCATGATGCGCCAGCCACCCGCGTACGTGCCCAGCGAGAGGGTGAGCGCACAGGCCAGCTTGACCCAGATCGGGATGGCGTCGTTCGCGTCCTCGACATCGGCGATGACCAGGGCCATCACCACGACACCCATGGTCTTCTGGGCGTCCTGCAGACCGTGTCCGAGCGCCATACCGGCGGCCGAGACGGTCTGGGCTATGCGGAAGCCGCGCTTGGCCTTGTGCGGGTTGGACTTACGGAACATCCACAGGATGACGACCATCACCAGATAGCCGAGCACCAGGCCGATCACCGGCGAGATGAACATCGGCAGGACGACCTTCTCGATCACGCCGCCCCAGATGACCTTGGTGCCACCGGCGAGCGCCGCCCCGACCATGCCGCCGAACAAGGCGTGCGAGGACGAGGACGGCAGGCCGAAGTACCAGGTGATGAGGTTCCAGACCACCGCGCCGAGCAGCGCGGCGAAGAGAATGCCCATCCCCTGGTTGCCCTGGGGAGTGGCGATCAGCCCTTCGCTGACCGTCTTGGCGACCCCGCTGCCGAGAAACGCACCGGCGAGGTTCATCACGGCGGCCATCGCCAGCGCCGCGCGCGGGGTCAGTGCCCGCGTCGAGACCGAGGTCGCGATGGCGTTCGCGGAGTCGTGGAAGCCGTTGGTATAGGTAAATCCGAGCGCGACCGCAATGGTCACGACGAGCGCGAAGGTCTCCATGGGCGGCGCTCAGGACTCCTTGACCGCGATGGTCTCGACCGTGTTGGCGACATGCTCGAACGCGTCCGCCGCCTCTTCCAGGATGTCCACGATCTGCTTGAGCTTGAGGACCTCGATGGCGTCGTACTTGCCGTTGAAGAGGTGCGCAAGCAGCTTGCGGTGGATCTGGTCGGCCTGGTTCTCCAGGCGGTTGACCTCGATCCAGTACTCGGTGAGGTTGGTCATGGTCCGCAGATGCGGCATGGCCTCGGCGGTCAGCTCGGCCGCCCGCGCCAGCACCTCGATCTGCTGGTCGATGCCCTTGGGCAGCTCCTCGACCTTGTAGAGGACGACCAGGTCGACCGCCTCTTCCATGAAGTCCATGATGTCGTCGAGCGACGAGGCGAGGTTGTAGATGTCCTCGCGGTCGAACGGCGTGATGAACGAGGAGTTCAGCTGGTGGAAGATCGCGTGGGTCGCGTCATCTCCCGCGTGCTCCGCCGCCCGCATCCGCTCGGCGATCTCTGCACGAGCGGAGGCGTCCGCCCCGAGCAGTTCCATCAGGAGCTTGGAGCCCGTGACGATGTTGTCCGCGGAGGCGGCGAACATGTCGTAGAAGCTCGTCTCCCTGGGGGTCAGACGAAAGCGCACGTGAAATCCTCGGGGTGCATCGGATTCGGTCGAGTTGATGCTAGGCGCATCATCCAGCCACAGCTAACCGGCATTCCTTCAGTGTCGCCCATCGTGCAGCATGCTCTGCACGGGGTACCACAGGTGCCCGCAAAGTTCGGTACCATATACCCACCAGGGGTATATAGATCGCCTAGATACCACGGGAGACGGCCATGACGACCACGGACGCCGACACCACCGGCAGCGCCGCAGCCGCCGCGGCCTGCCACCCCCGGCAGCCGGACACCGACCCCCGGGGCGCAGCTCAAACCGTGACCGATAACGCAGAGACTTCGGCGACATCCGGCCCCCACGGCTACGCACAGCAGAAGGACGCACACATCAAGCGACTGCGCCGGATCGAGGGCCAGATCCGCGGACTGCAGCGCATGCTCGAAGAAGACGTCTACTGCATCGACATACTCACCCAGGTCTCGGCGAGCACGAAGGGCCTGCAGTCCTTCGGCCTCCAGCTGCTGGAGGAACACCTGCGGCACTGCGTCGCCGACGCAGCGGTCAAGGGCCCCGAGGCCATCGACGCCAAGGTCCAGGAGGCCACCAAGGCCATCGAGCGGATGCTGCGCACCTGAGCCGGCCCGCCCTACGGGCGAACGACGGGGCTTCGAAGACCGGCCCTAGCCGGGAGGGCATCCCGCGGGCCCGGCCCGGTGGCACCCCCGGTCCGCGCCGTCGCAGCCCTCCCCGTCGACCTCCAGCACCTCGTCGATGCGGTCCGGACTGAGCCGGTCCTCGCTGGCGGCCGCGGCCGCGATCATCAACTCACCGGTCAGGTCGATCTCGACGAGGGCTACGTGGTCCTGGACCGTCGTAGGGCGGTGTCCGGCCACGTACAACACCTCCTCCTTCGAGCGCCTTCCCACGCCTTGGGTGGTTACCGTCAGCGTAAGGACGGGCGCACGCTCCGCGCATGGCACGGATGGACCATTTCCGCCATCCGGCAAGCGCCCCCGTCACATGCCCTGCTTCGCCGCCGCACCCGGCCCTACGGCGCGGGCGAAGCGATCTTCCCCGCGTAGATGTCGCGTTCATCCGGCAGGCGGACCGCGACCCTCGTCCCGAAATCCGACAGCTCCGTGGTGGACGTCACCGCGGCCCCCTTCGGTGCGCCGTTGGCATAGCGGAACCACTGGCGCACCTTGCGCAGCCGCCCGTCCTCGTCCAGGTACACCTCGAACGGCACCGCATCGGTGGTGAACCCCTGCTCCGCGGCGACCAGCGCGGGCCTCGTACGCGCTGACGCCTGCTGGGCGGCCGCCTGGATGTCCGTCGTCCCGCGGTAGTGCCGCACCCGCACGCCGTCCAGCCGCTCCTCGCCCTGGTACGTCACCTCCCGTGCGCCGCGCAGCAGTTCCGCCGCGGCCAGCGGATCGGTCGCCCCGCCGGTGACCAGATTCCCGTCGCTCAGGGCGGCGGTGGCCACCCGCACCCACTTGTCGGCGGGCACCCCGGCCCCGCGGTTCTTCATGAACAGCGCACCGGGCGCAAGGATCTCGGTGACCGGCTGATGGCCGCCGCCGGCCCGGCCCGCGGGATCGGGCAGGACGACCCGCAGCCGGCCCGTGCTGGTGGCGAAGTCGTAGCCGCCGGTGCCCCGGATGGCGACCCGGGTGCCGCCGCTGACCGTCTCCATGGACGTACGGACCCGGGCGGAGCCGGCCCGCAGCAGGGCGGCGGCGCTGCCCTTGACCTCCGCGGCGGCAGCGGACCGGCCGGACGGCTCCTGGTCGTCGGCCGCGGCTCCGTCCGGCGAACAGCCCGTCGTCAGCAGCCCGACCGCCAGACCCGTCCCGCACGCCACGGCCGCGACGACCACGCCGCCGCCTCGCCACTCCTGCACCACCATCGCGTACGAGCCCCCTCGGCCGCTGTCTTCGGGAACGGCCTGGGGGGCCGGTCCGCTCGGGAGGGTCACCCGGTCCGCCACCGCCGCATCTGACGTTCCGTCGACCGCCCGGTTCAACGACCGTCAAGGGGGCTCGTCACGCAAGGGCACCTGGGACGCGTAGCGTGACGGGGTGCCCCACCGAGCTCCCCATACGACCTCCACCACCGAGAGCGGTTCCTTCTGCACGGCCCGCTGCACCTGCGGCTGGCGGGGTCCGGCCCGCCGTGCCCGCTCCCAGGCGCGGACGGATGCCGAGCGCCACCTGGCCGACGTGGCCGCCGGACCGGATGCGGGCACCCACCCCGAGCGTCCCCTGGAATGAGGGAGTCCGTTCCGGGAACCCCCAACGCCCTTACGGCATCTGCCTAGTGAGGGGAGTACGCGCACCGCACCGGTAACGGACGACACCGGACAGTGCGGAGCAATCCCGGGCACAGCGCAACGCGAGGGCAGTACGCCGCCGCGGCCGCCCGGTGCGGCCTTCCCTGCACGCGCCCCGTGACCTGCGGCCGGGCCGACGGCAGGCGGGGCAGGACCATATCCATGACATCGAGGGGGATTCATCCCAGTGAAGCGGCGCACACTCCTGCAGGCGGGCGGCGGACTGGCGGCGGCCTCGGCGGCCTTGGCCACCGGCTGCGACAACAAGACCGGCAAGGCGGGTGCGGCGTCCGCCGCCTCGGACACCGGCGCCGCGACCGGCTCCGCTGCGGCCCGGACCAATGCGGCCTCCTCCGCGGGCGCCGCCGTCCACAGCCGGGCCTCCCAGGCCTCCTGGACCGCGCTGGGCAAGAGCCTGGACGGCAAGCTGGTGCGGGCCTCCGACGCCGCCTACGCGACCGCCCGCCGCCTGTACAACACCCGCTACGACACGCTGAAGCCGTCGGCCATCGCCTACGTCGAGCACCCGGCGGACATCGCCGAATGCCTCGCCTTCGCCCGGCGCAACGACACGCCGGTCGCCATCCGCAGCGGCGGCCACTCCTACGCCGGCTGGTCCAGCGGCAACGGCAAGCTCGTCATCGACGTCTCCGCGCTCTCCAAGGTCGGCGCGCCGTCCGGCGGCACCACCGCCATCGGCGCCGGCGCCAAGCTCATCGACGTCTACGAAGGCCTCGGGGCGCACGGCGTGACGATACCCGGGGGCTCCTGCCCCACCGTCGGCATATCCGGCCTCACCCTCGGCGGCGGCCACGGCGTGGTCTCCCGTGCGTACGGGCTGACCTGCGACAGCCTCGTCGGCGCCACCCTGGTCACGGCCGACGGCAAGACCGTCGACTGCGACAAGAGCCGCCATTCCGACCTCTTCTGGGCGCTGCGCGGCGCCGGCAACGGCAACTTCGGCGTGGTGACCGAACTCCGCTTCCGTACGCATCCGGCGCCCCGCGCGGTGATGGCGTACCTCACCTGGCCGTGGTCCAAGGCGGCGAAGGTCGTGGCGTCCTGGCAGAAGTGGGGGCCGGTGCAGGCCGACGAGATCTGGTCCGCCTGCCATCTCGACGCCCGCCCCGGCAACACCCCCTCCGTCTCCGTCGCGGCCTTCTCCCTGGGCAGCTACGGCGACCTGAAGAACGCCCTCGACAAGCTCGCCGACCAGCCGGGCGGCCCCGGCCCCGCCAAGAGCGTCCACCTCACACCGACCGGCTACCTGGACGCGATGGAGTCGTACGCGGGCTGCTCCTCCAAGTCCACCGCCCAGTGCCACATGCCGGGTTCGCTGCCCGGCCACACCGGCGCCGGGCAGCTGGGCCGCGAGACCTACGCGGCCCGCTCGCACTTCTTCGACCGCTCGCTGTCCACGGCCGGCATCCGCACGCTGATGGACCAGATCGAGGCGGGCGGCCGCAAGGGCGTCAACGGCAATGTGGCGCTGACGGCGCTGGGCGGCGCGGTCAACCGCGTCGGGCGCACCGACACCGCCTTCGTCCACCGCAGCTCGCGGTTCCTCGCCCAGTACTTGACGTCCTGGCCGGCGAACGGGTCGTCCGCCACCCGCACAGCGTGGCTGAATTCCTTCCATGACGCGATGCGCCGTTACTCCTCGGGCGCCGCCTACCAGAACTACACCGACCCCGGCCTGACCGACTGGAAGTCCGCCTACTACGGCGCCGCCGCCACCCGGCTCGCCCAGGTCAAGCGCACCTACGACCCGCAGCGGCTGTTCAGCACCTTCCCGCAGGCGCTCTGACACCGCCCGGCACGCCAGCGGACACACGGACGGCCCGGCCCCCGCGAGGGGCCGGGCCGTCCGCATCCGCCAGGTCTTCGCTCCCGGGGGCCGCCGGACCGGTGCGTGCCACCCGGTCCGGCGCTCCCTCAGGCCGCCAGGTCCTTGTCCCGCTCCTTCTGTCCCCGACCCATCGCCGAGCCGGTGGCCACCACCCGGCCGCCCTCGGCGTCCGGCCCCGCGGAGCCGTCCGCACCCGGTGCCCGCACCAGCCAGGCCAGCTTCGACCGGGCGATCGCCGTCGTCAGCGGCACCAGCAGCGCCTGCGCGAGCGGCGCGAGCAGCAGCGCGACGGCCGTGCCCAGCGCGAAGCCGCCGATCACGTCGGTCGGGTAGTGCACGCCCATGTAGACGCGGCAGAAGCCCTCCGCGAGCGCCAGCGCGATCCCGATCAGGCCGTACTTGCGGTGGGCGAGGAACAGGCCGACGCCGACCGCCATGGTGAGCGTCGCGTGATCGCTCACGAACGAGAAGTCGCTCTTGCCGGGGATCAGCACTTCCAGCCCGGCGTGGTCCTTGAACGGCCGGGGCCGCTCGACGAAGTTCCGGATCGGAATGTTGGCCAGCAGCGCGAGGCCCGCGGCCAGCGGCGCCCACACCAGGCCCGCCACGGCGGACGGTGCGCCCGGCCGGCGGCGCGCGGACCACCAGGCGATCAGACACAGCACCCCGAGGCCGGCGATGATGCCGTACTCGCCGATGTACTCCATGGCCTTGTTGACCCAGTGGGGGGCGTCCTTCGCGAGACCGTTGATGCCGTCGAGCACGTCGACATCGGGGTTCGGCCCCTCGAGTGCGAGTCCAGCCATCTGCCGCGGCCCCTTATCTTTCGCGCGCGCGAGCGCCGTCGTGTGCTGCCTGCCCCCGTGGTCGTCGAGCGTGTGCCGTGTCGAGCCGCTCCGCTACGTCCCCACGCCAAGGAAACGCGATGTCCACCCCAGCCGTTCCACTCTCTACCGGATGATCACCAGGACGTTATCGAAGCTTGATTCATCACTGCAGTTCAGGGCCCTATGTTCACGCAGCGTTCGTACCGGGCAGCGCTTTTGCGCCATCGGACGTGACGCGGGTGGCACCGATGTAGTCCGGCGTATCGATCTTGTCGAACCGGATCACGGCCCCGGTGTACGGCGCATTGATCATGTACCCGCCACCCACATAGAGCCCCACATGGTGGATCGACCGGGGGTCCTTGAGGTTGTAGGCGAAGAACACCAGGTCACCCGGCAGCAGCTCGTCCCGCTTCGGATGCGGTCCGGCGTTCCACTGGTCGTTCGCCACCCGCGGCAGCTCGATGCCCACGGAGCGGTACGCCGCCTGGGTCAGCCCCGAACAGTCGAACCGCCCGCCCTGCGCCGCCGTTCCCGTGCCACCCCACAGATAGCGCGTGCCGAGCTTCTCCTGCGCGAAGTAGATCGCCCCCGCGGCCTGCTTCGACGGCGCCACCGGACCCGAGGGCGCCTCGAAGCTCTTCGCGAGCGTCGTGATCGTCTTCACGTAGTTCTGCGTCTCGCGGTACGGCGGCACCCCGTTGTACTGGATCACGCGGTACGCCCCCGCGTTGTACGCCGCGAGCATGTTGTGCGTGTCGTTGCCCGGCGCGCTCTTCACATAGCCGGCCAGCTCGCAGTCGTACGAGGCCGCCGACGCGATCGCGTCCTGCGGGTCCCACACGTCCTTCTTGCCGTCGCCGTTCCCGTCGACGCCGTGCGTCTGCCACGTCCCCGGGATGAACTGCGCCATGCCCTGAGCGGCCGCCGGGCTCTGCGCCCGCGGGTTCCACCCGCTCTCCTGGTAGAGCTGCGCCGCCAGCAGCGCGGGACTTATCGCCGGACAGAGCGTCCCCCACTTCTGCACCAGGGGCTGGTACTCGGCCGGCACCGCCCCCTTCGCCAGCCCGAGCGCCCGCCCGCCGGCCCCGGCCAGCCGGGCCGCCACCGTGTACGTACCGATCACAAGCAGCCCGAGCAAGCAGAGCACCAGCCCTGTCCCGAGCCCTCCGGCCACCCAGTATTTCCGCACGCCCCAACCCTCCCCCATTCAGCCCCGGTTCACTGCCTTTTTCCGGCCGCTCCGCGCGCGCCGTGCCGCTCCGGCGCGGCACGGCGGCGCATGACCCGGCGCAGGGGGCGCTCCGGCCCGGAGGCGGAAGCTGCTCCCGACGGCCCCCGGAACACCGCCGGATGAGCGACACTGCCTCAAGAGCCCGGCGACGGAACGAGGTCCGCCGACCGGCACGACGACAGCAGATGACCACCACCCGAACGGCCGGGCCGCAACGGCACGCCGGACCGGCCACCACTCTTTCCGATGATCATTGCCCAGGGGTGACCCCCGTGATACACACGGTGATACCGGTCGGTTCAATGGACGCCGTGCGCCCACACATCCACGCGACTCCCACGGGATCCGTCAAAGAAAGCCGCCAAGACGACAGCTGACGGTCCGTTCGTCAGCGAAGATAGAGAGCGACCCGCGCCGCGTCGGCACGGGCACACAACTACCCACCAAGGGGCGGTGAGTTCACACATGTTCATTGCGGCCGAAAAAGGCGACATCACCACCATCATCGGCGGAATCGCCCCGGACTGGGGACCGTTCGGGAGCCTGGGCAACGAGGCCCGCGTGATGGTCGAAGTGGTCATGGCGGTGGCGATCCTGCTCTGCCTCGGCATCGCGATCTGGGGCGCCGCCAAACAGCGCATCGGCGCCACCGCGCTGCGCGACACCTTCAGCGCCGAGCAGGGCAAGGGCCTGATCGTGGCCGGCCTCACCGGCGTCTTCATCATCGGCTCCCTGGGGACGCTGTTCACCATCGTCTACGGCATGGCGGTCTAGGGCACCCACACCCGAGGGCCCACCGGGGCCGTTCGAGCGGTGCACACCCCCGCCCGCACCCGGCCCCGGACCGCTCCCCCTGCGCCCCCGCCCGCCATCTCTCCGCCGTCCCGTGCCCCTACTCGCTCCCACCGGCCCCACCTTCCTGCCGAGGCCCCATGCTGACGCCCCCTCACGCCCGGCCCGACGGCCCCGCCTCCCGCGCCCGGGCCACCCCCGCCACCAGCGGACCGATTGGGCGGGCCGCCGCACGGGGACAGGTGGACCCGAAAGCAACAAGGCGCAAGAAGGCGACGGCAACCAGGGAGCGGGCGATGAGCACAAATGCCTCAGAGTCCCCCATTCGCCGCTGCCGTACCGCATCTGAGGACCCGTCACGGTGAGATGTACTCGTATCGCTGCACCCGAGCCGCCGCCCGCGCGGCTACGGTCATATGAGGGCGGCACAACTACGGCACGCACGGCGACGGCGGCAGAGGGGGCACAGGCGCGATGAGTCTCAGTGACGACGGCGGCTACGGCGGCGACGGCCACCGCGGTCCCGAGACGGGCCAGACACGGACCAGACTTCCCGACAGCGACGGTGACATCTACGGCTCGGGACGACGGCCTCGCGCCGGCATGTCCAGCCGCAACCTCGTCACCATCGTCGGCGTGATCGTCCTGCTGCTCGCGGCCATCGCCTTCGCCAACCGCGGCGGAAGCGGCAACAGCGAAACCCCCTCCGGCGACTCCCCCAAGGACACCGACCAGTCCCAGCCCACCGCCCCCACCGGCACCAAGCCGGTGACGGGCAAGAACGGGGGGATCGCGTCGGGCTTCGCCAAGACGGAGCAGGGGGCGCAGTCGGCGGCGGCCAATTATGCGGTGGCGTTGGTTTCCGCCAACATCCTGAAGCCCAACGAACGCCACGCGATCGTCAAGCAGGCCTTCGCCCCCGCCAAGGTCAACGAGATGCAGGGCAAACTCGACGCCGCGTACTCGACCGCCTTCCTCAAGAAGCTCGGTCTCGACGCGAAGGGCAACGCAGCTCAGGGCATGACCTACATCTCACGCACGGTTCCCGTCGGCACCAAGCTCGTGAAACTCACGGGCGACACCGCGAACCTCGAAGTGTGGTGCACGGGCCTGTTCGGTACGGCCGGCGCGAAGTCGACCACTCCGGTGACAAGTGACTGGTTCACCATGCGGCTCCAGCTGACGTGGGCAAGTGGCGACTGGAAGGTCGAGGGCTTCTCCCAGCAGGACGGCCCCGCCCCGGTCAATGGGGACAACAAGACGTCCGGTGCCGACCAGATCGCCAAGGCAGTCGAGCAGTACGGAGGGTTCACCTATGCGCGGTAACCGAAGGCGTGCCCTCACCGTCACCGCTGCGCTGGCGTCCGTACAAACCGCTGTGTTCCTGCTGGCCACGCGCGTCCTGGCGGCACCCAACCCCAGCCCGTCCCCCAAGGACAACTGCGACCTGATCGTCGGCCCCGCCAAGAACTACTGCCAATCCGGCGACAAAGCCGGCTCCGGCGCCCCCAAGCCCCCCGGCGGCCTCACCGACAACAACCCCCTCGACCCCCTCGACTCCCTCGCCAAGGGTTGCGCCAAAGCCGCCGCCTGGATCGTCACCAAGCTTTCCGACGCGGTGAAGGCCACCTCCCAGGTCGACTTCACCAACACCGCCTTCCTGCGGCAGTACGCGGTCGTCTTCGCCGCCTCCACCATCCTCACCCTGGTCCTGTGGCTCCTGGCGGTCGCCAAGCGCGCGGTGCGCGGGGTGCGGCTCACGGAGGCGATCAGTGAGGCGGTCGGGTTCCTCTGGCTGACCGTGCTCGCCTCCGCGTTCACCCCGCTGATCCTCTACACGATCGTCTCGGCGACCGACGGCGTCACCGAGATCATCGCGAAGGGGACCGGGGCGCAGACCGACACCTTCTTCGGAGCGTTCTCGCAGGCGCTCACGAAGGGCACGGACATCGGCGGCGGCCCGATCATGCTGATCGTGGTGTCGCTGGTCTCCGTGCTCGCCGCCGGTGTGCTGTGGCTGGAGCTGGTGATCCGGGCCGCGCTGCTGTACGTCGGGGCGCTGCTCGGCACCGTCGTCTACGCCGGGCTGGTCGACAAGAACATGTGGGGGCACGTACGCCGCTGGGCGGGCATCATGATCGCGGTGATCATGGTGAAGCCGGTCATCGTCATCGTGCTCGGCATCGCCGGTGCGCTCTCCCACGACAAGGGCCCGAACGCCTTCTCCGCCGTCGTCTCCGGCCTCGCGATCATCGTCCTCGCCATCTTCGCCAGTGCGGTGATCTACCGCTTCGTCCCCGGCTTCGGCGACGAGATGGTCTCGGCCCGTACGAACAAGGGCCGGGCCACCGACGGCAGCCAGGCCGCCGCGATGATCTCCTCGCCCGCCACGCTGGTGTCCCAGGGCATCAAGACCCACAGCTCCCGCCGGTCCGGCGGCGACGGCGGCGGGCAGCAGGGCGCGCAGGGCGGCCAGTCCCGGCCGGCCGACGCGGTGGCCGGCGGTGTCGCCGCGCACAGCTCCCGCACCGGCGGCGGCCGCTCCTCGGCCCCCGCCACCCCCCCCCCCCGTACGAACCCCGGCCCGGGCAGCAGCTCCCGCACCGGCAAATCAGCAGGAGGTGAGGGGCGTTGAGCACGCAGTCCCACCCGATCGCGCCACGTCGCACATACCTGATCGGCCGCGCCCGGCCCAACGCGATCGTCGGCAAGAACCGCGAGACCGGTGAGATCGCGCTGATCATCGCGGGGGCGTTCCTCGGCATGATGTGCGGGCTGCTGGTGCCCATGCTGCCGCTGCGGATCGCGTCCCTCACCGGCTTCCCGGTGCTGGCGCTCGCCCTCGTCTACGTGCCGTACAAGGGCCGTACGTTCTACAAGTGGTTCGAGATCCGGCGCAGCTTCCGCCGGACGGTCCGCCGCGGTGCCACCTACCGCTCCGGCGCCGCCGAGGCGGGCGTCCGGCTGGACGGCCGGGAGATCGAGATCGGCCCGCCGCCCGGCATCGGCCGGATCAACTGGCTCTCCGCCCCGTTCGGCCCCGACGAGATCGCGGTGCTGCTGCACGCCGACCGCAAGACGGTGACAGCGGCCATCGAGATCGAGGGGCCGGGCGTCGGCCTGCGCGACAGCGAGGACCAGGAGGCGCTGGTCGACCGCTTCGGGACGCTGCTCAAGCATGTGGCCAACGGCGACGGCTTCGTGACCCGGCTGCAGATGCTGGCCCGGACGCTGCCGGCCGACCCGGACGCGCACGCCAAGGACGTCGCCCAGCGCGGCGACAAGAACTCCCCCGACTGGCTGCAGGACTCCTACGACCAGCTCCAGTCGATGGTCTCCACCTCCTCCGAGCAGCACCGCGCCTACCTCGTCGCCTGTATGCACTACACCCGCGAGCTGGCCGCCGAGGCACACACCATGGCGCGCGCCGCCCATATGCACCAGGGCGGACTGCTGCGCAAGAAGCTGGACCGCGACGCCGGCCTCGCCGTCGTCATGGCCCGCGAGCTGACCGACATCTGCGCCCGGCTCGCCGAGGCCGACATCCGCGTCCGCCAGCCCCTCGGGCAGGCCCGCCTCGCCTCCCTCGTGCACTCCATGTACGACCCGGACCACCCGATCGACCACATCCAGGCAATGAGCAAGCGCAATGCCTGGCCGGCCGAGCTGGACGCGATGGAGCCGACGTACCTCCAGGCCAAAACGCGGGAGTCGACGACCCGCGCGCCGTGGTGCCACGCCACCGCCTGGGTCAAAGAGTGGCCGCTGACCCCGGTGGGCGTCAACTTCCTCGCGCCCCTCCTGGTGCACACCCCGGACGTGATCCGTACGGTCGCGGTCTGCATGGACCTGGAGCCCACCGAGATCGCCATCGAGCGGATGCTCACGGAGAAGACGAACGACGACGCCGAGGCCAGCCGCGCCGCGAAGATGAACCGGGTCGTCGACCCGCGGGACGTCGCCCACCACGGCCGCGTCGACCAGCGCGGCGAGGACCTGGCCTCCGGCGCCGCCGGCGTCAACCTCGTCGGCTACCTCACGGTCTCCTCCCGCTCGCCCGAGGCGCTCGCCCGCGACAAGCGCACCATCCGCGCCTCGGCCGGCAAGTCCTACCTCAAGCTGGAGTGGTGCGACCGCGAGCACCACCGGGCGTTCGTCAACACCCTGCCGTTCGCGACCGGAATCCGCCGCTAAAGCCGCTGGGAGGCGCGTACGTCATGGCCATGCTCGATCCGCTCGGAGCGCTCACCGACGCGTTCACCAGCTTCCTGTTCGGGAAGGTGGAGACGACCCGGCTGCCCGTACGCACCTCCACCGGCCAGGCACAGGCGGTCTATCTGCCCACCGCGGCCCCCGGCCTCGGCGACTCCGGCGTGATCATCGGCCGTGAGGTCTACAGCGGCAAGGGATACATCTACGACCCCTTCCAGCTGTACGGACAGCAGCTGCCGGCCCCGCACTGGCTGGTCCTCGGCGAGTCCGGCAACGGCAAGTCCGCGCTGGAGAAGACCTACGTCCTGCGGCAGCTGCGGTTCCGCGACCGCCAGGTCGTCGTCCTGGACGCCCAGGGCGAGGACGGCGTCGGCGAGTGGAACCTCATCGCCGAGGAGCTGGGGATAACCCCCATCCGCCTGGACCCGACCGCCGCCCTCAACGGCGGCATCCGCCTCAACCCCCTCGACCCGTCGATCACCACCACCGGCCAGCTGGCCCTGCTGCGCACGATCATCGAGGTCGCGATGGGCCACGGCCTGGACGAACGCTCCGGCTTCGCCCTCAAGGTCGCGCACGCCTACGTGACCGACACCATCACCAACCGCCAGCCCGTCCTGACCGACATCGTCGAGCAGCTGCGGCACCCGGAGGCGGAGTCGGCCGAGGCGATGAATGTCGACATAGACGACGTCCGGGCCTGGGGCCTGGACGTGGCGCTGGTCCTCGACCGGCTCGTCGACGGTGACCTGCGCGGGATGTTCGACGGGCCGACCTCGGCGGGCATCGACCTTGACGCACCGCTGATCGTCTTCGACCTCTCGCACATCGACCGCAACTCCATCGCGATGCCGATCCTGATGGCGATCGTCGGCGTCTGGCTGGAACACACCTGGATCCGCCCCGACCGCAAGAAGCGCATCTTCCTGGTCGAAGAGGCCTGGCACATCATCAACTCGCCCTTCGTCGCCCAGCTCTTCCAGCGGCTGCTGAAGTTCGGCCGGCGGCTCGGCCTGTCGTTCGTGGCCGTCGTCCACCACCTCAGCGATGTGGTCGACGGCGCCGCCGCACGGGAGGCCGCGGCGATCCTCAAAATGGCCTCGACCCGCACCATCTACGCCCAGAAGGCCGACGAGGCACGGGCCACGGGACGGGTGCTCGGCCTGCCACGCTGGGCCGTCGAGATCATCCCGACCCTCACCCCCGGCATCGCGGTCTGGGACGTCAACGGCAATGTCCAGGTCGTCAAACACCTCATCACCGAGGCCGAACGCCCGCTCGTCTACACCGACCGGGCGATGACCGAGGCCTCCGCGATCTCCGAGGCGTCCGCCCTGCCAACGGACGAGGCGCGGGCCCTCCAGGCGGCGGCGGACGCCGAGGCCGAGGCGCGCGCCGAAGCCATGGCGATGGAGCGGCAGTGGAGAGACGAGTCGAGCGAGACGGTGGCGTGACGCGCGGATACGACGACGAACGAGGCGCCGACCGGGGCTACTACCGCGATGCTCCCCGTGGCCGGGGACGCGGCATCCCCGACTCCCTGCTGGTCGGACTGCTCGCCTTCCTGCTGGGCCTGACCCTGCTGGTGTGGACCGCGACCGGCCTGGCCGGCCTGTTCACCCACGGCGCCTGGCCCGACGGCGTCACCTACCCCGGTACGCCGATGGCACTGCGGCACCTCGTCTCGGCACCGCACGACATGGCCGCCGCCTGGCCCGACACTCCCAAGGACCAGCTCTCCGGCTACGGCCTGTTCTGGGGCATCCTCATCGGCGAACTGATGGTGCTGCTGGTCCTGACGATCTTCACCCTGGGGACCGTCACCCGCTATCGCGCCGTACGGGCGGCACGACGAGCGAAGACCAGGGAGGCCCTGGGGCTCCGGGATTCGGCTATCGGCGCCGGCGAGACGGGACGGAACGCGCGGCGGGCCGGGGAGGCACAGCAGGCCGGGGAGACGCGGCCGGCCGGCGAGGCACCGGACGCCCCTCGCGGCGCGGTCCGGGAAACGGCCCCCACCACTCCGGGAACCCCGGAGCCCCCGCCGCACAGCGAACACGCGCCGACCGGCCCGGCCGTACCGTCCACACCCGTCACGCAGGCCACACCCACCGCACCGCCCCCTCCACCCCTTCAGCCCCTCGACACCGCGCACACGGCCACCGCCACCGGCCCCGTCCCCGAACAACGCACCGCTCCCCCGGCCGCCCCGGCACTCCCGGGCACCGAGCCCCCCGACGCCCGCACCGAACCCGCCCTCCCCCGCCTCCAGTTCGCCACCGACCGCGCCGTGGCCCTCGCGGCCTCCCTCACCACCGCGGCCGCCGCCCCGGGCCCCCTGATCGTCGCCACGACGGACCCCACCCTCTGGTCCGAGACCAAGGACACCCGCGCCAAGCTCGGCCCACTGCTGACCTACGACCCCACGCACCGCCTCGACACCCCGGCCCGGCTGCGCTGGTCACCGACCTCCGGCTGTACGGACCTCGCCACCGCCGCCGCCCGTGCCACCGCCCTGCTGGCCCCCGTACGCCCTCCCGGGGCGCTGGACTCGGCCGTCGCGGACGCCGCCCAGACCCTGCTGCGCTGCTGGCTGCACGCCGCCGCGGTGGACGGCCGCCCGTTCCGCCAGCTCCACCGCTGGGCGCACACCACCGGCGCCGCCCAGGAACCCGTACGCATCCTGCGCACCAGCACCAAGGCCTCCGGAGGCCAGGCCGGCGAGCTGGAGTCGGTGCTCACCGCCCACCCCGAACGCCGCGAAGCGGCGCAGCAGTTGGTGGGGCGGGCGCTGGCCTCCCTCTCCTCCATCCACATCCGGGACGCCTGCAATCCACTTCGAACGGATTCGGCCCTCCTCGAATCATTTATCGATGAGGGGGGAACGCTTTACGTGGTAGGCGACCCCATCGAGGATCCGCGTACCGACCCGGGTGCGATGCCCTTGCTCACCGCACTCCTCTCGCACGTGGTCGAGCACGGCCGCCGCATGGCCGAACGGTCATCTGACGGTCGGCTCGACCCACCACTCACCCTCGTCCTGGACGACATCGCGGCCCTCGCCCCCCTGCCCGCGCTCCCCACCCTCCTCCAGACGGGCCACAGCCGCGGACTGCTCACCCTGGCCACCATGCGCTCCCAGGAACAGGCCCGCGCCCGCTGGCCACATAAATCCCTGCCGGCCTGACAGCCGCCCGGACTCAGTCCCGCAGCAACTGCGACGCACACCACGCCAATTGCTCATCCATCGCGGCCGACCGGCTGCCGGCGATACCCGACCGCAGCAAGGCCGCCCCTTCCACCAGCGCGACGAAGGTCTCCGCCCGGGCCCGGCAGAAGTCACCCGGCCAGTCCGGCCGCCCCTGCCGGACGAACGCCTCCACGTGCGCGACGTACTTCCGGTAGAACTCCCGGACCACCATGGCAATGTCCTCGTCCCGCGCCGCCAGCGCCCAGACCTCGACATAGAGCCGCACCAACTGCGGATCCTCCTGCTCCGCGAGGAGCACCGCCACCACCTCGCCGGGGTTCGCCGCCCCGTCAGGGCTTTCGAGGGCCGACGGATCGTCGCGCACCGTCCGCAGCCCCGTCGCCTCGGCCAGCCTCTCCAGGGAACGGTCCAGCGCCCGCTCCAGCACCGCCTTGATCAAATCGGCCCGGGCCGGGAAGTAGTGCTGCAGATGCCCGACCCGCACCCCCGCCGCACCGGCAATGGCCCGCAACGACGCATCCGCCCCCTTGGCCACCAGTACGGCCTCGGCCGCATCGAGCAGCTGCGTACGCCGCACACTCCCCTGCCGCGTCAACGCCGAAGCCTTCCCCTCACCCAAGCCCTGCCCCTCCATCCTTTTCCCTTCCTCCCTCTCTCCTCCGTCCTCCCTTTTCCTCTCCTCCCTCACGCCACCTCGACCCGCACGCCCGCCTTCTCCAGGGCGGGGATGACGTCCTGCGGCGTCGGCACCATCTCGGGAAAGGCCACCCCACGAGGTGCCGCGGCGCCGTCCGTTCCCAGCGCCCGGCGCAGTCCCAGCAGCCCGCCCAACGCCGTCAGATGGGCCTGTCCGGCGGGATCGGCGACCGTCGCCGTACGCCGCTCGCCGCTCCGCCCGTGCACATCGATCCGCAACAGCGCGCTCCCGCCCTCACCCGGCGCATACAGCATCGACCGCCGCACCGACTCGAACCGGTCGCCACGCCCCCACCGGAAGAACCCCGTCCGCTTGAGCGCCAGCAGCACGGACGTCGAGGAGTTGGCGCTGAAGCCGATCCGGGTGACGGCCGTGTCCACGCCGAGCACCAGCGGCAGCGTGAACTGCTCCGGCGTATCGATCCGCGCCACCTTGGTCCGGTGCCCGCCCACCACGACATGCCCCACCCCACTGAGCGGCATGATCATCCGCCGTCGCCCGCCCTCGGTCACCTCGTAATCGAGACCGAGCCGGTCCATGAACTCCACCGAGTCGGCCCCCGCCCGGTCCTTGAGGTCGTAGCGAATCGCGATCTCGACCGCCGAGGCCCCGCCGAGCTCCGCCGCCAACGCCGCGGCGACCAGCCCGCTCACCCCGCCCATCCAGCCGGATGACAACAGCACCGGAGCCCGGGGCGCCTCCACGGCCGCCACCGCGACGGCCCGCTGGAGCCGCGTCGTCCACCGCGTGAGGTCCACATACGGCACACCACCCCGGGTCGCCGCCAACAGCACCCGGTCCGCGGGGTCGTTCACCGCGCTGATCACGGCCCGCACCTTCGCCGAGAAGGGCGCCGGGTCACTCAGGTCCCACCGTCGCACCTGGGCCCCAAGCTCTTCGGCGAGCGCACGACCGCGCTCCGGGGTACGCCCGGTCAGCACCAGCGGCCAGTAAGGCGCCGCAAGCCGGGCCAACTCTCCCCCCACGGTGCCGTATCCGCCCACCACTAGCACCGGGCCCGTCAGCTCTAACTGGATGTCATCGTCCACGCGCCCGAGATTAGGTCACATGACCTAGAAGCACAATGTCACCGAGGCCCAGCTCCCCGCGCCGGCCCATCGCTCGCTACGGCTCGGCGAGCCCCCACGACCACCATGCCGCCTTCAGCTACCGACGGACGGATCTCTCAGTTGCTTACCGTGCCCTGAACGCAAAAATGCCTCGTTCCCCGAGTCGAAACTCGGGGAACGAGGCATTATCAAAATTTGTTCGGCGGCGTCCTACTCTCCCACAGGGTCCCCCCTGCAGTACCATCGGCGCTGAAAGGCTTAGCTTCCGGGTTCGGAATGTAACCGGGCGT
>NZ_JBEYVM010000011.1:0-215822 GCF_040643995.1 Streptomyces sp. NPDC047049 | reverse complement strand
CGGAGGGGCCTGGTGTGTGGACGTAAAGCGAAGCAGTCCACACACCAGGCCCCGGAGGCCCGTCACCGCACCCACAGCCCCGCGCAGCGGACCCGCCCGCCGCCAGGCGAAACGGCGGGCGCACCGCGCAGCGGGCGAAAAACGGCGAGCAACCCCCACGGCGGGAAAGACAAAAACGCGGGGGAGACAATGGCACCGTGAACGACCTAGACGCTTTCGTCGGCCTCCTCGCCCCGGAGGGGCAAGCCTTGCTGGCCGAGCTGCGGGACCACACCCCGTCGGACGAGCTGGCGGCAGCCACCCGGCTGCGGCGCACGTACCCCGCGCCGCTGGTCTCCGCAGCGCTGGGCCAAGCCCAGCTACGGCAGCGCGCGGCAGCGAAGTTCGGGGCGGACGCGGGCCGGATGTACTTCACGCCGAACGGCGTGGAGCAGTCCACCCGGGCCACGGTCGCCGCCCACCGGGCGGCCCGGCTCGCGGCGCTGGGCGTGCGGACGCTGGCGGACCTGTGCTGCGGTATCGGCGGCGACGCGATCGCGCTGGCCCGGGCCGGGATCCGGGTGCTGGCCGTCGACCGCGACCCGCTGGCCTGTGCGGCGGCGCGGGCCAACGCCGAGGCGCTGGGGCTCGCGGAGCTGATCGAGGTGCGGTGTGCGGATGTCACGGACGTGGACACCGGCGGGTACGACGCGGTGTTCGTCGACCCGGCGCGGCGCAGCAAGGCCAGGGGCGGCCGGATCTTCGACCCCGAGGCGTACTCGCCGCCCCTGTCATGGGCGATCGAGGCGGCCCGTAAGGCACCGGTCGCGGCGTTGAAGATCGCGCCGGGGGTGCCGCACGAGGCGCTGCCCGAGGACGCCGAGACGGAGTGGATCTCGGACGGGGGCGACGTCAAAGAAGCCGTGGTGTGGTTCGGCACGGCAGAGGACGCGGCGGAGGACAGGGCGGAAGACGCGGCGCAGGACGGCGCCGGCCGCATCACACCCGGCGGCCGCCGGGCCACGCTGCTGCCGGCCGGGGACTCGCTGCTGGGCGCGGGGCTGCCGGACCCCGAGCCGGGGCCGGTCGGGGACTGGTTGTACGAGCCGGACGGGGCGGTGATCCGCGCCCATCTGGTCGCGGATGTCGCCCAGCAGATCGGCGGGCGGCTGATCGATCCGACGATCGCCTACCTGACCGCGGACCGGCAGGCCGAGACGCCGTACGCGACCGCCTACGCGATCACCGATGTGCTGCCGTTCCATGTGAAGAGGCTCAAGGCGCTGCTGCGGGAGCGCGAGGTCGGCATCGCGGTGATCAAGAAGCGTGGCTCGGCGGTGGAGCCGGAGGAGCTGCGCAGGAAGCTGAAGCTCGGCGGGGGCCGCAACTCCTGCACGATCTTCCTGACCCGGGTCGCCGGCGCCCCCATGATGCTGCTGGGGCACCCGGCGGCGGAGGCCTCCTGACCGGCGCTCAGGCCAGGCCGGTGCCGGCGCTCACCCAGGTCGGTGCCGGCGCTCACGCCAGGTCGGTGAGGTCCTCGGCGTAGATCTGGGAGAGCGGCTGCGGGCCGATGTACTGCTGGCAGGTGCACTGGCCCGCCTCGTACTGCACCGGCTTGTGGTCGGCGTCCCAGGCGACCGCGACCTCCACCAGCTCATGACACTTGCCCTTTTTGTCATGCTTGGCGAGGTGGTGGGTGCAGCCGCACACCGGCTGCGGCGGCTGCTGCGCGGCGGCCAGCTCCTGCCGTTCCTGACGGGCGGTCTCCAGCCGCTCCATCTTGCGTTCGTGCCGCGTGCGCAGCGCCGTGCGGGCGGTGTCGGCGACCTTCGCGAAGCCGCCCGCCATGAAGAAGATGAAGACCCACCAGAACCAGTCCACAGCCTGCCGCCTCCCCACGTGCGCGCCCGGTGCTGCCTGCCAGGGTAAGACCTCTGGCCCCGGCACGGGCCGGGGGCGGCGGCGAGGACTCGCGACACGACAAAACGAGTCCTCGCCCGGAAGCGGAGCAGCGCCTCAGGAGTAGAGGTTGTGCTTGCTCATCTCGTGGACGTGATCGTGGTCGTGGTGGTGCGCGGCGGCGGACGGCTCCTCGTCGGTCTCCCCGGGCACATGCGGTTCGGTGACCGGCAGGGACGAGTCGGCGGAGAGGTCCCAGGCGGAGGCGGACCGGCCCCGGGCCACCATCTCGGCGCCCAGGGCGGCGACCATCGCGCCGTTGTCGGTGCACAGCTTGGGCCGCGGCACCCGCAGGGTGATCCCGGCGTCCTCGCAGCGGCTCTCGGCCATCGCCCGCAGCCGGGAGTTGGCCGCGACCCCGCCGCCGATCATCAGGTGGTCCACGCCGTTGTCCTTGCAGGCCCGGACGGCCTTACGGGTCAGCACGTCCACCACGGCCTCCTGGAAGGACGCCGAGACATCCGCCACCGGCACCTCCTCGCCGGCCGCCCGCTTGGCCTCGATCCAGCGGGCCACGGCCGTCTTCAGACCGGAGAAGGAGAAGTCGTAGACCGGATCGCGCGAGCCGGTCAGTCCGCGCGGGAAGCGGATCGCGTCGGGGTTGCCCTCGCGGGCGTAGCGGTCGATGACCGGGCCGCCGGGGAAGCCGAGGTTCAGCACCCGCGCGATCTTGTCGAAGGCCTCGCCCGCCGCGTCGTCGATCGTCGAGCCCAGCGGCCGTACGTCGGAGGTGATGTCCGGGGCGAGCAGGAGGGAGGAGTGGCCGCCGGACACCAGCAGGGCCATCGTGGGCTCGGGCAGCGGGCCGTGCTCCAGCTGGTCGACGCAGATGTGCGAGGCGAGGTGGTTGACGCCGTAGAGCGGCTTGCCGAGGGCGTAGGCGTACGCCTTGGCGGCCGAGACGCCGACCAGCAGCGCACCGGCCAGGCCGGGTCCCGCGGTGACCGCGATCCCGTCCAGGTCAGAGGCCGCGACCCCGGCTTCCTTCAGCGCGCGCTGGATGGTGGGGACCATCGCCTCCAGGTGGGCGCGCGAGGCCACCTCCGGCACCACACCGCCGTAGCGGGCGTGCTCGTCGACGCTGGAGGCGACCGCGTCGGCGAGGAGGGTGTGGCCGTGGACGATGCCGACACCGGTCTCGTCGCAGGAGGTCTCGATGCCGAGGACGAGCGGTCCGCCGCGTGAGTCAGCCATGAGTGTCAAGTTCCTTGTACGGAGGGTGCTTCGGAGGAGGTCTGGGTGGTGCGCCGCATGACCAGGGCGTCGACGTTGCCGGGCTGGTAGTAGCCGCGGCGGAAACCGATCGGCTCGAAGCCGAAGCGCTCGTAGAGGCGCTGGGCGCGCACATTGTCGACCCGCACCTCCAGCAGCACCTCGTGGCATTCGAAGTCCGTCGCGGCACCGAGGAGTTCGGTCAGCAGCCGGGCGCCGAGGCCGGTGCCCCACATCTCGCGGGCGGTGGCGATGGTCTGGATGTCGCCGGTGCCGTCGACGGCGGCCAGCCCGCCGTAGCCCACCAGCCGGCTCTCCCGCCCGCCGTCCGGCCGCGGCACCTCCAGTTCGGCGACGAGGTAGCGGCGGGTGGCGTACGGGCCGCGCGCATGGGCCAGCTCGGACCAGAACATGCCCGGCGACCAGGCGTCCTCAGGAAAGAGCTCCCGTTCCAGCTCCAGCACCGGCGCGATGTCCCACCAGCGCATCTCACGCAGCACCGCGCCGGGCTCGGCGCCCCCGCCGGGCGGCGGGGGCGCCGCGGGGATTGGGGGCTCCCCTGCTCGAACGGAGTTGAGAGCTTGGGGAAGGTCGGGCGACGGGCGGGTGGTCACCGGGGAGTGACCACCTTGTAATTGGCGGGCACCTGGGCGTCCGGGCGGCGCAGGTACAGCGGCCGCGGGGGCGGCAGCTCCTCGCCCGCGGCCAGCCTCTCCGCGGCCAGCGCGGCGAGCGCCCCGGCGGACTGGTGCTCGGGGGCCTCGCGCCGCAGACCGGTGAAGACCGTGTCGTAGAGCACCGCGCCCGCGCCCACGGCGGGGACGCCGGCCACCTGGTCGGCGATGTCCGCGGGGCGGTCGACGGCGGGCTCGGTGAGAGGGGTACGGGCATCCGCGTAGCGCGCCCAGTACACCTCCTTGCGGCGGGCGTCGGTGGCCACGACGAAGGGCTCGGTGAGCCCGGAGGCATAGGCGAGGCCGTCCAGGGAGCACAGGCCGTGGACGGGGACGCCGAGGGCCGCCCCGAAGGTCGCGGCGGTCACCAGGCCGACCCGCAGGCCGGTGTACGGGCCCGGGCCCACGCCGACCACGATGTCGCTGACGGCGTCGAGCTTCTGCCCCGCCTCGGCCAGCACCCGGTCGACGGCGGGCAGCAGCAGCTCGCCGTGGCGGCGCGCATCCACCTGGCGGGACTCGGCGAGGACCCGGGTGCCGTCGTGGAGCGCGACGGTGACGGCGGGGGTGGCGGTGTCAAGAGCTAGCAGCAGCACGTCCTTAAGACTACGGCTCGGCCGGAGGTACCTGTCGCGGTGCTACCGTCGCCCCCGTAGCCCAGCAGCAAGCAGCCCGGCATTCCCAGGTCCGGGGCTCCCCGCCACCGGGCAGGGAGAGGGAGGAAAGGTGCACAGCGGTGCCCGCTAAGAGCAGCACGATCGTCACCGCGCTGACCACGGCCGCCGTGGTCGTGGTCGGTGTGCTCGGCTACCAGGCGGCGGCGTCCGCTCCGGACACCCTCACCCAGACCCGCAAGGACCCCCGCCACAGCGCGCCCAAGAGCCCGCCGGAGCGCAGCGGCAAGAAGGACAAGGCCCCGGCCGCGGCCCCGGTCCCGCCGGCGTCCGGCAAGGGCCGGCGGATCGTCTATGCGCTGGACGCCAAGCGGGTCTGGCTGGTCGGCGCGGACGGCAAGGCGGTGCGTACGTACCCGGTCACGCCGAGCACGGTCAGCCCGCCGCTGGGCGCGTACGCCGTCGGCTCGCGTTCGGTGAGCGTCACGGGCTCGGACGGCATCGCGATCGAGCATGTGGTGCGGTTCGCGAGCGTGGAAGGCGTCACCATCGGCTTCAGCGCGGCCGTCGACGGCTCCATGCCCGACCCGGGCTCGGAGAAGCGGACCGGCGGCATCCGTGAGTCGCGGGCCGACGGCAAGGCGATGTGGGACTTCGCCCTGCACGGCACCAAGGTCGTCGTGGTCTCCTGACCGCGCGGCCCCGGCCGCTTCCGCGGGCCGCCGCATTCGCCCCTACGGGCTACGCCGCGTCGCGGCCCGGGGTGGACGCGGCCCGGGGCCCGTCCTGGTCCTCGTCCTCCGCTTCCGCTTCCGGCGCGCCGGACGGCTCCGCGGGCTTGTCCCGGCGGGCTTCCCCGGCGGCGTCGGGGGGTGTGGAGACGGCGCTGGCCGCGGCACCGGCCGCCAGCAGTTCGTTCATGGTCGGCGTCTCGCGCGCGGCGCACGCGGCCGCCGCGACGGGGGTGCCCCCGCGCCCTTCGGGCGTGGTGGAGGGCTGGTGGGCCGACATGGACGCCTCCCGGGGCTCCTGGGACGAGCGACAGAAGCTAGGCTCGCTACTTAGGCTGACCTAACTGGGGTCTCCTCCCATGTCACCACGGCCGGTACCAGGTACGCAACATCTTACCGACGGCTTGTCGGAAACTACCGGGCGGTGTTGTCCGGATCGGTGTCCGCCGGTCCGTCGCCGAGGGGACCGCCACCGCCGCCGGCCGGCCACGGGACGGCCGTCAGCAGGTCTCCAGCGCGAGCAGGCCGGCGTCCGCCCAGCGAGCGCCGAGGCCGGTGACCGTCACCTCGCGCACATCGTCCACGTCGTCCTCGGGATGCCCGCCCGCACCACCGGGCGCCTCCGCACCCACGGCACGCCCGATGACCACGTGCAGCCGGTCCTCGGAAAGCTCCTCGACCTTGCCGTCGCCCCACTCCACGACCACCACCGACTCCGGCAGCGAGACATCGAGGTCCAGGTCCTCCATCTCGTCCAGTCCGCCGCCGAGCCGGTACGCGTCGACGTGCACCAGCGCGGGGCCGCCGGTCAGCGAGGGGTGCACCCGGGCGATGACGAAGGTGGGCGAGGTCACGGCGCCGCGGACGCCCAGCCCCTCGCCCAGGCCACGGGTCAGCGTCGTCTTGCCGGCGCCCAGCTCACCGGTGAGCAGTACCAGGTCGCCGGGGCGCAGCAGCGGGGCCAGCCGGCGGCCCAACTCCTGCATCTGGTCGGGGGACTTGACGGTGACATGCGCAATCGCTCCGGTGGTGCTCATGCCGCAAATGGTACGTCCCGCCCGTCGCCCGACCGCCACCCCCCGATGACACCCCTCCGGGGCGGCAGCCCCTGTCCTCTCCCGACCACCACCCCTCAACGGCGCCCCTCCGGGGCGGCAGCCCCGTCCCCGTCGACACCCCTACGGGCTCAGGCGCGAGCGTGCCGTGAGCTGCGGGCCGCCGCGCTCGCGCGTTCCACCAGCGACACCAGATGTTCATTGACCAGCTCGGGCCGCTCCAGCATCACCAGGTGTCCGGCGCCGGGGACGCACACCAGCTCCGCGTCGGGCAGCACCTCGGCGATCGTCCGGCTGTGGTCGGCGGGGGTGATCAGATCGCTCTCCCCGGCGAGCACCAGCGCGGGCACCGCGTCGTACGCCACCAGCGCCTCGGTCTTGTCGTGCACCGCGAACGCCGGGAAGAACTCGGCGACCACATCGATCGGGGTCGCCTCGATCAGCCGCTCGCCGAAGCGGGCGATGCCCGGGTCCACCTTCTCCGGCGTCCCGAACGAGTAGCGCTTGATCAGCCCCGCGAAGAGGTCGGCGGTGGCCCGCCGCCCGCGCTCGACGATCTCGCGCTGCCAGCCCAGTGCCTTGAGGACGCCCGGCGCGAGCCAGTGGAAGGCCTTGACGCCCATGGACGGCAGTCCGAAGCCGACCTCGCTGAGCCGGCCCGCCGAGGTGCCGATCAGGGCCACCCCGACCACCCGCTGCGCGACGTACTCGGGGAACTGGTCGGCCAGCGCCATCACCGTCATCCCGCCCATGGAGTGCCCGACCAGCACGATCGGCCCCTCGGGGACCGCGGCGTCCAGCACCGCCTTCAGGTCCCGGCCCAGCAGGTCGATGGTGACCGGTTCCGTGCCGTCGATCTGGCCGTGGCCGCGCGAGGAGCGGCCGTGGCTGCGCTGGTCCCAGTGGACGGTGCGCACCGTGCCGCGCAGCGCGGAGCGCTGGAAGTGCCAGGAGTCCTGGCTCAGGCAGTAGCCGTGGCTGAAGACGACCGTGGGGGCCTGCGAGCGCCGTCCCAGTGCCGCCGTCAGCCGCTTGCGCAGCCCGCCGTGGGCCTCCTGCGCGGCGCGGGCCTCCTTGCCGCGTACCGGCTTGGCGGACCGGTCGTTCTTGCCGTGCTTGGCGTGCTTGCCGTTCACCGCGCCCTTGTCCGCCGCGTCGTCCTTCTCCGGCGGGCCCGGCTCGTCGACCTCGTAATACAGCTCGGTGCCGTCCTCGGCGATCGCGGCGCCCGGGGTGCCGCGCAGCGTGCCGTACGGGCCCGCGGCGTCCAGTGCGAGCCGGGCGCGGCGCCGCATCCCGCGGCCGACCGTCAGCCGCTCTATCGCCACACCGGCCGCGGCGCCCGCCGCGACCACGCCGATCGCGGCGCCGGCGACACCGGCGTGCCGGCCGGCCTTCGCCCAGTTGCCGGCCACTTCGGCCGCGGTCTCGACCGCCTGCGCGGCGGCTTCCTGTCCCTCGGTCATGCCGTACCCCCCGTGAGCGCGCTGTCTCCTTCGGCTTCGCTCCCCGTGCCGCTGTCCACATAGACGCGCGGCACCCGGGATCCGATCCGGGTGACGATCTCATACCCGATGGTTCCGGCCACCCGGGCCCAGTCCTCGGCGGTCGGCTCCCCGCGGTCCCCGGGGCCGAACAGCACGGCCGGATCGCCCGGCTCGGCGTGCTCGGCGCCCAGGTCGACCACGAACTGGTCCATCGCGACCCGCCCGGCGACCGTCCGCCGCGCGCCTGCGACCAGCACGGGGCCGACGCCGGAGGCATGCCGCGGGATGCCGTCGGCGTAGCCGAGCGGGACCAGCGCCAGGGTGGTCTCGCCGGGCGTCGTGTAGTGGTGCCCGTACGACACGCCGTGGCCGCCCGGGACGCGCTTGACCGACGCGAGCGAGGCCTCCAGGGTCATCGCCGGCCGCAGTCCGAAGTCCTGGGAGGTGCCGACCTCGGGGCTGGGCGAGAGGCCGTAGATGCCGATGCCGGTGCGGACCAGGTCGAAGTGCGCCTCGGGCAGCGTCAGCAGCGCCGGGGTGTTGGCGATATGCCGCACCTCGGGGCGCAGCCCGGCCGTCTCGGCGGTCTTCAGCGCCGCGTGGAAGACGTCCAGCTGGGCGGCGATCGAGGGGTGTCCGGGCTCATCGGCGCAGGCGAAGTGCGACCAGACACCGGTGACGGCCACCGTGCCCTCGGCCTCGGCGGCGCGGGCCGCGGCGGTCAGTTCCGGCCAGTCGGCGGGCGTGCAGCCGTTGCGGCCGAGACCGGTGTCGACCTTGAGCTGGACGCGGGCGGTGCGGCCGCAGGCCCGCGCCGCCGCCCGCACCTCGTCGAGCGCCCACAGCCCGCTCACCGCGACGTCGATGTCCTGCTCGATCGCCTGCCGCCAGGGGCCGCCGGGCGTCCACAGCCAGCACAGCAGACGCCCGGTGTCACCGGCCGCCCGCAGCGCGAACGCCTCCTCGGGCAGCGCCGTGCCCAGCCAGCCCGCACCGGCCTCCCGGGCGGCGCGCGCGCAGCGCACCGCCCCGTGCCCGTAGCCGTCGGACTTGACCACGGCCATCAGCTCTGCCCGGGGTGCACGGGCCCGCAGCGCACGGACGTTCGACCGCACGGCGGCGACGTCGATGGCGGCACGGGCACGCTTCACTGTCTCGTTCATCCCCCTCAGTGTCGCAGGCGACATTGCGCAGCCCCGGGGGACGGGCGGGAAAACCGTGCTCACACGCCGGGTTTCCGCCCCCAGACGTGCACGATGTCGCCCTTGTCGAGCACGTCCCAGGCCCTGCGCGCGTCCGTCATGGTGAGGTTGACGCAGCCGTGCGAGCCGGCCCCGGAGAAGATGTCCTCGTAGACGCCGTGCAGCGCCTCCCCGCGGTCGAAGAACTGGGCGTACGGCATCGAGGTGCCGTACAGGTTGGAAATGTGCCGGCGGTGCCGCAGATAGATCCGGTACGTACCGGTACGGGTCTCCATCGTCGGCGCACCGGAGCGGATCGCCACCGGGTCGAGGATCACGCGCCCGTCCTGCTGCACCCACATCAGCTGCCGGTTCAGATCGACGCACACGGTCCGCTCGGCCCGGTCGGGACAGTGACCGGCCCGGTTGGGGTCCTTCCTGGCCCGCATCACCCGCACCATCGCACCGGTGACCGGCCCCGCGAAGCCGGTCGCCGGCGCGATCCGGTGCGTCTGCTGGAACCGCCGGATCGCCCGGCAGTCCCCCGCGCTCTGCCGCCCGTCCACCTCGCGCCCCAGATAGCGCTCCGTCTGCCGCTGGTAGGGCCCGGTGGCGGCACTGCAGCGCAACGCCCGGGTGCCGGGGCGCTGCGCCTCGGACCGCGGCACGTACTCGATGTGCAGTTGCCGCCCCGGCTCCCGCACCGTGCGCGGGACACCGGGGACCAGGTCGGACGGCCCGTAGGCGACGGACGGCTGCGTCACGGCCTTCGCGGACTCCTGCCGCACGGCCACGGTGGGCGACGGTGCCACGGCCACCGCGGGCGGCCCGGCGACAACGAGCAACGAGGCGCAGACCAGCAGCGCCGGAAGAGTGCGTTTCATGCCCTCACGCATGCCGTGGCGCCGCGGCCGTTCGGCCCGCCGGACGTCAGGTTCGCCCTGGTGCCCGCCCCATTCCCCCGCGGGGCGTAACGCCGGTCCGTTGCGTGCCGTCGGCCGGTCGTCCGCCGCCGGTCCGTCGTCCGCGGACGACCCGTCATCGGCCGCCGGCCGTCTGGTCCGTCGCCGGCCGTAGCTGTTGCGGTCGCTGTCGCCATGGCTGTTGCTCTGTTGCTGTCAGCCCGTCACATCCCGCCAGGACGCCGCCAGATGGTCCGCTACCTCCGAGGCGAGGATCGGGGCGCCGTCCGGCCCGGCCGCCCGGCGGGCCGCCAGCCCGTGCAGATACGCACCGCCCGATCCCGCGTCCCGCGCCGTGAGTCCCGCGGCGAGCAGCGAACCCGTCAGCCCCGACAGCACGTCCCCGCTCCCGGCCGTCGCCAGCCAGCTGCTGCCCGTGGGGTTGACCCGTACCGGCCCGGCCGCCTCCGCCACCAGCGTCGTCGAGCCCTTGAGCAGCACCGTGGCGCCGTAGCGCGCCGCCAGCTCCCGTGCGGAGGCCAGCCGGGCCGCCTCGACCTCCTCGCGCCCGCGCCCGAGCAGCGCGGCGGCCTCCCCCGCGTGCGGCGTCAGCAGGGTCGGGGCCGGGCGCTCGGCGACCCGGCGCGGCGTCAGGAACCGCAGCCCGTCCGCGTCCACCAGCACCGGTACCTCCGCCGCCAGCACGTCCTCCAGCGCGTCCGACTCCTCGCCGATGCCGGGACCGATCACCCACGACTGCACCCGGCCCGCCTTGTCCGGCGGCCCGGCATGCACCAGCGTCTCCGGGAAGTGCGCCAGCACCGCCTCGGCGGCCGGCCCGACATAGCGCACCGCCCCCGCGCCGCCCCGCAACGCGCCCGCCACCGCGAGCACCGCCGCCCCCGGATACCGCGCGGACCCGGCGACCACCCCGACCACGCCGCGCCGGTACTTGTCGCTCTCGGGCGCCGGGCGCGGCAGCAGTCGGGCCACGTCCGCGTGCTGCAAGGCCTCGACGTCGGCCTCGTGCGGCAGGGGGAGCCCGATGTCCACCAGCCGCAGCGCGCCCGCCCGCTCGTGCGCCGGATCGATCAGCAGCCCGGGTTTGTACGCGCCGAAGGTCACCGTGGCGTCGGCCCGTACGGCGTCCCCGGCGACCTCACCGCTGTCCGCGTCCACTCCGCTGGGCAGGTCCACCGCCACCACCGGCGCCGACTCCCATGCCTCCCGGGCGAGTTGGGCGGCCTCCGGGCGCAGCCCGCCCCGTCCGCCGATCCCGACGATCCCGTCCACGACCAGCGCGGCCCGTGCGATGTCCCGCCGGGCGTCGGCCGAGACGCGCCCCCCGGCGGCCCGCAGCGCGGCCAGCCCGCCCCGGTGCGCCTTTTCGGGCGAGAGCAGCACCGCCGCCACCCCGGCCCCCCGGCGCGCCAGCCGGGCACCGGCGTACAGCGCGTCCCCGCCGTTGTCGCCGCTGCCCACCAGCAGCACCACCCGGGCTCCGTACACCCGCCCCAGCAACTGCGCGCAGGCCGTGGCCAGTCCGGCCGCCGCCCGCTGCATCAGGGCCCCTTCGGGCAACCGGGCCATGAGCTCTCGCTCCGCGGCCCGCACGGTCTCCACGCTGTAGGCAGTCCTCATGCCGACAAGTCTCACCCCTCGCCCACGGGGTATGCGGCATTTCTCCCGCGGGCCCCGGGACCTGTCCGCAAAGTCCCGCCCGCCTCGCGGCTCCCTCCCGCAAGGACGGCGCCCGCCCACCGGCGAACGGGGGCGGGCGCCGCGGCGGTCCTCATCCCTCAGCGATCACCACGGCGGAGGCGACCCCCGCGTCATGGCTCAGCGACACATGCCACGACCGGACCCCGAGCTCCTTCGCCCGGGCCTCGACGGTGCCCCGTACCCGCAACCGCGGCCGGCCGCTGTCCTCGACGTACACCTCGGCGTCGCTCCAGTGCAGCCCGCCCGGTGCCCCGAGCGCCTTGGCCAGTGCCTCCTTGGCGGCGAACCGGGCCGCCAGCGAGGCGATGCCGCGGCGCTCACCGCTGGGCAGTATCAGCTCCTCGCCGAGGAACAGCCGCTGCGCCAGCTCCGGCGTACGCTCCAGCGCCTCGCCGAAGCGCTCGATCTCGGCGACATCGATCCCGACCCCGATGATCACTCGACCGTCACCGACTTGGCGAGGTTGCGCGGCTGGTCGACCTCGTTGCCGCGGGCGGTGGCCAGCTCGCAGGCGAACACCTGCAGCGGGACCGTGGAGACCAGCGGCTGCAGCAGCACCGGTGTCCGCGGAATCCGCACGAGGTGATCGGCGTAGGGCACCACCGTCTCGTCCCCCTCCTCCGCGATCACGATCGTCCGCGCCCCCCGGGCCCGGATCTCCTGGATGTTCGACACGATCTTGTCGTGGAGCACGGACCGCCCGCGCGGCGACGGCACCACGACGACCACCGGCACATCGTCCTCGATCAACGCGATCGGCCCGTGCTTGAGCTCCCCGGCCGCGAAGCCCTCCGCGTGCATATACGCGAGTTCCTTGAGCTTGAGCGCGCCCTCCAGCGCCACCGGATAGCCCACATGCCGGCCGAGGAACAGCACGGTGTTCTTGTCGGCGAGGCTGCGGGCCAGCTCCCGGACCGGCTCCATCGTGCCGAGCACCCGCTCGACCTGGGTGCCGATGGCCGCCAGTTCGCGCACCACGTCCCGGATCTCGTCGCCCCACTTCGTGCCCCGCACCTGCGCGACGTACAGCGCCACCAGGTAACAGGCCACCAGCTGCGTCAGGAACGCCTTGGTCGACGCCACCGCGACCTCGGGTCCGGCGTGCGTGTACAGCACCGCGTCCGACTCCCGCGGGATGGTCGAACCGTTCGTGTTGCAGATGGCGAGCACCTTCGCGCCCTGCTCGCGCGCATGGCGCAGCGCCATCAGGGTGTCCATGGTCTCGCCGGACTGGCTGATCGCGATGACCAGCGTCCGCCGGTCCAGGATCGGGTCGCGGTAGCGGAATTCGCTCGCCAGCTCCGTCTCGCACGGGATGCGCGTCCAGTGCTCGATGGCGTACTTGGCGATCATTCCCGCGTGGTACGCCGTCCCGCAGGCCACGATGACGACCTTGTCGACCTCTCGCAGCACGGCGGGCGGGATCCGCACCTCGTCCAGGGACAGCACGCCCGAGGCGTCGATCCGCCCCAGCAGCGTGTCGGCGACGGCCTTCGGCTGCTCGGCGATCTCCTTGAGCATGAAGTAGTCATAGCCGCCCTTCTCGGCGGCCGAGGCGTCCCAGTCGATGTGGTACTCGCGCACCTCGGCGGGCGCCCCGTCGAACCCGGTGACCGTCACCGCTTCCCGGCGCAGCTCCACCACCTGGTCCTGCCCCAGCTCGATCGCCTCCCGGGTGTGCGCGATGAACGCCGCCACATCCGACGCGAGGAAGGCCTCCCCGTCCCCGACGCCCACCACCAGCGGCGAGTTACGGCGTGCCCCGACCACCACGTCCGGCTCGTCGGCATGCACCGCGACCAGCGTGAACGCACCCTCCAGCTGCCGGCAGACCTGCCGCATCGCCTCGGCCAGCTCCCCGCAGGACGAGTAGGCCTCGGCCAGCAGATGCGCCACGACCTCGGTGTCCGTCTCGGACGCCAACTCGTGCCCGCGGTCGGTGAGTTCCGCGCGCAGCCCGGCGAAGTTCTCGATGATGCCGTTGTGCACGACGGAGACCCGGCCGGCGTTGTCCATATGGGGATGGGCGTTCTCGTCGGTGGGCCCGCCATGGGTGGCCCACCGGGTGTGCCCGATACCGGTCGAGCCGGCCGGCAGCGGACGGTCGGCCAGCTCCTTCTCCAGATTGGCGAGTTTGCCGGCCTTCTTGGCCGCTGCCAGCCCGCCATCGGCCAGCACGGCGATACCCGCCGAGTCATAGCCGCGGTACTCCAGCCGCTTCAAACCGGCCAGGACGACGTCAAGGGCGCTCTGCCCGCCCACATAACCCACGATTCCGCACATGGGGGCAGGGTACGCCGGGGCCCTGAGCGACCGGCCGCGGCATGTACCGGCGAGTCACCGATCGGAAATCCCGGCCTTCAGGGAGCCGACGCACGCCGGCCCCCGGTCGGTTCTGGAATGCCGCGCGATGACGACACGACGGCGAGACAATGAGGGGCGCCCTCAGAACCCCCGCGCTATCCGGGCGTGCGCCTCCCGCACCGTCTCCAGGAACTCCTCGTCCGCCTCCGCGTCCGCCCCGAGCTCGCTGCCCGGCTCGTGGCGCTCCAGGAAGTCCCCTAAATCTTCCCCCAGGTCCTCGTCCGGCAGCTCCTCCGCCAGCTCGGCGTACACCCGCGCGGCGAATCCGTCCGGGGCGGCATCCCCCGCCCGGCCCCCGGTCGCGCTTGTGGTCCTCCCCCACGGCCACTGTCCCAGCAGGCCGGCCCTACGCGCTCCCACACGTACCCCCAAAAGCGTCCTCGGCCCGAAGCCGGGCCTCTCCCCGCTGCCGACCGTACCGGGCAAAAACCCTCGGGTACAGACACCCGGGAAGAGAAGCCGCAAGCCCGCCCCGATGTCCACAAGACCGGCCTCCGGTGTGCACCGGCCGTTCATCTCCGGGTGCCCCGCCGGACACCCCGATAGGAGCGGCGGGTGACGGCTGCGCACAATGGGCGCGTGCCCCTGACGACCGATCCGCAGCAACGACGCCGCGCCGACAGCTCTCCGTACGTCGACCTGACGCGCGCACAGTGGAGCGCCCTGCGGGAGAAGACCCCCCTGCCCCTGACGGCCGACGAGGTCGAACGGCTGCGGGGCCTGGGCGATGTCATCGACCTCGACGAGGTGCGCGACGTCTACCTCCCGCTGTCCCGGCTCCTCAACCTCTATGTCGGCGCCACCAGCAATCTGCGCGGCGCGCTGAACACCTTCCTCGGCGATGTGGGCGGCGGCCCCCAGCCCGGCACCCCGTTCGTCATCGGGGTCGCGGGCAGCGTGGCGGTCGGGAAGTCCACCACCGCCCGGCTGCTGCAGGCGCTGCTGGCCCGCTGGCCCGAGCATCCGCGGGTCGAGCTGGTCACCACCGACGGCTTCCTGTTTCCCAACGCCGAGCTGCACCGCCGCGGCCTGATGTCCCGTAAGGGTTTCCCCGAGTCGTACGACCGGCGGGCGCTGACCCGCTTCGTCGCGGATGTGAAGTCCGGCAAGGCCGAGGCCACCGCGCCCGTCTACTCCCACCTCATCTACGACATCGTGCCCGGCGAGCGGCTGACCGTGCACCGCCCGGACATCCTCATCGTCGAGGGCCTGAACGTCCTGCAGCCGGCGCTGCCCGGCAAGGACGGCCGCACCCGCCTCGGGCTCGCCGACTTCTTCGACTTCTCCGTCTACGTCGACGCCCGCACCGAGGACATCGAGAAGTGGTACCTCGGCCGCTTCCGCAAACTGCGCGAGACGGCCTTCCAGAACCCGTTCTCGTACTTCCGCAAGTACACCCAGGTCTCCGAGGACGAAGCGCTCGACTACGCCCGGATGATCTGGCGCACCGTCAACAAGCCCAACCTGCAGCAGAACGTGGCCCCGACCCGCGGGCGCGCCAACCTGGTGCTGCGCAAAGGACCTGACCACAAGGTGCAGCGGCTGTCGTTGCGCAAGCTCTAGGGAGGCGCACACCGTGCTGCATCTACGCCTGATCGTCCCCGACAGCCGCACGGACGACGTGCTCCGGCTGCTGGAGACGACCGTCGGGGTGACCCATCTGGTGGTGCTGAGCGGGGCGGCCCGCGACCCGCGGGGCGACGTGGTGATGTGCGATGTCGCCCGGGAGGCCGGTGACGGACTGCTGGTCCGGCTGCGGGAGATGGGCCTCGACACCACCGGGTCGATCGCGATCGAGAACATCGACCTGTCGCTGTCCCGACGGGCCGACCGGGCGGAGGACGAGGCACCCGGCGAGGGCGCGGACGCCGTGCTGTGGGAGTCGCTGGCCGACGCCACCCACGAGGAGTCCACGCTCTCCGCGACCTATCTGGCGTTCCTGGCCCTCGCGACGATGATCGCGGCCTGTGGTGTGGTGCTGGACAACGCCATTCTGATCGTCGGCGCGATGGCGGTCGGCCCCGAGTTCGGCCCACTGGCCGGCATCTCCACGGCCCTGGTGCGGCGCGCCCCGCTGCTGGCCTGGCGCTCGCTGGTGGCACTGGTCGTCGGCTTCGTCGTGGCGATGGTGCTGACCTGCGGTTTCAGCTACTTCATGGACGCGGTGGGACTGTTCACGGAGCACCAGGTCGAGGGCCCCCGGCCCAACACGTCGTTCATCTGGCAGCCGGACTGGATGTCGTTCGTGGTGGCCTTCCTCGCCGGTGTCGCCGGCACCCTCTCGCTGACCTCGGCGAAGTCCGGTGCTCTGGTGGGCGTGGCGATCTCCGTGACCACCGTCCCCGCCGCTGCCAACGCCGCGGTCGCCTTCACCTACGGCGACTACGCGCAGACATGGGGCTCCTCCACCCAGCTCGGGCTGAACCTGGCGGGCATCGTGATCGCCGGCACCCTCACGCTGGTCACGCAGAAGCTCCTGTGGGCCCGGCACGACACGGGTCCGCAGGCCGGCTAGCCACCGCGCCGCGGACCCGCTCCCATGGCGAAGGCCCCGGTCCCGTACGGGGACCGGGGCCTTCGCCATGCCAGGACCGGGGGCCGGGCTAGCCCAGCGCCGACTTGACCGCATCGGCCAGCCGCTCGGCCACCGACCGCGCCTGCTCGATGTCCGCGGCCTCCACCATCACCCGCACCAGCGGCTCCGTGCCGGACGACCGCAGCAGCACCCGCCCGGTGGCGCCCAGCTCCCGCTCCGCCTCGGCGACCGCCGCGGTCAGCTCGGGGGAGGTCGTCACCCGCGACTTGTCGACATCGGGGACGTTGATGAGGATCTGCGGCAGCCGCTCCATGACGCCCACCAGGTCGGCCAGCGGCCGGCCGGTCGCGGCGGCCCGGGCCCCCAGCATCAGGCCGGTCAGCGTGCCGTCGCCGGTCGTCGCATGGTCCAAAACGATCACGTGCCCGGACTGCTCGCCGCCCAGCGCGAAGCCGTGCGCCTTCATCTCCTCCAGGACGTAGCGGTCGCCGACCGCGGTCTGGACGAGGTCGATGCCCTCGCGCTCCATGGCCAGCTTGAAGCCCAGGTTGGACATCACGGTGGCGACGACGGTGTTCTTGCGCAGCATCCCCGCCTCGCGCATCCCGAGCGCCAGCACGGCCAGGATCTGGTCGCCGTCGACCTCGTTGCCCTCGCGGTCCACGGCCAGGCAGCGGTCCGCGTCGCCGTCGTGGGCGACACCCAGGTCGGCGCCGTGCTCGACGACGGCCGCCCGCAGCAGCTGGAGGTGGGTGGAGCCACAGCCTTCGTTGATGTTCAGGCCGTCGGGGTCGGTGCCGATCGTGATGACCTCGGCGCCGGCCCGCGCGAAGGCCTCGGGCGAGACCCGCGCCGCCGCACCGTGAGCACCGTCGATGACGATCTTCAGCCCGTCCAGGCGGTTGGGCAGCACACCGACGAGGTGCGCGACGTAGTTGTCGAAGCCCTCGTCATAGACGGTGACCCGGCCCACCCCGGCGCCGGTCGGCCGCTCCCAGGGCTCTCCGGAGCTGTGGGCGCGGTAGGTTTTCTCGATCCGGTCCTCCAGTTCGTCGGCGAGCTTGTGGCCGCCGCGGGCGAAGAACTTGATGCCGTTGTCGGGCATCGGGTTGTGGCTGGCGGAGAGCATCACACCGAGGTCCGCACCGAGCGAGCCGGTCAGATAGGCGACCGCCGGGGTCGGGAGCACCCCCACCCGCAGCACGTCCACACCGGCGCTGGCCAGGCCCGCGACGACCGCGGCCTCCAGGAACTCCCCGGACGCGCGTGGATCGCGGCCGACCACCGCCACCGGCCGGTGACCCTCGAACGTGCCCGCCTCCGCGAGCACATGCGCCGCAGCGACCGACAGACCGAGCGCCAGCTCCGCCGTCAGATCCGCATTGGCGACGCCGCGCACACCGTCCGTGCCGAAGAGTCGTCCCACTGGTGTCCTCCGAGTAGATGAGCTTGGACCAGAGCATTAAGTCCAGGTATACGCCCCGGGTCCTGGATAGCCGAACGCCCCGGCAGCACGGATCCGTGCCACCGGGGCGTTCGCCAAGTGCTGCATGTCGCAGCGAGCGCGGATTAGCGCTTGCTGTACTGCGGCGCCTTACGGGCCTTCTTCAGACCGGCCTTCTTGCGCTCGACCGCACGGTCGTCACGCTTGAGGAACCCGGCCTTCTTCAGCGCGCCGCGGTTGTTGTCGACGTCCGCCTCGTTCAGCGCACGGGCCACGCCCAGGCGCAGCGCACCGGCCTGGCCGGAGATGCCGCCGCCGGAGATGCGGGCCACCACGTCGTAGCGGTTGTCGAGCTCGAGCACCTTGAAGGGCTCGTTGACTTCCTGCTGGTGCACCTTGTTGGGGAAGTAGCCCTCAAGGGTGCGACCGTTGATCTTCCACTGGCCGGTGCCCGGAACGATCCGGACGCGGGCAATGGCGTTCTTGCGACGGCCCAGGCCGGCAGCCGGCTGCGGGTCGCCGAAGCGGGAGGCGAGGGACTCGGAGGTGTACTCCGACTCCACGACCTCGGTCTCAGTGGTGTATTCCTCGACGGCGTCGTCGTTCTCGATGACGGTCTCGGGAGTGGTCTCGGCCACGATGCTCCTCAGAATTCTCTGTCGTCTTAGGGGGTGGCCGGAACTACTGCGCGACCTGGGTGATCTCGAACGGGACCGGCTGCTGCGCAGCGTGCGGGTGCTCGGCGCCCGCGTAGACCTTCAGCTTCGAGAGCATCTGACGGCCGAGGGTGTTCTTGGGGAGCATGCCCTTGATGGCCTTCTCGACGGCCTTCTCGGGGTTCTTGTCGAGCAGCTCGTCGTAGCGGACGGAGCGCAGACCGCCCGGGAAGCCCGAGTGGCGGTAGGCCATCTTCTGGGTCCGCTTGTTGCCGGACAGGTGCACCTTGTCGGCGTTGACGATGATGACGAAGTCACCCATGTCAACGTGCGGCGCGTAGACGGGCTTGTGCTTACCCCGCAGGAGGGACGCGGCCTGGGTGGCCAGACGGCCGAGGACAACGTCCTGCGCGTCAATGATGTGCCACTGGCGCTGGACATCGCCGGGCTTGGGGCTGAACGTACGCACGGTTAGCCTTCGCTTCTTCAGAGGTGGGATATCCCCAGGGCCTGGGCCTCGGGGACGGGTCCTGTACTGGTCACCGCTGCCGATCACACCAGCAGGAGCGGCGCTACGGGTGACGCAACCCGATCGTCCGTCGCTGGTCATCGGCCCGGTGGACCGCGTAAGGGCCCCCTCACGTGAGATAGAGCAAGCCAATACGCATAACGAACAGGCAGAATACCGGCCCGGCCCCGGTGGGGTCAAAACGCCCCCCGGACCGGCGCGCGGCACCGGCCTCCACCGCCACCCCTGTCACCGTGCGTAGTGACTGCCCCACGCCCCGGTGCCCACCCCGACCCCGGCACCCCGGCAACGCCGCAGGCCAGGCCTACCGCTCGCGCACCACCCGCCGCTCGTCCCACACCGGCTCCGCCGTCTCCCGTACCAGCCCGTCCGAGCCGAACACCAGGAACCGGTCGAAGGACCGCGCGAACCACCGGTCGTGGGTCACCGCCACCACCGTCCCCTCGTACGCCTCCAGCCCCTCCTGCAGCGCCTCGGCCGACTCCAGGTCCAGGTTGTCCGTCGGCTCGTCGAGCAGCAGCGCGGTCGTGCCGGACAGCTCCAGCAGCAGGATCTGGAAGCGCGCCTGCTGGCCGCCGGAGAGCCGTTCGAAGCGCTGCTCGGCCTGCTGCTCCAGCTCATAGCGGCGCAGCGCCGACATGGCCTGCCCCTTGTTCTTGGCGTGCTCGGTCCACAGGATGTCGAGCAGGGTGCGGCCCATCAGCTCGGGGTGGGCGTGGGTCTGCGCGAAGTGGCCCGGGACGACGCGGGCGCCCAGCTTCCAGCTGCCGGTGTGCGGGACGGGGTTCTGCTCGTCCCCGGCCAGCAGCCGCAGGAAGTGGGACTTGCCCGACCCGTTGGAGCCGAGGACCGCGACCCGCTCGCCGTAGAAGATCTCCAGGGAGAACGGCTTCATGAGGCCGGTCAGCTCCAGCCCCTCGCAGGTGAGCGCCCGTACCCCGGTGCGCCCGCCGCGCAGCCGCATGGTGATGTCCTGCTCGCGCGGCGGCTCCGGCGGCGGCCCGGCCTCCTCGAACTTCTTCAGCCGGGTCTGCGCCGCCGCATAGCGCGAGGCCAGCTCGTGGCTGACCGAGGCCGCCTGGCGCAGCGAGACCACCAGCTTCTTGAGCTGCGCATGCTTCTCGTCCCAGCGCCGCCGCAGCTCCTCGAAGCGGGCGAAGCGCTCCTTGCGCGCCTCGTGGTACGTGTCGAAGCCGCCGCCGTGCACCCAGACGTCGGAGCCCGCGGGGCCCGGCTCGACGCTGACGATCTTCTCCGCGGCCCGCGCCAGCAGCTCCCGGTCGTGCGAGACGAACAGCACCGTCTTACGGGTCTGCCGGAGCTGTTCCTCCAGCCAGCGCTTGCCGGGCACGTCCAGATAGTTGTCCGGCTCGTCCAGCAGCAGCACCTCGTCCGTGCCGCGCAGCAGCGACTCCAGCACCAGCCGCTTCTGCTCGCCCCCGGACAGCGTGCGCACCTGCCGCCACTGCGCCTTCTCGTACGGCATCCCCAGGGCCGCCGTCGTGCAGATGTCCCAGGCCGTCTCGGCCTCGTAGCCGCGCGCCTCGGCCCAGTCGCTGAGCGCCTGGGCATAGGCCATCTGCGCGGCCTCGTCGTCGCCCTCGGCACTCATCATCGCCAGCTCGGCGGCGTCCACCGCCGCTGCCGCCGCCCTGATCCGCGGCTGCGCCACGGATACCAGCAGGTCGCGCACCGTGCGCTCGTCCCGTACGGAGCCCACGAACTGCGGCATCACGCCCAGCCCGCCGCTGACCGTCACCGCCCCGCCGTGCGGCTGGAGCTCCCCCGAGATCAGCCGCAGCAGCGTCGTCTTCCCGGCGCCGTTGGCCCCCACCAGCGCCACCGACGCGCCCTCCCCCACCCGGAAGGACACGTCTCCCAGCAGGACCCTCCCGTCCGGCAGGTAGTACTCCAGATGTCCGGCCTCAAGATGTCCCATGAGCGGGATTGTGACCGGCCTCCGGGCGTTCCACCAACCCCATTAGGATGCGCGGCATGAGCTTTGGGCAAGGGGGGCCGTTCGACGGCCCCGGGGGTTCTTCGTCGTCCACTCCGGACTGGGGTGCACTCGCCGAGGAGAGCGAGGCACAGGCCCGCCGCAAACGCCTGCTGTGGATCGGCGGCGGAGCGCTGGCGGCCCTCGCGGTGGCCGGCATCGTCACCTTCGCCGTCATATCCGGCGGCAGCGGCACACCGGGCGGCAACCCGACGGCGTCGCCCACGGCGTCCGACCAGGCCGCGGCGCCGGACGCCCAGCCGTCCTTCCCCGACGTCTCCGTGCCGCCCCCGCCCAACCCGCGGGACTACATCTCCGACCCGAAGAAGGACAAGGCGCCGCTCACCCCGGCCACCCTCTTCGCGCAGAAGAGCATGGTCGTCGGCGCGCACACCTACCCGCGCACCAAGACCGCCACCACCAAGGACTGCACCGCCGCCGCCCAGGGGCCGCTGGTCTCCTCGCTGTCCCACAACGGCTGCAAGCAGCTGCTGCGCGCCACCTACGCCAGGGGCGGCGTCGCGGTCACCCTCGGCATCGCGGTCTTCGACTCCCCGGCCCAGGCCGCCAAGGTCATGAACGAGAACAAGGCCAACCTCATGCCGCTGCCCGGCGGCGGGGTCCCCTCGGACTTCTGCCAGGGCACGAAGTGCCGGATGGCGACGAACGCCACCGGCCGCTACGCCTACTTCACGATCGCCGGCTACCTCAACGGCAAGGACGTCACCGCCGCGGAGACCAAGGCCCGCCAGATCGCCCGGGACGGCGGCGCCTACGCGTTCAGCCAGATCACCCAGCGCGGCAAGGACCAGGCCGCCAAGGCTGCCGAACAGCAGCTCAAGGACGCCCAGAAGAAGGCCGGAAAGTCCTGACCGCGTCCGGTGGCGCCCGCCCTTCCCGGCGGCGCCACCGCATGCTCCACGGGGCACCGCAAGGCCTAACGGACACCGCTCAGCAGCAGCCGCCCCCGCCGCCCCCGGGCAGCGTCCGCTTGTTCCGCGCCTCCTGGTTGCGCGCCATCAGCAGCTCGTCGGCCGGATAGCCGACCTCCTCCAGCGTCAGCCCGTGCGGCCGTACGACATGGACGGCGGAGTCCCGTACCCCGGCAGCCAGCACCTTCCCCGGCCACTCCACCGGCCGGTGCCCGTCGCCGACGAACAGCATCGCCCCCACCAGCGACCGCACCATGTTGTGGCAGAAGGCGTCCGCCCGCACGGTCGCGGTGATGATCCCGTCCGCCCCGCGCGACCAGCTCAGCTCCTGCAGCGTACGGATCGTCGTCGCGCCCTCCCGCCGCTTGCAGTACGCCGCGAAGTCGTGCTCCCCCAGCAGCGGCCGCGAGGCCTCGTTCATCGCCTCGACGTCCAGCTCCCAGTCGTGCCACAGCACATGGCCGCGCAGCAGCGGGTCCACGCCCCCGTGGTGATCGGTCACCCGGTACGCATACCGCCGCCAGATCGCCGAGAACCGCGCGTTGAACCCGTACGGCGCCTCGGCCAGCCGCCACACCCGCACGTCCTTGGGCAGCCGCCCGGCCAGCCGCCGCAGCAGCTTGTCCTGATGCTCGGCCCACACCGCCGCGGGCAGGTCCACGTGCGCCACCTGCCCGCGCGCATGCACCCCCGCGTCCGTCCGCCCGGCCACGGTGAGCTCATACGTCTGCCCGGACCGGGTCACGGTCCGCAGCGCGTCCTCGATCTCCCCCTGCACGGTCCGCCGGCCACCGGCCTGCTTCGCCCACCCGGAGAAGTCCTTTCCGTCGTAGGAAAGGTCCATCCGCACCCGGACGAACCCGGGCTCCACTTCGTCACTCACGACAGCAATCCTCCCTCACGCCACGGGCAGCTGTTCCGCACGGGCCCTCCCCGGGCACCACGCCCCGGGCACGGCGGTCCGCCCCCGCCACGGCCCGCCCGCGCATGCGAAAGCGGGCCCGCCCCGAAGGGCGGACCCGCTCACACGTCGGTCAGGACTCAGGCGTCCTTCGACTCCTCGGTCGCCTCGGCAGCCGGGGCCGCCTCCGCGTCCTTGGCCGCACGCTTCGTCGCGGCCTCGGCCTCACCGGTGGCCTGCTGGGCCACGGTCAGCGCCTCCACCAGCTCGATGACGGCCATGGGCGCGTTGTCGCCACGGCGGTTACCGATCTTGGTGATACGGGTGTAGCCACCCGGGCGGTTCTCGAACCGCGGGGCGATCTCCGTGAAGAGCGTGTGCACGACGCTCTTGTCCGAGATCAGCTGCATGACCTGACGGCGGTTGTGAAGGTCGCCCTTCTTCGCCTTGGTCACCAGACGCTCCGCGTACGGACGCAGACGACGGGCCTTGGCCTCGGTCGTGGTGATGCGGCCGTGCTCGAAGAGCGAGGTGGCCAGGTTGCGCAGCATCAGACGCTCGTGCGCAGCGCTGCCGCCCAGACGGGCACCCTTGGCGGGCTTCGGCATGGTGTATCTCCTTGATGTCTGCCCCGGCCGTATCAGGTACCGGGGTCAGTATCTGAGCAGACGGTTGTCCGTCAGAGACCGGGAGCGGCCCCGAAGGGCGCTCCCGGAAGGGGCGCGGGGAACTGCGCGACAAGCACAGTGCACCCGCACCCGGGTACGGACCGAAAGGCCCGAGCTCTTAGTACTGCTCGGTCTCCACGAAACCGGCATCCGCGTCGTCATCGGCGCCAAAGGCGTCCGCGGCGGCGGTCGGGTCGAATCCGGGCGGGCTGTCCTTGAGGGCCAGGCCCATGCCGGCCAGCTTCGCCTTGACCTCGTCGATCGACTTCGCACCGAAGTTGCGGATGTCGAGCAGGTCGGCCTCGGAGCGCGCCACGAGCTCACCCACGGAGTGGATGCCCTCACGCTTGAGGCAGTTGTACGAGCGGACCGTGAGCTCCAGCTCCTCGATCGGCAGCGCCAGGTCGGCGGCCAGGGCGGCATCCGTCGGGGACGGGCCCATGTCGATGCCCTCGGCGTCGATGTTGAGCTCGCGCGCCAGACCGAACAGCTCGACCAGGGTCTTACCGGCGGACGCCATGGCGTCACGCGGGCGCATGGCCTGCTTGGTCTCGACGTCGACGATCAGCTTGTCGAAGTCGGTGCGCTGCTCGACACGGGTCGCCTCGACCTTGTACGTGACCTTGAGCACCGGCGAGTAGATGGAGTCGACCGGGATACGGCCGATCTCCTGGCCCACCTGCTTGTTCTGGACGGCGGAGACGTAGCCGCGACCGCGCTCGACGGTCAGCTCCATCTCCAGCTTGCCCTTGCCGTTGAGCGTGGCGAGGACCAGGTCCGGGTTGTGCACCTCGACACCGGCCGGCGGGGCGATGTCCGCGGCGGTGACCAGGCCGGGGCCCTGCTTGCGCAGGTACATCACGACCGGCTCGTCGTGCTCCGAGGAGACGACCAGCTGCTTGATGTTGAGGATGAGGTCGGTGACGTCCTCCTTGACGCCCGGCACGGTGGTGAACTCGTGCAGGACACCGTCGATGCGGATGGACGTGACCGCCGCACCCGGAATCGAGGACAGGAGGGTCCGACGCAGGGAGTTGCCGAGGGTGTAGCCGAAGCCCGGCTCCAGCGGCTCGATCACGAACCGGGAGCGGTATTCGTCGACGACCTCTTCGGTCAGCGAGGGACGCTGAGCAATCAGCATGGTGTTCGATCCTTCAGTCGTGGACGCCCGCTATTTGACGCCCGCTGTACTGACAAGGGTACGGGCGGTACGGCGCCATCGGCTCCGTACCGCCCCCACCGGTCAGCTCTTACTTGGAGTAGAGCTCAACGATCAGCTGCTCCTGCACCTGGGTGTCGATCACCTGGCGCTCGGGCATGCTGTGCACGAGGATCCGCAGGTTCGAGGGGATCGCTTCCAGCCAGGCCGGAACGGTCCTCTCGCCGGCCTCGGCCTGCGCCACCGCGAACGGGGTCAGGTTCCGAGAGGCCTGGCGGACCTCGACGATGTCGTTCACGGCCACGCGAGCCGACGGAATGTCGGTCTTGCGGCCGTTCACCGTGATGTGTCCGTGACGGACCAGCTGACGGGCGTGGTCGCGGGACTTGGCAAAGCCGGCCCGGTAGACCACGTTGTCGAGACGGGTCTCAAGGATGCGCAGAAGGTTCTCACCGGTCTTGCCGGTCTTCTGGTTCGCTTCCTTGTAGTAGTTCACGAACTGCTTTTCCAGGACACCGTAGATACGGCTGCACTTCTGCTTCTCACGAAGCTGGAGCAGGTACTCGCTGTCCTTGGTGCGCCCGCGACCGTGCTCACCCGGGGGGTAAGGACGGATCTCGATCGGGCACTTCGCGCTCTCGCACTTGCTCCCCTTGAGGAAGAGCTTCTGCTTCTCCCGACGGCAACGCTTGCAGTCGGCCCCGGTGTATCGCGCCATTTTCCAGTTGTCTCCGTTACCTCAGTGCGTCAGACGCGCCGGCGCTTGGGCGGGCGGCATCCGTTGTGCGGAGTGGGGGTGACGTCCTGGATCGAACCCACCTCGAGGCCGGTGGCCTGGAGGGAGCGGATCGCGGTCTCACGGCCGGAGCCGGGACCCTTGACGAAGACGTCGACCTTGCGCATGCCGTGCTCCTGCGCGCGGCGGGCGGCCGACTCGGCGGCCATCTGCGCGGCGAAGGGGGTGGACTTGCGCGAGCCCTTGAAGCCGACGTGGCCGGCAGAGGCCCAAGAGATCACGTTGCCCGTGGGGTCGGTGATCGAAACGATCGTGTTGTTGAACGTGCTCTTGATGTGAGCGTGCCCGTGGGCAACGTTCTTCTTCTCCTTGCGGCGCACCTTCTTGGCGCCGGCCGTACGGCCCTTCGGAGGCATTCATTACTCCCGTGGAGGTGGTCGGTCCTACAGCGAAGACCGCTTGCAGGGGCCCGGGGGGCGTCCCCCGGAGCACACAGTGCGTCCTGCTGAGGACTACTTCTTGCCCGGCTTCTTCTTGCCGGCGATCGCGCGACGCGGGCCCTTGCGGGTACGCGCGTTCGTGCTGGTGCGCTGACCGTGCACCGGCAGACCGCGGCGGTGACGCAGACCCTGGTAGCAGCCGATCTCGACCTTGCGGCGGATGTCGGCCTGGATCTCGCGACGGAGGTCACCCTCGGTCTTGAGGTTGTTGTCCACGTACTCGCGGATCTTGATGAGGTCTTCCTCGGCAAGGTCGCGAACACGGGTGTTCGGGTTCACGCCGGTGGCGGCGAGAGTCTGCTGCGACAGCGTCCGCCCGATACCGAAGACGTAGGTGAGGGCGACCTCCACACGCTTTTCGCGCGGGAGATCAACGCCTGCGAGGCGTGCCATTGATGTGGCTCCTGATGGCTATTCGGAGGTCTTCCGCAGCACCGTTCCCGTAAGACTCTGCAGAATTACGAGCCGGGTCCCCGGCCTCCGAGCCGGGGGTGTCGTCCCCACGCGAGTGATGCGGGGGGTCGGGTGACTGCGTATGTACGTATGTGCTTGCGTCGCGCGAAAACTGCGAAATGCAGGTGGTCGGCGTGCGTCAGCCCTGGCGCTGCTTGTGGCGCAGGTTGTCGCAGATGACCATGACCCGGCCGTGACGGCGGATCACCTTGCACTTGTCGCAGATCTTCTTGACGCTCGGCTTGACCTTCATGGGATGTGAGGTTCTCCGGGTCAGTGCCGTCACCCCACGGGAGCGGGGCGCCGACAAGATCTACTTGTAGCGGTAGACGATCCGGCCACGCGTCAGGTCGTAGGGAGAGAGCTCCACGACGACCCGGTCATCCGGGAGGATACGGATGTAGTGCATCCGCATCTTTCCGCTGATGTGCGCGAGGACCTTGTGACCGTTCTGGAGCTCCACCTTGAACATGGCGTTCGGGAGGGACTCGATCACGGTGCCCTCGATCTCGATGGCACCTTGCTTCTTGGCCACGCTTCGCCCTTCGAATCGGCTACCTTGATCGGCTATCCCGCACCACACCCTCGACCAAGAGGGCATACGGATGCACGAGAGCCGACGCGTTAGTCTACGTCAGCGCCCAGCAAAAGACGAATCCAGGATTATTGCCCACCCGGGGAGATCCTTACGCCGGGGCCGGTCGGCCGGGCGCGTCAGAACGCCGGGCGAGTCGGGCCGCCGAGGCGAGTCGGGCCGCCAGGCGGGTCGGGGCCGGTGAGCGGGTCAGGCCAGAGGGTCGGGCGCCGCGGTGATCCCCAGCTCGGCGAGCTTGGCCTTGCCGCCGTCCGGCGCGGTCAGCACCAGCGGGCCGTCCTCGGTCAGCGCGACCGAGTGCTCCCAGTGCGAGGACCAGCTGCCGTCGTTCGACTTGACCGTCCAGTCGTCGTCGAGGACGTGGGTCTTGGCCGTGCCGAGATTGACCATCGGCTCGATGGCGATGCAGAAGCCGGGCACCAGCTTGGGGCCGCGGCCGCGCTTGCGGTCGACGTAGTTCAGCAGGTGCGGGTCCATGTGCATCTGCGAGCCGATGCCGTGGCCGCCGTAGTCCTCGACGATCCCGTACTTACCGTTGGCGGGGCGCGGCTGGCGGCGGATGTAGCCCTCGATCGCCTTGGAGATGTCGACCAGCCGGTTGCCCTTGGCGACCGCCGCGATGCCGGCCCACATCGACTCCTCGGTGACCCGGCTCAGCTCGACCAGCTCCGCGGAGTGGCCGGAGCCGACGAAGGCGGTGTACGCCGCGTCGCCGTGCCAGCCGTCGATGATCGCGCCGCAGTCGATGGAGATGACGTCGCCGTTCTGCAGCACCGTCTCGGTGTCGGGGATGCCGTGGACCACGACATCGTTGACCGAGGTGCAGATCGTCGCGGGGAAGCCGCCGTAACCGAGGAAGTTCGACTTCGCTCCGTGCTCGGCGAGCACCTTGCGTGCCGCGTCGTCCAGGTCCTTGGTCGTGGCGCCGGGCACCGCGGCCTCCCGGGTCGCCGCGTGAATGGCGGCGACCACCAGCCCCGCCTCGCGCATCTTCGCGATCTGCTCGGGGGTCTTGATCTCCACCATGACGGCTGGCGCCTTCCTGAACCGACTGCAACGCATATCCGGCGGCCGTGATGACCGCCCCGTACACGATACGGCCGCGGTAGCCCTTGCGGGCACCGCGGCCGTATCGGAGACCGTGTGCTGCTACGCGTCCCGCGACGGCAGGGCCGCCATGGAGCGCCGGGTGACCTCGTCGACCTTCCCCATGGCGGGGATGGTGACGACCAGGTCCTGGTCCTTGTAGTAGTCGATGATCGGCTCGGTCTCCGTGTGGTAGACCTCGAGCCGCTTGCGGACGGTCTCCTCGCGGTCGTCGTCCCGCTGGTACAGCTCGCCGCCGCAGACGTCGCAGACGCCCTCGGCCTCCGGCTTGTTGTACTCCGCGTGGAAGACGTGGCTGGAGTCGTTGCGGCAGATGCGCCGGCCGGCGATCCGCTTGACGACCTCGTCCTCCGGGACCTCCAGGTCCAGGACGGCGTCCAGCTTGAGGTTCTTGTCCTTGAGGTACTCGTCCAGCGCCTTGGCCTGGCCAAGGTTGCGCGGGAAGCCGTCCAGGAGGAAACCGCCTGCCGCGTCGGGCTGCTCCATACGGTCCTCGGCCATCGCGATGGTGACCGAGTCGGGCACCAGGTTGCCGGCGTCCATGTACGACTTCGCCTCGCGGCCGAGGGGCGTGCCCTGGCTGATGTTGGCGCGGAACAGGTCCCCCGTGGAGATGTGCGGGATCTCGAGGTTCTTGGCAAGGTACGCAGCCTGCGTACCCTTGCCGGCCCCCGGGGGTCCGACGAGGACGATTCGCATCAGCGGAGGAACCCTTCGTAGTTGCGCTGCTGAAGCTGGCTCTCGATCTGCTTCACGGTCTCCAGGCCCACACCCACGATGATCAGGATGCTCGTCCCGCCGAACGGGAAGTTCTGGTTCGCGTTGAAAAGCACCAACGCCACTGTTGGTACGAGCGCGATCAGCCCCAGGTACAGCGAGCCCGGCCACGTGATCCGGTTGAGCACGTAGCTGAGGTACTCGGCCGTCGGGCGACCAGCCCGGATACCCGGGATGAAGCCACCATACTTCTTCATGTTGTCGGCAACTTCTTCGGGGTTGAAGCTGATGGCGACGTAGAAGAAGGCGAAGAAGACGATCAGCAGGAAGTACGTAACGATGTAAACCGGGTGATTTCCCTTGGTGAAGTTGGTGGCGATCCACGTCGCCCATGCCGCCTTCGACCCGCTGAACTGTGCGATGAGGGCTGGAATGTAGAGCAGCGATGACGCGAAGATGACGGGAATCACACCCGCCTGGTTCACCTTGAGCGGGATGTAAGTGGACGTTCCGCCATAGGACCGGCGGCCGATCATCCGCTTCGCGTACTGCACCGGGATGCGCCGCTGGGCCTGCTCGACGAAGACCACCAGGGCGACCATCGCCAGGCCGACCGCGATCACCGCGAAGAACTCGATCCAGCCGTCGGCCAGCTTGCCGGTGAGCTTGATCTGCCACAGCGCGCCCGGGAAGCCGGCCGCGATGGAGATGAACATCAGGATCGACATGCCGTTGCCGATACCGCGGTCGGTGACGAGCTCACCGAGCCACATGATCAGGCCGGTGCCGGCGGTCATCGTGATGACCATGGTGATCGTGGTGAAGATCGAGTCGCTGGGGACGATCTCGCTGGCGACCGGGCAGCTCTGGAAGAGCGCACCGCTGCGGGCCGTGGCCACCAGGCCGGTGCCCTGCAGGATGGCGAGCGCCACGGTCAGGTAGCGGGTGTACTGGGTGATCTTCGCCTGCCCGGACTGGCCCTCCTTCTTGAGGGCTTCCAGCCGCGGGATCACCACGGTCAGCAGCTGGAGGATGATGCTCGCCGTGATGTACGGCATGATCCCCAGCGCGAAGATCGTGATCTGCAGCAGCGCACCACCGCTGAACATGTTCACCAGGGCGAACAACCCGCTGCTCCCGCCGGCCTGCTTCATGCAGGTCTCGACGTTCGCATAGTTGACCCCGGGGACCGGGACGTGTGCGCCGATCCGGTAGAGCACGATGATGCCCAGTGTGAACAGCAGCTTCTTGCGCAGGTCGGGCGTCTTGAACGCTCGGGCGAACGCGGTGAGCACGGTGCCTCCTGCGCCTCCCGCCTTGAGTGCGAGAGGTGACGGTCTTGAGGATCGACGAATACGTAGCGGGCAAAAACCGCGCGGACACGGCCCGCGCGGCGGGGGTCCGGGCCGGAGCCCGGAAAACAACAGTCCATCCCACCTTACCGGCGACCATACCCCCGTGGAACGACCAACCGGGGATGCCCCAAACGATGGGCATCCCCGGTCAGTTGAGTCAGCGAACTCAGATGAGTTCGGTGACGGTGCCGCCGGCGGCGGCGATCTTCTCCTTGGCGGAGCCGGAAACGGCGTCAACCGTCACCTGCAGCGCCACGGAGATCTCGCCGGTGCCGAGCACCTTGACGAGCTCGTTCTTGCGCACCGCGCCCTTGGCGACCAGGTCGGTCACCGTGACCTCGCCACCCTGCGGGTAGAGCGCGGCCAGCTTGTCCAGGTTCACGACCTGGAACTGCTTGTGGGCGGGGTTCTTGAAGCCCTTCAGCTTCGGGAGGCGCATGTGGAGGGGCATCTGCCCACCCTCGAAGCGCTCCGGAACCTGGTAACGGGCCTTCGTGCCCTTGGTACCACGACCAGCGGTCTTACCCTTGGACGCCTCACCACGACCGACACGGGTCTTGGCGGTCTTGGCGCCCGGGGCGGGCCGGAGGTTGTGGACCTTCAGCGGGTTGTTCTCCGCCATGTCAGTCGACCTCCTCAACCGTCACGAGGTGGCGGACGGTGTGCACCATGCCGCGGAACTCGGGGCGGTCCTCCTTGACAACCACGTCGTTGAGCCGCTTGAGGCCCAGCGAACGGAGGGTGTCGCGGTGGTTCTGCTTGCTACCGATGAAGGACTTCGTCTGCGTGATCTTGAGGTGCGCCATTACGCGGTCACCCCGGCACGCGCCCGCAGCAGAGCGGCGGGAGCAACGTCCTCCAGCGGCAGGCCACGACGGGCGGCGATCTCCTCGGGACGCTGCAGCCCCGAGAGCGCCTCCACCGTGGCGTGCACGATATTGATCGGGTTCGACGAACCGAGCGACTTGCTCAGCACGTCGTGGATGCCCGCGCACTCCAGAACGGCACGCACGGGGCCACCGGCGATCACACCGGTACCGGGGGAAGCCGGCTTGAGCAGGACGACGCCCGCAGCCTTCTCGCCCTGGATGGGGTGAGGGATGGTGCCCTGGATACGGGGGACCTTGAAGAAGTTCTTCTTGGCCTCTTCCACGCCCTTGGCGATGGCAGCCGGAACTTCCTTGGCCTTGCCGTAACCGACACCTACGGTGCCGTCACCGTCGCCCACCACGACCAGCGCGGTGAAGCTGAAGCGACGGCCACCCTTGACAACCTTGGCGACACGGTTGATCGCGACAACGCGCTCAACGTATGCGGTCTTCTCGGCGGCAGCGCCACCGTCGCGACCCTTCCGGTCCCGCCGCTCGCCGCCACCGGCACCGCTCCCGCGGCGCTGGGGTCCAGCCATTGGATTTACCTCTCTCTGTTACGTCCGCTAGCTCCGGAACCGGGGCTTAGAACTTCAGCCCGGCTTCGCGGGCGGCGTCGGCCAGAGCGGCAATCCGCCCGGCGTACTGCTTGCCACCACGGTCGAACACGACGGCCTCGACACCGGCGGCCTTCGCACGCTCGGCGACCAGGGAACCGACCTGCTTGGCCTGAGCGCTCTTGTCGCCCTCGCCACCACGGATCGACGCGTCCAGGCTCGACGCCGAGGCCAGCGTGTGGCCCGCGATGTCGTCGATGACCTGAGCGGTGATGCCACGGTTGGACCGCGTCACCACCAGACGCGGACGCTCCGGGGTACCCGAAATCCGCTTACGGATGCGGATGTGGCGCCGCTTGGCGGCGGCCCGCTTGTAAGCGTCGCCCTTGGCGATCTTCACACCGTATGCCATGGCTTACTTACCAGCCTTTCCGACCTTGCGGCGGATGACCTCGCCGGCGTACTTGACGCCCTTGGCCTTGTACGGGTCAGGCTTGCGCAGCTTGCGGATGTTCGCCGCAACCTCGCCGACCTTCTGCTTGTCGATGCCCTCGACGCTGAGCTTGGTCGGGGACTCGACCTTGAAGGAGATGCCCTCGGGGGCCTCGATCAGGATCGGGTGGCTGTAGCCCAGGGAGAACTCCAGGTTGGAGCCCTTCGCCTGGACGCGGTAACCGACACCGCTGATCTCGAGCGCCTTGCTGAAGCCCTGGGTCACGCCGGTGATCATGTTCGCCACCAGCGTGCGGGACAGGCCGTGCAGGGCCTTGTTCTGACGCTCGTCGTTCGGGCGCGAGACGGTGATCAGACCGTCCTCACCCTTGGCGACCTCGATGGGCGCCGCGACGGTGTGCGAGAGAGAACCCTTGGGGCCCTTCACCGCGACCGTACGGCCATCGATGGTGACGTCCACACCAGCGGGAACCTGGATGGGCAGCTTGCCAATACGCGACATTAGCTATTCCTCCGTTCCCTGGTTACCAGACGTAGGCGAGGACTTCCCCACCCACGCCCTTCTTGCTGGCCTGCTGACCGGTCAGGAGACCGTGGGACGTGGAGATGATCGCCACGCCCAGGCCGCCGAGGACCTTCGGCAGGTTGGTGGACTTTGCGTAGACCCGCAGGCCCGGCTTCGAGATCCGCTTGATGCCGGCGATCGAGCGCTCGCGGTTCGGGCCGAACTTCAGCTCGAGGACGAGGTTCTTGCCAACCTCGGCGTCCTCGACGCGCCAGCCGGTGATGTAGCCCTCCTGCTGGAGGATCTCCGCGATGTGCGACTTGATCTTGCTGTGCGGCATCACGACGGTGTCGTGGTATGCCGAGTTCGCGTTCCGCAGACGGGTCAGCATGTCTGCGATGGGATCAGTCATGGTCATGAATTGGCCTTCGGCCTCTCTCGCCGGGGTTTCCTATGTGCGCCATCCCTCTCCCCGATCAGAGTCGGGACGGGTGCGGCGCGGGGACCTACGGCGTAGTAAGCGACTTTATGCGGGCTCGGCCCGCGGTCGGTCTCGGACGGCGGGGCGCCCAAACCCTTCTACCCTACGGGAAAAGGGGGGCGGGCGCCCGCCGGCCGAATGCTTACCGAGAGCTTCTGGTCATCCCAACTAGGGGATTACCAGGAGCTCTTGGTCACGCCCGGCAGCTCGCCACGGTGAGCCATCTCACGAAGGCACACGCGGCACAGGCCGAACTTGCGGTAGACGGAGTGCGGACGGCCGCAGCGCTGGCAGCGCGTGTACGCGCGGACAGCAAACTTCGGCTTACGAGCCGCCTTAGCGATCAGAGCCTTCTTCGCCACGGTCAGTTCTCCTTGAACGGGAAGCCGAGGTGACGAAGCAGGGCGCGGCCCTCATCGTCGTTGGACGCCGTGGTGACCACGGTGATGTCCATGCCCCGCGTCCGGTCGATCTTGTCCTGGTCGATCTCGTGGAACATGACCTGCTCCGTGAGACCGAAGGTGTAGTTGCCCCGACCGTCGAACTGCTTCGGGGACAGACCACGGAAGTCGCGGATGCGCGGCAGCGCCAGCGACAGCAGGCGGTCCAGGAACTCCCACATGCGGTCACCGCGGAGGGTGACGTGGGCACCGATCGGCTGGCCCTCACGCAGCTTGAACTGCGCGATGGACTTACGGGCCTTGGTGACGGCCGGCTTCTGTCCGGTGATCGTGGTGAGGTCCTTGATGGCACCCTCGATCAGCTTGGAGTCGCGGGCGGCGTCGCCCACACCCATGTTGACCACGATCTTGGTCAGACCGGGGATCTGCATGACGTTCTCGAGCGAGAACTCGTCCTTCAGCTTCCCGGCGATCTCTTCGCGGTAGCGCGTCTTGAGACGCGGCGCGTTGGTGGTGGCAGTCATCAGATGTCCTCACCGGTCCGCTTGGCAACGCGGATCTTGTTGCCCTCGTCGTCGAAGCGGTATCCGACGCGGGTGACGACCTTGTTGCCGTCCTTCTCCACCACGAGCTGAACGTTGCTCACGTGGACAGGGGCCTCGGTCGTCACGATGCCGCCGGTCTTCGAACCACGAGCGGTCTGTCCGGCCTTGGTGTGCTTCTTGACCCGGTTGACACCCTCGACCAGGACACGGTCCTCGCGGGGGAAGGCCTGGATGACCTTGCCCTGCTTGCCCTTGTCCTTACCGGTGATGACCTGGACCAGGTCGCCCTTCTTGATCTTCATCGGTTACAGCACCTCCGGCGCGAGCGAGATGATCTTCATGAACTTCTTCTCGCGCAGCTCCCGGCCCACGGGGCCGAAGATGCGGGTGCCGCGGGGGTCGCCATCGTTCTTGAGGATGACGGCCGCGTTCTCGTCGAAGCGGATGTACGAGCCGTCCGGACGGCGGCGCTCCTTGACGGTCCGAACGATGACCGCCTTGATGACGTCACCCTTCTTCACGTTGCCACCGGGGATCGCATCCTTCACGGTGGCGACGATGACGTCACCGATGCCCGCGTAGCGGCGACCGGAACCACCGAGAACACGGATGCAAAGGATCTCCTTCGCACCAGTGTTGTCGGCGACCCGAAGTCGCGACTCCTGCTGGATCACGTCTATCTCCTGTGTGTCTGCCGGTTCCCGGCAGGGGCCGCCTCGTACGAGACGAAGCCCCTGCCGAGCCTGGCGGAACTGTTCCTAGGGGGTCCCCCTAGGAGGGATTACTTGGCCTTCTCGAGGATCTCGACGATGCGCCAGCGCTTGGTGGCGGACAGCGGCCGGGTCTCCATCAGGAGGACGCGGTCGCCGACACCGGCAGCGTTCTGCTCGTCGTGCGCCTTGAGCTTGTTGGTACGGCGGATGACCTTGCCGTACAGCGCGTGCTTGACGCGGTCCTCGACAGCGACGACGACGGTCTTGTCCATCTTGTCGCTGACGACGAGACCCTCACGGGTCTTGCGGAAACCGCGCTCGTTCGTCTCAGTCACATTCTTCTCGCTCATCAGGCGCTCTCCACCGTCTCGATGCCCAGCTCGCGCTCACGCATCAGGGTGTAGATCCGGGCGATGTCCTTACGGACGGACTTGAGCCGACCGTGGTTCTCGAGCTGTCCCGTCGCCGCCTGGAAGCGGAGGTTGAACAGCTCCTCCTTGGCCTCACGAAGCTTGGCAACGAGGTCCTCGTTGTTCAGCTCGCGCAGCTCGGTCGCCTTGGTACCGGCCGCCATCACGACTCACCTGCCTCGCGCCGCACGATGCGGCACTTCATCGGAAGCTTGTGGGCGGCGCGGGTCAGCGCCTCCTTGGCAACCTTTTCGTTCGGGAAGGACAGCTCGAACATCACCCGACCGGGCTTGACGTTCGCGACCCACCACTCCGGAGAACCCTTACCGGAACCCATGCGGGTTTCGGCCGGCTTCTTCGTGAGCGGGCGGTCCGGGTAAATGTTGATCCAGACCTTGCCGCCACGCTTGATGTGACGGGTCATCGCGATACGAGCGGACTCGATCTGACGGTTCGTCACGTAAGCCGGGGTGACGGCCTGGATGCCGTACTCACCGAAGGCCAGCTCGGTGCCACCCTTGGCCATACCGCTGCGCTTCGGGTGGTGCTGCTTGCGGTGCTTGACCCTGCGAGGGATCAGCATGTCGGTCAGGCCTCCGTTCCGGGGGTCTCCGCCGGAGCAGCGGCTGCGGCCTCGGCCTTGGGGGCCTCGGCAGCGGCGGCCTGCTGCTGCGGCTTGCGGCCACCGCGGCCGCCACGCTCGCCACCGCGGCGCGGGCGGTCGTTGCCGCCACCGCGAGCCGGGCGGTTACCCGCACGGGCGGCAGCGTTCTCGGCACGCACCTCGGCGATGTTCTTGACGTCGCCCTTGTAGATCCAGACCTTCACGCCGATGCGGCCGAAGGTGGTCTTGGCCTCGAAGAAGCCGTAGTCGACGTTCGCACGGAGCGTGTGCAGGGGCACACGGCCCTCGCGGTAGAACTCCGAGCGGGACATCTCGGCGCCGCCGAGACGGCCACCGCACTGGATCTTGATGCCCTTGGCGCCGGCCTTCATCGTCGACTGCATGCTCTTACGCATGGCGCGACGGAAGGAGACGCGGGAGGACAGCTGCTCGGCGACGGCCTGGGCCACGAGCTGAGCATCGGTCTCGGGGTTCTTGACCTCGAGGATGTTCAGCTGGACCTGCTTGCCGGTCAGCTTCTCCAGCTCGCCGCGGATGCGGTCCGCCTCGGCGCCGCGGCGGCCGATGACGATGCCCGGACGAGCGGTGTGGATGTCAACGCGGACGCGCTCACGGGTGCGCTCGATCTCCACCTTGGAGATACCGGCGCGCTCCATGCCCTTCGTCATCATGCGACGAATGGCGACGTCTTCCTTGACGTAGTCCTTGTACAGCTTGTCGGCGTACCACCGCGACTTGAAGTCGGTGGTGATGCCGAGCCGGAACCCGTGCGGGTTAACCTTCTGGCCCATTACCGGGTTCCTTCCTTGCTGCTGACGACCACGGTGATGTGGCTGGTCCGCTTGCGGATCCGGTAGGCACGGCCCTGGGCGCGCGGACGGAACCGCTTCAGGGTCGGGCCCTCGTCGACGTATGCCTCGGAGATGACGAGGCTGCCGGCGTCGGTGTGGTCGTAGTTGTGCGCGGCGTTGGCAATGGCGCTGTCCAGCACCTTGCCCACCGGCACGCTCGCGGCCTGCGGGGCGAAACGCAGGACCGCCTGAGCCTCCGTGGCATTCATGCCACGGATAAGGTCCACCACGCGGCGGGCCTTCATGGGCGTGACGCGGATGTACCGCGCCTGGGCCCTGGCTTCCATGGTTGTCCCTTCGGTGTCAGTCATAGTCTTCGCACTCCGCCGATCAACGACGCCGCGACTTGCGGTCGTCCTTCTCGTGGCCGCGGAAGGTGCGGGTCGGCGCAAACTCGCCGAGCTTGTGGCCGACCATCGACTCGGTGACGAACACCGGGACGTGCTTGCGGCCGTCGTGCACCGCGATCGTGTGGCCGAGCATGGCCGGGACGATCATGGAGCGGCGGGACCAGGTCTTGATGACGTTCTTGGTGCCGGCATCGTTCTGAACATCCACCTTCTTGGAAAGGTGGTCGTCGACGAAGGGCCCCTTCTTGAGACTGCGCGGCATCTAAACCCGCTCCTAGCGCTTCTTGTTCGTCTTGCGGCGGCGGACGATGTACTTGTTGCTCGCCTTCTTCGGCGAACGAGTACGACCCTCCTTCTGACCCCACGGCGAGACCGGGTGGCGACCACCGGAAGTCTTGCCTTCACCACCACCGTGCGGGTGGTCGACGGGGTTCATCACGACACCACGCACGGTCGGGCGGACGCCCTTCCAGCGCATGCGGCCGGCCTTACCCCAGTTGATGTTCGACTGCTCGGCGTTGCCGACCTCGCCGACGGTGGCGCGGCAGCGCACGTCGACCAGGCGGATCTCACCGGACGGCATACGAAGGTGAGCCATGCGGCCCTCCTTCGCCAGCAGCTGCACGGAGGCACCGGCCGAGCGGGCGAACTTCGCACCGCCGCCCGGACGCAGCTCGATCGCGTGGATCGTCGTACCCACGGGGATGTGACGCAGCGGCAGGTTGTTGCCCGGCTTGATGTCGGCGCCAGCGCCGTTCTCAATCCGAGCACCCTGGACCAGGCCACGGGGCGCGATGATGTAGCGCTTCTCGCCGTCTGCGTAGTGCAGGAGCGCGATGCGCGCGGTGCGGTTCGGGTCGTACTCGATGTGCGCGACCTTGGCCGGCACGCCGTCCTTGTCGTGACGACGGAAGTCGATCACTCGGTAGGCGCGCTTGTGGCCACCGCCCTGGTGGCGAACGGTCACACGACCGGCGTTGTTACGGCCGCCCTTGCTGTGCAGCGGGCGGACCAGCGACTTCTCCGGCGTGGACCGCGTGATCTCGACAAAGTCGGCGACGCTGGAGCCACGACGGCCCGGGGTCGTCGGCTTGTACTTGCGGATACCCATTTCTCAGTCCTCGTCCGATTCCGGACGACTCGGACTCCGTTAGGAGACCGGGCCGCCGAAGATGTCGATACGGTCGCCCTCGGCGAGGGTCACGATGGCGCGCTTGGTGTTCGCACGCTTGCCGTAACCGGTGCGGGTGCGCTTGCGCTTGCCCTGCCGGTTGATCGTGTTGACCCCGGTGACCTTGACCGAGAAGACCGCCTCGACGGCCTGCTTGATCTGGGTCTTGTTCGAGCCCGGCGCGACGATGAACGTGTACTTGTTCTCGTCCAGCAGGGCGTAGCTCTTCTCCGAGACAACCGGCTTGACGAGCACGTCACGCGGGTCCGAGAAGTTCTTGCTGGTGACGACGGCCTCAGTCATCAGGCGTCGCTCCCTTCGGTCTCAGCGGCCTTGGGGCCAGACACGAAGGACTCGAAAGCGGCCTTGGTGAAGACCACGTCGTCGGAGACGAGCACGTCGTACGTGTTCAGCTGGCCCGGCTCCAGGATGTGAACCTGGGGCAGGTTGCGGGCGGACAGCCACGCGGCCTCGTCGCTGCGCTCGGCGACCAGGAGCACGTTCTTGCGCTCGCTGACCTTGCCGAGGAGAGTCTTGGCGGCCTTGGTGGAGATGTCGCCCTCGACCACGCCGGAAACGACGTGGATGCGGCTGTTGCGGGCCCGGTCGGTGAGGGCACCGCGCAGGGCGGCGGCCTTCATCTTCTTCGGGGTCCGCTGGCTGTAGTCACGCGGCACGGGGCCGTGGACGATGCCACCGCCGGCGAACTGCGGCGCGCGGGTCGAACCCTGACGCGCACGGCCGGTGCCCTTCTGGCGGTACGGCTTCTTGCCACCGCCGCGGACCTCGCCGCGAGTCTTGGTCTTGTGCGTGCCCTGACGGGCCGCGGCCAGCTGCGCGACAACGACCTGGTGGATCAGCGGAACGCTGACCTTGGCGTCGAAGATCTCCGTGGGGAGCTCGACGCTACCGGCCTTGTCGCCTGCCGGCGAAAGGATGTCAATGGTGCTCATCGGTTACCTCAGGCCCCCTTGGCCGCGGTACGGACCAGGACGAGGCCGCCGTTCGGACCAGGAACTGCGCCCTTGATGAGCAGCAGGCCCTTCTCCGCGTCAACGGCATGGACGGTCAGGTTCTGGGTGGTGACCCGCTCATTGCCCATACGGCCGGCCATCCGCATGCCCTTGAACACGCGGCCCGGGGTGGCACAGCCACCGATGGAGCCAGGCTTACGGTGCACGCGGTGGGCACCGTGGGAGGCCTTGCCGCCATGGAAGCCGTGACGCTTCATGACACCGGCGAAGCCCTTGCCCTTGCTCTTGCCGGTCACGTCCACCTTGACGCCGGACTCGAAGGTCTCAGCGGTCAGCTCCTGGCCGAGGGTGTACTCGCCGGCGTCGGCGGTACGGACCTCGACGAGGTGACGACGGGGGGTGACGTCGGCCTTCGCGAAGTGGCCCTTGAGGGGCTTGTTCACCTTGCGCGGGTCGATCTCGCCGAAGGCGATCTGGACGGAGTCGTAACCGTCCTGGTCATTGGTGCGCACCTGGGTAACGACACAGGGGCCGGCCTTCACCACGGTCACCGGGACGACACGGTTGTTCTCGTCCCAGACCTGGGTCATGCCGAGCTTCTCGCCCAGGATGCCCTTGATCTGCTTAGCCATCTCTTCCGCGCCTCTCAGAGCTTGATCTCGATGTCAACGCCGGCCGGAAGGTCCAGGCGCATCAGCGAGTCAACGGTCTTGGGCGTCGGGTCGAGGATGTCGATCAGGCGCTTGTGCGTGCGCATCTCGAAGTGCTCGCGCGAGTCCTTGTACTTGTGCGGCGACTTGATGACGCAGTACACGTTCTTTTCAGTGGGCAGCGGCACCGGGCCCGCGACCGACGCACCAGTACGGGTCACCGTCTCGACGATCTTCTTCGCCGAGGAGTCGATGACCTCGTGGTCGTAGGCCTTGAGCCGGATGCGGATCTTCTGTCCCGCCATGGCTACTTCGTAGTCCTGTCTCTCGTAAACGCTCTGGGACCCGGTGCGCTGTGCTCCGTGAGGAGCACCGCCCTACCTCCGACCCCCGCGGTCGGGCGTGTCGCGCGCCTTCCGGTAAATCCCCACAAGGAGGATCCCTCTGGAAGGAATGCGTGGGGGTAGGACACCCACCGGGCGCCTGGCCGAGGCACCCCGCTGACGCTTCCCGGAAGATTCCCGTATTTCCGACCCTGAGAAGGGACGACGAATACCTGGGACTCGCTTCCGGTCCTCCCGGCGGGAGGCGCGCAGCATCGGCACTCAACCGAGCAACCTGGACAGTGTGCCATACAGGCCACGGCACTGGCCAACTGAAGCGGGAGACACTACCCGACCGCCGGGCCGAGCGGGTGTTCCCTGGGCCGCGGCGGGCCGAGGGAGCGGCGGGAACCGGGGCCGCCACCGCCCTGACTCACCTCACACCGGCGGCCCGTGGGCCGCACGCAGCGGATGGTGGCACATCGGGCCGGCGGTGACGCTTCCGTGTTCCGCGGTCCGTCAGCCGTCCCCCTCGTCACGGAATAACGTAGTCGGTCGCCGGTACCGGCGAAACGGAATATCCGCAGCACGAAGGGGCCCGGACATGCCGATCGCGCCGACACGGGCAGAGATCGATCAACTCTTTGCCGGCGCGGGATGGCACCCCGCTCGCGACGAATCCGAAAGGGTCCGGGAATTGGCGGAGTTCGTCATTGCCGACCTGGCAGCACGCGGTTGCCGACTCGGACTCTTCCCGGAAGCGGAGGCCTTCCTGCGCTCGTACGGGTTCCTGGACGTGCCCTTCTTCCCTGCCGCGGGGCACACGGACCGCTTCCACACCTGGGCAAGATTCTGCGGCGATATGGCCGAGCAGATCTCCGAAGCCATGGACGATACGCAACATCCAGTATTCCCATCGGGTGGGAAAGAATCGAGAACGGGCTCGTGGTAATGGACCCCGGTAAGCGGATGTTCTACCTGCACCACACCGGCACCTACTACGCAGGAACAGGAATGCACGAAGCATTTTCCAACCTGTATACGGTGCGCCTTCAGCCCATCGAGGAATACCTCTGCCGACCCACCGGAGGCCCCCACCCGGACACCAAGGAGCCCCGCCCACCTGACGGTGAGCGGGGCTCCTTGTGAGCTCCGGGGAGCTACGACCGGATCAACCGGATCAACGGAATTACTTGTTGATCTTGGTGACCTGGCCGGCGCCGACGGTCCGGCCACCCTCACGGATGGCGAACTTCAGGCCCTCCTCCATGGCGACCGGCTGGATCAGCTCGACCGACATCTCGGTGTTGTCGCCCGGCATGACCATCTCGGTGCCCTCGGGGAGGGTCACGACGCCGGTCACGTCCGTGGTACGGAAGTAGAACTGCGGGCGGTAGTTGTTGAAGAACGGGGTGTGGCGGCCACCCTCGTCCTTCGACAGGATGTAGGCCTGGGCCTCGAACGAGGTGTGCGGCGTGACCGAACCCGGCTTGATGATGACCTGGCCGCGCTCGACGTCCTCGCGCTTGATACCGCGAAGCAGCAGACCGACGTTCTCACCGGCCTGGCCCTCGTCGAGGAGCTTCCGGAACATCTCGATACCGGTGACCGTGGTGGTGGTCTTCTCGGTCTTGATGCCGATGATGTCGACGGTCTCGTTGACCTTGAGGACACCACGCTCGATACGACCGGTGACAACGGTGCCACGGCCGGTGATCGTGAAGACGTCCTCGATCGGCATCAGGAACGGCTTGTCGACGTCACGCTCGGGCTGCGGGATCGCCTCGTCGACGGCGGCCATGAGCTTGAGGACGGAGTCGCCCCACTCCTTGTCGCCCTCGAGCGCCTTGAGCGCCGAGACCTTGACGACCGGAACGTCGTCGCCGGGGAACTCGTACTCGGAGAGGAGCTCGCGGACCTCGAGCTCGACGAGCTCCAGGATCTCCTCGTCGTCCACCATGTCGGCCTTGTTCAGGGCGACAACGATGTACGGAACGCCGACCTGGCGGGCCAGGAGCACGTGCTCCTTGGTCTGCGGCATCGGGCCGTCGGTGGCGGCAACCACGAGGATGGCGCCGTCCATCTGCGCCGCACCCGTGATCATGTTCTTGATGTAGTCCGCGTGACCGGGGCAGTCGACGTGGGCGTAGTGACGGTTCTCCGTCTGGTACTCGACGTGCGCGATCGAAATCGTGATACCGCGCTGGCGCTCCTCAGGAGCCTTGTCGATCTGGTCGAAGGCCGAGGCCTCGTTCAGCTCCGGGTACGCGTCGTGCAGCACCTTGGTAATGGCGGCCGTGAGGGTCGTCTTACCGTGGTCAATGTGACCGATGGTGCCGATGTTGACGTGCGGCTTAGTCCGCTCGAACTTCGCCTTCGCCACTGGTTCCTCCTGAAGTGGTTCTGTACGCCTTACTCATCGGCGCCAGGTGATCTTTGCTGGGATGCCGGCTGACGGGGCAATCCTCGCGGATTGCGGGGATTACCCCATCAGACGGTGTCAAGCCTAAAGCGTGTTCCGACTCCGCGGAGACGGGACTACTCGCCCTTGGCCTTCGCGATGATCTCCTCGGCGACGTTCCGGGGAACCTCGGCGTAGGAGTCGAACTGCATCGAGTAGCTCGCGCGACCCGACGTCTTGCTGCGGAGGTCTCCGACGTAGCCGAACATCTCCGAGAGGGGGACCAGGCCCGTGACGAGCTTGGCACCGCTGCGCTCCTCCATGGACTGGATCTGTCCACGGCGGGAGTTGATGTCGCCGATCACGTCGCCCATGTAGTCCTCGGGCGTGGTGACCTCGACCTTCATCATCGGCTCGAGCAGAGCCGGGGAGGCCTTGCGCGCGGCCTCCTTGAAGGCCATCGAACCGGCGATCTTGAAGGCCATTTCCGACGAGTCGACCTCGTGGAAGGCACCGTCGAGCAGGGTGACCTTGACACCGGTCAGCGGGTAGCCGGCGAGAACACCGAACTCCATGGCCTCCTGGCAGCCCGCGTCCACGGACGGGATGTACTCCCGCGGGATACGGCCACCGGTGACCTTGTTCTCGAACTCGTACCCGTCGCCCTCGAGCGGCGCGATCGCGATCTGCACCTTCGCGAACTGGCCGGAACCACCGGTCTGCTTCTTGTGCGTGTAGTCGAGACGCTCGACCGGCTTGCGCAGGGTCTCGCGGTACGCGACCTGCGGCTTGCCGACGTTGGCCTCGACCCGGAACTCACGCTTCATACGGTCGACCAGCACGTCGAGGTGCAGCTCGCCCATACCCGCGATGATGGTCTGGCCGGTCTCCTCGTCGGTGTGCACCTGGAACGAGGGGTCCTCTTCGGCGAGACGCTGGATGGCGACACCCAGCTTCTCCTGGTCGCCCTTGGACTTGGGCTCGATGGCGACCTGGATGACCGGAGCCGGGAACTCCATCGATTCCAGGATCACCGGGTTGCCCGCGTCGCAGAGGGTCTCACCGGTGGTGGTCTGCTTCAGACCCATGACGGCGACGATGTCACCGGCACCCACCGACTCGATCTCCTCACGCTTGTTCGCGTGCATCCGGTAGATCTTGCCGATGCGCTCCTTCTTGCCCTTCACCGAGTTCTGCACCTGCGAGCCGGCCTCGAGGCGGCCCGAGTACACCCGGATGAAGGTGAGCTTGCCCAGGTGGGGGTCGCTCGCAATCTTGAACGCAAGGGCGGACAGCGGCTCGGCCTCGGACGGCTTGCGCTTGATGACCTCTTCCGGGTCGTTGACCGCGTGGCCCTCGATGGCCTCGACGTCCAGCGGGGAGGGGAGGTAGCGCACGACCGCGTCGAGCAGGGGCTGGACGCCCTTGTTCTTGAACGCGGTACCGCAGAACACCGGGGTCACGGTGGTGTTCTCGGCCTTGCCCGAAGCGATGGTGATCCGGCGGATCGCCGCGTAGAGCTGCTCCACGGTGGGCTCCTGGCCCTCCAGGTACAGCTCCATGATCTCTTCATCGTTCTCGGCAACGGCCTCGAGCAGCTTGCCGCGCCACTCGTCGGCAGCCTCGATGTGCGTGTCCGGGATGTCGACGGTGTCGTACATCTCGCCCTTGGCGGCCTCGGCCGACCAGACCAGGGCCTTCATGGTGACGAGGTCGACGACACCCTTGAAGTCCGCCTCGGTGCCGATCGGGAGCTGCATCACGATCGGGGTCGCGCCCAGGCGGTCCACGATCATGTCCACGCAGCGGTGGAACTCGGCGCCCGTGCGGTCGAGCTTGTTGACGAAGCAGATACGCGGCACGCCGTAGCGGTCCGCCTGACGCCAAACGGTCTCGGACTGGGGCTCGACACCGGCAACGCCGTCGAACACCGTCACCGCACCGTCCAGGACGCGCAGCGAGCGCTCCACCTCGACCGTGAAGTCGACGTGGCCCGGGGTGTCGATGATGTTGATGGTGTTGTCGACGTTCTCCAGCGGCCAGTGGCAGGTCGTCGCGGCAGACGTGATGGTGATGCCGCGCTCCTGCTCCTGCTCCATCCAGTCCATCGTGGCAGCGCCGTCGTGGACCTCACCGATCTTGTACGAAACACCGGTGTAGAACAGGATCCGCTCGGTGGTGGTCGTCTTGCCCGCGTCGATGTGGGCCATGATCCCGATGTTGCGGACCTTGGCCAGGTCAAGCGAAGTGGTAGCCATAGTGGCTCAATCTTCTCTCGGTCTCGATGTGGGTTGCGACTACCAGCGGTAGTGCGCGAAGGCCTTGTTGGACTCGGCCATCTTGTGCGTGTCCTCACGCTTCTTGACCGAAGCGCCGAGGCCGTTGGAGGCGTCGAGCAGTTCGTTCATGAGGCGCTCGGTCATGGTCTTCTCGCGGCGGGCGCGGGAGTAGCCCACGAGCCAGCGCAGCGAGAGGGTGGCGGCGCGGCCGGGCTTGACCTCGACCGGGACCTGGTAGGTCGCGCCACCGACACGGCGGGACTTGACCTCAAGGGTCGGCTTGATGTTCTCGAGCGCGCGCTTGAGCGTGATGACCGGGTCGTTGCCGGTCTTCTCGCGCAGACCCTCCATGGCGCCGTAAACGATGCGCTCGGCGGTGGAGCGCTTTCCGTTCAGCAGCACCTTGTTGATGAGGGAGGTCACCAGAGGAGAACCGTAGACCGGGTCGATGATGACCGGGCGCTTCGGGGCGGGGCCCTTACGAGGCATTCTTACTTCTCCTTCTTGGCGCCGTAGCGGCTGCGAGCCTGCTTGCGGTTCTTGACGCCCTGCGTGTCGAGGGAGCCGCGGATGATCTTGTACCGAACACCCGGCAGGTCCTTCACACGACCACCACGCACGAGCACGATCGAGTGCTCCTGCAGGTTGTGGCCCTCACCCGGAATGTAAGCGGTGACCTCGATCCCGCTGGTCAGACGCACACGCGCGACCTTACGCAGGGCCGAGTTCGGCTTCTTCGGGGTGGTCGTGAAAACACGCGTGCAGACGCCACGGCGCTGGGGGGAACCCTCGAGCGCGGGCGTCTTGTTCTTCTCGACCTTGTCCTGCCGGCCCTTGCGGACCAGCTGCTGGATCGTAGGCACCGTTTCTCCGGTTTCTGTGTGCCAGTCTCGGTAAAGCTAACCTGGAACGTTCCCCGACCCACGCGGTCGGGTGTGTCGAATACTGCAGTCCGGTCCCTCGCTGGAACGAGTGAGGCGGCAGATTGCGGTGTCAAAACCCGGCTTCCGTGCTGTGACTCTCCAGGCCAGCGGCTGTGAAGAATTGCGCGCACGACAGCCCAGGGACACCCCAGGCACAAGGTCAGAGCGTACCTACCGCATGGGCTGCGGTCAAAACAAATGCACACGCGAAGGACACGCCGGACTCCTCACGGCGTTGCGGCCACCGTAGTGGGATCGGCGACCGTACGGAAGAAGGCACCGCCCCGCCGCCACGGCCGCTGCGCCACCGCCGCGGCCGCCTGCTGTCCGAGCCGCCCACCAGTCAGAGGTTGACCGCCGCCGACAGGATGAAGACCAGCAGAAACAGCGCCCAGCCGCCGATCGCCAGCCAGCCCAGCACCAGCCCCGCGATGGCCTGGCCGTCCCCCCGCTCCCCCGAGCGACGGATCTCGGCACGCGCCTTGTGTCCCAGGATCACCGCCGGAATCGCCGTCAGCCCCCAGGTCACCGGCGTCATGATCCCGCAGACCAGCGCACCCGTCGCCGACGAGTTGGAGTGCACCGGCGCCGGCATCTGCACCGGCATGAACGTCGCCGGCACCATCGGCCGCTGCGGCTGGAACTGCGCCTGCGGTACCGGCCCCTGCGGAAGATCCGCGACCAGCATCTGCAGCTCCGCGTGGGTCTGCGCCTTGTAGGCCCGCCCTATCCGCTGCTCGTACTCCGGCTGCTGCAGCCGCCCCTCGGCGAATCCCGCCTTGAGCACATCGACCGCCCGCTCGCGATCAGCGTGCGAGGCCCGCATCGCCGGCACCTGATGCGACGGCTGAGCCGGCTGCCCGCCCTGCCACGGCTGGAATGCCACTTCGCGAACCTCCCCCGCTCGACAGTTCTCCCCATCTTCTCATCACAGACGCAGCAATGGGAGGACAAGTTCCACCGCACGGCCGCCAACCCTGCGGGAGGGCCGGACAACGCCGCGGGGCGGCCACCCCGCGAGGGATGGCCGCCCCGTTGCTGTCGTACGGACCGGGCTTACTGGTTGTACGGACCGTAGTCGTAGTCCTCCAGCGGGACCGCCTGGCCGGAGCCGGTGCCGAAGGGCGAGTAGTCGATGTCGTCGTAACCGACGGCCGAGTACATCGCGGCCTTCGCCTCCTCGGTGGGCTCCACCCGGATGTTGCGGTAGCGGGACAGGCCCGTACCGGCCGGGATGAGCTTACCGATGATGACGTTCTCCTTGAGGCCGATCAGGGAGTCCGACTTGGCGTTGATCGCCGCGTCGGTCAGGACCCTGGTCGTCTCCTGGAAGGACGCCGCCGACAGCCACGACTCGGTGGCCAGCGACGCCTTGGTGATACCCATCAGCTGCGGACGGCCGGAGGCCGGGTGGCCGCCTTCCGCCACGACGCGACGGTTCTCGCCCTCGAACTTGGTGCGCTCCACCAGCTCGCCCGGCAGCAGCTCCGCGTCGCCGGACTCGATGATCGTCACACGGCGCAGCATCTGCCGGATGATGATCTCGATGTGCTTGTCGTGGATCGCCACGCCCTGGCTGTTGTAGACCTTCTGGACCTCGCCGACCAGGTGGACCTGGACGGCACGCTGGCCGAGGATCCGCAGCACGTCGTGCGGGTTCACGGCACCCACGGTCAGCGGCTGGCCGACCGTGACGTGGTCGCCCTCGCCCACCAGGAGACGGGCACGCTTGGAGACGCCGTAAGCCGTCTCGTCGCTGCCGTCGTCCGGGGTGACGATGACCTTCTTGGTCTTCTCGGTCTCCTCGATGCGGACGCGGCCGGCCGCCTCCGAGATCGGGGCGACACCCTTGGGCGTACGGGCCTCGAAGAGCTCGACGACACGCGGCAGACCCAGGGTGATGTCGTCACCGGCCACACCACCGGTGTGGAAGGTACGCATCGTCAGCTGGGTGCCGGGCTCACCGATGGACTGGGCGGCGATGATGCCGACCGCCTCACCGATGTCGACCAGCTTGCCGGTGGCCAGCGAACGGCCGTAGCAGAAGGCACAGGTGCCGACCGCGGACTCACAGGTCAGGACCGAGCGGGTCTTGACCTCCTCGACGCCCGCGTTGACCAGCGCGTCGATGAGCACGTCACCGAGGTCGACGTTCGCCGGGGCGACGACCTTGCCGTCGACGACGACGTCCTCGGCGAGCATGCGGGCGTAGACGCTGGACTCGACGTCGTCCGCCTTGCGCAGGACACCGGCGGCGTCCTTCGAGGCGATCCGCAGCTTGAGGCCGCGCTCGGTGCCGCAGTCCTCCTCGCGAATGATGACGTCCTGGGAGACGTCGACCAGACGACGGGTGAGGTAACCGGAGTCGGCGGTACGCAGGGCGGTGTCCGCCAGACCCTTACGGGCACCGTGGGTGGAGATGAAGTACTCCAGCACGGACAGGCCCTCGCGGAACGACGCCTTAATCGGACGCGGGATGGTCTCGTTCTTCGCGTTCGACACCAGACCACGCATACCGGCGATCTGCCGCATCTGCATCATGTTTCCTCGGGCACCCGAGTCAACCATCATGAAGATGGGGTTCGTCTTGGGGAAGTTCTCGTTCATCGCCTCGGCGACCTCGTTGGTCGCCTTGGTCCAGATGTTGATCAGTTCCTGAGTGCGCTCGTCCTTGGTGATCAGACCGCGCTCGTACTGCTTCTGGACCTTCTCGTCCTGGGCCTCGTAGCCCGCGACGATGGCCTTCTTGGCCTCCGGCACGACGATGTCCGAGACGGCGACGGTGACGCCGGAACGGGTCGCCCAGTGGAAGCCGGCCGCCTTCAGGTTGTCGAGCGTCGCCGCCACGATGACCTTGGGGTAGCGCTCCGCCAGGTCGTTGACGATCGCGGAGAGCTGCTTCTTGCCCACCGAGTAGTCGACGAACGGGTAGTCCTCGGGCAGCAGCTCGTTGAAGAGCGCGCGGCCCAGGGTCGTCCGCAGCCGGAAGCTGTCACCCTGCTGCCACTCGGGCTCGCCCTCCTCCGGAACCGGCGGGGTCCAGCCGCGGGGCGGGACGGTACCGATCGGGAAGCGGATGTCGACCTTCGCCTGCAGCGAGAGCTCACGGGCGTCGAAGGCCATGATGGCCTCGGCGACCGAGCCGAAGGCCCGGCCCTCGCCCTTGACCTCGCGCTCCTCTTCATCCGTGGTGAGGAAGAAGAGGCCGAGCACCATGTCCTGGGTCGGCATGGTGACCGGACGGCCGTCGGCCGGCTTGAGGATGTTGTTCGAGGACAGCATCAGGATGCGGGCCTCGGCCTGGGCCTCCGCGGACAGCGGGAGGTGGACGGCCATCTGGTCACCGTCGAAGTCCGCGTTGAACGCGGTGCAGACGAGCGGGTGAATCTGAATGGCCTTGCCCTCGACCAGCTGCGGCTCGAAGGCCTGGATGCCCAGACGGTGCAGGGTGGGTGCACGGTTCAGCAGCACCGGGTGCTCGGCGATGACCTCTTCGAGCACGTCGTAAACGACCGTGCGGCCGCGCTCGACCATGCGCTTGGCGCTCTTGATGTTCTGCGCGTGGTTGAGGTCCACCAGGCGCTTCATCACGAACGGCTTGAAGAGCTCCAGCGCCATGGCCTTGGGCAGACCGCACTGGTGCAGCTTGAGCTGCGGGCCGACGACGATGACGGAACGCGCCGAGTAGTCGACTCGCTTACCGAGCAGGTTCTGACGGAAGCGGCCCTGCTTGCCCTTCAGCATGTCGCTGAGGGACTTCAGCGGGCGGTTACCGGGACCGGTGACCGGGCGGCCGCGACGACCGTTGTCGAAGAGGGCGTCCACGGCCTCCTGGAGCATGCGCTTCTCGTTGTTCACGATGATCTCGGGCGCGCCGAGGTCGAGAAGCCGCTTGAGGCGGTTGTTGCGGTTGATCACACGGCGGTACAGGTCGTTCAGGTCGGAGGTCGCGAAGCGGCCACCGTCCAGCTGCACCATCGGACGCAGGTCCGGCGGGATCACCGGGATGCAGTCCAGCACCATGCCCTTGGGGCTGTTGCGGGTCTGCAGGAAGGCGGAGACGACCTTGAGGCGCTTGAGCGCACGGGTCTTCTTCTGGCCCTTGCCGGTACGGATGATCTCGCGGAGGCGCTCGGCCTCCTCGTCGAGGTCGAAGGTCTCCAGGCGCTTCTGCAGGGCAGCGGCACCCATGGAGCCGTCGAAGTACGTGCCGAAGCGGTCCCGCAGCTCGCGGTAGAGCAGCTCGTCGCCCTCGAGGTCCTGGACCTTGAGGTTCTTGAAGCGACTCCAGACCTCGTCGAGACGGTCGATCTCGCGCTGCGCACGGTCGCGCAGCTGCTTCATCTCACGCTCGGCGCCCTCGCGCACCTTGCGGCGCACGTCGGCCTTGGCGCCCTCGGCCTCCAGCTCGGCCAGGTCGGTCTCGAGCTTCTTGGCGCGGGCCTCCAGGTCGGAGTCGCGGCGCTGCTCGATCTGCTGACGCTCGACGGAGACGTGCGCCTCCAGCGAGGGCAGGTCGCGCGTGCGGCGCTCCTCGTCCACCCACGTGATCATGTAGGCGGCGAAGTAGATGACCTTTTCGAGGTCCTTGGGGGCGAGGTCCAGCAGGTAGCCCAGCCGGCTCGGCACGCCCTTGAAGTACCAGATGTGGGTGACGGGAGCGGCCAGCTCGATGTGGCCCATCCGCTCACGGCGCACCTTGGCGCGAGTGACCTCGACGCCACAGCGCTCGCAGATGATGCCCTTGAAGCGGACGCGCTTGTACTTACCGCAGTAGCACTCCCAGTCCCGGGTCGGACCGAAGATCTTCTCGCAGAAGAGTCCGTCCTTTTCGGGCTTGAGGGTGCGGTAGTTGATGGTCTCGGGCTTCTTGACCTCGCCGTGGCTCCACTGACGGATGTCGTCAGCGGTGGCCAGACCGATCCGGAGCTCATCGAAGAAGTTGACGTCGAGCACTATGCGTCAATCCCTCTCAGGGTTGTAAGTCTTGGGGTCTGAAACGGGGGTCCTGGGGCCGGCCGGGGGAGCCATCGCTGACTCCCCGCGGCCGGAACTCCCGTCAGACCTCTTCGACGCTGCTCGGCTCGCGCCGGGACAGGTCGATGCCGAGCTCCTCCGCTGCGCGGAAGACGTCCTCGTCGGTGTCGCGCATCTCGATGGACATGCCGTCCGAGGACAGCACCTCCACGTTGAGGCACAGGGACTGCATTTCCTTGATGAGCACCTTGAAGGACTCGGGAATGCCGGGCTCGGGGATGTTCTCGCCCTTGACGATGGCCTCGTAGACCTTCACGCGGCCGGTCACGTCGTCGGACTTGATCGTCAGCAGCTCCTGGAGGGCGTAGGCGGCGCCGTAAGCCTCCAGCGCCCACACCTCCATCTCACCGAACCGCTGGCCACCGAACTGAGCCTTACCACCCAGCGGCTGCTGGGTGATCATCGAGTACGGACCGGTCGAACGCGCGTGGAGCTTGTCGTCGACCAGGTGGTGCAGCTTGAGGATGTACATGTACCCGATCGAGATCGGGTCCGGGAACGGCTCACCGGAGCGGCCGTCGAACAGCCGCGCCTTGCCGGAGCCCTTGACCATCCGCTCGCCGTCGCGGTTGGGGATCGTCGACTCGAAGAGACCGGAGATCTCGTCCTCGCGCGCACCGTCGAACACCGGGGTGGCGACGTTGGAGCCCGGGGCGACCTCGTCGGCGGAAATCGCGTGCAGACGCTTCTTCCACTCCTCCTCGACGCCCTCGACCTTCCAGCCCTGGCTGGCGAGCCAGCCGAGGTGGATCTCCAGGACCTGTCCCGGGTTCATTCGGGACGGGACACCCAGCGGGTTGAGGATGATGTCGACCGGGGTGCCGTCCTCCAGGAACGGCATGTCCTCGACCGGGAGGATCTTGGAGATGACGCCCTTGTTGCCGTGACGGCCGGCGAGCTTGTCACCGTCGGTGATCTTGCGCTTCTGGGCGACGTAGACGCGGACCAGCTGGTTCACGCCCGGGGGCAGCTCGTCGCCCTCTTCGCGGTCGAAGACGCGGACGCCGATGACCTTGCCGATCTCACCGTGCGGCACCTTCAGCGAGGTGTCGCGCACCTCGCGCGCCTTCTCACCGAAGATCGCGCGGAGCAGGCGCTCCTCGGGGGTCAGCTCGGTCTCACCCTTGGGCGTGACCTTGCCGACGAGGATGTCGCCGGCCACGACCTCGGCACCGATACGGATGATGCCGCGCTCGTCGAGGTCGGAGAGGACCTCCTCGGAGACGTTCGGGATGTCCCGGGTGATCTCCTCGGGGCCCAGCTTGGTGTCACGGGCGTCGACCTCGTGCTCCTCGATGTGGATCGAGGAGAGGACGTCGTCCTGCACGAGGCGCTGCGACAGGATGATCGCGTCCTCGTAGTTGTGGCCCTCCCACGGCATGAACGCCACGAGCAGGTTCTTGCCGAGCGCCATCTCGCCTTCGTCCGTGGACGGACCGTCGGCGAGGACCTGGCCCTCGATGACCCTCGCGCCCTCGTCCACGACGACCTTCTGGTTGAAGGAGGTGCCCTGGTTGGAGCGGGTGAACTTGGCGACGCGGTACGTGGTGTACGTGCCGTCGTCGTTGGCGACGGTGATGTAGTCCGCGGAGACCTCCTGGACCACACCGTCCTTCTCCGCCTTGATGACGTCACCGGCGTCGACCGCACAGCGGTACTCCATGCCGGTGCCGACCAGCGGCGACTCCGCCTTGATCAGCGGAACGGCCTGGCGCATCATGTTCGAGCCCATGAGCGCACGGTTGGCGTCGTCGTGCTCGAGGAAGGGGATCATGGCGGTCGCGGCCGACACCATCTGGCGCGGCGAGACGTCCATGAAGTCGACCTCGTCGGCGGGGACCAGGTCGACCTCGCCGCCACGACGGCGGACCAGGACACGCTGCTCGGCGAAGCGCATGTCCTCGGTCAGCTTCGCGTTGGCCTGGGCGATCAGGAAGCGGTCCTCCTCATCAGCGGTGAGGTAGTCCACCTCCTCCGTGACCTGGCCGTCGACGACCTTGCGGTAGGGCGTCTCGATGAAGCCGAAGACGTTGACCCGGCCGTAGGAGGCCAGCGAGCCGATCAGACCGATGTTGGGACCTTCGGGGGTCTCAATCGGGCACATGCGGCCGTAGTGCGAGGGGTGCACGTCACGGACGTCCAGGCCGGCCCGCTCACGGGAGAGACCACCCGGGCCCAGCGCCGACAGACGGCGCTTGTGGGTCAGACCCGACAGCGGGTTGGTCTGGTCCATGAACTGGGACAGCTGGCTGGTGCCGAAGAACTCCTTGATGGAGGCGACGACCGGCCGGATGTTGATCAGGGTCTGCGGCGTGATCGCCTCGACGTCCTGGGTGGTCATGCGCTCGCGCACGACGCGCTCCATACGGGCGAGACCCGTACGGACCTGGTTCTGGATGAGCTCGCCGACGTTGCGCAGACGGCGGTTGCCGAAGTGGTCGATGTCGTCGGTCTCGACGACGATCTCCGTGCCGTTCTCGCCGATCGTCTCGGTCTCGCCGGCGTGCAGCTTGACCAGGTACTTGATCGTGGCGATGACGTCATCGGTGGTCAGCACACCGGCGTCCAGCGGCTCGTCGCCGCCGAGCTTCTTGTTGACCTTGTAGCGGCCGACCTTCGCGAGGTCGTAGCGCTTCGGGTTGAAGTACAGGTTCTCCAGCAGCGTCTGCGCGGCCTCACGCGTGGGCGGCTCGCCCGGACGCAGCTTGCGGTAGATGTCGAGCAGCGCGTCGTCCTGGCCCTGGGTGTGGTCCTTCTCCAGGGTGGCGCGCATCGACTCGTACTCGCCGAACTCCTCGAGGATCTGCTCGGTCGTCCAACCGAGAGCCTTGAGCAGAACGGTCACGGACTGCTTGCGCTTGCGGTCGATGCGCACACCGACCATGTCGCGCTTGTCGATCTCCATCTCCAGCCAGGCACCCCGGGACGGGATGATCTTGGCGGAGAAGATGTCCTTGTCGGACGTCTTGTCGATGGAGCTGTCGAAGTACACGCCCGGCGAGCGCACCAGCTGCGAGACGACGACACGCTCGGTGCCGTTGATGCAGAAGGTGCCCTTGTTCGTCATGAGCGGGAAGTCGCCCATGAAGACCGTCTGGGACTTGATCTCGCCGGTCTCGTTGTTCGTGAACTCAGCGGTGACGAAGAGCGGAGCCGCGTACGTGAAGTCGCGCTCCTTGCACTCGTCGATGGAGTTCTTCGGGGGCTCGAAGCGGTGGTCGCGGAACGTCAGCGACATCGACCCGGAGAAGTCCTCGATCGGGGAGATCTCTTCGAAGATCTCCTCCAGACCGGACTTGGTGGGGACTTCCTGCCCACTCTCCAGCGCAGCCTCGACGCGACCCTTCCATGCGGCATTGCCGAGCAGCCAGTCGAAGCTTTCGGTCTGCAGCGCAAGGAGGTTCGGAACCCCGAGGGGCTCCTTGATCTTCGCAAAAGAGATGCGCAGCGGGGCGGTGCTGTCGCCGTTGTTCGTATTGGCAGTCGAGGCGTTGCGCGAGGCGGCCAAGAGGGGGTCCTTCCGAGGGCTCGGACTCACTACGCGCGTACCGGTCCCGAACCGAACAGACTGAGGGAAAGCCCAGGTCAGGGCAGATCATTCAGCTTTGCTCGGGCTCGGGTATGCCCCTGGTGACGGGCAGGGAGCAGCTAACAGGCAGCGCAAAGGGTCAGTGTAGCCACTTGGCACACTGATGTCCAGAGCGAGTTTCCGGAGACCGGTTCAACGCCGTGATACCGATCTTCTCCCTCCGGGAGGTCGTGTCCTCCGCACCGGAGGAACTCCTCGTTGTTCTTCTCTACGCCCATTGCCCTGCGCCTGCCGAAAGCCCTGCGCCAGTGGCGCACACCGATGCTTCCCTCTTCGTCGGCGATCCATGCCTCGAACCCTGGATCGCTTCTGCGTCGCGTCCCGAGAATTGCGCGCCGCGTCCGGTTCGTCAAGGCCCCCCACCTCAGGGAGATCGTCACATGGGGGCACGTCCGGGCAACGATGATCACCATACTCGCACGCAGGCGCGAGAGAACGCAGCCGTGGCGAGCACGCCGAAGGGCGACCACCCGCATGGGTGATCGCCCTTGGCTGGTGTCCGTGACGCCTCAGGCGCCGTGGACGGGAGTCAGAGACTCCGTGGGGTCACTTGACCTCGACGGAGGCGCCGGCGCCCTTGAGGGCCTCGGCGGCCTTGTCAGCGGCGTCCTTGGCGACCTTCTCGAGGACCGGCTTCGGGGTGCCGTCGACGAGGTCCTTGGCCTCCTTCAGACCCAGGGAGGTCAGCTCACGCACGACCTTGATGACCTGGATCTTCTTGTCGCCCGCACCGGTGAGGATGACGTCGAACTCGTCCTGCTCCTCGGCCTCGGCGGCGGCCGGGGCACCCGGGGCGCCGGCGGCGGCAACGGCGACGGGGGCGGCAGCCTCGACGTCGAACTTGTCCTCGAAGGCCTTCACGAACTCGGAGAGCTCGATGAGGGTCATCTCTTCGAACTGCGCGAGCAGGTCTTCCTGGCTGAGCTTCGCCATGGTGGCGGTCCTTCCACTAATTCGGCTGGTGCCGGATGTACATGTCTGGCGGGCGTACTACGGGCCCGCTGGGCGTCCGAGTGGTTACTCGGCAGCCTCGGCGGGAGCCGGCGTACCGGCACCGCCCTGCTCGACCTTGCTGCGAAGCGCGTCCGCGGTGCGGGCGAACTTCGTGAGCGGGGCCTGGAAGGTCGCCGCGGCCTTGGCCATGGACGCCTTCATGCCACCCGCCAGCTTGGCGAGCAGAACCTCACGGGACTCGAGGTCCGCAAGCTTCTTGATCTCGTCGGCGGACAGCGCCTTGCCGTCAAGGACACCGCCCTTGATGACGAGAGCGGGGTTCTCCTTGGCGAAGTCACGAAGACCCTTCGCCGCCGTGACCGGGTCACCGGTCACGAAGGCGACAGCGGTCGAGCCCTTGAGGTGCTCGTCCAGCTGAATCCCGGCCTCCTTGGCCGCGATCTTGGTCAGCGTGTTCTTCACCACACGGTACTGAGCGTTCTCGCCGAGAGAACGACGCAGCTCCTTGAGCTGCGCCACAGTCAGTCCGGTGTAAGAAGTCACAACAGCTGCGCTGGAGTCACGGAGCTTCTCAGTGATCTCCGCAACTGCTGCGTTCTTGTCAGACGTCGCCATGAGCCTCGGCCTCCTTCCGGGTGATGAGGACCGCGCAGAAGGGGCTGGGCAAAACAAACGCCCCGGCGCAGGCGCACGGGGCGTACTCGACCGGGGCGGATCGGAATCCGTCCGGGAGTTCATCCATACACACCTGCGCAGGCCGTCCGCAGCTAGCGGATCCTTCGGCCACCACACGTCCGGGACCGGACGCGCAGAGACAACCAGCGGTCTTTGGCTTCCGGGAAAAGATACGGGAGCCGGATGCGCTCAGGCAAATCGGCGTGGACGGGGACATCGCAGGGCCCCCGCCCACGCCGTCAGACGTGCGCGGTACCGGTCAGGCGCCGGGAGCGGTCGCCGTCTGGTCCGCCGGCGGCGGGGCCACGTCGACCTTGGTGCCGTAGCCCGTGTAGAACACGGTGGAGTCGCTGGGCTGCTTGCCGCCGAGCTTCTCCCGCTTCTTGACCAGCAGGTTGTGCGAGTCGATCCAGACGTCGAGCTGCTCGCTCTTCGCGCCGCCCTTCGCGAGCTGCTTGCGCATCATGTCGCGGAGGTCCTTGCCGAGCTTGTCGCTCAGCTGGTCCAGCTCGAGGGTGCCGGTGTAGTGCGTCGCCTGGACGCCGCCCACGTCCTCCTTGCCGACGGCCTTGGCGGAGCCGGAGGTGGCCAGCAGCTCGATCGCCTGGCTCGGGTCGGCCTTCTGCAGCGCTTCCTGGAGCAGGGTGCCGGAGCCGCCCAGCTTCTTCGACAGGAGGCTGTAGGGGTACTTCGTCCAGGGCTTGCCGCCGCCACCGGGCAGGGCGCCGCCCATGTTCATGTACACGGCGTCCTCGGCGTAGATCGCCTTGACCGGCTTGAGCGGCTTACCGGAGCTCCCGGCGACGTCCATGGTGTTTTCCACGTTCATCCGCATGCCCTGCGACCAGTCCAGATCGCCCTTGGTGGACTGCTTCACCTGCTTGCCGACCATGGTCGCGGTCGTGGAGCCGTCGATCTTCGCGGTCTTCTTGGCCTTGGTCGCCTGCTGGGCGGCCTTCAGCGCGTCCGCCGGATTCTGCGCCGGGTCCTGCTTCCCGCCCGCGTCGCTGCCGCCGGTGCTGCTGCTCCCGCCCCCGGACGCCTTGCCGCCCTCGTCGTTGTTGCAGGCGCTCAGACCGCCCACCAGAATCACGGCACCCGCCACAGCGGCGGCTATACGCGTGCTGCGCATGTGAGGCTCCCCCTTGGATCATGTGTGTCGACCTCGGGGGCGACTGTAGTGCAGGCCACTGACCGCACATGCGTCAGGCCCCGTCTCTCCACCGGGAGAAACGGGGCCTGACGCGTGGATCACGCGCTACGAGGCGTCGATCGGGAAGATCAGACGGTCTCGTCCTCGACAAGGAGGTTGCGGGTGCGGTTGGCGTCCAGCGGGATGCCGGGGCCCATCGTGGTGGTGACGGTCGCCTTCTTGATGTAGCGGCCCTTGGCGGCGGACGGCTTGAGGCGGTTGATCTCCTCGAGCGCCGCGGCGTAGTTCTCCACCAGCTTGGTCTCGTCGAAGGAGACCTTGCCGATGATGAAGTGGAGGTTCGCGTGCTTGTCCACGCGGAACTCGATCTTGCCGCCCTTGATGTCGGTGACAGCCTTGGCGACATCCGGGGTGACGGTGCCGGTCTTCGGGTTCGGCATCAGACCACGCGGACCGAGCACGCGGCCGAGGCGGCCGACCTTGCCCATGAGGTCCGGGGTGGCGACGACGGCGTCGAAGTCCAGACGGCCCTTGGAGACCTCGTCGATCAGTTCGTCCGAGCCGACGATGTCGGCGCCGGCGGCTTCCGCGGCCGCAGCACGGTCACCGGTCGCGAAGACCAGGACCCGGGCGGTCTTACCGGTGCCGTGCGGGAGGTTCACGGTGCCACGGACCATCTGGTCGGCCTTGCGCGGGTCGACACCCAGACGCATGGCCACCTCGACGGTCGCGTCGAACTTGACGGACGCGGTGTCCTTGGCGAGACGGACGGCCTCGAGGGGGGCGTACACGCGCTCCCGGTCGATCTTCGCGTCCGCGTTGCGAAGAGTCTTGCTGCGCTTCACTTCTGCTCCTGATGCAGTGGGGTGGAGTCGTGGTGCGGACCAGCGCCTGGTCCTGCCACGGGTGGTGCCTGAGGGGCTGGGATCAGCCCTCGACCGTGATGCCCATGGAACGGGCGGTGCCGGCGATGATCTTCTCGGCGGCGTCCAGGTCGTTGGCGTTCAGGTCGGGCATCTTGGTGGTGGCGATGTCACGGACCTGGTCGCGCGTGATCTTGGCGACCTTGGTCTTGTGCGGCTCGCCGGAGCCCTTCTCCACGCCCGCGGCCTTCAGGATGAGCTTCGCGGCCGGCGGGGTCTTGGTGATGAAGGTGAAGGAACGGTCTTCGTAGACCGTGATCTCCACCGGCACGACCATGCCACGCTGCGACTCGGTCGCGGCGTTGTAGGCCTTGCAGAACTCCATGATGTTGACGCCGTGCTGGCCCAGCGCGGGGCCGACCGGCGGGGCCGGGTTTGCGGCGCCGGCGCTGATCTGGAGCTTGATAAGCCCCGTGACCTTCTTCTTCTTGGGAGGCATGCTCTCTCCGGGTCCTAGTGAGAGGTGTTTCGCCGATCCACCCGGTCATCCGGATGGAGGCATACCGCACAACGATAACGGGTATCGTCGTGCGGCCAAAAACCGAGCAGGTCAGACCGGCTGTGAGCCCGTCTGACCTGGTCGGTTCGGCTGGTGTTCCGGAAGAACCTAGTTCTTCTGGATCTGGTCGAAGCTCAGCTCGACCGGGGTCTCGCGGCCGAAGATCTCGACGAGGCCCTTGACCTTCTTCGAGTCGGCGTTGATCTCGTTGATCGTCGCCTGCAGCGTCGCGAACGGGCCGTCGGTGACGGTGACGGAGTCGCCCACCTCGAAGTCCAGCACCTGGACCTCGACCTTGCGGGACGGCGCCGGCTTGCCCTCGGCCGCGGCGGCCTCCTTGGCGGCCTTCTCCTCGGCCTCCGGGGCGAGCATCTTGACGATCTCGTCCAGCGTCAGCGGGTAGGGGTCGTAGGCGTTGCCGACGAAGCCGGTGACGCCCGGGGTGTTGCGGACGACGCCCCAGGACTCGTTCGTCAGGTCCATGCGCACGAGCACGTAGCCCGGGAGCTTGTTCTGGCGGATGGTCTTGCGCTCGCCGTTCTTGATCTGCGCGACCTCTTCCTGCGGCACCTCGGCCTGGAAGATGAAGTCCTCGACGTTCAGCGAGACGGCACGCTGCTCGAGGTTGGTCTTCACGCGGTTCTCGTAACCGGCGTAGGTGTGAATGACGTACCACTCGCCGGGCAGGCCACGGAGCTCGTCACGGAGGGCGGCCACCGGGTCGACCGGCTCCTGCTCCTCGTCCTCGGCGACCTCGGCGGCGGCCTCGGCGTCCTCTTCGAGGTGCACCGCAGCCTCTTCGGCGGGCTCGCCGGCGGCGGCGTCCTCGGAGTCGAGCTCGTCGACCTCGTCGGCGGCCTCGACGATCTCAAGCGCGGTGTCGTCGCCCTCGACCTCGGCCGAGGCAGCCGCGTCAACGTCGGCCGCTGCCGGCTCTGCGGAGTCGGCGGCGTCGTTCAGGTTCGGGTCAGACACGGTGGCTGCTTCTTCCTGGCTTCAAGGGGTTGAACATGCGAAAGGGGCGCCCGCTGAGGCGCCCTCCGCGGGATCAGCCGAAGACGTACCCGACGACTCGGTTGATTCCCAAGTCAATCACGGTTACGAGACCGATGATGATGACAACGAAGACGATCACCACACTGGTGTACGTCGACAGCTGGCTACGCGTGGGCCAGACGACCTTGCGGAGTTCCGCCACGACCTGGCGGTAGAAGAGCGCGAGCCGCGCGAAGGGGCCCTTCTTGCCGCGCTTGCCGCCACGGCGGGGCTTCTTCTGGGATTCCGCGGTGTCGTCCTCGGAACGACCGCGCTCAGGCATGTCGATGGAGCCCAGGGCGTCCGTCACTCGTCCTCACCTGAATCCGGGTCGTGGCCGTGCCGCGCCCGGTTGAGCCGCACGGCGGTGCATTTCATACGTACGCGTGCACGCACTGCGGTGGAGAGTGCGTGTAGCAGGGCCGGAGGGACTTGAACCCCCAACCGCTGGTTTTGGAGACCAGTGCTCTACCAATTGAGCTACGACCCTTTGTGGTTCCCCCAACCTACCGCATGCGGTCGACTGCACTAAGTGCGTGCGCCGCGGCGGCCTGTTCGGAGCCAACGGTCAGCGAGTGTACGTGGTTCGGAGCCAGGCGTCGAACAGGATCCCCCCGGGGCCTCCCGGGTGGTGCCCGCAAACCCGTGTACCGGGCTCCTCAGAGGTCTGCAACGATGCATATATGAGCGCTGCAACCCCTTCCGCATCGTCCCCCACCGACCGCCGGGTCTCGGCCCGCGTCGGTTCGATCTCCGAGTCCGCCACCCTCGCCGTCGACGCCAAGGCGAAGGCCCTCAAGGCGGCCGGACGCCCGGTGATCGGCTTCGGCGCCGGTGAGCCCGACTTCCCCACGCCCGACTACATCGTCGAGGCGGCGATCGAGGCCTGCCGCAACCCGAAGTACCACCGCTACACCCCGGCCGGCGGCCTCCCCGAGCTCAAGACCGCGATCGCCGCGAAGACGCTGCGTGACTCCGGCTACGAGATCGAGGCCGCGAACGTCCTGGTGACGAACGGCGGCAAGCAGGCCATCTACGAGGCGTTCGCGGCGATCCTCGACCCGGGCGACGAGGTCATCGTCCCCGCCCCGTACTGGACCACCTACCCCGAGTCGATCCGGCTCGCGGGCGGCGTCCCGGTCGATGTGGTCGCCGACGAGACCACCGGCTACCGCGTGACCGTCGAGCAGCTGGAGGCGGCCCGTACGGAGCGCACCAAGGTGCTGCTCTTCGTGTCGCCGTCGAACCCGACCGGTGCGGTCTACACCCGCGAGCAGGTCGAGGCGGTCGGCCGCTGGGCCGCCGGGCACGGCCTGTGGGTGCTGACCGACGAGATCTACGAGCACCTGGTCTACGGCGACGCCGAGTTCTCGTCGCTGCCCGTGGTCGTGCCGGAGCTGCGCGACAAGTGCATCATCGTCAACGGCGTGGCGAAGACGTACGCGATGACCGGCTGGCGGGTGGGCTGGGCGATCGGCCCCAAGGACGTCATCAAGGCCGCCGCGAACCTTCAGTCGCACGCCACGTCCAACGTCTCCAACGTCGCGCAGGCGGCGGCCATCGCGGCGGTCTCCGGCGATCTGACGGCCGTCGAGGAGATGAAGGTCGCCTTCGACCGCCGCCGCCGCACGATCGTGCGGATGCTCAACGAGATCGACGGCGTGCTGTGCCCGGAGCCGGAGGGCGCGTTCTACGCGTACCCGTCGGTCAAGGAGCTCCTGGGCAAGGAGATCCGCGGCAAGCGCCCGCAGACCAGCGTCGAGCTGGCCGAGCTGATCCTGGAGGAGGCGGAGGTCGCCGTCGTCCCGGGTGAGGCCTTCGGCACCCCCGGCTACCTGCGGCTTTCCTACGCGCTGGGCGACGAGGACCTGGTCGAGGGCGTGTCGCGGCTGCAGAAGCTGCTGGCCGAGGCCAAGTAGTCAAACCCGCCTCCGGAAATCCGGAGGTGGCCCGCAGCGGGCGTCCGGAGCCTTCCGGGCGCCCGTTCGCGCGTTCCCTGGGACACCCCTTCGGGAAAGGCCTACCGGCGCACCGCCCCCGTACGGCAAGATCTTGGGATGGAGAGCGTTCGTGCCCGCGGCGGAGCCGCACCTCGAGACCTGCGCCGACTGCCGAAGGCCCATCTGCACCTGCACTTCACCGGTTCGATGCGGTCCGCGACCCTGCTGGAGCTCGCCGACAAGTACGGCGTCCATCTGCCCGAGGCGCTGCGGAGCGGTGAACCGCCCCAGCTGAGAGCCACGGACGAGCGCGGCTGGTTCCGCTTCCAGCGGCTCTACGACATCGCCCGGTCGTGTCTGCGGGAGCCCGGGGACATCCAGCGGCTGGTCCGCGAGGCCGCCGAGGAGGACGTCCGGGACGGGTCGCGCTGGCTGGAGATCCAGGTCGACCCGACCTCGTACGCACCGCGGCTGGGCGGGCTGATCCCGGCCCTGGAGATCATCCTGGACGCGGTGCACGGCGCCTCCCGTGACACCGGGCTCGGCATCCGCGTCGTGGTCGCCGCGAACCGCATGAAGCACCCGCTGGACGCCCGCACGCTGGCGCGTCTCGCGGTGCGCTACGCCGACCGGGGGGTGATCGGTTTCGGGTTGTCCAACGACGAACGCCGGGGTTTCGCCCGGGACTTCGACCGGGCCTTCGCCATCGCCCGGGAGGGCGGACTGCTGGCGGCACCGCACGGCGGCGAGCTGTCGGGGCCGGCCAGCGTCCGGGACTGCCTGGACGATCTGCACGCCGGCCGGGTCGGGCACGGCGTACGGGCCGCGGAGGACCCCGTGCTGCTGCGCCGGCTGGCCTCGCGCGGGGTGACCTGCGAGGTGTGCCCGGCGTCGAACGTGGCGCTGGGGGTCTACGAGAAGCCGGAGGACGTACCGCTGCGGGCGCTCTTCGACGCCGGCGTGCCGATGGCGCTGGGCGCGGACGATCCGCTGCTGTTCGGCGCGCGGCTGGCCGCGCAGTACGAGATCGCCCGCACCTCACACGGCTTCACGGACACCGAACTGGCCGAACTCGCCCGGCAGTCGGTGCGCGGCTCGTGCGCCCCGCAGGACGAGCAACGGCGGCTGCTGGCGGAGATCGACGACTGGCTGGACGCGTAGCGTCCCCGGGGCGGCTCGGGGCGCCCCGGGGGCTGCCGTGACGGACTTGTCCAGGTCCCGGCTAGAGGCTGACGCCGACCGTGACCGGTTCGTTGACGAGCGTGACGCCGAAGGCCGCATGGACACCGTCGCGGACCTCGCGGGCCAGGGCGAGCAGGTCCTCGGTGGTGGCCTCGCCGCGGTTGGTGAGCGCGAGGGTGTGCTTGGTGGAGATGCGGGCCGGGCCGGTGCCGTAGCCCTTGGTGAAGCCGGCCCGGTCGATGAGCCAGGCCGCGGAGGTCTTCACCAGGCCGTCACCGGCCGGGAAGGCGGGCGGGGCGGTGTCCGGGCCGAGGTGGTCCTGGACGCGCCGCAGGAAGACGGCGTGCTCGGCCTCGGTGAGGATCGGGTTGGTGAAGAAGGAGCCGGCCGACCAGGTGTCGTGGTCGCCGGCGTCCAGCACCATGCCCTTGCCCGCGCGCAGCGCCAGAACGGTCTCCCTGGCGACCGCGGCCGGGACCCGGTCCCCGGCCTCGACGCCGAGGGCGCGGGCCGTCTCGGGGTACTTCAGGGGCGCGGAGAGCCCTCCGGCGTCCTCCAGGGCGAAGCGCACCCGCAGCACCACGAACCGGTCGGGGTGCTCCTTGAAGCGGCTGTGGCGGTACGAGAAGCCGCACTCCGCGTTCGGGATCGTGACCGTCTCACCGGCCCGGCGGTCGTAGGCGACGACCTCGGTGATCGTGGCGGAGACCTCCTGGCCGTACGCCCCCACGTTCTGGATCGGGGTGGCGCCCGCCGAGCCGGGGATGCCCGCCAGGCACTCCACACCGGCCAGTCCGGCCTCGACCGTACGGGCGACCGCGTCGGACCAGTTCTCGCCGGCGGCGAGGGTGAGGTCCGTGCCGTCGAGCGCGAAGCCGCGGGTGGCGATGCGCAGGGCCGTGCCGTCGAAGCCCTTGTCGCCGATCACGAGGTTGCTGCCGCCGCCGATGATCAGCAGCGGGGTCCCGGCTTCGTCGGCCGCGCGGACCGTCTCGATCACCTCGTCGTCGGTGGTGGCCGTGACGAGGCGGGTGGCCGGTCCGCCGAGGCGGAAGGTGGTCAGCGGGGCGAGGGGGGCGTCATGGAGTTCCTGCACGCGCCCAAGGGTACGGGGACGGTCCGGCGATGCCCGGCCGGCCGCCCCCGACAGGCCCTAGGGGCCGCTCAGGCGAGACGGACCACGGCGCGGGACATGCCCAGCACCTTCTGGCCCGCGCTCACCGCGGTGAGGTCGACCCGGACCGTACGGTCGTCGTCGTCCAGCTTGGCGGCGACCTTGGCGGTGACCTCGATCAGCGCACCGGTCTCGTCGTTGGGGACGACGACGGGCTTGGTGAAGCGCACGCCGTACTCGGCGACCGCACCCGGGTCGCCGGCCCAGTCGGTGACCACCCGGATCGCCTCGGCCATGGTGAACATGCCGTGGGCGATGACGTCCGGCAGTCCGACCTCCTTGGCGAACTTCTCGTTCCAGTGGATCGGGTTGAAGTCGCCGGAGGCGCCCGCGTACCGGACGAGCGTGGCGCGGCTCACGGGGAAGGTCTGCGCCGGGAGTTCGGTGCCGACCTCGACCTCGTCGTAAGAAATCGTGGCGGTCATCTCAGGCCTCCTTCACGGCGCGGGCCACCAGCTTGGTGACGGCGGTCACGACGTGTTCGCCCGCCTCGTCGTGCACCTCGCCGCGGATGTCGATGATGTCGTTGCCCGCCATGGACTTGATGGCCTCGATGGTGGAGGTGACGCTCAGCCGGTCCCCGCTGCGCACCGGCCGGGTGTAGGCGAACTTCTGGTCGCCGTGCACCACCCGGCTGTAGTCCAGACCCAGTTGCGGATCCTCGATGACCTGGCCCGCGGCCTGGAAAGTGATCGCGAACACAAACGTCGGCGGCGCGATCACGTCGGAGTGGCCGAGTGCCTTGGCCGCTTCGGCGTCCGTGTAAGCGGGGTTGGTGTCACCGATCGCCTCGGCGAATTCGCGGATCTTTTCCCGGCCGACCTCGTACGGGTCGGTGGGCGGGTACGTGCGTCCGACAAAAGACTGGTCGAGCGCCATGGGCTCGCAACCTCCCTGTACTGATGGTGATAACGCCGTGAGGCCGCCCCCACGAATGGGGACGGCCTCACGGACGAGCCTGTGTTATCGCGTCTCGCGGTGCGCGGTGTGCGAGTTGCAACGGGGGCAGTGCTTCTTCATCTCAAGACGGTCCGGGTCGTTACGCCGGTTCTTCTTGGTGATGTAGTTCCGCTCCTTGCACTCCACGCAGGCCAGCGTGATCTTCGGGCGGACGTCGGTGGCAGCCACGTGAGTGCTCCTTGGACGGACGGGTGGTCGGATTAACGCATAAAAGAGTAGCCGATCGGAGGACCGACCCCACAATCGGCTACTGTCAGTAGCGGTGACCGGACTTGAACCGGTGACACAGCGATTATGAGCCGCTTGCTCTACCGACTGAGCTACACCGCTGTGATGTAAGAGTCCCCCGCCCGAAGGCGAGGTACCTCACACATCAGAGCCCCAATACGGAATCGAACCGTAGACCTTCTCCTTACCATGGAGACGCTCTGCCGACTGAGCTATTGGGGCGAGCGATGAAGACATTACACGGCCCGCCGCCAAACGTGAAATCCGTATCCGGGCCGCGCCCCAACGGCCCCGCGCACCACACCGGTACGACTATTCCGCGCCTGCGCGAAGCTCTCCCGGCAGCGCCCTAGGCTCGGAAGAACGCTGCGTGATCTTGCACGCCGGTGGCTTCGAGGAGCGCGATGTCCGACAGCAGTTCGCCGCAGCCCCAGCCGGGAAGGCCCGGCGGTGCCGGCCGCTACGCCGGGCCGGACAGCGGTGCGCTGGTGCTGTGCGGTGCCCGGCTCGCGGACGGCCGGACGGTGGACGTACGGCTCGGCGGCGGGTGCATCGAGGCCGTCGGAACGGCCGGCAGCCTCGCCCCGCAGGGCGCCCGCGTCGACCTCGCCGGCTACCTCCTGCTCCCCGCCCCCGCCGAACCCCATGCGCACTGCGACACCGCCCTGACGGCGGATGCCGACGGCCCCGCCTCCGGGTCCCCCGAGGACGTCCAGCGGCGGACGACCGAGGCCGCGCTGCTGCAGCTGGGGCACGGCGCCACCGCGTCGCGCAGTCACGTGCGGATCGGCGACGTCCAGGGCCTGCGTTCGCTGGAGGCGGTGCTGCAGGCCCGCCGGTCGCTGCGCGGGCTGGCCGACCTGGCGGCGGTCGCGGTGCCGCGGGTGCTGACCGGGGTGGCCGGGGCGGACGGGCTGGCGATGCTGCGGGATGCCGTGAAGATGGGCGCAGCGGTCATCGGCGGCTGTCCGGACCTCGACCCCGACCCGGCCGGGTACGTCGAAACGGTCCTGGAGCTGGCCGGGGAGCACGGCTGCCCGGTGGACCTGCACACCGACGGCGACGATCCGGCACGGCTGGCGCGGTTCGCGGCGATGGCCGGCGGGCTGCGGCCGGGCGTCGCCCTCGGGCCGTGCGCGGGGATGGCCCGGATGCCGCGCAGCGTGGCGGCGCGGGTCGCCGAGCAGCTGGCGGCCGCCGGGGTCGCCGTCGTCTGTCTGCCCCAGGGCGACTGCACCGGGCTGGAGCGGTACGGCTCGCGGGTGTCGCGGCCGGCGCCCGTACGGCTGTTGCGGGCGGCCGGGGTGCGGGTGGCGGCGGGCAGCGGGGCGCTGCGGGACGTGGCGAACCCGGTCGGGCGGGGCGACCCGCTGGAGGCGGCCTACCTCCTGGCTTCCCTGGGGGAGGCCACGCCGGATGCGGCGTACGAGACCGTGAGTGCGGCGGCGCGGGCGACGCTGGGCCTGCCCGAGGTGCGGGTCGAGGCGGGCTTCCCCGCGGAGCTGCTGGCGGTGCGCGGCGAGCGGATCGCCGGGGTGCTGTCGCTGGCCTACAGCCGGATCGTGATCCACCGCGGGCGGGTGGTCGCCCGTACCAGCGCGGTGCGGGAGTACTGCGACTCGGCGGCGGAGGTGGCGCCGGCGCTGCCCCGGCAGTCGCAGCGCTGAGCCACGGCGGCGAGAAGCCCCCGGGCCCCGGCCGGTCCCGCACGGTGCGCCGGGCCTTCGGCGTACGGTCGGGATCATGCGCATTGTCATCGCAGGTGGACATGGTCAGATCGCGCTGCGGCTGGAGCGGTTGCTCGCCGGGCGCGGGGACGAGGTCGCGGGCATCGTCCGCCGGCCGGAGCAGGCCGGTGATTTGCTGGCCGCGGGCGCCGAGCCGGTGGTCTGCGACCTGGAGTCGGCGTCGGTGGAGGACGTCTCCCGGCACATGGAAGGCGCCGACGCGGCCGTCTTCGCGGCGGGTGCGGGGCCGGGCAGCGGCACCGAACGCAAGGAAACGGTGGACCGCGGCGCGGCGCGGCTCTTCGCGGACGCGGCCGAGGCCGCGGGCGTACGGCGCTTCCTCGTCATCTCCTCCATGGGCGCGGACCGCGAGCCGCCGGAGGGCACCGACCCGGTCTTCGCCGCCTACCTGCGGGCCAAGGCCGCAGCCGACGCGGACATCCGGTCCCGGGCCGGCCTGGACTGGACGATCCTGCGGCCCGGCCGGCTGACGAACGACCCCGGACCGGGCCGGGTGACACTGGCCGACGCGACCGGCCGCGGCCCCGTCCCCCGCGACGACGTCGCCGCCACCCTGATGGCCCTTCTCGACGAACCGGGCACGATCGGCAAGACGTTGGAGCTGATCGCCGGGGATGTGCCGGTGGTGGACGCGGTGCGGGCGGTGTCGGCGGCACCGCGGTAGGAGGCCTGCCGGGGCCCGAAGGACACGGCGGGCCCCGGCCCGGTCCATGCCAAAGGGCCCCTGGTCTGCGGAATCGCAGACCAGGGGCCCTTTGTTCCCTGTGGCGGCGCCAGGATTCGAACCTGGGAAGGCTGAGCCGGCAGATTTACAGTCTGCTCCCTTTGGCCGCTCGGGCACACCGCCTGGGTTTGCTGCCGGGAGAGCCGCTGTGGGGCGGTGCTCCGTGGCAACGACGTAAACCATACCCGATGGCTGGGGGTGGTTCGCCACTCGATTCGGGAGCGCTGGATCTTGGCCGGGTGGCTAGGCTTGGCAGGCGGGCCCGGGAAGGGCCGCAGCCCTGACGGATCTACGTACGAGGAGCCAACTCAACATGGCCGACTCCAGTTTCGACATCGTCTCGAAGGTAGAGCGGCAGGAGGTCGACAACGCCCTCAACCAGGCCGCCAAGGAGATCTCGCAGCGCTACGACTTCAAGGGCGTGGGCGCGTCGATCGAGTGGTCGGGCGAGAAGATCGAGATGCGGGCCAACGCCGAGGAGCGGGTGAAGGCCGTGCTCGACATCTTCCAGTCCAAGCTGGTCAAGCGCGGGATCTCGCTGAAGGCGCTGGACGCCGGTGAGCCGCAGGCCTCGGGCAAGGAGTACAAGATCTTCGCCTCGATCGAGGAGGGGATCTCGCAGGACAACGCCAAGAAGGTCGCCAAGATCATCCGCGATGAGGGCCCGAAGGGCGTCAAGGCGCAGGTGCAGGGCGACGAGCTGCGGGTCAGCTCGAAGAGCCGGGACGACCTGCAGGCGGTGCAGCAGCTGCTCAAGGGCAAGGACCTGGACTTCGCCCTGCAGTTCGTGAACTACCGGTAGCAGCCCGGCTTTCGGGAGCCACGGGATGGGGCGGCGCGCTTCGGCGTGCCGCCCCACCGGTGTGCCGGGGCGGCGCCATGAGGAGCGTGCGGCGGGACGCGAGGGCCCCCGGGCGGCGGCCCTCGCGCTCAGCGGGCGGTCAGCGGGCGGCGAACGGCTCGTCGGTGGGGACGATGTCGCGGCCCAGGGGCATCAGGGAGACCGGGATCATCTTGAAGTTGGCGATGCCGAAGGGGATCCCGATGATCGTCACGCACAGGGCGATGCCGGTGACGATGTGGCCCAGGGCCAGCCACCAGCCCGCGAAGATGATCCAGATGACATTGCCGATCGCCGATCCGGCGCCGGCGTCGTGGCGCACGACGGTCGTCCGGCCGAAGGGCCACAGGGCGTAGCCCGCGATCCGGAAGGACGCGATGCCGAACGGGATGGTGATGATCAGGATGCAGCAGATGATGCCTGCGAAGACGTAGCCGAGCGCCAGCCAGAAGCCGCTGAGGACCAGCCAGAGGACGTTGAGGATGAACTTCATGATCAGCAGCCTTCCACGGGCACGGCGGAGAATGTACTTGCGGTGCTAGACGCGCGGAGCCCGGTGAATCGTTGCGTTCATGATGCGCCGGGTGCCTGCTGACGGCCACCGGTCCCGGTGGAACCGGGGGCGTCAGGGACGGTGGCCGGCCATGTCTTCGAGGCGGGCGATCCGTTGGTCCATCGGGGGGTGGGTGGAGAAGAGCCGGGACAGGCCGCCGCCCCGGAACGGGTTGGCGATCATCATGTGGCCGGCGGTCTCCAGGCGCGGCTCGGGCGGGAGCGGGAGCTGGCGGGTTCCGGTCTCCAGCTTGCGCAGGGCGGAGGCCAGGGCCAGCGGGTCGCCGGTGAGCTGGGCGCCCGCGGCGTCGGCCTCGTACTCGCGCGAGCGGCTGACGGCGAGCTGGATGAGGGAGGCCGCGACCGGGCCGAGGATCATGATCAGCAGCATGCCGAGGAGGCCGGGCCCCTCGTCGTCGTCGGAGCGGCCCACCGGGATCAGCCAGGCGAAGTTGACGAGGAACATCACGACGGAGGCCAGCGCGCCGGCGACGGAGGAGATCAGGATGTCGCGGTTGTAGACATGGCTGAGCTCATGGCCGAGGACGCCGCGCAGCTCGCGTGCGTCGAGCAGCTGGAGGATGCCGTCGGTGCAGCAGACCGCGGCGTTGCGGGGGTTGCGGCCGGTGGCGAAGGCGTTGGGCGCCTGGGTCGGGGAGATGTACAGGCGCGGCATGGGCTGGCGGGCCGCGGTGGAGAGCTCACGGACCATGCGGTAGAGCTGTGGCGCCTCGAACTCGCTGACCGGGCGGGCGCGCATCGCCCGCAGGGCCAGTTTGTCGCTGTTCCAGTAGGCGTAGGCGTTGGTGCCCAGGGCCACGACGACGGCGATGATCAGGCCCGTACGGCCGAAGAGGCTGCCGATGACGATGATGAGGGCGGACAGGCCCCCGAGGAGTACGGCGGTCCTGAGCCCGTTGTGCCGGCGGTGCACGGTACGCCCTCCAAGCGGTGCGGCAGGGGAACCCTGTGCTGCGTTTCTCCACTGACCAGTGGACCCTTACTCACTGGTCAACGCGAGATGAACGAGCCAGGTTCCCTTGTCCGCCGCCGGCGCACCGGGGAGGGCATCCGGGCGCGCCCGCCGGGGCGTGGCGCCGTACGGGCGGGGTGGAGGCCGGTGTGGGCCCATAGGGCCGTCCGTGTCCGCCCGTGGTCGTCCTGTGCGGCCGTCGGTGAGGATTCCCGCAGGACGGGCCGGGCGGGGCGGCCTGGAGCAACGGTGGAAGCAGCCGTTAGAGCAGCGCCCCGGAGGCGAAGCGCAGGACGAGCTGCGGGGCGCCGGAGAGGGCGATGCCGAGGACGGCGGCGAGCGCGATGGCGGTGGCCAGGGGGGCCGGGACCGCGGCGCCGGCCGGGTGTCCCGCGGGGGCGGGGGTTCCGGTTCCTGCCGCCTCCCCGGTGACCTCCGCTTCCCCGGCTTCCCCGGCTCCCCGGAAGAGGACCGTGGTCCACTCCAGGTAGTAGTAGAGCGCGATCACGACATTGACGGCCATGATCACGGCGAGCCAGGCCAGCCCCGCGTCGACGGCCGCCGAAAAGACCGTGACCTTGGCGAACAGGCCGATGATGCCGGGCGGCAGTCCGGCGAGGCAGAGCAGGAAGAAGCCGAGGGCGAGCGCCACTACGGGCCGCTGGTGGTACAGGTCCCGGTAGTCGCTGATGCGGTTCGCGGGGCTCGTACGGGCCACCAGGGCGGCGACCGCGAAGGCGCCGAGGTTCACGGCCGCGTACATCAGGGCGTAGGCCACGGTGGAGCCGATGGCGTGCCCCGGGTCATGGGCGTAGCCCGCCGCCGCGATCGGGACCAGGAGGTAGCCGGCCTGGCCGACCGAGGACCAGGCGAGCAGGCGTACGGCGCTGTGCGCGCGGCGGGGGTCCTGGCGCAGGGCCGCGACATTGCCGACCGTCATGGTGAGCGCGGCGAGGACGGCCAGTGCCGGGCCCCAGACGTTGGCGTACGAGGGGAAGCCCTGGACGGTGACGAGGATCAGGCCGGAGAAGCCGACGGCCTTGCCCACCACGGAGAGGTAGCCGGCGATGGGCAGCGGCGCGCCGACGTAGGTGTCCGGCACCCAGAAGTGGAACGGGGCGGCGGCCGTCTTGAAGGCGAAGCCGACCAGGGTCAGGGCGGCGCCGGCGCTCGCCAGGGTGGCCAGGCGCGGGTCGGGCAGGTGGGTGAGGGCGTGGGCCACCCGGGAGAGGTGCAGGCTGCCGGTGGCCGCGTAGAGGAAGCTCACGCCGAGCAGCATCACGGCGGTGGCGGCCACCGAGGACAGGAAGAACTTGAGCGCGGCCTCGGAGGAGAGCCGGTCGCCGCGCCGCAGCCCGACCAGCGCGAAGGCGGGCAGCGAGGCGACTTCGAGGGCGATGACCAGGGTGGCCAGATCGCGGGAGGCGGGCAGCAGGGCGGCGCCGGCCGCCGAGGAGAGCAGCAGGAACCAGTACTCGCCGGCGGGGAGGTCCTGGTCCCGGACGGTATCGATGGACAGCAGGGCGGTCAGCAGCGCCCCGCCGAGCACCAGGAACTGGATGACCAGGGCGAACGGGTCGGCCGCATAGCTGCACACGTCCGGGTGGGCGGGCAGGCAGAAGGTGCGGCGGTCGCCGTCCAGGAGGGGCAGCAGGGACAGCGTGGCGAGCGCCAGGCCCGCCGTCGCGATCCACCCCAGCAGCGGCTTGCGGGCCGCCGGGAGGAAGAGGTCGGCGACGAGGATCACCAGGGCGACGGCCGCGGCGAGGGTGGGCGGCGCGAGGGCGAGCCAGTCGACGGACTGGACCAGAGAGGTCACCGTGCTCATCACTTACCGCCTCCGAGGAGCTGCTGGACGGCCGGGTCGGTGAGGCCGAGGAGGGCCGCGGGCCACAGTCCGGCGAGGACGGTGAGGACGGCGAGGGGGGTCCAGGCCGCGTACTCGTGGCGCGCGAGGTCGGGGATGACGGGGGCCGGTGCGGCCGGGGCCGCGGTGGCCGCTTCGGCCGCCGTCGCGGTGCCCTCCTCGACCGCCGGGGCGGCTTCCACGGCCGCCGGGGTGCCGCCCATGCAGACACGGCGGACGACGAGCAGCAGGTAGGCGGCGGTCAGCAGGGTGCCGAGGCCGGCCAGCGCCATGAACGTCAGGAAGGCGGGGCGGCTGAGCCCGGCGGCGGGCCGGAAAGCGCCGAACATCGCCAGCATCTCGCCCCAGAAACCGGCCAGCCCGGGGATGCCCAGCGAGGCGACCGCCGCGAAGGCGAGCAGACCGCCGAAGCGGGGGGCCTTGCCGTAGAGGGCGGCGCCGGTGCCGTACGGGAGGGGTGCGGCGGAGCCGCGCGTCGAGGGGCGGTGGTCGGGCGACGGGCGGGACAGGGTGTCGAGGTCGGTGCTGCCGGTGCGGTCCTTGAGCGCGCCGACCATGAAGAAGAGCAGGCCGGTGATGAGGCCGTGGGCGATGTTGGCGAACAGCGCGCCGTTGACGCCGGTGGGGGTCATGCTGGCGATGCCGAGCAGCACGAAGCCCATGTGGCCGACGGAGCTGTAGGCGATCAGGCGCTTGAGGTCGCCGCCCGCGCCCTTGCGGACGAGGGCGAGGCAGGCGAGCGAGCCGTAGATGATGCCGATGGCGGCCAGCGCGGCGAGGTACGGCGCGAAGGTGTGCATGCCCTCGGGGGTGATGGGCAGCGCGATCCGCACGAAGCCGTAGGTGCCCATCTTCAGCAGGACGCCGGCCAGCAGCACCGAGCCGACGGTGGGGGCGGCGGTGTGGGCGTCCGGCAGCCAGCTGTGCAGCGGCCACAGCGGGGACTTGACGGCCAGTCCGATGCCGACCGCGAGCACTGCCAGCAGCTGAACCGTGTGGCTGAGCTGCGCTTTCGGCCCGTTGTCAGTGGCGAGTGCCACCATGTCGAAGGTGCCGGATTTCACACCGATGAGGAGGAGGCCGAGCAGCATCACGACGGAGCCGAGCAGCGTGTAGAGGATGAACTTCCAGGCCGCCGCCTGCTTTCCCGCGCCGCCCCAGCGGGCGATGAGGAAGTACATCGGGATGAGGACCATCTCGAAGGCGAGGAAGAACAGCATCAGGTCGAGGACGGCGAAGCTGGCGAGGGTACCGGCTTCGAGAGTGAGCAGCAGAGCCACGAATGCCTTGGAGGACGGGCCCTCAGGGGCACGAGTAGCGCGCAGCGCTTCCTTCGAAGGGCGGTGGTGGGTGACGGGCGGGCGGAAGTAGCTGTAGAGGGCGCAGAGGAAGGCCAGCAGCGCGGTCAGTACGACAAGGGGGAGCGAGATGCCGTCGACGCCGAGGTGGATGCGGATGTCCAGCGCCGGGATCCAGCTGAGGTCGGTGGTGGCCTGCATACGGGCCGGGTGGTCGTGGTCGAAGCCGGCGGCCAGCGCGACGGCCGCGGCGAGCACGACACCGGTGACGGTCACGCCGTGGCGCAGTACGGCCTGGCCGGGGTTGCGGCCCTTGAGGCCGGGGGGCGCCGGGAGCAGGGCGCCGGCCGCGCCCAGCAGGGGGAGGACGACGACCGCCGCGAGGAGGTACTGCAGAGCGGTGGGGTTCACGGGTCAGGCCCTCCTCAGGGGTTCGGCTCCGGCGAGCCCGGCCACGAGGGGCGTCGGCTGGGGGTGCGGGGTGCGTGCACCGGGGGTGCGGCCGTCAGGCATACGTGCGCCAGGCGTACGTGCACCGGGGGTGCGGCCATCAGGCATACGTGCGCCAGGGGCGTGGAACATCGGCATCGGCATCGGTCAGGCTCCCGTGCCCGTGGCGACGAGGACGGCGGCGACGGCCAGGACGAGCGAGCCCGCGAGCAGCGCGGCGAGGTAGGTCTGCACGTTCCCGGTCTGGGCGCGGCGGACCGCGGCGCCCAGCAGGCGGGGGGCGGTGCCCGCGCCGCGGACGTAGGTGTCGACGACCGCGCGGTCGAGGAAGCGCACGAGCGTGGCGGCGGCGCGTACGGGCCGGACGAAGAGGGCGGAGTAGACGGCGTCGAGGTGGAAGCCGACCGCGGCATGACGCTGCAGCGGGCCAAGGAGGAGGCGGCCGGGGTCCGCCGGGTCCGGGGCGCCGGCGTTGTCGCCGTAGGCCGGGGCGTGGATGTCGATGGCCACCTCCTCGGCGATCGCGGGGGTGGCGTCCGGCGCGGCGACGACCGCGCCGAGGGGGATACGGGCGGCGAGCGCGGTGGTGTGCCGCCAGGCCGCATAGGTGACCAGGCCGCCGACGAGGGCGATACCGGTGCCCAGGACGGAGGTGGTCAGAGTCGGCGCGAGGGAACGCCCGTCGAACCAGCCGGGCAGGAAGGGGGCAGCGAGGCCGAGCGCGACGGTCGGGACGAAGAGCACCCACAGGACGGCGTTCATGGCGACCGGCTGCGGGCCGTGGTCGGGGGCTTCGACGCCCTTGCCCTTGAAGGCCAGCAGCCACAGGCGGGTCGCGTAGGCCGCGGTGAGCAGGGCGGTCAGCAGTCCGGAGACCAGTACGGTCCAGCCGGCCGCACCTGGGATGCCGTGCGCGTGGCCGGTGGCGGCGTGTTCGGCGGCGCCCAGGACGGCTTCCTTGGAGAAGAAGCCGGCGAACGGCGGGATCGCGGCGAGCGCGAGCAGCGCCACGGTGACCGTCCAGTAGGCGTCCGGGATGCGCCGGGCCAGGCCGCTCATCCGGGACATGGCGGCCAGCGAGTTGGTGCCGGCGGCGTGGATGATCACGCCGGCGCCGAGGAAGAGGAGGGCCTTGAAGGCACCGTGCGAGATGAGGTGGAAGACGGCGGCGCCGCGGTCGCCGACGGCCAGGGCGCCGAGCATGTAGCCGAGCTGTCCGACCGTCGAATAGGCCAGGACACGCTTGATGTCGTCCTGGGCCAGTGCGGCCAGCCCCGAGCCGACCATGGTGAGCGCGGCCATGACGGCGAGCACCACCAGCGCGGCCGCGGAGGCGGCGAAGACGGGGAGGAGACGGGCCACGAGATAGACACCGGCGGCCACCATCGTCGCGGCGTGGATCAGCGCCGAGACCGGCGTCGGGCCGGCCATCGCGTCCGGGAGCCAGGTGTGCAGCGGGAACTGCGCCGACTTGCCGGCGACACCGGCGAGCAGCAGCAGTGCGATCAGCGTCGGATGATCCAGGCCGCCGGCGGCGACGGAGCCGAGGATGCCGGTGATGCGGAAGGTTCCGGCATCGGCGGCCAGCGCGAAGATGCCGAAGAGGAAGGGGACGTCGCCGAGCTTGGTGACGAGGAAGGCCTTGAGGGAGGCGGCGCGGGCGGCCTCGGTCTCCCAGTAGTGGCCGACGAGGAAGTAGGAGCAGATGCCCATGACTTCCCAGCCGACCAGCAGCAGCATCAGGTCGCCGGTGTAGACGACCAGCAGCATCGCGGAGGTGAAGAGCGAGACCAGCGCGGCGTAGGAGGGGTAGCGCGGGTCGTCGCGCAGATAGCCGGTGGAGTAGATCTGCACACAGGTCGCCACGACACCGACCAGGACGGCGATCAGTGCGGCGAAGCCGTCGATGTGCAGGGCCAGGTCGATGGGGATCGAGCCGGTCGGGGTGAGCTCGGTCGCGATGTCGGTGGCCGGCCCGGTGCCCTGTCCGACGGCGACGGTCACGGTGAGCACGGCCGCGGTCAGCGTCGGCAGCACGGCCAGCGGCCGGACGAAGCCGGGCGCACGGCGGCCGAGGAGGAGACCGGCGACGGCCCCGAGGAAGGGCAGGAGGGGAACGAGAACGGCGGTGGTGGTGAGGGTCACGCGGCGGCCTCCGCCGTGGTGTCCGGCTGCGGGTCCCCGTCCGTGGCGCCCGACTTCTCGGCGAGATCGCGGAGCCGGTCGATGTCGGAGCTGCCGCGGTTGCGGTAGACGAGCAGCACGATCGCCAGGCCGATGCCGATCTCGGCGGCGGCGATCGCGATGGTGAAGAGGGTGAGGGCCTGGCCGGTGTGCAGGGTGTCGCGCAGCCAGACGTCGAAGGCGACGAGGTTGAGGTTGACGGCGTTGAGCATCAGCTCGACGGACATCAGCACCAGGATCGCGTTGCGGCGTGCGAGCACGCCGTAGAGCCCGGTGCAGAAGAGGAGGACGGCGAGGACGGCCGGGTAGACGAGATGCATCAGCGCTGCTCCTCTCGCGGGGCGGGGGCGGCAGGGGCCCGGGAGGCGGCGGGAGCCGGAGAGGCGGCGTTCTTCAGGCTCGCCGCCGCGGACCGCTCCTCCCCCGTCCTGCGGGACAGCACGATCGCCCCGACGAGCGCGGCCAGCAGCAGCACGGACAGCGCCTCGAAGGGCAGCACCCAGTACTGGAAGAGACTGCGCCCGGAGGCCTCGGTGGAGCCCTGGGCGGCGCCCCCGAAGCTGATCCAGGTGGTGCGGAAGGCATCCACGACGACCCAGACCAGGGCGGCGGCCGAGGCGAGGGCCACCGCGAGCGCGGCCCAGCGGTTGCCCGAATCGGCGTCCGGGGAGCGGCCGATGGGCGCCTTGGTGAGCATCAGCCCGAAGAGCAGGAGGACGACGACGGAACCGACGTAGATCAGCACCTGCACCCAGGCGATGAACTCGGCCGTCAGCAGCAGGTATTCGACGGCGATCCCGCCGAGGGCGACGACCAGCCAGAGGGCGGCGTGCACCAGCTGCCGAGTGGTGACGGTGATGACGGCCGCGCCGAGGGTGGCGATCCCGACGAGGAGGAAGGCGATCTCGACACCGGTGGTCGAGAGAAAGCCGTGGCCGGCTGCGGCGGCGAGCGTCACTGTCCCTCCCCTGGGGTGTCCGGTCGGTCCGGTCGGTTCCGGTCCGTGGCCCGATCGGCGGCTCCGGCCTGATCGGCGGTCGGGTCCTGATCCGCTGTCGGGTCCTGATCCGCTGTCGGGTCCTGGGCCCGGGCCCGGGCGGCCTCGGCCTCGGCTTCGGCCTCGGCCTGCTGCTGGGCGGCGAGCTTGTCCGCGGCCTTGCGGGCGGCGGCGAGCTCCTTGGGCTCCTCGGCCGCCGGGTCGAGCGCCGGCGGTTCGGGCACCGTCCACATCCACTCACGGAGCTTGTCGCGCTCATGGGTCAGATCGCGGATGTCCGTCTCGGCGTACTCGAACTCCGGTGACCAGAAGAGCGCGTCGAAGGGGCAGACCTCGATGCAGATGCCGCAGTACATGCACAGCGCGAAGTCGATCGCGAAGCGGTCCAGCACATTGCGGCTGCGCTCCCGGCCCCCGGGAGCGGCCGGGGGCACCGTCTCCTTGTGGGAGTCGATGTAGATGCACCAGTCCGGGCACTCACGGGCGCACAGCATGCAGACCGTGCAGTTCTCCTCGAACAGCCCGATGACGCCACGGGTACGGGGCGCGAGGTCGGGCTGGACGTCCGGGTACTGCGCGGTGACCGATCGTTTCGTCATCGTCCGCAGGGTGACGGCCAGCCCCTTGGCGAGGCCGGAGCCGGGGAAGCTCATGACGAGATCACCACCTTGACGACGCCGGTGAGGGCGATCTGGGCGAGGGCGAGCGGGATGAGGACCGTCCAGGCGAGCTTTTGCAGCTGGTCCTCGCGCAGCCGCGGGTAGGTCACCCGCAGCCAGATGACGCCGAAGGCGAGGAGCACGGTCTTCAGCAGCGTCCACAGCCAGCCCAGGCCGTCGGCGCCGAACGGGCCGTGCCAGCCGCCGAGGAAGAGGACCGAGGTCAGGGCGCAGAGCACGACGATGCCGGCGTACTCGGCGAGCAGGAAGAGCGCGAAGCGCAGTCCGGTGTACTCGGTGTAAGCACCGAAGATGATCTCCGAGTCGGCGACCGGCATGTCGAACGGCGGCCGCTGCAGCTCGGCGAGCCCGGCGGTGAAGAAGACGACGCCGCCGACGATCTGCCACGGCACCCACCACCAGTGGAAGGCCTCGATGATGCCGGGCAGCGAGAGCGTGCCGGCCGCCATCGCGACGGAGGCCGCGGCCAGCAGCATCGGCAGCTCGTACGCCAGCAGCTGCGCGGCCGTCCGCAGACCGCCGAGCAGCGAGAACTTGTTCGCCGAGGCCCAGCCCGCCATCAGCGAGCCGAGCACACCCACGCCCATGACGGCGAGCACGAAGAAGATCCCCGCGTCCAGGGCCTGTCCCACGGCGTTGTGCGGGCCTATCGGGATGGCGACCAGGACCAGGAGGTACGGCAGCAGGGCGACGGCGGGCGCGAGCTGGAAGATCCGCCGGTCGGCGCCGGCCGGAACGATGTCCTCCTTCTGCGCGAACTTCACGCCGTCGGCCACGAGCTGCGCCCAGCCGTGGAAGCCGCCCGCGTACATCGGCCCGAGGCGGCCCTGCATATGGGCCATGACCTTGTGCTCGGTCTGCCCGATGACCAGGGGGAAGACCAGGAAGACGACGAAGACGGCGACGAGGCGCAGCGCGATGTCGAGAGCGTCGCTCATGGGGTGTCGCCTCCTTGCTCCGGCTCCGGCTTCTCCTTCGGCTCCGGCTTCTCCGCCGGCTCCGGCTCCGCCTTCTCCTTCGGCTCCGCGTTTTTCTCCGGCTCCGGTTTCTTCTCCGGCTCGTCGAAGGCCGGACGGGCGTGGTGCCAGGGCGCGTCCGAGGAGCGGGGAGCCGCCTCCTTCGGGGGAGCCGCCGCGGCCTCCTTGGCCGGGGTCTCCGTCGACGGGGCCTCGGCCGACGGGGTCTTCGTCGGCGAGCTCGTTTCAGAGGTCCCCTTGGTCGCGGCCGCCTCAGGGGTCCCCTCGGTCGCGGCAGCCCCGGTCGCGGCAGTCCCGGTCGCGACCGCCTCTGCCGCCTGCCGCTGGCCGGCCGGACCCTCGCTCGCCGACCGCGTACGCCGCGCCGGGCGCTCCGGCCGCTCCGGCCGCTCGGGACGTGCCTCGGCCGCCGGGGTCCCGGTCGCTTCCCCCGCTGCCTGTCGCTGGCCGGCCGAGCCCTCGCCCGCGGTCCGCGTACGCCGCGCCGGCCGCTCGCCCGCGGCACCACCGGCCGCACGTGCACCACCGGCCGCCCGCGCCCCCCGCGCCGGGCGCGCGGGAGCAGGCGGCAGCTGGCCCTTCAGCGGCCCCCACTCGTTCGGGTCCGGAACGCCGGGGGGCAGCATCTGGCGGCGCTTGGGCCCGCCGTGCTCGGACTCCCCCGGTTCCTTGGCCCCCGGCCATGCCTTGGCGACCCGCGCCGCCAGCACGAAGTCCTTGCGCAGCGGATGCCCCTCGAAGTTCTCCGGGAGCAGCAGCGGTACGAGGTGCGGGTGGCCGGTGAAGTCGACACCGAACATCTCGTGGGTCTCGCGCTCGTGCCAGCCCGCGCCCGCGTACACACCGACGGCGGTGGGCAGCACGGCCGCCTCGTGCGGCACGGTCGTCCGCACGATCAGCCGGTGGACGGTGCCGGGCCGCGCCACATCGGCGAGGTGCGCGCAGATCCGGAAGCCGGTACCGGGCTCATCGACGGCGCTCAGCCAGTCGAAGTAGCTGCAGCCCAGGTCGTCGCGGGCGGCCGTCAGCGCGGTGAGCCAGCCGTCCACGGGGACGTCGACGGTCAGCGCGTCGTACGCCAGCTCCGCCGTGGCCCCCGTACCGAAGATCTCGCTCGCGGGCCGCGGCAGCCAGCCGACAACGGGCTCGGCGACAGGCCGCTCGGGCTGTTCGGCCTGGGCGGCGGTCTCCGCCTGCTGCTCCGCCTGCTGCTCCGGCTGCTGTTCCGGCTGCTCGCTCATCGGGGCTCCTCCCCCGCCGCCTTCGGCTCATCCGCCGCTGTCGCCCCGCCCGCCGGCTTCGGCGCGGGCGGCGTGACCAGTCCGCTGCGCAGCGCGGCGGCGGAGGGCCGGGCCGCGCCGCCCTTCGCGTAGCGCTCCCCCAGCGACTCGCGGGCGATCTTCTCCTGGAGCTTGAGGATGCCCTGGAGCAGCGCCTCCGGACGCGGCGGGCAGCCCGGTACGTACACATCCACCGGAATGATCTGGTCGACGCCCTTGGTGACCGAGTACGAATCCCAGTACGGGCCGCCGCAGTTGGAGCAGGCGCCGAAGGAGATGACGTACTTCGGCTCGGGCATCTGCTCGTAGAGCCGCTTGACCGCGGGCGCCATCTTGTCGGTGACCGTGCCGGAGACGACCATCAGGTCGGCCTGGCGCGGGCCGGGCGCGAACGGGATCACGCCGAGCCGGATGAAGTCGTGCCGGGCCATGGACGCGGCGATGAACTCGATGGCGCAGCAGGCGAGGCCGAAGTTGAAGACCCAGAGGCTGTAGCGGCGGCCCCAGTTGAGGACCACCTTCATCGGTTCGGGAGCGAGCCGGGCCAGGGTGCCCAGGCGCCGCGGCTCCGGCAGGAACTCGGGGCCGGCGCCCTCGGACGCGGGCCCGTGGGGTGCGGGGTTCACGTCCATTCCAGGACGCCCTTCTTCCATGCGTAGAGCAGGCCGATGGCGAGGAAGCCGAGGAAGATGAACATCTCCACCAGCGTCACACCACCGAAACCGGGGGCGGCGAAGATCGTCGCCCAGGGGAAAAGGAAGATCGAGTCGACGGCGAAGATGACGTAGAGGAAGGCGTACACGTAGTAGCGGACCTGGGTGTGCGCCCAGCCCTCGCCGACGGGGTCCACGCCGCACTCGTACGTCAACAGCTTCTCGGGCGTCGGCACCACGGGCCGCAGCAGCCGCCCGGCACCGAACGCCACGGCCACGAAGAGCACCCCGATCACGGCGATGACGCCGACGACCGAGTAGCCCTGGAAATAGTCCGCGGCGACGGTGGTGCCCACGGTCGCGTCCGGCACGTCCGCCCCTCGCTCCCTGACTGCGCTTGTTCAACGACTTCGACGATCTGTACGGACGGGAGTCTAGGCCCTGCCCCGGCCGCGGTGAGCAGCCGGATCGTCGCGGACGGTGGGGTTGTCCCTACTTCGCCCTACCTGGGCGGCAGGCAGCGTAGACGGCGCGGTCGGTTGTCTCAGAAGGTGTCTCACGAAGCGGACGGGCGTGGGGTGATCCGGGCGGGGCGGGCGTCGTGGGTCTCGTCGTGGGTCTCGCCTGGTCGCCGGGGCGGCGGCCGGTCACCGGGGCGGCGGCCCGGCGTGCGGGTGGGCGGGGCCGGAGTGGGCCGGACCGGGGTGAGTGGCGCCGGAGTGGGCCGGACCGGGGTGGGCGGGGCCGGAGGGGCCGCCGTCCGGGGCCTCCGGTGTGCTCCGGCCCGTACGCTGCCGGCCCGGTCCGCGCGAGACGGCCCGGTTCATCGCCTCGGCCGCGATGCGCGCCGCCGCCTGCAGCGTCCGTTCGCCGAGCAGTTCCGTGCGGATCGCGCCGCCCGCCGCGAGATGGCGGTCATAAGGGAGCGGGAGCACCGTCGCGCCGCCGACGCCCAGATGCTCGGTGGCCCTGCGCATGTCCAGCCCGGAATCGGGGGACACATGGCTGAGCACCACCACCGTCGTGGGCAGCATGCCGGGGTGGAGCCCTCCGGCCCAGTCCAGTACGGAGCGGGTGGCCGCCACGCCCTCCGGGGTCGCCGGGGACACCAGCACCCGCGCCTGCGTCGTCACCAGCGCGGTCCGCGCCACCTCGGCGGGCAGCGTCTCGCAGTCCACGACGGTGGTCGCGAAGTACCGGCGCAGGGACGTCATCACCACCCGGTAGGTGTCGATGTCCAGCCTCGTCCCGATGGCGCCCTGGCTGCCCGGCAGCAGCCAGCCGCCGCCGGGGAACGGGATCAGGTAGCCGGTCAGGTCCGTGATCAGCATCGACGGATCCACTATCTGCGCCAGGTCGGTGCCCGACCAGCGCACTTCCCGCGCGCCCAGCCGGTGCGGCAGGGTGCCGAGCGCCGGATCGGCCTCGATCGCCAGCACCGGATCGGCGCGGTAGTGCGCATAGGTGAGGGCCAGCAGGGCGGCGACGGTGGATTTGCCCGCACCGCCCCGGATGCTCGTCACGGAGATCTGCCGGCCGGTGGCCACCGGTTGCTGGATGGCGTACGCGGTCTCTGTGACGGCGGCGGTCTCCGCGGCGGGCGATGAGGCGATCGCCCTCCGCACGGCCCGCCCCGCGCGCTGCGCGACGGACTCTCCGTGCCGCGGCTTGGACCGCACGGCGTCCAGCTCGGGCGGCAGCAGCGGCACCGAGACGGGTGTGGGCTGGGACCGGCGTACGGGCGTGGGCCTGTGAACAGGAGCGGGCGGGGGCGGGGCAGTGGAGGAGGCCGCCGGGCTGGAGGGGGCCGTCGCGGTGGACGGGGGCGGCGTGGCGGACGGGGGCGGCGTGGCGGACGGGGGCGGCGTGGCGGACGGGGGCGGCGTGGCGGACGGGGGCGGCGTGGCGGACGGGGGCGGCGTGGCGTGGGGAGCCATGGCGGCTTGGGGGGCAGGTGCGCCGTACGCGTCAGGTGCGCCGAACGTGGCCGGTGCGCCGTACGCGGCAGGCGCGCCGAACGCGGCAGGTGCGCCGAACGCGGCAGGTGCGCCGTACGTGGCCGGTGCGGGTGCCGGTTCCGGTACGGGCTGCGGCGGCGGAGCGGCAGCCGGCAGCGGTCCGACGGAGGGCATGGCAGGAGGCATGACGGGGGCCGTGACCGGGGGCATGGCAGAAGGCACGGCAGGAGGCATGGCGCCGGGCGCGACCGCACCGGCGTCCGGCGCGTTCGGCTCCGCCCGCGCCGTCAGCGGTGTGTCCCATACGGTGGCAGCGCCGGTGCCGCTCTTCTCCAGGCTGACCGCACCAGGGCGAGCCCCCGGGCCACCCTCCGCGGCGGCCGTTTCCGCGGGCGTCCCCGGCGTCATCGCTGCCGCGCCAAGGCCGGCCGGCAGATCGTGCTGCCCGTCTCCTTGCCCAGGACCATCCGCTGGAACGGATCCACCCGCCGGTACGGGTCCACCCGCCGGTACAGGTCCACCCGCCGGCACAGGCCCACCCGCTTGCACAGGTCCACCCGGCCCGCTCGCTCCCGTTGTTCCCTCTGCTGACATGGTCCCGCGGCCCCCTTTCCGGTTCCGTCAGAACGTGGGCAGCAGCCGGCTGAAGACCCCGCATGCCCCGAGGGCCACCGGGATCAGCGCCACCACACTGACCGACTCGACGAGGTTCATCAGCCGGCGCAGCCGGGCCTGAACGTGTTCCGGCACCCGCACCGCGAGCACCACCAGTGGCAGCACCGCCGCCACACACAGCGCGGCGAGCGCACCCGGTGCCCCGGCGCCGTCCGCAGCCCCCTGCCACACCAGGCCCACCCCCACCGCCGTACCGGCGGCCAACAGCGCGACGACCTCGGCCACCAGGGGATAGGCACGCGCACGCGAAAGCGTCACCAGACACAGCAGCGCCGCGGCCGTCACCGACCAGCCGTCCTCCGAACCGGCCGCGAGCACTCCCGCCGCGCCCGCGGAGACCGCCATGGCGACGGTGGCCGGCGCGAGGCCGCGGTGGGTCGCACCGAGCGCGGTCGCCACCTGATGCCGGCTCACCGGCGCGCCGCCGGAACGCCGGTCATCGAGCCGGGTCAACCCGGCCGCCGTCAACGCCAGTCGGGGCAGGTAGCCCAGCACGAGCACCGAGACCACGCCGAGTACGACTCCCGTACGGGCCACACCGGTCAGCGCCAGCGCGGCCTCCCACGCTCCCACCGCGAGCGCGACCGCCGCCGCGCCGACGAGTCCGCCGCGCCCCAGCTCGCTACGGAGGCCGAGCAGCGCGAGCGCGGCCGCAACGGTCAGTCCGACGGCGGCCAGCCGCGCCGCGCCGGGCGGGGCGGCCTGCCAGGAGGCGAGCGTGCCGAGCGCGCCGCCGCACACCAGCAGTGCGGTGCCCAGCGGACGCCGTCCGAGCCCTCCGGCAGCAGCTCCACCGGCCGCGGCGAGCACTGCGACGACCCCGGTCCAGAGCGCGGCCGGGCCCGGCCCGTACCAACTCGCCGCCGCAACCCCGGCGACCAGCGCCAACAGCACGCTCGCCGCACCGGCCGTCCACGTGCGGCTCCGCTCGTCCCAGCAGCGGCCGCGCACCGCCGGACCGCCTGTGGCTTCGTCAGCGGCCTCGTCAGCGGCGTTTTCGGTGACGCGACCGGTGGCGTGCTGCACCACCGGCGCCGTCGGCGTCATCGGTGCCGCCGACGCCCCCGGTGCCGCCGGCACCCCGTGCTCCCCCACGAACCGCACCACCGAGCCGTCGGCCACGCGCGCCGAAGCATGCGAATCGTCCTGCGAAAGCGCCGACCCGTCCGCCGTCACCAACCGCCGCGCCATCGCACGCTCCCCCTCCCGTTCCGTACCGCGACACGATACGGCCCCCCTCCGACGCGCTGTCCAGCACGGTCGGCAGCGGCGGGTGGGGGAAACCCCACCCCCACCACCCCAGCCACCCCATGGCACGGGGATCGGCGACCGGGCAGGCTGGGCGCATGACGGAGAGTCCCCGGCCCAGAGCTGCCGATGCCGGCGTTACCGCCCCTGACGATGAGTCACTGCCGCCGCCCGCAGGGCCACTCAGCGGCGCGACGTGGCGGGAGGTCGCGTACCTGCTGTCCAACTTCCCGCTGGGTCTGGTCGGGTTCGTGGTGCTGGTGGTGTGGCTGGCCCTGGGAATCGGGCTGGCCGTCACCGTGATCGGCCTGCCGCTGCTGGCCGGCGGCCTGGTGGCCTGCCGCAAGTACGGGAAGCTGGAACGGGCGCGGGCGCGGGCCCTGCTCGGGGTGCGGGTGCCGGAGCCGAGTCCGCTGCGGTCCCGGGAGCGGGGGTTCCTGCCCCGGCTGTGGACGTGCCTGAAGGACCCGGTCGCCTGGCGGCATGCGCTGTTCGCGTTCATCCGGCTGCCCTGGGCCCTGCTCACCTTCGCCGTCGCCCTGGTCTCGCTCGTGGTGGCCTGGCCGGCGCTCCCGTGGCTGGCGCGCTGGCTGACCACCGTGGACCGGGCCATGGTGCGCGGTCTGCTCTCGCCCTCCGACGAACTGGAGCGGCGGATCGCCGAGCTGGAGACGGACCGGATGACGGTCACCGACACCGCGGCCGCCGATCTGCGGCGCATCGAACGGGATCTGCACGACGGCGCGCAGGCCCGCCTGGTGGCGCTCGCCATGGGGCTCGGCCTGGCGAAGGAGAAGCTGCTGGAGGGCCGGGCCGACGACAGCGTGGCGGCGATGGTGGACGAGGCGCACGGCGAGGTGAAGCTGGCGCTGCAGGAGCTGCGGGATCTGGCCCGGGGCATCCATCCGGCGATCCTCACCGACCGCGGGCTGGGCCCCGCCCTGGCCTCGCTGGCCGGGCGCTGCACGGTGCCCGCCACCACGGTCGTGGACCTGGACGAGCGGCCCGCGCCCGCCATCGAGGGCATCGTCTATTTCACGGTCTCGGAGCTGCTGCAGAACGTCTCCAAGCACAGTGCGGCGCGCACGGCGTCCGTCGAGGTGTGGCGGGCCGGGGAGGGCGGGCCGGCCGGGCCCGCGGGCAAGGGCGGTGGCGGGCGCCGGGCGGGCGACCGTCTGCTGGTCCAGGTGACGGACGACGGGAAGGGCGGGGCGCGGCTGGACGGCGGCAGCGGGATGGCCGGGCTCGCCGAGCGGCTGGGGTCGGTGGACGGGCTGTTCGTGGTGGATTCGCCGGCGGGCGGTCCCACGCGGGTGACGGCGGAGCTGCCGTGGCGGGCGCGGACGGCGCCGAGGGCGGCGGCGAAGACGGCGAAGACAGCGAAGACGGGGACACGGGCCTCGAAGGCGGGGGCGCGGGAGCGCTGACGGAGGCCAAGGGGCACCGGCCACCGCCTGCCCGCGGTGGGCGGCGGCTTCCGGTCCGGGGGTGGGGAAACCCCCGCCGAGACTGCGAAAGGCCTCATGGTGCGCGGGGCGCCGGCCGCGGACCCTTGTCATGGCGGAAAGACCCGCACGGCCCGCGGTCCGGGCGGCGCGGGTCGGTCCGACCGGGCATGGGCCGCATCCGGCAGAACGGACGAGACATGGAAACCGCATACGCACCGCAGCCCCACGGCTCCCGGGTGCCCGAGGGCCTGCGCGCCCCGTTCTCCGGACGCGCCTGGCGGGAGTTCCTGTACCTCTTCCTCAGCCTCCCCCTGTCCATCGTGATGTTCACGTACGCGATGGTGGTGATCACCACGGGCGCCGGTCTGCTGATCACGTTCCTCGGCATCCCGCTGCTGGCCGGCGGCCTGGCCGGCGCCCGTGCGCTGGGCGGCCTGGAGCGGTTGCGGGCCCACGCGCTGCTGGGGCTGGACGTCGCCGACCCCGGCCCCGTCCGGCCGTCCAAGCCCACCCTGATGGGCTGGGTCGGGGCCGTACTGAAGAGCGGGGCGTCCTGGCGGCACCTTCTGTACTCGCTGCTGCACTTCCCGTGGGCGCTCTTCTCCTTCATCTTCTCGGTGACCTTCTGGACCCTCGGCTGGGGGCTGCTGACCTACCCGCTGTGGCGGTGGACGTTCCCCGCCTACCTCGGCCAGTCGGGCATCCAGTTGTGGGGCGACGGCGACGGGCACGGCGCCTGGCTCGACACTCCGGCCGAGATCGCGGTCACCGCCGGGGCGGGGCTGCTGCTGGTGCTGGCCGGACCGTGGGTGATCCACGGGCTGACGCAGGTGGACCGGGTCATGGTCCACGGCCTGCTGGGGCCCTCCTCCCTCGCCACCCGCGCCCGGCAGCTGGAGTCGGACCGCGGGGCGGTGGTGGACACCGCGGCGGCGGACCTGCGGCGCATCGAGCGTGATCTGCACGACGGGGCGCAGGCCCGGCTGGCCTCGCTCGCCCTGGACCTGGGCCTGGCCAAGGAGAAGCTGGCCGAGGATCCGGAGGCCGCCGCGCGAATGGTGGACGAGGCGCACGGCGAGGTGAAGGTCGCACTCCAGGAGCTGCGGGACCTGGCCCGCGGGATCCACCCGGCGATCCTCACCGACCGGGGGCTCGGGCCGGCCCTGTCGGCGCTGTCCGCGCGGTGCACGGTTCCGGTGACGGTGACCGTGGACCTGGACCGGCGGCCCGCCGCGGCGATCGAGGGCATCGCGTACTTCACCGCCTCCGAGCTGCTGCGGAACGTCTCCCGGCACTCCGGGGCCGCCGGCGCGACGCTGGACGTCTGGCACACCGCGGACCGGCTCATGGTGCTGGTCGCGGACAACGGCCACGGTGGCGCCCACACCGGGCCGGGCACGGGCCTGGCCGCCCTCGCCGAGCGGCTGGCGGCCGTCGACGGCCTGCTGCTGGTGGACTCCCCGGCCGGCGGCCCGACCTGCGTCACCGCGGAGCTCCCGTGGCGCGGGTGACGGCGGAGCTGCCGTAGCACGGCCCCGTATCGCCCCCTCCCCCCTTCATCCGTCCCCGATCCCCCCGCATCCGCCGCGCCGCCGTCCGAATGCTGGAATGCTGGGGCCGGCAGGGGCGGGACGCGAGGAGACATGGGGGAATCTGAGCCGTGGAGGACAAGGTGCGGGTGGTCATCGCCGAGGACTCGGTGCTGCTCCGCGAGGGCCTGACCCGGCTGCTCACCGACCGGGGGCACGAGGTCGTGGCAGGCGTGGGGGACGCCGAAGCGCTGATCAAGACGATCGGGGAGCTGGCGGACGAGGGGGCACTGCCGGACGTGGTCGTGGCGGACGTACGGATGCCGCCCACGCACACCGACGAGGGGGTCCGGGCCGCCATCCGGCTGCGCCGGGACCACCCCGGCCTCGGGGTGCTGGTGCTCTCGCAGTACGTCGAGGAGCAGTACGCGACGGAGCTGCTGGCCGGGTCGAGCCGGGGCGTCGGTTATCTGCTCAAGGACCGGGTGGCCGAGGTGCGGGAGTTCGTCGACGCGGTGGTCCGGGTCGCCGGGGGCGGGACCGCCCTGGACCCGGAGGTGGTGGCGCAGCTGCTGGGCCGCAGCCGGAAGCAGGACGTGCTGGACCGTCTGACACCCCGGGAACGGGAGGTCCTGGGCCTGATGGCCGAGGGCCGGACGAATTTCGCGGTCGCCCGGCAGCTGGTGGTCAGCGACGGCGCGGTCGAGAAGCACGTCAGCAATATCTTCCTGAAGCTGGGGCTCTCGCCGAGTGACGGGGATCACCGCAGGGTGCTTGCGGTACTCACCTACCTCGATTCCTAAGCGTCTGACAATCTGTCAGGTGGGCGTTCCGAGGCGATTTCGCCGCGGTCCGGGACTTTGGCCGTAGAACCAATGGAGGAGTCCGGAGCGTCATGAAGAGGGGGTCACGGGGGTGGTGATTTCATGACAAAACACACCAGATCGGTGTCTCATGTTGACGTCCAACATGCGAGCGCCCCAGGGAAGGCCACCCTTACCCACGTACGATGGTTATGGGACAACCAGTCGGTATGACACGTCCCGAGCCCTGCCTCCGGCGGGGACGCCGCACCCCTCGAGGGAGGTCCGAAGCAGTGACCAGCCAGGTCAGTAGCACAGCCGAGCAGACCGACGCAGCGCTTGTCGGGGAAGAGCGCGCTTCCGGTAACGGCGGCGAAGGCAAAGAAGTCCGACGCCTCGACCGGGTGATCATCCGGTTTGCCGGTGACTCCGGTGACGGTATGCAGCTCACCGGCGACCGGTTCACATCCGAGACCGCGTCGTTCGGAAACGACCTGTCGACGCTGCCGAATTTCCCCGCCGAGATCCGCGCCCCTGCCGGAACCCTGCCGGGCGTCTCCAGCTTCCAGCTGCACTTCGCCGACCACGACATCCTCACGCCCGGTGACGCGCCGAATGTGCTGGTGGCGATGAATCCCGCCGCGCTGAAGGCGAACCTCGCGGATGTGCCGCGGGGCGCGGACATCATCGTCAACACCGATGAGTTCACCAAGCGCCCGATGGCGAAGGTGGGGTACGCGACCAGCCCGCTGGAGGACGGGTCGCTGGAGGCCTACAACGTCCACCCGGTGCCGCTGACGACGCTGACGATCGAGGCGCTCAAGGAGTTCGGGCTCTCCCGCAAGGAGGCCGAGCGCAGCAAGAACATGTTCGCGCTGGGGCTGCTGTCGTGGATGTACCACCGGCCGACCGAGAGCACCGAGAAGTTCCTGCGGGCGAAGTTCGCGAAGAAGCCGGAGATCGCGGAGGCGAATGTCACGGCCTTCCGGGCGGGCTGGAACTTCGGCGAGACGACGGAGGACTTCGCCGTCTCCTACGAGGTCGCCCCGGCGACCACGGCCTTCCCCACCGGCACCTACCGCAACATCTCCGGGAACCTCGCACTGTCCTACGGGCTGATCGCGGCCGGCCGGCAGGCGGACCTGCCGCTGTATCTGGGCTCGTACCCGATCACCCCGGCCTCCGACATCCTGCACGAGCTGTCCAAGCACAAGAACTTCGGTGTGCGCACCTTCCAGGCGGAGGACGAGATCGCCGGGATCGGCGCGGCGCTGGGTGCCGCGTTCGGCGGTGCGCTGGCGGTGACGACCACCTCGGGTCCCGGTGTGGCGCTGAAGTCCGAGACGATCGGTCTGGCGGTCAGTCTGGAACTGCCGCTGCTGATCGTGGACATCCAGCGCGGCGGGCCGTCAACGGGTCTGCCGACGAAGACCGAGCAGGCCGACCTGCTGCAGGCGATGTACGGGCGCAACGGCGAGGCGCCGGTGCCGATCGTGGCGCCGAAGACGCCCGCGGACTGCTTCGACGCCGCCCTGGAAGCGGCCCGGATCGCGCTGGCCTACCGCACGCCGGTCTTCCTCCTCTCCGACGGCTACCTGGCCAACGGCTCGGAGCCGTGGCGGATCCCCGACGTCGACGAACTGCCGGACCTGCGGGTCCAGTTCGCCTCGGGCCCCAATCACCAGCAGGCGGACGGCACCGAGGTGTTCTGGCCGTACAAGCGGGACGAACAGACGCTGGCCCGGCCCTGGGCGGTGCCGGGCACACCGGGCCTGGAGCACCGGATCGGCGGCATCGAGAAGCAGGACGGCACGGGCAACATCTCCTACGACCCGGCCAACCACGACTTCATGGTGCGCACCCGCCAGGCGAAGGTCGACGGCGTCGACGTCCCCGACATCGAGGTCGACGACCCCACCGACGAGGGCGGCCGGGGCGCCGGGACCCTCGTCCTGGGCTGGGGGTCGACCTACGGACCGATCACCGCCGCGGTACGGCGCGTGCGGCGCGCGGGCGAGCGCATCGCGCAGGCCCATCTGCGCCACCTCAACCCCTTCCCGGGGAATCTCGGCGAGGTCCTGGCGCGTTACGACAAGGTGATCGTGCCGGAGATGAACCTCGGGCAGCTCGCCACTCTGCTGCGCGCCAAGTACCTCGTCGACGCGCGGTCGCACACCCAGGTCAGCGGAATGCCGTTCAAGGCCGAGCAGCTTGCGGAGGTCTTTAAGGAGGCCATCAATGACTGAGACGATCGCGGAGGGGTCCTCGCAGTTCGAGGCGCTCTCCCTGGTGCCCAAGGCCGATGCCAAGCAGTCCATGAAGGACTTCAAGTCCGATCAGGAAGTGCGCTGGTGCCCCGGCTGCGGTGACTACGCCGTCCTTGCCGCCGTGCAGGGCTTCATGCCCGAGCTCGGCCTGGCCAAGGAGAACATCGTCTTCGTCTCCGGCATCGGCTGCTCCTCCCGCTTCCCGTACTACATGAACACCTACGGGATGCACTCCATCCACGGCCGCGCCCCCGCCATCGCCACCGGCCTGGCCTCCTCCCGGCGCGACCTGTCCGTGTGGGTCGTCACCGGCGACGGCGACGCGCTCTCCATCGGCGGCAACCACCTCATCCACGCCCTGCGGCGCAACGTCAACCTCAAGATCCTGCTGTTCAACAACCGGATCTACGGTCTGACCAAGGGGCAGTACAGCCCCACCTCCGAGGTCGGCAAGATCACCAAGTCGACCCCGATGGGCTCGCTGGACGCACCGTTCAACCCGGTCTCGCTGGCGCTCGGCGCCGAGGCGTCCTTCGTCGCCCGCACCGTCGACTCCGACCGCAAGCACCTCACCTCGGTGCTGCGCGAGGCCGCCGCCCACCCCGGCACGGCGCTGGTGGAGATCTACCAGAACTGCAACATCTTCAACGACGGCGCCTTCGAAGTCCTCAAGGACAAGGAGCAGGCCGAGGAGGCCGTCATCCGCCTGGAGCACGGGCAGCCGATCCGCTTCGGCGCCCTGGCCCCCGACGGCTTCGGCTCCAAGGGCGTGATCCGCGACCCGGCCACCGGCGACCTCCGGGTCATCGACGTACGGGAGGAGGGCACGGGCGGCGTGCTGGTGCACGACGCGCACAACCCCTCGCCCACCACGGCGTTCGCCCTCTCCCGGCTCGCCGACCCCGACACGCTCCACCACACCCCCATCGGGGTCCTGCGCAACGTCAACCGGCCGGTCTACGACACCCTGATGTCCGACCAGCTCGACGAGGCCATCGAGCAGAAGGGCAAGGGCGACCTGGCCACTCTGCTGAACGGCAACGACACCTGGACGGTCGTCGGCTGACGGCTGACGGCTGCCCTGACGGGCCGCCCGCGGGTGCCCGTACGGGAACGTCTTACGGCGTCCCGTACGGGCACCCGTTCTGCGTGGCGCGGTGGCGCGTCACAGGCAGCCGTTCGCGTTCCCCGGGCCCGGCCACGCGTGGGCCGGGCCGGCACTCGCGGGCCGCCGCCCTGTCATGACCGTATGGCAAGACACGGAGGACAGCCGGGCACGGCGGCGCTACTTTCGCAGAGGCGGTGAAGCACCCTGCGGAGGTCCCCTTGCAGCCTCGGAGCGACCAGCGTGTCGGACTTGCCTACGGTTTCGGCGCCTACACCATGTGGGGCCTGCTGCCGCTCTACTGGCATCTGCTGGACGCCGCCTCGCCGTTCGAGATCCTGGCCCATCGCATGGTGTGGTCGCTGCCCGTCGCCGTCGTCATCCTGGCCGTGCTGCGCCGCTGGTCCTGGATCGGCCCCTTGCCGCGGCAGCCCAGGAGGCTCGGGCTGGTCCTGGTCTGCTCCCTGGTCATCTCGGCGAACTGGTTCCTCTACATCTGGTCGGTCAATGCCGGGCATGTCCTGGAGGCCTCGCTCGGCTATTTCATCAACCCGCTGGTCAGCATCGCCTTCGGCGTACTGGTGCTGCGCGAGCGGCTGCGGCCGCTGCAGTGGACCGCGGTGGGCATCGGCCTCCTCGCCGTCGTCGTGATGACCGTCGCCTATGGCAAGGTGCCCTGGATCGCGCTCGGGCTGGCCTTCTCGTTCGCGACATACGGGCTGGTCAAGAAGGGCATCAAGCTCGACGGGATCGAGGGCTTCAGCGCCGAGACCGCCTTCCAGCTGCTGCCCGCACTGGGGATCCTGGTCTTCCTCGCCGTGCACGGCGAGTCCCGCTTCACCACCGGCGGGGTGGGCCAGGCGCTGCTGCTCGCGGGCTGCGGTATCGCGACGGCGGTCCCGCTGATCTGCTTCGGCGCCTCGGCCGTGCGGCTGCCGCTGACGACGATCGGGATGATGCAGTATCTGGCGCCGACCTTTCAGTTCCTGCTGGGGCTCACCGTTTTCCACGAGCGGATGCCGCCGGAGCGCTGGGCCGGGTTCGCGCTGGTGTGGGCGGCCCTGACGGTACTGACCTGGGACGCGCTGCGGACCCCACGGCGGGGGCGGACGGCACTGGCCGAGGCGGCGGCACGTGCGGGGGCGGCGGCCGGGGGCGGGACTGCGGACGGGCGCGGGGACGGAGACGGGGCCGAGACCGGGGACGAGGCCAGGGACGGGGACGGGGTGCAGGCGGCGGAAGCGGGCCGGGCCGCGGCGACGGCGCGGCGCGCCGGAGCGCCGGCCGCGACACCACGGTCCGACGGCCTCACCCGGTGATGTCCCGGGTGGTGAAGCGCGCCCAGGCGGCCGAGCCGAACACCAGGGCGTACAGCGCCTGCAGGCCGAGGTTCTTCTGCAACTGGTCCCAGTAGACGGGTTCGCGGAGCAGATCCGCGAACGACAGCCAGTAGTGCGGGAAGAGATAGGGCTGGATGGCGTGCAGCTGCGGGAGGGTGTCCAGGATCTGCACGGTGATCAGCAGGCCGACCGTGGTCGCCATGGCGGCGATACCGCTGGTGGTGAGTGCCGAGACGCACAGGCCGATGGCGGCCACTCCGATGAGGGACAGCGCCACCGCGACCGCGATGGCCAGCGCCCGCAGCAGCCCCTCGCCGAAGGATATGGAGGTCCCCGAGAGCAGGGTGACCTCGCCCAAGGGGAAGAGCAGGGCGCCGGTCGCCAGGGCCGAGAGCGCCACGACCAGGGTGCCCACCAGGCAGAACGTCAGGGTCGTGGCGTATTTGACCAGCAGCAGGCGGGTGCGCCCCGCGGGCGCCACCAGGAGATAGCGCAGCGTCCCGCCATGGGCCTCACCGGCGAGGGAGTCGCCCGCTATCACCCCGATGGACATCGGCAGGAAGAACGGCAGCGTCACCGCGAGCGAGGTGAAGACCAGGAAGAGACCGTTGTGGGTGACCTGCGAGAGGAACGCCGGGCCGCCACCGCCACCGCCCGGCCCGCCGCCACCGTCTCCGGTCTCGATCCTGACGGCGATACCGACCAGGACCGGTACGCCCGCGAGCACCGCCAGCAGCGCGAGGGTGCGCCAGCGCCGGAACGTCGTGGCGATCTCGCTGCGCAGCAGCCCCAGCGACCAGAGCAGCCGGGGCGTGCGCACCGCCGCCTCAGCCCGCGACATCGAAGCCCTCCCCGGTCAGCTGAACGAAGACGTCCTCCAGCGACGCCCGCTCCCTGCCGAAGCCACGGACCCGTACCCCGGCGAGCACCAGCGCGGCGTTGAGGTCCGCCAGGTCCGGGGGCGCTACGTCGTCCGGTGTGCCCATGGGCGCGGGCGGGTCCGGGAGTTCGCCGGTCACCCGGTCACCGGTGGCCTCCAGGCCGGTCAGACCGTGCTCCTTCAGGACCCGGACCGCGTCGGCCGGGTCGGGGGTGGTCACCGTCAGCCGGCCGTGCCCGGGGCCGTGCGCGTCGAGGACCGTGGCGGAGAGGTCGGCGACCGTGCCCTGGGTGATCAGGCGGCCGCGGGCCATCACCGCGGCGTGGGTACAGACCTGCTCGATCTCGTCGAGGAGATGGGAGGAGAGGAAGACGGTGGTGCCGTCCGCCGCGAGTTCACGGATCAGCGCACGGATCTCCCGCATGCCCTGGGGGTCCAGGCCGTTGGTCGGCTCGTCGAGGACCAGCAGCTCACGGGGCTGGAGCAGGGCCGCGGCCAGGCCGAGGCGCTGCTTCATGCCGAGGGAGTAGGCGCGCGCCTTCTTGCCGGCCGCGGCGGCCAGGCCCACCCGCTCCAGTGCCCGCCCGACCCGTTCGGCACGGGTACGGGGATCGGCGAGCGGGTCGGCGGCGTCGAACCGGCGGAGGTTGTCCCGCCCGCTGAGGAAGCCGTAATGCGCCGGACCCTCGATGAGCGCGCCGACCTTGGGGAGCACCCGGCGGACCGCGGCGGGCATCGGCTGCCCCAGCACCCGCGCGCTGCCGGCGCTCGCCTCGATCAGGCCCATCAGCATGCGGATGGTGGTGGTCTTGCCGGAGCCGTTGGGCCCGAGGAAGCCGAAGACACTGCCGCGCGGTACGGCCAGCTCAAGGCCGTCGACGGCGAGCCGGCCGCCACGGTAGGCCTTGGTCAGCCCGCGCGTCTCGATCGCCGGCTTCCCGGCCGCCCGGCAGGCGGGCCCGTCGTGGGCCGGGCGGGCGCCATCGGCCGGCCGGGCACCGTCGGGCGCCGAGGCGGTGGACTGTGGCATCGGCTCCCCCAACGACGTATGGACAACGACGTACGGATATGGCCCACGAGCCGCACCGCGCCACCCGCCGAGGGGTGGCACGGCGCTCCCGCACTTGTTGCGCGTCTGCGCTTCCGCAATTCCGCGCTCTACGCGCTGCGCTTCCGCGCCCTGTACTGACGTGGGCGCTTCTGCGCTTCCGCGCGCCGGCCCGTTACTTGGCGGCGTTGGCCGCGTCGATCAGGGCCTGCTTGTCGACGGCGCCGACGTAGACGGTGCCGTGGTCCGTGACCAGGGCGTTGACCAGGCGGGTGCTGAAGACCCGGCCGGAGCCGAAGGAGCCGTGCACCTTCTCGCCGATGCTGTCCAGGAACTTGGCGGCATCACCGCCGGCGCCCTGCTCCTTGCCGGAGGGCAGGCCGGCGCCGGCGCCCTTGATCGTGGCGATGGACGTCCAGCCCTTGCCGATGACCTTCAGCCCGCCCCTGTTCTTCTGGAAGTCCTTCGCGTCCTGGTGGGACGGGAGGTTCTTGCCGTGCTCGCGCCGGTCCTTCGCCGCTTCCTTGTCGCCGTCGACGACCTTGGCGCCCTTGGGCGGGGTGAAGGAGAACGTGCTCGCGGCGGGCTTGGCGAAGTCGACGTTCGTGTAGCCGACGTCGATGGCGGCCGCGCCACCGCTCTTGGGGGTCAGGGTGAACTTCAGCGGCACACCGTTGGCTGCGTCCACCGCGACCCGGATCGAGCCGACCGTCGAGGCGGCCTGCTTGGGCTTGATCAGCAGCTGGTAGGCGTCCCGCCCGGCCACCGTGGCGGTGCCGTCGACGGTGACCGAGGTCGTGTCGCCGGCCGCCTTCAGGGCCTGCTTCGCGAGGTCCTGCGGGGTGGCGCTCTTCAGGCCCTTGGGCAGGCCCTCGGGCGCCTGGTGCTGCTTGCCGTGCCGGCCGGCGTCGGGTGCGGTGCTGTGCATCGCGGTGTTGCTGCCGCTGTCGTAGGCCCAGACCTCGTTGCCGTTGTGGACCAGGCTGTACTCGGCGGCCTTGTCGATGATCGACACCCGCTGCTTCTCGGGGCCGTCGGCCGCGACGCGCAGCGTGTGCGCACCGGACGCCAGCTCCATCAGCTTGTTCTGGGGCGCGGCGGAGGCGCCGTCGCCGCCCTTCCCGCCGGCACCGGCCTGGCCGCCGCCGAAGCCGCCCGCCGCGCCGCCGGCACCCGGCAGGGACGGCAGGCCGAGGTCCGTGGAGACCCGGACCGTCCCGGAGAGCTGCTGGACGTCCGACTTGGCGACCTTGGCTATCAGGTCCTGCGCGGAGATCTTCGGCAGGTCCGGAGAACCGGCGAACGCCGGAACCAGCCCGATCGTGGCCGCCGCCACTCCCGCCACGGCTACCGGTACGCCGTACCGCACCGCCTTACGGCGCTTCAGGGAGCGCCCCTCGTCCCATCCGTCCGTGACCTGTGTCGGTTCGTTCCGTGGCATCTGCTCTACCTCCGTCGTATGCGGCGGTTGCTGCGCTGTCCACCCGTCACCTCTGGGGCTCATTGTGACCGTCCGCCGCGCTCTGGTGCTTTCCATCTCACCAAATCCCGGGACGGATAACGTCAACCAGCGGGAGCAACTCGTCCTACTGCTGAGGTATGACGCATGGTCACCTCAGGTCGGAGTCCGTACCACCGGAGTCGGACCGTTCCCTAGGGGATGCGGACGCGGACTCTCAGGGACGCGGCGGGACAGCGCCGCACAAAGGCCTCAGCCCGCCCGGTGGACCACCGCGTCGCAGAGCCCTTCCAGGGCCGACTTGGCCGTGCAGGACGGCAGCGGCGCCAGCATCGCGCGGGCCTCTTGCGCATAGCGCACGGTGTCGCGGCGGGCCTCTTCGAGCGCCGGGTGGGCGCGCAGGCCGGCCAGCGCCTCGGCATGCCGGGCGTCGTCCGTGAGATCCCCGGACAGCAGCTCGGCGAGGGCGCGGTCCTCGGGCGTACCGGCGTCGCTCTCGGCGCGTGCCCGCAGATGCAGCACGGGCAGCGTCGGGATGCCTTCCCGCAGATCCGTGCCGGGCGTCTTGCCCGATTCATGCGAATCGCTGGCGATGTCCAGCACGTCGTCGGCGAGCTGGAAGGCGGTGCCCAGCCGCTCGCCGTACTGGGTGAGGATGTTGACCGTCGACTCCTCGGCGCCCGACATCATCGCGCCGAACCGGCAGGCGACGGCGACCAGCGAGCCGGTCTTGCCGGCGAGGACGTCCAGGTAGTGGCTGATGGGGTCGCGGCCGTCGCGCGGGCCCGCGGTCTCCAGGATCTGGCCGGTCACCAGGCGTTCGAACGCCTCGGCCTGGATCCGGACCGCCTCCGGCCCGAGGTCGGCGAGGATGTGCGAGGCGCGGGCGAACAGGAAGTCGCCGGTCAGCACCGCGACGGAGTTGCCCCAGCGGGCGTTGGCGCTGGCCACGCCACGGCGCACCTCGGCCTCGTCCATCACGTCGTCGTGATACAGCGTCGCGAGATGCGTCAGCTCCACGACGACCGCGGAGGGCACCACGCCCGGGCTGTAGGGGTCACCGAATTGGGCGGCGAGCGTCACCAGCAGCGGCCGGAACCGCTTACCGCCCGCGCGCACGAGGTGCTGCGCGGATTCGGTGATGAACGGCACGTCGCTCTTGGTGGCCTCCAGCAGGCCCTCCTCGACAGCCGCCAACCCGGCCTGGACATCGGCCTCAAGAGCCTGGTCCCGCACGCTCAGCCCGAAGGGCCCGACGACGGTCACGAGGGGTACTCCTGTCTGCTGACGATCAAACTGAATGTCGATCTGTCGCTGTCTCCACCATTGGCCAGCGTATCCGGTCGCAGTTCGATCACCGTGAGCGCCCGCCCCCCGAACCGCCCGGGAAGCACAGCGGCCCGGCCGACAGGTTCTGGATCACCTGTTGACGCGAGTGTGACGCGGGAGCATGGGGTCCGGCAACGAGAGGAGTATTTCCGGCCTGCTTCTTGTCCGGCAAGACCTCTCGCCCGGCCCCGGGCACGGCCCCGCCCCGGGCACGGCGGCTCCGCTCGCCGCCGCCCTCGCCGCGGCCCCCCGGGTGAAAGCACCACAGCGCAGGGTGACTTCCCCCATGGGAGAGGAACCGCGGGCCCCACCGGAAGCACGCAGCCGTACCGGCTCACCTCACCCGTGAGCCCGCCTCCCGTAAGCCTGCTCCCCCGGGCCCGCTCCCCCGCAGACGCGCAGCCCCGCTCACCCCCAGGCCCGCGCCACCGCCCGTGCCAGCCGCGGCGAGGCGAACCGTGTGCCGCACACGAAGCGCATCACCGGCCCGAACGAGGCGGCCGCCGGCAGCCCCGTGAAGTACAGCCCCGGTACGGACGAGCCGAAGCCGGCGTCCAGCAGCGGCCCGCCGGCCCGTGTCACGATCCCGGTGCGCAACCCCTGGCCCAGGAAATCCAGTGCCGCCAGGTCCATCCGGTAGCCCGTCGCGGCCAGCACATGGTCGGCGGCGAGCTCCCCGCCCTGCCCGTCGGCCCCGCGCAGCGCCAGCACGGGACGGCCGTCACGGACCGTGGCCCGTACGATCCGCCGCCCCTGCGTCACCTGCACCCGGCCGGCGAAACGGTCCCGCAGCCACCACGCCCCCAGCGGGCCGAGCACCCGCCGCACCAGATACCGCCGGGCGGGCACCGGCAGCCGGCGGAAGCCGCCGGCGTAATACGTCAGCGCATGCAGCGACCAGGCGTTGCCGAACGGCGACGGCGGCCGCAGGCGGGGCTGGCGGTCCGGCGGCGCCCCGAAGCCCACCGCGCCCTCGCGGCGCGCCACGACCCGTACGGACGCCGCGCCCGCCTCGGCGAGCAGCACCGCGCTCTCCAGCGCCGACTGCCCGGCGCCGATCACCACCACCTCACGGCCGGCCAGCGCGGACAGGTCGTGGTGCTGCGAACTGTGCGAGACCGGCCCCGTGGCGGACGGCCCGTCCGGGATCGCGGCGGCCAGCTCCGGCGGCAGCTGCGCCAGCCCGCTCAGGCCGGTGGCCACGACCACGGCCCGCGCGGCGACCTGCTCCCCGCTGTCCAGCTTCAGCTCGAAGCCGCCGCCTTGCCGGTCGACCGAGACCACCCTGACCTGCTCCAGGCCGGGGACCGTGCGCTGCTGCACCCACTGCCCGTACCGGATGAACACCTCGACGGGGACGATGTCCCAGTCCGAGGGGTAGGGCCCCTCCCCCGTCTTCGCGCAGAAGTCGCCGAGGGTGTGGCCGGGCTGCGGGACATCGATGGTGGAAGCCGCCGGCGTCGACTTGAGCAGCATGCCCGCGGGCATCTGCGTGCGCCAGCTCGCCATCGGCGCCCCGAAGACCCGCACCGGCAGACCGCGCGCCCGTAGGTGCGCGGCCGTCGACACGCCGTACGGGCCGGCCCCGATGACCGCTACCGGAGTGCTCACTTCGGTCCCTCCCCTTGCCTGAGTGGTGCCTCGGTACCCGCCCGGCGGCCCGCCCGCCGCAGCTGCCTCAGATGCCGGGCGCCCGGCCCGGCGGACCGCGCCAGCATCGTGAAGAACGGCAGCGGGTCGTCGCCCGCGAACCACGCCAGCTCGGTGCCCGAGGCCCGCGCCGGAGCGTGCGGCGGGCGCGAGCCGCTGCGCCGGTACGCGAGCCGGGCGGGCAGATCGACGTTCTCGACGACGAAGCGGCGCCCGGCCCGCTGCGCCCCCTCGGGGACGGTGCGCCCGGTGAGTTCCAGATGCTGGGCGCGGACGACGTCCACCCCGGCGGCGTTCTCGAAGAGCCGGAACTGCGCGCCCATCCGCGGATTGAAGTCCAGCAGCTTGTACTTGCCGTCGCGGCGGTCGAACCGCCAGTCCAGATCGGCGATGCCGATGAACCCGATGCGGTCGGCGAACCGCGCCGACAGGGTGGCGAGTTCCGGGTTGTCGACGACATACGCGCAGGCCGTCATGCCCGCGTGCGGCGGCCAGGAGCGCACCTTTACCCCGGTGAACAGCACCAGCGGCGCACGGTCCGCGCCGAAGCAGGCATGCACGATCCAGTCCTCGGCCTGCTCCCGCGGCAGGTACTCCTGCAGGATCACGCCCGGCCGCGGACCCCAGTCACGGGCCAGGTCCAGCAGCTGGTCCGGCCCTCCTATGCGGGTCGTCCCCGCGACGGCGGGCCGTTTGCGCCGGACGAACGCCTCGCGGTTCTTGGCCACCACCGGGAAGCGCGCGCGCCCGGCGTACGCCTCGATGTCCGCGTACGAACCGGGGAAGACGGCGGCCGGCGAGGGCACCCCATGGGCCGCGCACAGTTCGTGCAGGCCCTGTTTGCTGGCCAGCCGGCGCGGCAGCCCGGGGGCGACCCGGGGGAAGAGGAACGACCCGGCGAGCGCTTCGGCGTGCTCGGCTATCAGTACGGCCGCCTCTTCGTCGGTGGGAAGCAGCAGCGTCGGGCGGCCGATCCGCCGGCCGATCCGCAGCAGCCCCGTCACCAGCCGGTCCGGCTCCTCCCGCCCGGTGGTCGGCCAGACGAAACGGCCACGGAGGTAGCGCGAGAGGGCCGCCGGGGTGAAGCGGTCCTCCGTCACGGCGTACATGGGCACCCCGAGCCGCCCCAGGCTGCGGATCGCCCCCACACCTCCGTGGTGCAGGGGGTAAGCCCCGATTTTCACGATCAGCCCCGGAACGCTCCGGTCGACCGCGGGCCGTGCGGCACTGCGAGCCACGTGTCCCCCCAACGGCGCGGTCCCTCCCCGGCCCGCGCCAGGAAAGGAAGCTAGGCCCGAATTGCGCGGTGCAGCAAGGCTTTTCCGGACATTGCCGATGCTTGGGGGCGCATCAGGCAGCGCGCCCGCCGTCCAAATCCGTACGCCTCCGCGCCCACGCGCCCCATGACCGCCCCGCCGGTCGCCGCCCGGCCGTACGCTGATCGTCGGCACCGCCGGCCGACGGGCCACCAGGCCCGGCCGGCCCGCCCACCGGCGACGACGAACGCGAGGAGCTGTCCATGCCCGAGCAGAGCCCGTTCGACCTGGCGGAAGGCGATCCCTTCGGCCCGCACAACCTGCCCTACGGTGTGTTCAGCACCGCCGACGCGCCCGGTCAGCGGCGCCTCGGCGTCCGCTACGGCGACCGGGTCCTCGATCTGAGCGCACTGCCGAGCGCCCTGCCCGCCGCCATCCACCCGCACGCCGAACTGCTCGCGGCCCCGACCCTCAACCCGCTGCTGGCGGCAGGCCGCCCCGTCTGGCAGCAGATCCGGGCGGCCGTCCACAGCGCCGTGACCGACCCGGCGCACCGCGACGAAGTGGCACCGCTGTTCCATCCGCTCGCCGAGGTCACGCTGCACCTCCCCTTCGAGGTCGCCGACTACGTCGACTTCTACGCCAGCGAGCACCACGCCACCAACGTCGGCCGGATCTTCCGCCCGGACGCCGCGGCGCTGACCCCCAACTGGAAGCACCTGCCGATCGGTTACCACGGCCGGGCGGGCACCGTCGTCGTCAGCGGCACCCCGGTCGTCCGGCCGCACGGCCAGCGCAAGGCCCCCACGGACGAGGCGCCCGCCTTCGGCCCCTCCCTCCGCCTCGACATCGAGGCCGAGGTCGGCTTCGTCGTGGGGACGTCCTCCACGCTGCACGAGCCCGTCCCGCAGGAAGCCTTCCGCGACCACGTCTTCGGCGTCTGCCTGCTCAACGACTGGTCCGCGCGCGACATCCAGGCCTGGGAGTACGTGCCGCTCGGCCCCTTCCTGGGCAAGTCCTTCGCCACCTCCGTCTCCGCCTGGATCACCCCGCTCGACGCCCTCGACGAGGCCCGGACGCCGCCGCCCGCCCGTGACGTGCCGCTGCTGCCCTACCTCGACGACGCGGACGCGGAGCCGGGCGGCATCGACATCCGCATCGAGGTGCGCATCAACGGCGAGACCGTCTCCCGGCCGCCGTTCTCCACCATGTACTGGACGGCCGCCCAGCAGCTCGCCCATATGACCGTCAACGGCGCCTCGCTGCGCACCGGCGACCTGTTCGCCTCCGGCACCGTCTCCGGGCCCGACCCCGACCAGCTCGGCTGCCTGCTGGAGCTCACCCAGGGCAAGGGCCCCTACCTCCAGGATGGCGACGAGGTCACCCTCACTGCCTGGGCGCCCGGCCCCGACGGCGCCCGGATCGGCCTGGGCGAGGTCACCGGCCGCATCCTGCCCGCGGAATGACCGAGCCACCGCTCACCCTCCCGGAGGAGCTGCTGCTGCTCGCCCTCGCCCCGGTCCGCGGCCGGCGGCACATGCCGCCCTACGTCACAGCCCCACACCAAGTCCGTACCGGCGTTGCCGCGGTCCGGGGCCCGTCGCGGAGCGCTGCTAGCCTCACGGGTCCCTGACCCACAACGGAGGAGACGTACGTGCGCAAGGCAGCGCAGATCGCCGGGGCGGCAGCCATCGCCGCGATGCTGCTCAGCGGTTGCGGAAGCAGCGGCGACAACGGCAGCGACAGCAAGCCGAGCAAGACGCCGCAGGCCGCGCCGTCGACTCCGGGCGGCGCCGACAAGTCCGGGGGCGCGGGCTCGGTCGAGGGTGCCTGGAAGGCCGGCACGAAGAGCAGCCCGCTGATCCTGGTGATCAGCAAGGGCACCGTCGCCTTCAGCAACGGGCACAAGGCCGCCTGCCTGGGCAAGGTCCAGGAGATGGCCGGGATGACCATGGCCGCGGTCAAGTGCACCGACAAGGACACCACCCGCACCATGGGCACCCTCAAGCCCGCTGCCGACGGCAAGACCCTGACCGTCGACTGGAAGAACGGGCCCACCGAGAAGTACACCAAGTCCAGCGACGGCAGCGTGAAGGTCCCCGACATGCCGCAGCTGCCGAGCGGTATGCCCAAGGGCTGACCGCCCACCGGACGGCCCCTCGCACGACGGACCGTGCGCCGTACGACGCACGGCCGCCGCCCGGAACCCCCCGAGGGCTCCGGGCGGCGGCCGCTGTCGTGGCGCGCCGCCGGATCTCAGCGCACGAAGACCCCGGCCTGGCCGGCCAGGTCGAGGAAGTACTGCGGCGCCAGGCCGAGCACCAGCGTGGCCGTGACGCCGACGGCGATGGCCGTGCTCGTCAGCGGGCTGGGCACCGCGACGGTCGGGCCGTCCGCCTTGGGCTCGTTGAAGAACATCAGCACGATCACGCGGATGTAGAAGAACGCCGCGATGGCCGACGAGATCACACCGACGACCACCAGCCAGCCCGCGCCGCTCTGCGCCGCCGCCTTGAACACCGCGAACTTCCCGGCGAAACCGGAGGTCAGCGGGATGCCGGCGAAGGCCAGCAGGAAGACCGCGAAGACCGCGGCCACCAGCGGCGAACGCCGGCCGAGCCCGGCCCACTTGGACAGCGCGGTGGCCTCGCCGCCCGCGTCCCGCACCAGGGTGACCACGGCGAAGGCGCCGAGCGTCACGAAGGAGTAGGCGCCGAGGTAGAAGAGCACCGAGGAGATGCCGTCCTTGCTGGTGGCGATGACACCCGCGAGGATGAAGCCGGCGTGGGCGATGGAGGAGTAGGCCAGCAGCCGCTTGATGTCGGTCTGGGTGATGGCGACGATCGCCCCGCCCAGCATGGTGAGGATCGCGACGCCCCACATCACCGGCTGCCAGTCCCAGCGCAGGCCCGGCAGGGCGACGTACAGCAGCCGCAGCAGCGCACCGAACGCGGCGACCTTGGTGGCGGCCGCCATGAAGCCGGTGACGGGGGTCGGGGCGCCCTGGTAGACGTCCGGGGTCCACATGTGGAAGGGGACCGCGCCGACCTTGAACAGCAGCCCCATCAGCACCAGCGCCGCACCGATCAGGAGCAGCACGTCATTGCCCATCGTGCCGGCCAGCGCCGGATCGATCTGCTTGGCGCCGTCCGAGACGACCTCGGCGATCCCGGCGTAGGTGACCGTGCCCGCATAGCCGTACAGCAGGGCCACGCCGAACAGCAGGAAGGCCGACGAGAAGGCGCCGAGGAGGAAGTACTTCACCGCGGACTCCTGTGACAGCAGCCGCTGGCGGCGGGCCAGCGCGCACAGGATGTACAGCGGGAGGGAGAAGACCTCCAGCGCGATGAAGAGCGTCAGCAGGTCGTTGGCCGCCGGGAAGACCAGCATCCCGCCGACCGCGAAGAGCAGGATCGGGAAGACCTCGGTGGTGGTGAACCCGGCCTTCACCGCGGCCTGTTCGGCGGCGCCGCCGGGAACGGCAGCGGCCTGGGCGGCGAAGGAGTCCACCCGCTTTCCGTGCGCCGCCGGGTCGAGCCGCCGCTCGGCGAAGGTGAAGACCGCGATCAGGGACACCAGCAGGATCGTGCCCTGCAGGAACAGCGCCGGGCCGTCGACGGCGAGGGCGCCCATGGCCGCGAGGTGCGCCTTGGACGAGCCGAAGCCGCCGGCCGCCAGGCCGATCACCGCGGCGAACGCGGCGGCCAGCGCCACCACGGTCAGCAGCAGTTGGGAGGAGTAGCGGTGACGGCGCGGCACGAACCCCTCGATGAGGACGCCGGCCACCGCCGCGCCGAGGACGATCAGCGTCGGCGACAGCTGGGCGTACTCGATGTGCGGCGCCGGGATCTTGCCCGGCGCACCGGACGCCGCTGTCCACAGGCTGTGGACACTTGCCACGGAACTCACTTCGCGGCCTCCACGTCTTGAGGGCGCACGGTATGGCCGGCCCGGTCTCCACCGGGCACGGCGTCCACCCGCACAGGGGGCTTGGGGTCCTTCTTGTCCACGACGGACAGGGTGTGGCCGACCGCCGGATTGACGAGGTCGGTGAGCGGCTTGGGGTACACCCCGAGGAAGAGCAGCAGCGCGATCAGCGGCGCCACCACCACCAGCTCCCGCACCCGCAGGTCCGGCATGCTCCGTACGTCCTCCTTCACCGGCCCGGTCATCGTCCGCTGGTAGAGGACGAGGACGTACAGCGCGGCGAGGACGATGCCGAGGGTGGCGATGATGCCGATCACCGGATAGCGGCTGAAGGTGCCGACCAGGACCAGGAATTCGCTGACGAACGGTGCCAGGCCGGGCAGTGACAGGGTGGCCAGGCCGCCGATGAGGAAGGTGCCGGCGAGGACCGGGGCGACCTTCTGGACGCCGCCGAAGTCCGCGATCAGGCGCGAGCCGCGGCGGCTGATCAGGAAGCCGGCCACCAGCATCAGCGCGGCGGTCGAGATGCCGTGGTTGACCATGTAGAGCGTCGCGCCGCTCTGGCCCTGGGACGTCATCGCGAAGATGCCCATGATGATGAACCCGAAGTGGGAGATCGAGGCGTAGGCGATCAGCCGCTTGATGTCCCGCTGGGCGACCGCCAGCAGCGCGCCGTACAGCACACTGATCAGCGCGAGGACGAGGATGACCGGGGTGGCCCAGCTGCTGGCCCCGGGGAAGAGCTGGAGGCAGAAGCGGAGCATCGCGAAGGTGCCGACCTTGTCGACGACCGCGGTGATCAGCACCGCGACCGGCGAGGTCGACTCGCCCATGGCGCCGGGCAGCCAGGTGTGCAGCGGCCACAGCGGCGCCTTCACCGCGAAGGCGAAGAAGAAGCCGAGGAAGAGCAGCCGTTCGGTGCCGGCTGCGATGTCCAGCTTGCCGGCCGCCCGCGCCTCGACGATCTGCTGCAGCGAGAACGTGCCGGTGCCGAGCTGGTCGGCGGTGACGGCGTACAGCCCGATCACCGCGGCCAGCATGATCAGTCCGCCGGCGAGGTTGTAGAGCAGGAACTTCACCGCGGCCGACGACCGCCGGCCGGCGTCCTGTTCCTCGCCGTCCCCGCCCGCCCGGTCCCCGAAGCCGCCGATGAGGAAGTACATCGGGATCAGCATGGCTTCGAAGAAGAGGTAGAAGAGGAAGACGTCGGTGGCCTCGAAGGAGAGGACCACCATCGCCTCGACGGCCAGGATCAGCGCGAAGAAGCCCTGGGTGGGCCGCCAGCGCCGGTTGGGCGTGGCCTCTTCCAGGGGGTCGGCGTCATGCCAGCCGGCCAGGATGACGAACGGGATCAGCAGGGTGGTCAGCGCGATCAGGGCGACCGCGATGCCGTCCACACCGAGTTCGTAGCGGACGCCGAAGTCGCTGATCCAGGCGTGCGATTCGGTGAGCTGGAAGGGGCCCTTGGCGCCGGGATCGAAGCGGAACGCGACCACCAGCGCCAGCGCGAAGGTGGCCAGCGAGAACAGCAGCGCGAGCCATTTGGCCGCGGTGCGCTTGGCGGCGGGCAGCGCGGCGGTGGCGATCGCACCGGCCGCCGGCACCACGGCCACCGCCGTCAGCAGGGGAAATGACATGGCTCAGACACCCCTCATCAGCAGGGTCGCGGCGACGAGAACGGCGGCCCCGCCCAGCATCTGGACCGCGTACGAACGGACGAATCCGGTCTGCAACCGGCGCAGCAGGCCGGAGAGTCCGCCCATCGAGGCCGCCGTGCCGTTGACCGCGCCGTCCACGAGGGAGCGGTCGAGCTGGACGAGCGTGCCGGTGAGCTCTTCCCCACCGCGCACGAACACGACGTGGTTGAAGTCGTCCTGGAGCAGATCGCGGCGGGCCGCCCGGGTCAGCAGCGAGCCGCGCGGGGCGAGCGCCGGAACGGGCTTGCGGCCGTACATCAGCCAGGCGATGCCGACACCGATGAGCAGCACCACGATCGTCGAGGCGGTGACGGTGGTCGCACTGACCGGGGAGTGGCCGTGTGCGAACGAGGTGACCGGCTCCAGCCACTTCACAAAGGCCTCGTTGACGCTGAACAGCCCGCCCGCGAAGACCGATCCGAGGGCCAGCACGATCATCGGGACCGTCATGACCTTCGGCGACTCGTGCGGATGCACCTCGTCGGGGTTCCAGCGCTTCTCGCCGAAGAACGTCATCAGCATCACCCGGGTCATGTAGAACGCGGTGATCGCCGCGCCCAGCAGGGCCGCGCCGCCGAGGATCCAGCCCTCGGTGCCGCCCTTGGCGAACGCCGCCTCGATGATCTTGTCCTTGGAGAAGAAGCCGGACAGCCCGGGGAAGCCGATGATCGCCAGATAGCCGAGGCCGAAGGTGACGAAGGTGACCGGCAGGTACTTCCGCAGCCCGCCGTAACGGCGCATGTCCACCTCGTCGTTCATGCCGTGCATCACGGAGCCGGCGCCGAGGAAGAGGCCCGCCTTGAAGAAGCCGTGGGTGACCAGGTGCATGATCGCGAAGGCGTAGCCGACCGGGCCGAGGCCGGCGGCCAGGATCATGTAGCCGATCTGCGACATCGTCGAGCCGGCCAGCGCCTTCTTGATGTCGTCCTTGGCGCAACCGACGATCGCACCGAAGAGGAGGGTGACCGCACCGACCACGACGACCGCCAGCTGGGCGGTCGGCGCGGCGTTGAAGATCGCCCCGGAGCGGGTGATCAGATACACCCCGGCGGTGACCATGGTCGCGGCGTGGATCAGGGCCGAGACCGGGGTCGGGCCCTCCATCGCGTCACCGAGCCAGGACTGCAGCGGCACCTGCGCCGACTTGCCGCAGGCGGCCAGCAGCAGCATCAGCCCGAGGGCGGTCAGCTTGCCCTCGGACGTGTCACCGGTGGCGGCGAGCACCGGGCCGAAGGCGAAGGTCCCGAACGTCGTGAACATCAGCATGATCGCGATGGACAGGCCCATGTCGCCGACCCGGTTGACCAGGAACGCCTTCTTGGCGGCGGTGGCCGCGCTCGGCTTGTGCTGCCAGAAACCGATCAGGAGGTACGAGGCGAGGCCGACGCCCTCCCAGCCGACGTACAGCAGGAGGTAGTTGTCGGCGAGGACGAGCAGCAGCATCGCCGCGAGGAAGAGGTTGAGGTAGCCGAAGAAGCGGCGACGCCGCTCGTCGTGCTCCATATAGCCGATCGAGTAGATGTGGATCAGCGATCCGACACCGGTGATCAGCAGGACGAAGGTCATCGACAGCTGGTCGAGCTGGAAGGCGATATCGGCCCGGAAGCCGCCGACCGGAATCCAGGTGAACAGGTGCTGGTGCAGGGCACGGTGCTCGGCGCCCTTGCCGAGCATGTCGGCGAAGAGCACCACCCCGAGGGCGAACGACGCCACCGAGAACAGCGTGCCGATGAGGTGACCGGTGCGGTCCAGCCGGGTGCCGCCGCACAGCAGCAGGGCCGCACCGACCAGCGGTGCCGCGACAAGCAGCGCGATCAAGTTCTCCACTTTGTGCGACCCCTTACAGCTTCATCAGGCTGGCGTCGTCGACCGAGGCCGTATGACGGGTGCGGAAGATCGACACGATGATCGCCAGGCCGACCACGACCTCGGCCGCGGCGACGACCATCGTGAAGAAGGCGATGATCTGGCCGTCCAGATTCCCGTGCATCCGCGAGAAGGTGACGAAGGCGAGATTGCAGGCGTTGAGCATCAGCTCGATGCACATGAACACCACGATGGCGTTCCGCCTGATCAGCACCCCGGCCGCACCGATGGTGAACAACAGGGCGGCGAGATAGAGGTAGTAGACCGGGTTCATTTCTTGGCCCCCTCCTTGTGCTCCTTCGGCGCCACGCCGCCGGACGACGAGGGCCGGGGCTCCTCGGAACCCCGGCCCAGCCAGTTCTCGGAGCGCTCCTCCAGCGCCTTCAGCTCGGCGAGCGATTCACCGGAGACATCGCGGATCTGGCCGCGCTCCCGCAGCGTCGGGCTGACGCTCAGCTCGGACGTGGTGCCGTCGGGCAGCAGGCCCGGGATGTCGACGGCGTTGTGCCGGGCGTAGACGCCGGGGGCGGGCAGCGGCGGCACCTGCTTCCCCTCGCGGACCCGCGCCTCGGACTGCTCGCGTTGCGTCCTGGCGCGCTCCGTACGCTCCCGGTGGGTGAGCACCATCGCGCCGACGGCCGCCGTGATCAGCAGCGCGCCGGTGATTTCGAAGGCGAAGACGTACTTGGTGAAGATGAGCGCGGCCAGGCCCTGCACATTGCCGCCGGCGTTGGCCTCGCCCAGGCCGTCGAACTCCTTGAGCGAGGCGTTGCCGATCCCGGCGATCAGCAGGATGCCGAAGCCGATGCCCAGTCCGGCGGCGAGCCAGCGCTGCCCCTTCAGCGTCTCCTTGAGGGAGTCCGCCGCGGTGACACCGACCAGCATCACGACGAACAGGAACAGCATCATGATCGCGCCCGTATAGACGACGATCTGGACGACGCCGAGGAAGTACGCGCCGTTGGCGAGGTAGAAGACCGCCAGGACGATCATGGTCCCGGCGAGCGAGAGGGCGCTGTGCACGGCGCGCTTCATCAGGATCGTGCACAGCGCGCCGCTCACGGCGACGATGCCCAGGATCCAGAACTGCACGGCCTCTCCGGTGGAGGTCATGGAGGCCGCGGCGGCGAGTGCGGTCATGCGTTCGCCCCCTTCTCCCGGGCGTTCCCGTCGGCCTTCTCGCCCTTGGAGACCGCGACCTGACGGACGGTCCCCGGAGCGGCCTCGGTCACCAGGCCCTGGTAGTAGTCCTTCTCCGTCATGCCGGGGTAGATCGCGTGCGGCGAGTCGACCATCGTCTCCGACAGGCCCGCCAGCAGTTCCTCCTTGGTGTAGATGAGCGATTCGCGGGACCGGTCGGCGAGTTCGTACTCGTTGGTCATGGTCAGCGCGCGGGTCGGACAGGCCTCCACGCACAGGCCGCACAGGATGCAGCGCAGGTAGTTGATCTGGTAGACGCGGCCGTAGCGCTCGCCCGGGGAGTAGCGCTCCTCGGGGGTGTTGTCCGCGCCCTCGACGTAGATCGCGTCCGCCGGGCAGGCCCAGGCGCACAGCTCGCAGCCGATGCACTTCTCCAGCCCGTCGGGATGGCGGTTGAGCTGGTGGCGGCCGTGGAAACGCGGCGCCGTCGGCTTCTTCTCCTCCGGGTACTGCTCGGTCAGCCGCTTCTTGAACATGGCCTTGAAGGTCACGCCGAAGCCGGCCACGGGGTTCTGGAACTCAGGCACCGTCGCCCCCCTTTCCGTCGTTTCCATTTCCGTCACTGACAGTGTCCACCCCGCCACTGACAATCAGCTCGCGCTCACGGCGCGGCCGGCGTCGCGGCACCGGTGGCAGGCTCTGTCCGGGCAGCGGCGGCACGGGGAAGCCGCCGGCCATCGGGTCGAAGGCCCCGTCGCCGTCCGTCTCCTCCTTCTCGGCGCGCCGGAAGAAGTCCACGAGGAGGGAGATCAGCAGCAGCAGGACGGCGCCGCCGGCGACATAGAGCACGATCTGCGAGAAGTCGTAGCCCTCGTTCTTCAGCGCCCGGACGGTGGCGACCAGCATCAGCCAGACCAGCGAGACCGGGATGAGGACCTTCCAGCCCAGCTTCATGAACTGGTCGTAGCGCACCCGGGGAAGGGTGCCGCGCAGCCAGATGAAGAAGAACAGCAGCAGCTGCACCTTGATCGTGAACCAGAGCAGCGGCCACCAGCCGTGGTTCGCGCCCGCCCAGAACGTGGAGATCGGCCAGGGGGCCTTCCAGCCGCCCAGGAAGAGCGTGATCGCGACCGCCGAGACGGTGACCATGTTGATGTACTCGGCGAGCATGAACATCGCGAACTTGATGGACGAGTACTCGGTGTTGAAGCCGCCGACGAGGTCACCCTCGGACTCCGGCATGTCGAACGGCGCCCGGTTGGTCTCGCCCACCATCGCGACGATGTAGATGATGAAGGACACCGGCAGCAGCAGGACGTACCACCTGTTCTGCTGCGACTCCACGATGGTCGACGTCGACATCGACCCGGAGTAGAGGAACACCGCCGCGAACGACATCCCCATCGCGATCTCGTACGAGATCATCTGCGCGCACGAGCGAAGCCCGCCGAGCAGCGGGTAGGTCGAGCCGGACGACCAGCCGGCCAGCACGATGCCGTAGATGCCGACCGAGGCCGTGGCCAGGATGTAGAGGATGCCGATCGGCAGGTCGGTGAGCTGCATCGGGGTGCGGACGCCGAAGATGGAGATCTCGTTGCCGGCCGGGCCGAAGGGGATCACCGCGATCGCCATGAAGGCCGGGATGGCCGCCACGATGGGCGCGAGGACGTAGACCACCTTGTCGGCCCGCTTGACGACCAGGTCCTCCTTCAGCATCAGCTTGATGCCGTCGGCGAGGGACTGCAGCATCCCCCAGGGGCCGTGCCGGTTGGGGCCGATGCGCAGCTGCATCCAGGCGACCACCTTGCGTTCCCAGACGATCGAGAACAGCACCGTCAGCATCAGGAACGCGAAGCAGAAGACCGCCTTGATGACGACCAGCCACCACGGGTCGCGGCCGAACATCGACAGGTCTTCCTGTGCCAGCGCACCACCGGTGGCGGCGAGTTGACCGAGCTGCATCATGCGTCCACCTCCTCGGCCGGCTCCGGGGTGCCCGGGGCGGCGGAGATCTTCACCAGGTCACCGGGTTGCGCCCCGGTGTCGGCGGCGACGCCACCGCCCGTCGAGTTGAGCGGCAGCCACACCACCCGGTCGGGCATCGGCGTGACGTGGAGCGGCAGGTGGACCGCGCCGGCCGGTCCGCTCACCGCCAGCAGGTCACCGTCCTTGACGCCGGTCTCCTGCGCGGTGATCCGCGACAGCCGGGCAACGGCGGCGTGCCGGGTGCCGGCCAGCGCCTCGTCGCCCTCCTGGAGCAGCCCCTGGTCCAGCAGGAGCCGGTGTCCGGCGAGGACCGCCTCGCCGGGCTCGGGGCGGGGCAGCGGGCGTCCGCTCTCCCGGGGCTCGTCCGCGCGGGGGCCGTCCCAGCCGCCGAGCCGGTCCAGTTCGCGGCGCGCCGCGCGGATGTCGGGCAGCGCCAGATGGACGTCGAGGGCGTCGGCGAGCATGTGCAGCACCCGGGCATCGGGCAGCAGATGCCGGCGGGTCATCTGGTCCGGTTTGAGGGCGGCCTCGAACAGCCGCGCCCGGCCTTCCCAGTTGAGGAAGGTGCCGGCCTTCTCGACCACGGCCGCCACCGGGAGGACCACATCCGCCCGGTCGGTGACCTGCGAGGGCCGCAGCTCCAGGCTGACCAGGAAGCCGACCTCGTCCAGGGCGGTCAGCGCACGGGCCGGGTCCGGCAGGTCGGCGACCTCGACGCCCGCCACCAGCAGGGCGCCGAGCTCGCCGGTCGCCGCGGCCTCGATGATCTGGCCGGTGTCCCGGCCGTGCCGGTGCGGCAGCGCGGCCACGCCCCAGACGGCCGCGACCTCGTCACGGGCCCGCGGGTCGGTGGCCGGCCGCCCACCGGGCAGCAGACCGGGCAGGGCGCCCGCCTCGACGGCGCCGCGTTCGCCCGCCCGCCGGGGGATCCACACCAGCTGGGCGCCGGTGGCCAGGGCGGCACGGACGGCGGAGGTCAGGGCGCCGGGGACGCCCGCCAGCCGTTCGCCGACGACGATCACCGCGCCGTCGGCCCGCAGCGCCTCGGCCGCCGCCTGCCCCTCGCCGTCCAGGCCGACGCCGCCCGCGAGCGCGTCCAGCCATTCGGTCTCGGTGCCGGGCGCGGCCGGCAGCAGCGTGCCGCCCGCCTTGATCAGCCCGCGGGAGGCGTACCCGGCCAGCCCGAAGGTGCGCTGGCCGCTCCTGCGGTGCGCCTTGCGCAGCCGCAGGAAGACACCGGGCGCCTCCTCCTCGGCCTCGATTCCGGCCAGCAGGACGGCCGGCGCCTGCTCCAGCGCGGTGTAGGTGACGCCGCCGCCTCCCCCGGGCTCCGTCCGGGAGGTGCCCCCGAGATCCCGGCCACGCCCGGCGACTTGGGACGCCAGGAACTCGGCCTCCTCCGCGCTGTGCACCCGCGCCCGGAAGTCGATGTCGTTGGTGTCCAGCGCGATCCGGGCGAACTTGGCGTAGGCGTAGGCGTCCTCCACCGTCAGCCGGCCGCCGGTCAGCACCCCGGTGCGGCCCTTGGCGGCGGACAGCCCGCGGGCCGCCGCCTCCAGGGCCTCGGGCCAGCTCACCGGCTCCAGTTCACCGGACTCCGGGTTGCGTACGAGGGGCTGCTCCAGCCGGTCGCGCTGCTGCGCGTAGCGGAAGGCGAACCGCCCCTTGTCGCAGATCCACTCCTCGTTGACCTCGGGATCGTTCGCCGCCAGCCGCCGCATGACCTTGCCGCGCCGGTGGTCCGTACGCGTCGCGCAGCCGCCCGCGCAGTGCTCGCACACCGACGGCGAGGAGACCAGGTCGAACGGGCGGGAGCGGAAGCGGTACGCGGCGGAGGTGAGCGCGCCGACCGGGCAGATCTGGATGGTGTTGCCGGAGAAGTACGACTGGAAGGGGTCGCCCTCCCCGGTGCCGACCTGCTGGAGGGCGCCGCGCTCGACCAGCTCGATCATCGGGTCGCCGGCGATCTGGTTGCTGAAGCGGGTGCAGCGCGCGCACAGCACGCACCGCTCGCGGTCCAGCAGCACCTGGGTGGAGATCGGCACCGGCTTGGCGAAGGTGCGCTTCTTGCCCTCGAAGCGCGACTCCGGGTCACCGACCTGCATCGCCTGGTTCTGCAGCGGGCACTCGCCGCCCTTGTCGCAGACCGGGCAGTCCAGCGGGTGGTTGATCAGCAGCAGCTCCATCACGCCGCGCTGGGCCTTCTCGGCCACCGGCGAGGTGAGCTGCGACTTGACGACCATGCCATCGGTGCAGGTGATGGTGCAGGAGGCCATCGGTTTGCGCTGGCCCTCGACCTCGACGATGCACTGCCGGCAGGCGCCCGCCGGGTCCAGCAGCGGGTGGTCGCAGAACCGCGGGATCTCGATGCCGAGGAGTTCGGCGGCGCGGATGACCAGCGTCCCCTTGGGGACGGAGATCTCGATGCCGTCGATCGTCAGGGTGACGAGGTCTTCCGGCGGGATCGCCGCCTCGCCGCCTCCCGAGGGAGCACTTGTGGTGACGGTCATGCGTTCACCCCCAGGTGAGCGTCGTTGTCGGCCCACAGGGTCGACTTGGCCGGGTCGAAGGGGCAGCCCTTGCCGGTGATGTGCTGCTCGTACTCCTCGCGGAAGTACTGCAGCGAGGAGAAGATCGGCGAGGCGGCGCCGTCGCCGAGGGCGCAGAAGGACTTGCCGTTGATGTTGTCGGCGATGTCGTTCAGCTTGTCGAGGTCGTCCATCCGGCCCTGGCCGGCCTCGATGTCGCGCAGCAACTGCACCAGCCAGTAGGTCCCTTCGCGGCAGGGCGTGCACTTGCCGCAGGACTCGTGTGCGTAGAACTCGGTCCAGCGGGTGACCGCCCGCACCACACAGGTGGTCTCGTCGAAGCACTGCAGCGCCTTGGTGCCGAGCATCGAGCCGGCCGCCCCGACGCCCTCGTAGTCCAGAGGGACATCGAGGTGTTCGTCGGTGAACATCGGCGTCGAGGAGCCGCCCGGCGTCCAGAACTTCAGCCGGTGGCCGCGGCGCATGCCGCCGCTCATGTCCAGCAGCTGGCGCAGGGTGACGCCCAAGGGGGCCTCGTACTGGCCGGGGCGGGCGACATGGCCGCTGAGCGAGTAGAGCGTGAAACCGGGGGACTTCTCGCTGCCCATGGACCGGAACCAGTCCTTGCCCCGGTTCATGATCGCGGGAACCGAGGCGATGGACTCGACGTTGTTCACCACGGTGGGGCAGGCGTACAGGCCCGCCACCGCGGGGAAGGGGGGACGCAGCCGGGGCTGTCCGCGACGGCCCTCCAGCGAGTCCAGCAGCGCGGTCTCCTCACCGCAGATGTACGCGCCGGCGCCCGCGTGCACGATCACGTCCAGGTCGAGGCCCGAGCCGAGGATGTTCCTGCCGAGGAAGCCCGCCGCATAGGCCTCGCGCACCGCTTCGTGCAGCCGCCGCAGGACGGGCACGACCTCGCCGCGCAGGTAGATGAAGGCATGGTTCGAGCGGATCGCGTGGCAGGCGATCACGATCCCCTCGATGAGGGAGTGCGGGTTCGCGAAGAGCAGCGGGATGTCCTTGCAGGTCCCGGGCTCCGACTCGTCGGCGTTGACGACGAGGTAGTGCGGTTTGCCGTCGCCCTGCGGGATGAACTGCCACTTCATCCCGGTCGGGAAGCCCGCGCCGCCGCGGCCGCGCAGCCCGGAGTCCTTGATGTACGCGATGACGTCGTCCGGGGGCATCGCGAGCGCCTTGCGCAGGCCCTCGTAGCCCTCGTGCCGGCGGTAGGTCTCCAGCGTCCAGGGCTGGGGCTGGTCCCAGAAGGCGGACAGGACGGGCGTCAGAAGCTTCTCGGGGTTGGTCTCCCCGCCGGCCTCCGGCCGGGAGGCACCCCCGTGTGCGGCTGCCACTGTCATCACTCCCCCTCCTCTGCTGCGGGTCCGGCAGGGTGCTGGTCATCGGACGCCGACGTTTGCTGCGGCGCGTCATGGGAGCTGGGGTGCCCGGCGGGCGGCTCCTCGGCGGGGTGGCCGGACGGGGGTTCGCCGCCGGTCGCGTCGGTGGTCTCGGCGGTGCGCGGCGCGATGACGTGGTCGGTGCCGCGGCCGGGGGCGGCCTCGCCCTTGGCGAGCCGCAGCCCGATCAGCGAGGCGGGGCCCGCTCCGCCGGTGGCCTCGACGGCGCCCGGCCGCTCGTCCGGGAAGCCGGCGAGCATCCGGGCGGTGTCCTTGAAGGTGCACAGCGGCGCGCCGCGGGTGGGCTCCACGCTCCGGCCGGCCCGCAGGTCGTCGACGAGCTGCCGGGCGGACTGCGGGGTCTGGTTGTCGAAGAACTCCCAGTTGACCATCACGACCGGGGCGAAGTCGCAGGCCGCGTTGCACTCGATGTGTTCGAGGGTGACGGCGCCGTCCTCGGTGGTCTCGCCGTTCCCGACGCCCAGGTACTCCTTCAGGTCCTCGAAGATGGCGTCGCCGCCCATCACCGCGCACAGCGTGTTGGTGCAGACCCCGACCTGAAAGTCACCGCCCGCCTTGCGGCGGTACATGGAGTAGAAGGTCGAGACCGCGGTGACCTCGGCGGTGGTGAGGTCGAGCATCTCGGCGCAGAAGCGGATACCGGTGCGGGTGACATGCCCTTCCTCGGCCTGGACGAGGTGCAGCAGCGGCAGCAGCGCCGAGCGCGCGCCGGGGTAGCGGGCGATCACCTCCTTGGCGTCCGCCTCCAGCCGGGCCCGTACGTCCACCGGGTAGTCGGGGGCGGGGAGTGCGGGCATCCCCAGCTGCACGTCATGGTTTGCCTCAGCGGCGCTCACCGGTCGACGCCTCCCATCACGGGGTCGATGGACGCGACGGCGACGATGACGTCGGCGACCTGGCCGCCTTCGCACATCGCCGCCATGGCCTGGAGATTGGTGAAGGACGGGTCGCGGAAGTGCACCCGGTAGGGGCGGGTGCCGCCGTCGCTGACCGCATGCACGCCCAGCTCGCCCTTGGGCGACTCGACGGCCGCGTACGCCTGCCCCGGCGGGACCCGGAAGCCCTCGGTCACCAGCTTGAAGTGGTGGATCAGGGCCTCCATCGAGGTACCCATGATCTTCTTGATGTGGTCGAGGGAGTTGCCCAGGCCGTCCGGCCCGAGGGCCAGCTGGGCGGGCCAGGCGATCTTCTTGTCCGCGACCATCACCGGGCCGGGCTCCAGCCGGTCCAGGCACTGCTCGACGATCCGCAGCGACTGGCGCATCTCCTCCAGCCGGACCAGGAACCGGCCGTACGCGTCGCAGGTGTCGGCGGTCGGCACCTCGAAGTCGTAGGTCTCGTACCCGCAGTACGGCTGGGTCTTGCGCAGGTCGTGCGGCAGTCCGGCGGAGCGCACGATGGGCCCGGTGGCGCCGGTGGCCATGCAGCCGGCCAGGTCGAGGTAGCCGATGCCTTCCATCCGGCCCTTGAAGACCGGGTTGCCGGTGGCGAGCTTGTCGTACTCGCCGATGTTCTTGCGCATCGTCTTCACGAACTCGCGCACCCGGTCGACCGCGCCCGGCGGCAGGTCCTGGGCGAGGCCGCCGGGCCGGATGTAGGCGTGGTTCATCCGCAGGCCGGTGATCAGCTCGTAGAGGTCGAGGATGAGTTCACGGTCGCGGAAGCCGTAGATCATGATCGTGGTGGCGCCCAGCTCCATCCCGCCGGTGGCGATCGCCACGAGGTGGGAGGACATCCGGTTGAGCTCCATCAGCAGCACGCGGAGGACGGAGGCCCGGTCGGGGACCTGGTCGGTGATCCCCAGCAGCCTCTCCACGGCGAGGCAGTAGGCCGTCTCGTTGAAGAAGGGGGTGAGGTAATCCATGCGCGTGACGAAGGTGGTGCCCTGCGTCCAGGTCCGGAATTCGAGGTTCTTCTCGATGCCGGTGTGCAGATAGCCGATGCCGCAGCGGGCCTCGGTGACGGTCTCGCCGTCGATCTCCAGGATCAGTCGGAGCACGCCGTGGGTGGAGGGGTGCTGCGGCCCCATGTTGACGATGATCCGCTCGTCGTCGGACTTCACGGCGGCGGCCGCGATCTCGTCCCAGTCGCCACCGGAGACGTTGTAGACGGTGCCCTCGGTGGTCTCCCGGGCCAGGGACTCCGTCGTGTCGAAGTCGCTGGAGGTGCGGTGGCCGTTCGGGGAGTGGGAGTGCGGTGCAGTAGTCATCAGCTGTACGACCTCCGCTGGTCGGGAGCCGGGATCTTGGCGCCCTTGTACTCGACGGGAATGCCCCCGAGGGGGTAGTCCTTGCGCTGCGGGAAGCCCTGCCAGTCGTCGGGCATCATGATCCGGGTCAGCGCCGGATGGCCGTCGAAAACGATTCCGAAGAAGTCGTAGGTCTCGCGCTCGTGCCAGTCGTTGGTCGGATAGACCTCCACCAGCGAGGGCACGTGCGGATCGGCGTCCGGGGCACAGACCTCCAGCCGGATCAGCCGGTTGTGGGTGATCGAGCGCAGGTGGTAGACGGCGTGCAGCTCGCGGCCGGTGTCGCCGGGGAAGTGCACTCCGCTCACGCCCGTGCACAGCTCGAAGCGCAGCGCCGGATCGTCGCGCAGGATCCTGGCGACCGCCGGCAGGTGGCTGCGCTCGATGTGGAAGGTCAGCTCGGCGCGGTCCACGACCGTCTTCTCGATGACGTTCTCGGGGACCAGGCCCTGTTCGTCGAGGGCGCCCTCCAGCTCGTCGGCGATCTCGTCGAACTCGCCGTAGCCTTCCGCGTCGCCGCGGGGCCCGCCGTACGGCCGGGTGCTCGCGCCGGGCAGCCGGACGGTCCGGACCAGCCCGCCGTAGCCGCTGGTGTCGCCGCCGTTGTCGGCGCCGAACATCCCGCGGCGGGTGGCGATCGCCTCGCCGGTGTCGTCGCGCTGCGCGGGGACGGCGTCGTCCGTGCCGTTCTCGCCGTTCGGCTCGCCGGGGTTCTTCTGCTCGCTCATCGCAGCAGCCCCTTCATCTCGATCAGCGGGAGTGCCTTGAGCGCCGCCTCCTCCGCCTCGCGGGCGGCCTGCTGCTGATTGACCCCGAGCTTGGTGCTCTGGATCTTCTGATGCAGCTTGAGGATGGCGTCCATCAGCATCTCGGGACGCGGCGGGCAGCCCGGCAGATAGATGTCGACGGGAACGATGTGGTCGACGCCCTGCACGATCGCGTAGTTGTTGAACATTCCGCCCGACGATGCGCAAACCCCCATGGAGATCACCCACTTCGGGTTCGGCATCTGGTCGTAGACCTGCCGCAGCACGGGAGCCATCTTCTGGCTCACCCGGCCGGCCACGATCATCAGATCCGCCTGCCGCGGGGAGCCGCGGAAGACCTCCATGCCGAAGCGGGCCAGGTCGTAGCGCCCGGCGCCGGTCGTCATCATCTCGATGGCGCAGCAGGCCAGCCCGAAGGTCGCGGGGAAGACCGATGATTTGCGCACCCAGCCCGCGGCCTGTTCGACGGTGGTCAGCAGAAAGCCGCTGGGCAGCTTCTCTTCCAGTCCCATGTGTGCCCCCTAGTCCCATTCCAGGCCGCCGCGACGCCAGACATAGGCGTAGGCGACGAAGACGGTGAGCGCGAAGAGGAGCATCTCGACGAGCCCGAACAGCCCCAGGGCGTCGAAGGTGACTGCCCAGGGGTAGAGGAAGACGATCTCGATGTCGAAGACGATGAAGAGCATCGCCGTCAGGTAGTACTTGATCGGGAAGCGACCGCCACCGGACGGATATGGCGTCGGCTCGATTCCGCACTCGTACGCCTCGAGCTTGGCCCGGTTGTAGCGCCTGGGCCCGACGAGGGTGGCCATCACGACGGAGAAGATCGCAAAGCCTGCCCCGAGGGCTCCCAGTACGAGGATGGGCGCGTAAGCGTTCACCGTCCTCGCTCCCTTCAGTCGACGATGACTGGATGGCGGTCCGCTCGGGCCCTCCGGCCGCCCCATGGAGATCGTGCACATGTGAGGCAGTTCACAAGCCCGAACCGCCAGCATCTTATGCCCGCTGGTCTGTGATCTGCGACACGGGAGTGACGAACGCCTTTGTGATCTCCACCACCCGGCGAAGGATCATGAAGTCGGATGAGCGGTGATCTTCATACGTGAAGCGCGCGAGTGATCACGAGAGGTGACATTCGCATGGGTTACCGCTGGTCAGGGCGGGGTTGCCACTATCAAGTGGATGCCGCTACAGGCAAATTGGCGCCGGACGCGGCCAACTGCTATACGCGGGCGGCCCGCAGGCGTGATCCGCTCGTGACCTGACCGTGATCATCGGTACGTGCATCGGTTCACGAACGCCCGGCCGACGTCAGGTCACGGGAACATAACGGACACTCAAGAGTGACCTATCCCACGCTATTTCCAGCACTAAGTCCTTGACGCCCGGGAAGCCTTGGCGTGGCGGATGAGGAAGTGATAGGCGCCCGCCGCCCCCGCATCGAGCAGCAAATGCCATGCGTAGGAACATGATCGCGAAATTCGGACATCCCGTCGCCGGCTCTCCGGGCGACCAAAAGTCCGTTTTATTCGCCGCGTACACGTCAAGTGTGGCGCACTGCACCTTTCTTGGCAGCAACCTGCGGCTCCTGATAGCCGTTATTGCCATGTCCCCGAACGCACTCATACCCAGCCACCGGAAGCCCCGCCGTCCTTCCGCGTCCTCGCGGGCGCTGCGCGCGGGCGTGACCGGTGGCTTCCTCACCCTTGCGGTGACCGGCGCCACCGTGCCGGCCAACGCCGCGGAAAAGCCCGTCTCCGAAACCCAGGAGATGCCGACGATCACGACGGCGCTGGCCACCAGCGCCGCCAGGAGCGCCGACACCGCCGAGCAGGTCGCGTTCAACTACGAGCGCCAGGCTCTCCAGGACAGTGCCTTCTCCAAGGCCGCCAAGGCCGCCGAGAAGGACAAGGCCGAGGCCGTGAAGAAGGCCAAGGCCGAGGCGAAGAAGAAGGCCGAGGAAGCCCGTAAGGCCAAGGAGGCCGCGCAGGCCCGTGCCTCGCGCTCCTCCGAGCGTTCGACGCTGTCCGCCCCCACGTCCAGCGCCACCGGCAGCACGGCCACGCTGGTCTCCTTCCTGAAGGCGCAGCTCGGCAAGGCCTACGTGCTGGGCTCCAGCGGCCCCTCGTCGTACGACTGCTCCGGCCTGACCCAGGCCGCGTTCAACCAGATCGGCATCGACCTGCCGCGGGTCTCCCAGGACCAGTCCACCGCCGGCAAGCAGGTCGGCCTGGACAACCTCCAGGTCGGCGACATCCTGTACTGGGGCAGCGCGGGCAGCGCCTACCACGTCGGCGTCTACGTCGGCGACGGCAAGTTCATCGGCGCCCAGAACTCCAGCACCGGCATCGTCGAGCGCCCGCTCGACTACGACATGCCGACCGGCGCGGTGCGCGTCCTCTAGGACCACCGCACGCTCAGTGCCCCATGAGGGCCGTCCCTCTCGCCGCTCGGGAGGGACGGCCCTTTGGCGCGCGTGCGTCGCGTGCGCCCTGTGCCTCGTGTGCGCGTGCGTCGCGTGCCGCCGCGTGCGTCCCCACCGGCCGCGGCGTCGTCCCGGGCCGGGGCCGGCACCGGGGCTCCCGCCCGGCGCCGGAGCCCCGTGATGTCTGAGGACGCCCTGGGGTGAAGCCTGACGCCCTGGGGGTCAGGCCTTCGGCGCGACCTTGCTCAGGCCGTTGATGATGCGGTCCATCGCGTCGCCGCCCGTGGGGTCGGTGAGGTTGGCGAGCATCTTGAGGGTGAAGCGCATCAGCAGCGGGTGGGTCAGACCGCGCTGGGTGGCGATCTTCATGACCTTGGGGTTGCCGATGAGCTTCACGAAGGCGCGGCCCAGCGAGTAGTAGCCGCCGTAGGTGTCCTTGAGGATCTTCGGGTAGCGCTGCAGGGCCAGTTCGCGCTGCGCGTACGTGGCGCGGGCGTGCGCCTGCACGATGACCTCGGCGGCGATCGCGCCGGACTCCATGGCGTAGGCGATGCCCTCGCCGTTGAACGGATTGACCAGGCCGCCCGCGTCGCCGACCAGCAGCAGGCCCTTGGTGTAGTGCGGCTGGCGGTTGAAGGCCATGGGGAGCGCGGCGCCGCGGATCGGGCCGGTCATGTTCTCCGGCGTGTAGCCCCAGTCGGCGGGCATCGAGGCGCACCACGCCTTGAGGATCTCGCGCCAGTCCAGCTCCTTGAAGGCGGAGCTGGAGTTGAGGATGCCGAGGCCGACGTTGCTGGTCCCGTCGCCCATGCCGAAGATCCAGCCGTAGCCGGGCAGCAGCCGGTCCTCGGCGCCGCGGCGGTCCCACAGCTCCAGCCAGGACTCCAGGTAGTCGTCGTCGTGCCGGGGCGAGGTGAAGTACGTCCGCACGGCCACGCCCATGGGGCGGTCCTCCCGCCGGTGCAGCCCCATGGCCAGCGAGAGCCGGGTGGAGTTGCCGTCGGCGGCGACCACGAGCGGGGCGTGGAAGGTGACCGGGGTCTTCTCCTCCCCGAGCTTGGCGTGCACACCGGTGATGTGGCCGGTCAGCTCGTGGACGATCGGCGCCCCCACGTTGCAGCGCTCGTACAGCCGCGCGCCGGCCTTCTGCGCCTGCCGCGCCAGCTGCTCGTCGAAGTCGTCGCGCTTACGGACCAGCCCGTAGTCGGGGTACGAGGCCAGCTCCGGCCAGTCGAGCTGGAGGCGGGAGCCGCCGCCGATGATCCGCAGGCCCTTGTTGCGCAGCCAGCCCGCTTCCTCGGAGATGTCGATCCCCATCGCGACCAGCTGCTTGGTGGCGCGCGGGGTCAGCCCGTCGCCGCAGACCTTCTCGCGCGGGAACGCGGTCTTCTCCAGAAGGAGCACGTCCAGACCTGACTTGGCGAGGTGGTAGGCGGTCGCCGAGCCGGCGGGCCCGGCACCGACGACGATCACATCCGCGCTGTGCTCCGAGCGGGCGCTGGTCACGGAATCGGTCACGGACGCGGATTCGGTCACGGTGCTGTCTCCCGGAAGTCGGTAAAGGGAATTCTGGGTGCCGACCGGCACCGCGCTCGTGCAGTCTATGGGGGCCGTGGTGATCAGAACCTGAAGGGTTGTGCCGTGAAGCCTGTGAACACCCCGCCCGTGAAGCGGCCGGTTCCCGCCGTCGAACTGCGCGTGCCCACCGAGGAGGACGCGCTGAACTGGCACCGGGTCTTCAACGACCCGGAGGTCATGGAGTTCCACGGCGGCGCACCGGCCGAGCTCTCCGTCTACGAGGAACTCACCGCGCGCCAGCGCCGGCACCACGCGGAGCGCGGATTCTGCCTGTACACGCTGGTGGACCCGGCGGACGGTGCGGTCCTCGGCTTCACCGGCGCCCAGCCGTGGCCGTGGGACTGGGGCCCGGCGGGCGAGATCGAGATCGGCTGGCGGCTGGGCCGCGCCTCCTGGGGCAAGGGCTACGCCACGGCAGCGGCGCAGGCGGCGCTGGAGGCCGTCCGCGCGGCCGGCGTCCCCCGTGTGGTCTCCGTGATCGATGCACGTAACGAGCGGTCGATCGCGGTGACCCGACGGCTGGGGATGCGGCAGGCGGAGATGGTGATCAAGCCCGAGGGGAAGCGGACGGCGTACTGCCACCGGCTGGAGGTGTGAGCGGTCGGCGGGGGGCCGAAGGCGGGCGGCGGGGCCGGCGGCCGCCGTCAGCTCCGGCCATCAGCCCCCGCCGTCAATTCCCGGCCGTCAGCTCCTGATCGTCAGCCCTCGCCGTCAGCTCCCGGCCGGCTTCCGTCCCCGGTGCAGCGCCACGATGCCGCCGGTCAGATTGCGCCAGGCCACCTCGGTCCAGCCCACGCCCTGCAGCCGGGCGGCGAGTTCGGGCTGGTTGGGCCAGGTGCGGATGGACTCGGCGAGATAGACATAGGCGTCCGGGTTGCTGCTGACCGCGCGGGCGACCGGCGGCAGTGCACGCATCAGGTACTCGGTGTAGACGGTCCGGAACGGCGCCCAGGTCGGCTCGCTGAACTCGCAGATCACGACCCGGCCGCCGGGCTTGGTGACCCGGTACAGCTCGGCCAGCGCGGCGTCGGTGTCCTGGATGTTGCGCAGCCCGAAGGAGATGGTGACGGCGTCGAACACCCCGTCCGCGAACGGCAGCCGGGTGCCGTCACCGGCCGTGAACGGCAGCCACGGACGGCGCTTCTTGCCCTCCCCCAGCATGCCGACGGAGAAGTCGCACGGCACGACGTACGCGCCGGTGCGCGCGAACGGCAGTGAGGAGGTGCCCGTACCGGCCGCGAGGTCGAGCACCCGCTCGGCGGGCCGGGCGGCCACCGCACGGTCCACCTCCTTGCGCCACAGCCGCGCCTGCCCCAGGGAGAGCACGTCGTTGGTGAGGTCGTACCGTGCCGCCACGTCGTCGAACATCGCGGCGACTTCGTGCGGCTGCTTGTCCAGGGATGCTCGGGTCACCCGGCCATTGTCCACCGTGCCGGGGCCCGGCCCCGCACCGGGCACGGCCTGAGCGGCGGGCATGGCATCTGGCGCATGGCGTGTCAGTCGGGTCGGCCGCGCCTGACGGTGCCGGCCGCGCCTGACGGGGTCAGCGGCGGCGGAAGACGAGGCGGCCGTGCAGCGCGGTGGCCAGGCAGCTGCCGTCCTCGGCGAAGACCGCGAAGTGGGCGGGGCCGCCGACGGCCAGGGCACGGGGAAGACGCCCCGCCAGCTCCTGCAGGCCGGACCGCTCCACGGCGGTGCGGACCGCGGGCCGGCAAAACGGCCCGGTCAGCGCCGTGGTCCCGGTCGCCATCAGCCGTTGCAGTCCGCGCCGGGCGCTGCCGCCCCAGCGGGCCTCGGTCATGTCGAGGGCGGCCAGCGCCTCCCCGGTGACCGGCTCGCTGCCGAGGGCGTCCGCCTCGCGCGGGTCGGGGTGGTACGCCGCCTCCAGCAGGGCGGCGCCCTCCGGTTCGTAGCGGCCGGGCGTCAGCACGCCGTCCCACTCCCGCACCCGGGCCCGCGCCCCGTACTGCGCGAGCAGCTCGTCGTACGGCCCGACGGCGGCGAACCGGTCGCCTTCGACGACGACCGCGTACCCGGCCCCGGCCCCGGCACCGGCACCGGCACCACCGTCGTGCTCCGGACCGCCGTGCTCCGGATCGTCGGCGACCAGGCGGACCGCCCGCACCCGGTGAATCGTCAGCACGGCAGGCTCAGCTCGCTTCCGACGCCGCTCGCAGGCCGCTAGTTGGCCTCGACGAGCTTCAGCTCCGGATGCGCCGTGCCGCCCTCGATCGCCGTCGACGACAGATGCGAGACGACCTTGTCGTCGACCGGGTCGTTGGCCGGGTCGTCGTGCACGAGCAGGTGCTCGTACGTGGTCGCGCGCTGCGCCGGGACCCGGCCCGCCTTGCGGATCAGGTCGATGATCTCCATGCGGTTGGAGCGGTGCTTGGCGCCGGCGGAGGAGACGACGTTCTCCTCCAGCATGATCGAGCCCAGGTCGTCGGCGCCGTAGTGCAGCGACAGCTGGCCGATCTCCTTGCCGGTGGTCAGCCACGAGCCCTGGATGTGCGCGACGTTGTCGAGGAAGATCCGGCCGATGGCGATCATGCGCAGGTACTCGAAGAGGGTGGCCTGCGTCTGGCCCTTCAGGTGGTTGTTCTCCGGCTGGTAGGTGTACGGGATGAAGGCGCGGAAGCCGCCCGTACGGTCCTGGACGTCCCGGATCATCCGCAGGTGCTCGATCCGCTCGGCGTTGGTCTCGCCCGTGCCCATGAGCATGGTGGAGGTGGACTCGACACCCAGCTTGTGGGCCGCCTCCATGATCTCCAGCCAGCGCTCGCCGGACTCCTTCAGCGGCGCGATGGCCTTACGAGGGCGGGCCGGCAGCAGCTCGGCGCCGGCGCCCGCGAAGGAGTCCAGGCCGGCGGCGTGGATGCGCTGGATCGCCTCCTCCACCGACACCTTGGAGATCCGCGCCATGTGCTCGATCTCGGAGGCACCGAGGGAGTGGATGACCAGCTGCGGGAACGCCTTCTTGATGGCGGAGAAGTGCTCTTCGTAGTACTCGACGCCGTAGTCCGGGTGGTGGCCGCCCTGGAACATGATCTGGGTGCCGCCCAGTTCGACGGTCTCCGCGCAGCGGCGCAGGATGTCGTCGAGGTCGCGGGTCCAGCCCTTGGCGGTGTCCTTCGGCGCGGCGTAGAAGGCGCAGAACCTGCAGGCCGTCACACACACATTGGTGTAGTTGATGTTGCGCTCGATGATGTACGTCGCGATGTGCTCGGTGCCGGCGTAGCGGCGGCGGCGCACGGCGTCGGCGGCCTGGCCCAGCGCGTGCAGCGGAGCGGAGCGGTACAGGTCGAGCGCTTCCTCGGGTGTGATGCGGCCGCCCTGCGCGGCGCGGTCGAGTACGGACTGGAGGTCGGCGTTCTCGGTCACCGGGGCGTCCCTTTCGCAGGCGGGCATCACGAACTGAACCAGCGTACGTCAGGGGTACGACAGCCTCGCCGCCGGTCAGCCGGGCGCCCGGCCGGGGCTCCGGCGGCGCCCGGCACCCCGCCTACGGCGTGTCCAGCAGCGACACCCGCACATCGGCCGGGAACCCGGTCGTCGGCCCGACCCGCCGGGCGAATTCCGTGACACCGCCCAGTTGCTCGGGCCCGAAGCGGAAGTCGAGCGTGGTGAAGTACCGCTCCAGGACCGGCTCGTCGAAGGTCTCCCAGCGGGCCGCCTGCTCGGCGACCTTGGCGACCTCCTCCAGCGACAGGTCGCGCGAGGCGAGGAACGCCTCGTGCACCTTGTGCACCACGGCCGGCTCGCGCTCCAGGTACTCGCGCCGGGTCGCCCAGACGGCGAAGACGAACGGCAGGCCCGTCCAGTCCTTCCACATCTGGCCGAGGTCGTGCACCGCCAGGCCCAGCCGCGGCCCGTCGTGCAGATTGGCGCGCAGCGCGGCGTCACCGATCAGCACCGCCGCGTCCGCCTCCTGCATCATCAGACCGAGGTCCGGGGGGCAGGTGTAGTAGTCCGGCCGCACACCGATCTTCTCGGCCAGCAGCAGCTGGGCCAGCCGTACGGACGTACGCGAGGTCGAGCCGAGCGCGACCCGGGCACCGTCGAGCTGGTCCAGCGGCTTCTGCGAGACGATCACGCACGACATGACCGGGCCGTCGCAGCCCACCGCGAGATTCGGGAAGGCGACGAGGTCGTCGGCGGCGCGCAGGAATTCCACGAGGGTGACCGGCGCGATGTCGAGCTCCCCGCGGACCAGCTGCTCGCTGAGCTTCTCCGGCGTGTCCTTGGTGAGGTCGAGATCGAGCAGGGTGCCCGTACGGGCGAGGCCCCAGTAAAGGGGCAGGCAGTTCAGGAACTGGATGTGGCCCACTCGCGGCCGGCTGCGACGGTGGCCGGCGTCGGCTCCCGCGGGTGCGTCTCCGAAGGTTGAATTGTCCACATGCGGAGGCTAGACCCGTGTCCACGGGGCCAGAGCGGCGGGGCGGCGCTTGGACGTTAGTGCCATCGGTTAAACGTGATCTTTGGCTCTTCCGCCTCAGGAGCAGCACATGCTACGCTCAGCGCAAGTTGCAGTTTGGTTTCCCTTGCAGTACAGAGCCTGCGGAGCATGTGACCCCGCAGGCTCTTGTAGTTTCAGACTTCTTTGCAGGTTCTGGAGCAGGGCAACCCTTTGGCCCAAGGAGGGCTTATGGCTACCGGAACCGTCAAGTGGTTCAACGCTGAAAAGGGCTTCGGCTTCATCGCCCAGGACGGCGGCGGCCCGGATGTCTTCGTCCACTACTCGGCGATCAACGCCTCTGGCTTCCGCTCCCTGGAGGAGAACCAGCAGGTGAACTTCGACGTCACGCAGGGCCCGAAGGGTCCGCAGGCGGAGAACGTCACGCCGGTCTAAGTTGCCCGGCCCGGAATTCCTTCCAGGTCGCCCCTAAGCAGTACCCAAGGAGCCTCGCTCCGCCACTTCGGTGGCGAGCGGGGCTCCTGCCTTTTTTGCGGCAGGGGGTAAATGTCAACCGCATGAATTTTCATCGTCGGGTACCTGACACACCCGAATGGCGGGCGCAAAACAGAATTGCTGCGGCATTCAGCGCGCAGGCCCAGGCACCCACGCCGGGAACTTTTCTTGCCGCACCGAGGAACGGAATACCGGAGGCAAGCGGGAGCCGTGGCGCGAGGGGCACGCCCTGACGGCACTGCGCGCGGGCCACGCTCCGCCGACGCCGCCGGCATACCGCTCATGACGAAGTGATCACGGAAAGTGCTCACATGACAACATGGAGCGGCCTATCTTGGGCAAGATGAGCGAGGACATGCCCCCACAGAAGCCCTGCCCCGACTGTGGCGGCCAAGGCACCGTGGAGTGGGAGACGCCGATGGGCGATGCGGTCACCACGCAGTGTTCCGGGTGCGGTGGCACCGGAACCGTCCTGGCGTAGAGGAGGCGGAGGCAGGCGTGGCGGCCTTCGAGAGCAACGGCAAGCCGGTCGGCCTGGATGCGCAGTACGTCGGCCGGCTTCCGTGCGCGACCTGCGGGATACGGTCGATGAAACTGCCCGGTCAGCAGGGCGGGTTGTGCATCCCCTGCTATGCGGATGAGTGCGCGACCGCGGGGCGCCGCGCGGCGACGGCCGGCACGTGGGTGGCGGCCAGCTTCGTGGGCGACCCGTGCCTGGCGTGCGGGTCGCGGTCCGTGGACGCCAACGGGTGGGCGTTCTGGTGCAACTCTTGTGAGATGCAGACGGCTGTGGCCCTGCCGCCGACCTAATGGGGCGTGCCTTCAGGCTCCGAGCGAGTCGGCTTTGACCGCCGACACAAAGCGGCTCCAGGCCGCGGCGGAGATGATGAGGGCCGGACCATGGGGCGCCATTTTGGAATCCCGGACCGGGACCAGGCCACCGGGGAAGTCGGTGGCAGTCTCGACGCACTCGCCGCCGGTGCCATTGCTGTAGCTGCTCTTGCGCCAGCGCGCCGCGCTCAAGTCAGGCTCCTTGTCTGCCATTTCGATAGTCCTCTGCCGCTGCCTCGACCATGGCCAGGGACGCCTCAGGCGGCAATGCGGCGGCCCTGAGCAGATCGTACGACTGCCTGTACTGCTGCACGAGCGCCGGGTAGTCGATGAGTTGGCTACTGTGCAGCCCCTCCGTGTAGACCACAGGTGGAGCGTCCGGAAAGGTCATGGTCCGGGTCATGCCCATCATGTACGGGTGAACAGCCGGCGTTTCCGGCACGATCTGCAGAATGGATCGCGTGGACGTGACCACATCCACGATGTGCTCCAGCAACTCTGCCATCGGCTCTGGCGGGAGAACCCGACGACGGATCACGTTCTCGTCCAGGATCGCCCAGAACGCCGGAGGCCGCTCCCGGTTGAAGAGTTGCGCCCGCTTCAGCCTCGCGGCCACCTTCTGCTCGACTTCGCCGTCCGAGGTCCGAGGCATCGCCGCTCGCGTAAGCGCCCTCGCGTACGGCCCCGTCTGCAGGAGCCCTGGCACGAACATCGGCGCCCAGTCTTCGATCGTCTCCGCGAACTGCTCCATCTCTGCGGCGTCCGCGAAGTACTCGGCATGCCCTCCCTGGCGGGCCTTGCGTGCATCTTCACAACGCCGCTCGAAAAAGCCGTCCGTCCCGAGCTTTACGTCAGCATGCCGGGCCAGGTCCAGTGGCATCCGCCGCTCACCACGTTCGATCTGGCTGAGGAACGGGATGCCTCGGTAGCTCCCTTCCGCCAGTTGTTCAAGCGTGAGGCCCGCAGCTTCCCGCTTGTAGCGCAGCTCGGCACCGTAGAAGGAGGGAACGTTCGCCGAGGCGTCCGGATCCTTACGAGGAGGCATAACTCACCACCGTTGATTGCCGGTTGCTTTGCGCAACCCGATTCCCTTCCACGCTACGCCGCGTGACGTCACGCTGTGAGCACTTCGTCACCATGCGCACAGGAAGGCGTACGGCCATGCCCAGCCATCTCCACCACCCCCACGACGACGTGCACGAGTGCACCGAGCTGCTGCGCGGCGCGCTCAGGGACAACGGGATCACGCTGCCGTCCCTCGGGGTGGATCTGCCGAGCTTCGCCGGCACGTATGCGGCGCCGCTCGTCGCCCTCGGTAACTGCAACACGGCGACCGCCCGCACGCTGGCCGAGGCGCTCCGCAGGGCGGCGACGCGGTGACACCGCCGCCCGCGCCGCTCAGGCTGGAGCTGATCGCCCTGCCCAAGGAAGTGCCCCTGCTCCGGCGCACCGTGCGCGACTACCTGGGCGGCCCGTGTGCCGACGTCCAGCTCTGTGTCAGCGAAATGCTCGGCAATGTGATCCGGCATGTCGGGGAGGGCACTCCGGTCGTCGTCCGGGTCAGCGGCGGGGCCGACGGCCGCGTCCGGGTGGAGGTCACAGATTCCGACGCGCGGGCGCTGCCCGTACTGCTGCGGGCGCGCGGCGAGGACGAATACGGGCGGGGCCTGGCGCTGCTGGATGCCGTCTCGTTGCGGTGGGGCGTACGGCGGGAAGAGGGCCGCAAGACCGTCTGGTGCGATCTCGGCGAGGCATAGCCGCGCGGGCGCACGCGTCAGACCCCGTGCCACCTCCCCCACAGAGGTGACACGGGGTTCCAGTTTGACGCGCCGAGGGCTCGGGCTCCAGAGCAGGGGTCACCTGCTTTCGTAAAGGCCCGCTATGTCTTTGGCGAAATCGCGGGTGACGGCGGCGCGGCGGAGCTTCAGGGACGGGGTGAGATGCCCGGTTTCTTCGGTGAAGTCCACCGGGAGGACGGCGAACCGGCGGATGGATTCGGCCCGGGAGACCAGTTCGTTGGCGTCGTCGACGGCGCGCTGGAGGTCGGCGAGCAGGGTCGCGTCGTGGACCAGGCGCTCCAGCGGCAGATTCTGCTTCTTGTTCATCTGGCACCAGTGGGCGAGGCCGTCCGGTTCCAGCGTGATCAGGGCGGTGATGTACGGACGGTTGTCGCCGGTGACCAGGCACTGGCCGACGAGGGGGTGCGAGCGGAGGCGGTCCTCCAGGGGCGCCGGGGCGACGTTCTTGCCGCCCGTGGTCACCAGGATCTCCTTTTTGCGGCCGGTGATGGTGAGGTAGCCGTCGGCGTCGAGGGCGCCGAGGTCGCCGGTGGCCAGCCAGCCCTGGTCGGTGACGGGACGGGCCGCGCCGAGCGCCGCGTCCCAGTAGCCGGAGAAGACATGGCCGCCGCGGACCAGGATCTCGCCGTCCCCGGCGATGCGTACCGCGGTGCCGGGCAGCGGCCAGCCGACCGTGCCGATGCGGGGGCGCAGGGGCGGGGTGACGGTCGTCGCGGCCGTCGTCTCCGTCAGGCCGTAGCCCTCGAAGATCTCGATGCCGGCGCCGGTGTAGAAGGCGGCGAGGCGGTGGCCGAGGGGCGAGCCGCCGCTGAGGATGTAGCGGACCTTGCCGCCGAGGGCCGCGCGGATACGACGGTAGACGAGCGGGTCGTAGAGCTTGCGGGCGGCCTTGAGCGCGACACCGGGGCCGGAGCCCGTCCCGTGCTCCTTGGCTTCCACCGCTTCGCCGTACGAGCGGGCGATACGGGCCGCGCGGTCGAAGGAGGCGGCGCGGCCCATCTTCTCCGCGGTGGCCCGGCCTGTGTTGTAGACCTTCTCCAGGACGTACGGGATGCCGAGGAGGAAGGTCGGCCGGAAGCCCGCCAGGTCGGTCAGCAGGTCGTCGGTCCGGATGCTGGGGGCGTGGCCGAGGCGGACCCGGGCGCGCAGGCAGCCGACGGCGACCATCCGGCCGAAAACGTGCGACAGGGGCAGGAAGAGGAGAGTGGCGGCGGGCTCCTCGCTGACCGACTTGAAGACGGGGTGGAGGAGTTCGACGGCGTTGTCGACCTCGGCGAAGAAGTTGGCGTGGGTGAGGGCGCAGCCCTTGGGGCGGCCGGTGGTGCCCGAGGTGTAGATGAGCGTGGCGAGGTCGTACGGGCCGGTGGCGGTCCGGCGCTCGTCCACCACCGAGTCCGGCAGGGCGCGCCCCTCGGCGACGAGTTGGGCGACGGCGCCGGTGTTGAACTGCCAGAGGTGGTCGAGGCCGGGAAGCTCGGCGCGCACGCCGCTGATCAGACGGGCTTCCTCGACGTTCTCGACGACGCAGGCGCGGGCGCCGGAGTCGTGCAGGATCCCTTGCGCCTGGCGGGCGGAGGACGTCGGGTAGAGGGGAACGGAGACCAGGCCGGCCGCCCACGCGGCGAAGTCGATGAGGGTCCACTCGTAGGTCGTACGGGCCATGATCGCGAGCCGGTCGCCGGGGCGGAGACCGTACGCGATCAGCCCCTTGGCGACCGCGCGCACCTCGACGGCGAACTCCGCCGCGGTGATGTCGCGCCAGGTGCCGCTGGGCTGCTTACGCGCCAGGACGATGTCGGCGGGTGCCTCGGCCGCGTTGCGGAAGGGGAGGTCGCCGAGCGAGCCGTTGTGGACGGGCGGGGCCAGTGCCGGGACGTAGACCTCGCGGACCGTGCCGTCCACCAGGGTTTTCCGTGGTTCTACGAGGGTGGGGGTGTCGGCCGGGTGGGCGGCGAGTGAGGCGGGGGGTGCACTTTCCTGGTTGGACACGAGTGGGGCCTCGTTTCTCCTGTGGAGTGCGGGGAGGGGGTGTCAGGGGGGAGAACACGGGGTGCGGACGCGGGACACCGGAGCGCCCGTTCGGCGCCGGGCACCACCGGGCAGCGGCGGACCGAGCCCGTGCCCGGCTGTCCGCGACGGCGGACAGCCGGGAATCATCGTGGCGTTGGGGATGTCAGGTCCGGACACCCGGTGGAACAGCGTGCGTTGGGAAGCGTCAAGTCCGGACACCCGCTGGAGCGGCGCGCGTTACGGGTAGCGCGGGAACGGCGATAACGACCGGTGGCGGAAGGCCCGCACCCGGCGGGGGATTCCCTGGACCACGTCCTCGCCCCAGCTCCTGACCTGGCAGTAACCTTACTTCGAAGTAAATTTACGCCAGGGGCGGGCGTTGGCCAATGGCCGTCACGCCCTTGATCTCGGCAATTCCGGGGCAGGCCGCCCCTCCGGCCGCCCTGCCGACCGCCCCATCGGCCGCCCCTGGACCGGCTCTTCGCCCGCCTCGCCCCCGACCGTCCCGATCTGCCGCAGCCCGTGCCCCGCCGCGCCCGGCCGCCTCACCCCCTGGCGGCCGACCGCCCCTGCCGGCCGACGAGTCCGCCGGGCGCCCACCGTTCGCCCGCCATCAGCCGGCCGAGGCCCGCCCAGACGAAGTTCATCATCGTGGCCGCCGTGTCCTCCGCCGACGGATGCTCGCGCTCGCCCGAAGGCCCTTCGTCCGTACGGACATTGGCCCACCCGGCAAGGGATTCGGCCGCACCGACCAGGGCGTGGGCAAGGCCGGCCACCTCCCGTTCGGCCAGCTCGCCGGCGCAGCCCGCCTCCTTTGCAGCCGCACCGATCAGCTCCGTCACAAAGGCGACGATCTCCGCCCGCACCACAGCCACTTCGCGCGCGAACGGCTCCCCGTGCGTCCGTGCTTGCTGATGGAGTACGGCCCAGCCGTCGGGATACTCGGCGGTGTGCGCGAAGAACCCGCGCAGACCGCTCCAGAGCTGCCGGTCGGCCGTCGCCCCCGGTTCGACAGCCGCCGTCACGGCCGCCACCAGCGCCTCCGACTCCCGCCGGATCACCGCGCTGAACAGGTCTTCCTTCGAATTCAGGTAGAGGTAGACCAGCGGCTTGGAGACCCCCGCCACCTCGGCGATCTCGTCCATCGAGGCCGCCGCATAACCACGCCGTGCGAACGTCAGCACCGCGGCGTCCAGCATCTGCTGCTCCCGGATCGCGCGCGGCACCCGCTTGCTCTTCACAGCTCCCACCCTGAAGGTCCCTCCATCCCGCCCCTTTACTGCAAAGTAAGTTTACGATCTTCGCCTCCCGACCCCTCTCCCTTGACGCGTTCCCGCCATAGCGAGACGATACGTCTCGTCGCGCCTTCCGATACGGACACGTCTGTCTGCACGCCTGCACGCCTGCATGTCCGGACGCAGATGCGGATGCGATGCGATGCCCGTGTTCCGCTCCCTTCCTGGAGGTCAGCCCCATGCAGCAGTTCATCGACGCCGCCCCCGGCATCCACCTGTGGACCGAGCAGCGCGGTGCCGCCGACACGGACCCCCTGCTGCTGATCATGGGCGCCCAGGCGAGCGGCCTCGGCTGGCCGGAGCCCCTGGTGGATGCGCTTGCCGCGCACCACCGCGTCATCCGCTACGACCACCGCGACACCGGCCGCTCGACCTGGCCCTTCGAGGAGCGGCCGTACCGGATCGCCGACCTCGCGGATGACGTGATCGCGGTCCTGGACGGACTGGGCATCGGCCGGGCTCATATCGTCGGCATGTCATTGGGCGGCATGCTGGCCCAGATGGTGCTCGCCGACCACCCCGACCGACTGCTCAGCGCCACTCTCATCAGCACCAGAGCCCTCAGCAGCACCCCCTACATCCGCCCCGACGGCGGCACGGTCCCGGTCGACGAGCTGCCGGGCATCGCGCCCGAGCTCCTGGAGCTGTGGGCCCGCCCGGTCGAGGATCACGGCCAGGCGGCCGAGGTACAGCGCCAGATCGAACACTGTCGGGTACTCGCCGGTAGCCAACTGCCTTTCGACACCGACTCTTTCCGTACGCTTGCACAGCGCGTCATCGAGCACACGGGGCACTACCGGACGAGCACCGCACACGGCCGTGCGGAACACGACGGGATGCTCCGCACGGATCAGCTCGCCACGAACGAGGTGCCGGCACTCGTCATCTGCGCCCCCGCCGACCCGGTCTTCCCACCGCCGCACCCCCAGCACCTCGCCCAGTGCGTCCGCGGCGCCTCCCTCGTCGAGATCCCGGGGATGGGACATGCACTGCCGCCCGCCGTACTGAAGCCACTCGCCGCGGCGATCCTGGGCCATACGGGAGCGGCAAACGGCTGACGGCGCCCGACAACAACACACAGCCGCACTCCCGCCTTTCGTGAAGCCCGGGAGCGCGGCTGTGGCCGGCCGGGCGACCGTTGCCACCGCACAGCAACGACCGCGCTCCCGGGCCCCGCGCCAACGTTGTTGTCGAGGTCGGTGCTCTTCACGCCGTCATGCACATCGCGCTCAAGGATTGGCGTTGTTCCACGGCACCGCGTTTTCAGCCTCGAATACCAGTGGACCGGTCGCGGCGAGTCCCCCTGCTCACAACCCGGCCTGTCACGAAAAATGCCGCGATCGAGGCAATGAATACCACTGATCAGCATGCGATGTTTCGGCTGAAATCTACGGAGTCAGCAGGCATAGGACTGTTAGGGTCCATGATCAGAACGGGCCACCTCACGCTGCCGATCCGGCAGGAACAACGCAGGGGGATAGCAGTGACATTCGAGGACACACAAATCGGGGACCCCCATTCCTTAAGCAAGGCCGGTGTGGGCGCGACGGAGCTTGCGGGCGAAACGAAGGCAGTCGGAAACCGGCCGGTTGACGAGACCCGGGCCGCCGCCAGGGATTTCACCGGAAGCAACTGGGAGGGCGGGCTGGGAAAGGCATTGACCGACGTTGCCGAAACCTGGTCCAGGCAATCCTCGGGGCTGCAGGCGATCTGCGTGACTGTGGGCAGTCAGTGCAAAGAAACCGCAGCAAGCTACTCCTCCACCGAGACGGAGAACACTTCGGTCGTTCAGAACGTAGACAAGGGTGCACGGTCACCCTTTGGGTGAATCCCACCTCCTACGTTCCATCCGATAGCGCCACCTTCATCATTTATTGAGTGCACGGGGGATTGCCGATGCCCACCTATGAACAGCTCTACCACCTGGAACTGCGAAATCTCAAGGAAGCAGTGGAGCGCTGGGCCGATATGCCGACGCGCATGAAAGCCTTGCTCACCTCTTTCACGGATCACGTCGAGAAGCCGTTCAATGCGGCTGAGTGGATCTCTCCGATGCTGACCGCACAGGCGGCCCGGATGAAGCTGACCATGTGCCACAAAGACTTCGATGCTGCCGGGGTTGAGGCCAAGGGCATACACGGGATTCTGGCCGACGTTTATGGTGAGCTCAAGAAGGCCAAGGAAGACCTGCACCACCTTGCCGACGTGAAGGCTCCCGCACAAGGGCTTTACGTAACCGCCAAGGGCGTTGTCCACATCCGTGACCCGAAACCAGAAGATCTTCCTGCGGATACCGATCCGGCTTCGATCGGCCTCGGCCCCAGGTCCAAGAACCTGGAACAGGTGGATGCCTTGGCGCAGGACATCCAGGACGTTCTGGACCGAGCGGCGGAGGCGGACGAGACCGCCTGCTGGGGGCTGCGGAAGGACGTTGGAGGAAAGCACGCCGACGCCTTCAACAGCAAGGACGTCACCACCAGCCTTGATTCAGCAGACGCTCAGCACGCGGTGCAGTTGATTCGTCACGGCAACAAGATGACGGACCGGCAGATGTCGGAATTGCAAGAGATCATGCATCGCAACCGCAAGGACCCGGAGTTCGCTACCTACTTCTACAAGAACCTCGGGCCGAAGAAGACGATTGAAACCATCGCGAAACTGTCCGCGGGAATGCCTCATGCAAGCGAGGGGCGTCGGGACATATACAAAGAACTAAAGAAGGAGATGGGCCGGTCGCTGGCCACCGCCACCGACCCGGACAACAAACCACACCTCAGCGATGCATGGAATGCGGACCTACGCAAAGCCGGGTCCGGGAAGCTGGATCGTCCGTGGGAAAATGAGCACATCCCTTACTACGGATATCAAGCACTCGGCGAGATCCTCAGGGAAGGCAACTACGATCCGCACTTCCTCGTTCCGGTCGCCGAACATGCCACGCAGATACAAGCACAACATCCTGAAGATATGCTTCCGACCGCTGGAATTCTTGATGCGCTAGGGCACAGCCCCCAGGCGTCTACGGACTTCTTCAACGGCCCCATGCATGCTTACAGCGAGGACGGCACCCCGCAACATGGAGCGCCTGATCTCGGAAAGGGGCAAAACGGGAAGCCCATACATAACTACCTGGACTATTTTACCGACCCTGGCCACCAATGGAATCCGGAAACCCACCCGGAGTCCCCCACTTTCATTTGGGGAGACTGGGATGCAGTCGACAAGTCGATTAGTGATGCATCGAAGAACGGGCCCATTTCCCTGGGACACGCATTGGAAGCAGCGGTGTCCGGAAATCCATACGATGACGACAGTGCCCAGCCGGCGAAGCACACCGCACAAGAGGCCGGCCTGATGCGCAAGGTTGTCGACAAGTTCGGCCACCACCCTGAACTCATCGTCCCCAAGGCCGGCGAGGAAAAGCCTCTACTGGCACACATGACAGGCAGCCTCGGTAATATGACCGCCGGGTACATGGGCGACTTCCAGCAGTCCCTGTCCGCGCACGGCAACCTGCCGTCATACGGAGCGCCCGCCCACCTGGACGCCGACTCGGCGCGCACCTTCTTGGGCAAAGTCGGCCAGGACCCGGCCGCGTATGCCTCCATCAGCGCGTCCCAGCAGGCATACACCGCCGTTCAGGTCGACCAGGCGATGAATGCCCATACCGACTCCACCGTGGGCATGGAACAGCGGGTCGCCAACGCCACCCACCCCGGCGCGACCATATCGGGAATTATGAGCCAGGCCCGCGCCGAAGCCGTCCACGAAACCCACGCCGCCGAAGACAAGGAATTCAACGACCAAGTGGTGAAGGGCGGTAGGCTCGTGAACAGGGTCTCCATGATAGCCACCGGCTCAATTCCGGGCGCTGCCGGCAATATCGGCGGAAACATCATCAACCATGGCGTGAATGAAATAACCGAAGAGGCCATGGCCCGCCTCAAGCACGACACCACTCCGGCCGCACAATACGAAGCGGGACAGAAGTACAGCAATGGAATGGGATTGGCGCAGGAGTCAGCACGGGCAGCCGTCGCTCAGGCTGCTGAGCGCGGTCACTTCAATCAGTCCACCTTGAACGACTTGAAGAACACCGCCTCAGACGCCGCTATGGACGGGCACACCGCAGGAGCCCAGTGGGAGGACTCTCGTCATGGCTGACCATGTGGGCAAGTTCCGCAAACGCGCACCGCATACGACGGCATCGCAAAGACTGATGGCAACGACTGCAGCCATGCTCTCGCTCCTCCTGCTCACTTCAGGTTGCGGAGGCCCAAAGGTCAACTACTCCATACCGAGCAGCCTTTGCGGCATCCACGTCGGCCGGGATCTGCTGCGCCCCTTCTTCCCCCCAGGTGACCGGGTCGAGTTCGACGGTGACTCTTTCCCCGGCGACACGAAGGCCAAGTCCTTCTGCCAGTACTACGTCGACGGGAACACCGCGCTGTGGGTGGACGGCAAACGGAGTTCGGAGAACGCAACCGCAGCACAGAAGGTGAAACGCTTCGCCAGTCATGCACACATCAAGTACTGGACCCGGTCCGACGGGCGCATAGCGGGCTACTCCGGAAACGTCTTCGGGACCAGCAGCTGTTCCGGAACTCCCTCCGAAAGCGACGGCCAGCCGGCCCGCAGCTTCGCCCTGGAGATCGCCGTGACCCATTTCACCAGCACGAACGCAGTGCGTCCTAGGCTGGAAAAGCTCATGAACACTCTGCTGCCCAAGGCGGCTCACGCCAGAGGCTGCTGACCGACGTCTCCGGCACGTGCGGCTCCCTTCGCCCCCCACACAACTGCTGGGCCCCGACCCCAAAGGTCGGGGCCCAGCAGCAGGACAAGCCCAGGCTAGGCAGCAGCAGCCGCGCTACGGCGACCTGCCGTCTATCAGGAACGGTTGCTCCAGCCCCGCGACGATGCGCGCAGCAGGGAACCCTTCACCCGTCAGCCACCGCGAAACGGCCACCTCCGTACGGGCCTTGGGCATCCACTCTTCTCCACGGGCCACGCGCACGATCACCGGCGCCGACGCCAGCCGAAACAGTCCGTTCTCCCCGAAGCGGATGAGCTCCGCCCCTCTGTCATCGAGCCCCGCAGCCCGGCACGCGGCAGCCATCACCCTCGCCGCCCCCGCCGACGTGAACCCCTCTTCCGGACCCCGAGCAGCGTCAACCGCCATGCCCGAACCAGCTCCCCCAGTCGCGCGCGATCAACCGGCGCACGCCATGGCGACCACCCCACGCGCGCCGGACACGACCACGGCCGTACAGACTCGTCCCGAACTCAGACGAGGGGACGGCGCAGCCGCCGCACAGCGCCCAACCACGACGGCCGAGGCACAGATCGATCAACTGGCGGTACCCAGACGACGACTAATCACAGCTACCGCACCGCACACGGATGCGCCCCGACCTCAAAGAGAGCCCTGGCCCAGAAACGCCTCCCCACCAATGCTCACAAAACTCTTCGTCAGTTAAGGCAGGTCAGCGGTTCTCCCGAATGACGAGCCCCTCGTATGCCGCATAAGCAGATCGAAATCCCAGTCGACTGGGCAGCCCTTCTGACCCCAAACGGTCAGGTCTCCGCGAACGTTCTCCAGTCCATTCCTTAGGCGATCATCTCGCTCTTGCAGCTCAGTCATGCCGTCAAGGAGGGATTGCAACTTTCCGCGAGAGGCGAAGCCCTGAGCGATAAATCCGATTTCGCCATAACACATGCCCCGCGTGCACATGTATACATACTTCGCCGCAGTGATAGCGGGAACGTCGTTCGCGATTGCCTCAGAAATCTCATTTCGATGCACCTCTGGAATATCCTTCAGGCATCTCATGAATGCCGACGCATCTACCGTTCGCTGGTAATCAACTACAGAAATCAAAAGCTGGAGTGCGCGACCCTCGACGCCATTCCTAAGGAGTTGCGGCAGCTTCGGAACGACCTGCCTACACGGAATGGATGATAGAGCAGCGACAATTTCACTCTCTGGAACATTTACCGACTGCAATCTTTCCCATACAGCCAGAAGCTCATCCTTTACTGTCCGCATGTTGACTGCACGCGCCAAAAGCCTTCTGCCTAGCGTCAGCGGCCCAAAGGAGATCTGTTGCCAAGCCTTGGCCAGTTGCGAAATCTCAATCCAGGGCCGCGACGTTGCGGCGGCATCAGCCAGAACGACAACGGGCTCTTCCCTCCGAAGAACTTGCATAAAGTCAGTCAAGTCCTCGGCGAGCTCGGCAAGCGCCAAGCCTGCGGAGATAACTTCCTCAACGGGCCTCAAGCGGGCAACATTTTGCACAAAGGTCCTCCGGAGCGTGTTATCCCCGATCCTCTGCAGCCATTCAACTAGTGCTATTACTTCGTCAAGTTCACGTGACCACGCCGCCGCGGTCAGACCCTTCGACACCTCGTGAATTCTCTCGCTCGCCCACTTCCGGGACAGCGCAGCTCGGAATTCTTCCAGAGAAGCCTCAGTCAAATCGTCCAATATTTCTCGTTCCGCAAGCTTCTCTTCAAGCACTCGAACGCGCTCTCTCAGTTCGAAACTCTGGTGCTCTGCTTGCTCACGGAGGCGTAGTGCATCGCGCAGGTCTTCCCGTAGTTCTTCGAGCTCTGTAACAAGGTCATCGCGTTCTGCCGAGAGTCCGCAGATTTGCCCATTCCAACTGTCTTCTTTTCGCTCATTCTCGGCTTGTTCTGCGGCCCAGTCGCTGTGCGTCTGGACTATCTCGCCCCGCAGGTTCTGGATCTCGCCTTCCTTCTTCTCGATAAGGAGGTGGAGTGCCTCCTCTCGATGAGCAAGACGCGTGACCTTGCGATTGGATCGAGCCAGTTCGTCGCGCAGGGCCTCAAGCCGGTATTCGGCGGGGTTGGTGACCTTCAAGGCTGCCAGGCGCAGCTCGCGCAGGTGTTGCCCTACCTCTGGGCGTGTCGGGGTGTTGCGGTGCTCTTCGACTGCACGGATGAGGCGATCGATGAAGTCCTGCGTCGCCAGCTTTTTCCCACTCAAGCAACGGGAAACCAGGGAATCGCTCCAGGAAGTTTTCTGGGCGTAGGCACGTTGCGTGATCCCCAGAGCGTTGAACAGCTCGGATAACTCCTTGCCGAGCGCCGCAACTTCGGGCACGTCGCCCCGCTCAACTGCCGACGAAGTTGCTGGTACGCGCGAGATCTCGGTCACCGACGTCCCCCGTGACGATTTGACTTGGCATTGGCAACGGTTGCGACTGTCGCAACCTATCCGGTCTCACCAGGCTTGGGCCATCGATCAGACGTTCCGGAAAGGACGGACCTCAGTGGCTCCTCGTTGGTCTACGGCCTTGGCTGGCGCACGCTGGGCGCAGCGAGCCGTCATCGTCGCGCTCGCGCTCGTGCCCATGCTCGTTGTGACGGTAGCTTCGGCGCCGGCCTTGCTGGTGCTCCCCTTCCTGCCGCAGCACAGCTCAAGGGCCCGGGACATCATGCGCCAACTCGCTGCCTGGACGAAGACGTTGCTTGTGTCCAGCAGGTAAGTGGCTCTCGGGCTACAACCCGCAGGAGTCAGTACATACGGCTGTGCCCCGACCTCGACGAGATCGGGGCACAGGCGTAGGACAAGCCCAGGCTAGGCAGCAGCCGCTACAGCGACCTTCTCTTCCGCGTCATCAGCGCTGGCTGTCTCCAGGCTGATGCTCTTGGCGCCGTCATACGCCTCGCGGTCCAGGATCTTCTCCCTGGCGGAGACCAGGATCGGGATGACCGACTGGCCGGCCACGTTGGTGGCCGTGCGCATCATGTCCAGGATCGGGTCGATGGCCATCAGCAGGCCGACGCCCTCCAGGGGCAGGCCCAGGGTGGAGAGGGTCAGCGTCAGCATCACCGTTGCGCCGGTCAGGCCGGCGGTGGCGGCGGAGCCGATGACGGAGACGAAGGCGATCAGGACGTAGTCGCCGATGCCGAGGGGGACATCGAAGATCTGGGCGATGAAGATCGCGGCGATCGCCGGGTAGATCGAGGCGCAGCCGTCCATCTTGGTCGTCGAGCCGAACGGCACCGCGAAGGAGGCGTACTCGCGTGGCACGCCGAGGCGCTCGGTGACCTGCTGGGTGACCGGCATGGTGCCGACCGAGGAGCGGGAGACGAAGGCCAGCTGGATGGCGGGCCAGGCGCCGCGGAAGAACTGCAGCGGGTTGACCTTGGCGACGGTCGACAGCAGCAGCGGGTAGACGCCGAAGAGGACGAGCGCGCAGCCGGCGTAGATGTCGACGGTGAAGGTCGCGTACTTGCCGATCAGGTTCCAGCCGTAGGTGGCGATGGCGTTGCCGATGAGGCCGACGGTGCCGATCGGGGCGAGGCGGATGACCCACCACAGGGCCTTCTGGAGCAGTTCGAGGACCGAGCGGCTGAGCGTGAGGACCGGCTCGGCCTTCTCGCCGAGCTGGAGGGCCGCGATGCCGGCCACGGCGGCCATGAAGACGATCTGCAGGACGTTGAGCTCGGTGAACGGCGTGATGATGTCGGTGGGGACGATGCCGGTCAGGAAGTCGATCCAGGAGCCCGCGTGATCGGGGAGCTTGCCGTCCTTGGGGGTCAGGCCGGTGCCCGCGCCCGGGTTCGTGAGCAGGCCGATCGCCAGGCCGATGGCGACCGCGATCAGCGAGGTGGCCATGAACCACAGCAGGGTGCGGGTGGCCAGCCGGGCGGCGTTGTTGACCTGGCGCAGATTGGTGATCGACACCAGGATCGCGAAGAAGACCAGCGGGGCCACCGCGAGCTTCAGCAGCTGGACGAAGAGGTCGCCGAGGTGCTGCAGCGTGGTGGTGAGCCAGCCGAGGTCACCGCTCTTGGCGAGCCAGCCGAGCAGCACGCCCAGGGCGAGGCCGGCCAGGATCTGCACCCAGAACGGGACCTTGGGTATGCGGGACGACTTGGGGGTCTGGGGAGCCTGTGGGGGCTCGGCGGTCTCGGCGGACGTGGACAACGGACACACTCCGGGGGCAGGGGAGACGTCGGGGACGTCAAGGACGGCGGGGACGGCGAAAGGAAGCGCGTCAGGGAGGAGAGCGGCTGCGGGGCAGGCGCGACGGGGGCCTCTCCCGCCCGGAGGGGTCGGGGAGAAGATCTCCGGCCGCTGGGGAAAGCGGTCAGCGGCGGCAACAGGCCGCGGACATACAGCGGCAGAGATCGACGTGCAGGCGCGCCACGAGCGGAGTGCTCCTGGGGGACGAGGGCGCGGCTGCTGTCTTCATGGCAAGTACATTAACACTTGAACTTTGAGGAACCCAAAGAAAATCTTTGGGTTCCGGAGAGACCGGCGGCGAGGCGGGCGCACCGGACCCTCTGTCAAAAACACGGCAGGCGCCCGGCCATGGAGCGGAATCCATGGCGGCGGGCGCCTGTCGTGAAGAAGCTGCTGTGAGGCGTCTTACATAAGGTCCAGACCTTTACTGGGCTCCGTCTTCCTGGCCTGCGTTGGCCGCAAGGCGCTCGCGCTGCCGGTCGACCTTGGCGACGATCTGCTCGGACATCGCATCCCGCTGCTTGCGCAGCAGCACGAAGCTGAGCGGCGCGGAGATCACGATGGCGAGCAGCAGCAGCCAGACGGTGTTGGAGGCACCGATGGCGATCGGGATGACGTGGACGTACGCCAGTGCCCACACCACGGCGAACGAAGCGACGAAGAGGCCGATGCGAAGGGCGGTGTAGCGGAGGGTGGCGAAGTTGTGGCTACTCACGGATGGGACCTTCTCCTCAACGGCAACCTAAAGGGTCTGCATCCAGTCAAGCACAGCGCTTCGGGCGATCTTCGTGGCCCCTGCCGCGACCCGCCCCGGACCGGACGGCCCGTGCCCCGGCCGGCCGCCCCGGACCGGACGGCCCGCCCCGGCCCCCGCTCAGTCCAGCTCCAGCCACATGGTGATGTCGTCGCGGAAGTCGTCGTCGGCCAGCTTGATCGCGCCGGGGACGCGGCCGACCTCCTGGTAGCCGCAGGCCTCGTAGAAACGGTGGACGCCGGTGCCGCCGCGGCAGGTGAGACGGAGCGCGCTGACGCCGTCGAAGGTGCGGGCGGCATCGGCGACCGCGGCCATCAGCCGGCGGCCGGCGCCCTGCCCCTGGAGGGAGGGGTGGACCATGACCGTGTAGACCCACAGCCAGTGCGTCATCAGGCGGTGGCCGTTGAAGGTGAGGAAGGCCGTGGCCAGCACCCGGCCGTCCGCGTCGCGGCCGACCATCAGACGGGTGCGGCCCTCGGCCATGGCCGTCAGGTGCGTGAGCAGATCGGGACGGACCTGCGCGGGAGACACCGGCGGGAGGAAGCCGACCGCGCCCCCGGCGTTGGAGACATCGGCCCACAACGCGCATATCCCGTCACGGAGTCCGGGGGTGACGGAAGGGTCCAGGTCGAAACGCACGTCCATGACCCGGACCCTAACTCTGCCGCCGGCAGCGCTTCCGCGCAGGTCAGACCCGCATCGGCTGCGGGGACTCGCGGCGGTCCGGGTCGGGGCCCGGGTACTCGCGGATCGCCTCGTAGCGGGTGTTGCGCTCGACGGGGCGGAAGCCGGCGTCACGGATCAGGTCGAGCAGGTCCTCACGGGTCAGCTTGTTGGGCGTGCCGTAGTTGTCCGCATCGTGCGTGATCTTGTACTCGACGACCGAGCCGTCCATGTCGTCCGCGCCGTGCTGCAGCGCGAGCTGGGTGGTCTGCAGGCCGTGCATCACCCAGAAGCACTTCACGTGCGGGACGTTGTCGAAGAGGAGGCGGGAGACCGCGAAGGTCTTCAGGGCCTCGGCGCCGGTCGCCATGGTCGTACGGGCCTGGAGCTTGTTGCGGACCTTGCCGTCCTGCATGTCCACGAAGTCGTGCTGGTAGCGCAGCGGGATGAAGACCTGGAAGCCGCCGGTCTCGTCCTGGAGCTCACGCAGCCGCAGGACGTGGTCGACGCGGTGGCGCGGCTCCTCGATGTGCCCGTAGAGCATCGTCGAGGGGGTCTTGAGGCCCTTCTCGTGGGCGAGGCGGTGGATCCGCGACCAGTCCTCCCAGTGGGTGCGGTGGTCGACGATGTGCTGCCGGACCTCCCAGTCGAAGATCTCGGCGCCGCCGCCGGTCAGCGACTCCAGGCCGGCGTCGATCAGCTCGTCGAGGATCTCGGAGGCGGTCAGGCCCGAGATGGTCTCGAAGTGGTGGATCTCGGTGGCGGTGAAGGCCTTGAGGGAGACGTTCGGCAGGGCCTTCTTCAGCTCGCTGAGCGAGCGCGGGTAGTAGCGCCACGGCAGGTTGGGGTGGAGCCCGTTGACGATGTGCAGCTCGGTGAGGTTGTCGTTCTCCATCGCCTTGGCGAGGCGGACGGCCTCCTCGATGCGCATCGTGTACGCGTCCTTCTCGCCCGGCTTGCGCTGGAAGGAGCAGTAGGCGCACGACGCGGTGCACACATTCGTCATGTTGAGGTGGCGGTTGACGTTGAAGTGGACGACGTCGCCGTTCTTGCGCGTACGCACCTCATGGGCGAGGCCGCCCAGCCACGCCAGGTCGTCGGACTCGTAGAGGGCGATACCGTCCTCGCGGGTCAGCCGCTCCCCGGCGTGGACCTTCGCCTCCAGCTCACGCTTGAGGCCCACATCCATCGACGCAGCCATCCGGTCGCCTCCCAGTCTCTGCCGTATTCGGTGCCGTTCCGGTGCCTGTCCGGAGCCGGAAACGGGCTCCGACGAGCGTACTCCCCCATGGCAGGGGCGGACGGGGGCCCCTTGGCGCGCCCGTCCGCTCCCGGGCGCCGCCCGGCGCCCGGCGGGCCTGCTCGCGCCGCCCGGCGGGGCCTGCTCGTCCTCCCCGGCTGACCGGGCTGACCGGGCTTGTCCGCCCCGCGCGCCCTACTCCGCCTCTTCGGGCAGCTGGCCGACGCGGTTCTCCCATTTGGTGGAGAGCACGATCGTGGTGCGCGTACGGGAGACACCCTTGGTGCCGGACAGCCGCCGGATGGTGCGCTCCAGCCCGTCGACGTCCCCCACCCGCACCTTGAGCATGTACGAGTCGTCGCCGGCGATGAACCAGCAGTCCTCGATCTCCTCGAGGTCGCGCAGCCGCTGCGCGACGTCCTCGTGGTCGGTGGCGTCCGACAGCGAGATGCCCACCAGCGCCGTGACGCCGAGGCCGAGCGAGGCGGCGTCCACCGTCGCGCGGTAGCCGGTGATCACACCCGCCGCTTCGAGGCGGTTGATCCGGTCCGTGACGCTGGGCCCGGAGAGGCCGACGAGCCGGCCGAGCTCCGCGTACGAGGCCCGGCCGTTCTCGCGAAGTGCCTGGATGAGCTGCCTGTCCACCGCGTCCATGCCCTCAAGCCTTCCAATCTTTACGCATATTCGGGTTCTGCATGTAGAATCTAAGGCATACAGGGCCTTAACCCTGTGAATCTTTCAGCCAATCGCGACAATCACAGACGATCTCAGGAGTTGTCACCGTGTACTCGATCGAGATGGCCTACGCCCGCATGCGTGAGCTGCAGGACCAGGCCAATCGTTCACGTGCCCACCGGGCCGCGGCACCGCGGACCCGCCTCTTCGGCCGCGCCGCCGCAGCGAAGAAGCGCTAGCCGGCGTCCGGGGCCTCCTCCGCTTCCTTGGAGCCGCCCCGCAGCTCCCCCTCCCAGCGCCGGTAGAGCCCGTGCGGCACCTCGGCCGCATCGAGCGCCCGGCCGGCGACGAAGTCCACCAGATCCTGGATGTGCGTCGCCCCCGCATAGAACGCCGGTGAGGCGGGCAGCACCACGGCGCCCGCCTCGTCCAGCGTCACCAGATGCTTGAGCGTCGGACCGTTCAGCGGGGTCTCGCGCACCGCGACCACCAGCCGCCGCCGCTCCTTGAGCGTCACGCTCGCCACCCGCTGCAGCAGATCCTTCGAGAGCCCGAGCGCCACCCCGGCCACACACGCCGTGCTCGCCGGGACGATCAGCATCCCCTTCACCGGATACGAACCCGACGAGGGCCCGGCCGCCAGATCCCCGGCCGGCCAGTACCGCACATCCGCCAGGTCCGCCTCCGTCACCGGAAACGTCGACGGTTTGCCGTCCGCCCCGCGCGCCAGCCATTCCCGCAGGTCGACGCGCCAGTGGGCATCCCGGAAGGCGATGCCGGTCTCGTCCAGCAGAGTCAGCCGCGACGCCCGGCTGACGATCAGATCCACCGCCTCCCCGGCGGCGAGCAGCCCGCGCAATACGGACGCCGCGTACGGCGTCCCGGACGCGCCGGAAATCCCCACGACCCACGGACGGCGTCGGCCGGGGCCCTGCTTACTGGTGTCGTTGTGCGGCGGCTCCACGCATCGAGCCTATCCGGCGGAACCGCGGACCCCACCACGGCCGTTCTTACCTGTGCGCCCCGCGCGCGGCCCCGCCGAGGGCCGCCCCACCGGGGGACGAGAAGGGACGGCCGGAGATGAGATCACGCGCGAAGCCCGCGCTCTGCCTGATGCTGGGCTGGGTCGCACTGCTGTGGCTGCTGGAGGGCGTCGACGTCGCCACCGGCGGCAGCCTGGACACCTTCGGCATCCAGCCGCGCGAGCCCGCCGAACTCCTCGATGTGGTGCCCGCCGCCTTCCTGCACTTCGGTTTCGCCCATCTCGCCGCGAACACCCTGCCGTTGCTGCTGCTCGGCTTCGTCGCCGCGCTGCGCAGCGGGGTGCGCCGCCTGCTCGCGGTCGTCCTGCTGATCATCCTCGCCAGCGGGCTGGGCGTATGGCTCACCGCCGCGCCGGACAGCAACACCGCGGGCGCCTCGGGCGTCGTCTTCGGCCTCTTCGGCTATCTGCTGGTACGCGGCTTCATCGAACGCAGCGCCCTCGACATCGGCATCGGCCTGGTCATCGGTGTGCTCTACGGCTCGATCCTGTGGGGCGCGCTGCCGTCCGACAACGGGATCAGCTGGCAGGGGCATCTGTTCGGGCTGATCGGCGGGGTGCTGGCGGCCTTCGTCTTCCGGGAGCGCCTTCGCGGCGACGACCTTGCCGGGGCCGGTGTCCGACCCGTCACGTAGCCTCGTCATGAACGGGATTCACGGGCGCGCGCACGGCCTCGCAGCACGCACGGCGCCGTGGCACGGCGCGGCGCGCTGCAGGCGGCCGCGATACGCAGTACATACGGGGTGAGCAGACCATGTCCGACTACCACCAGCCCGGCTACGGCCCTCCGGCCGGCGGACCACAGCAGCCGTACGGGGCACCACAGCAGGGGTACGGGACCCCACAGGATCCGTACGGGACGCCGCAGCAGGGGTACGGGGCGCCGCAGCAGGGCTGGCACGGGCCCGGAAGCTACGGCTACCCCGGCGCCCAACAGCAGCCGCCAGGACCCGGTTACGGCCCCGGCACCCCGCCCCCCGCGCCCTCGACCGGCCCCGCCATGTGGGCCCACCTCGGCACGCTGCTGACCGTGACCGTGGGCTCGACGATGTGCTGCGGGCTGGGCGCCCTCCTCGGCTGGATCTTCCCGCTGTCCGTCCGCAGCAACGACCGCCACAAACACGACCCGTACGTCCGCCACCACGCCACCCAGGCCATGAACTTCGGCATCACCCAGGCCGTCATGGCGGCGCTCGGCACGGTGCTCTACTTCTCCAGCGCCGTCATCTTCGCCGCGGCCGCCGAAACGGACGCCCAGCGCAACAGCTCCGGCCTGGCGGTCCCGCTGCTGACCCTGATCGTCATCTTCGGCGGCTACGCCCTGGCCGGCATCGTCTGCGCGATCATCGGCACGGTGAAGGCGAACCGCGGTGAGCTGTGGACCTATCCGCGGCTGATCGCCTGGCCGCTGAGCAAGGGCTGAGAGAACCGGCCCGAAGCCGTCACACCGTCAGCCCCCGCACCAGCAGATCCAGCAGCGCGCACACGAAGAGCGCAATCCCGATGAAGCCGTTGACCTGGAAGAACGCCCGGTTCAGCCGGGTCAGGTCGTGCGGCTTCACGATCGTGTGCTCGTACAGGAAGGCCGCCGCCACGATCACCAGGCCCAGCCAGAAGAACACGCCCGCCCCGGTTGCCAGCGCGTACCAGACGAAGAGCGCCGTCGTGACGAGGTGGCAGCCGCGGGCGCCCCGGATCGCGGCCGGGATGCCGAAGCGGGCCGGCACCGACTTCACGCCGACCTCACGGTCCGTCTCCACGTCCTGGCAGGCGTAGATCAGGTCGAAGCCGCCGATCCAGATGCCGACCGCGAGGCCGAGGATCACCGCGTCCCAGGACCAGGACCCGGTGATCGCGAGCCAGGCGCCGATCGGCCCCATCGCCTGGGCCAGGCCGAGGATCGCCTGCGGGAAGTCCGTGAACCGCTTGCCGTACGGATAGACCACCATCGGCACCACCGCGAGCGGCGCCAGCGCCAGGCACAGCGGGTTCAGCAGCGCCGCCGCGCCCAGGAAGACGACGAGCGCGATCACCGCGCCCGTCCACGCCGACTTCACCGACACCGCGCCGGTGACCAGTTCGCGGTGTGCGGTGCGCGGGTTCCGGGCGTCGATCTCGCGGTCGATGATCCGGTTCGCGGCCATCGCGAACGTACGCAGCCCGACCATGGCGAGGGTGACGAGGAAGAGCCGCGCCCAGTGGATGTGCCGGTCCCACTCGTACATCGCGGTCAGGGACGCGATGTAGGCGAAGGGCAGCGCGAAGACCGAGTGCTCGATCATCACCAGGCGCAGGAAGGCCTTGGTGCGGCCCGGCTGCGGGACCGCGGCGGATGCACTGCTCATGAGAGTCCGTACTCCTTCCAGCGGCGGTCGACCATCGCCGCCGTCCGCGGGTCGGACTCGACCATGTGCGGCCAGCCGCCGTCGCGCGTATAGCCCTCCTCGGGCCACTTCTCCGTCGCGTCGATCCCCGCCTTGCCGCCCCAGAACTGCTGGTAGGAGGCGTGGTCGAGATGGTCGACGGGGCCTTCGACGACGGTGAGGTCGCGGGCGTAGTCGGTGTTGCCGAGCGCCCGCCAGGAGACCTCGTGAAGGTTGTGGACATCGCAGTCCGCGTCCACGACCACGATCAGCTTGGTCAGCGACATCATGTGCGCGCCCCAGATGGCGTGCATGACCTTCTGGGCGTGTTTGGGGTACTTCTTGTCGATCGAGACGATCGCACAGTTGTGGAAGCCGCCGGACTCCGGCAGGTGGTAGTCCACGATGTCCGGGACGATGATCTTCAGCAGCGGCAGGAAGAACCGCTCCGTCGCCCGGCCCAGCGGCCCGTCCTCCGTCGGCGGGCGCCCCACGACGATCGACTGGAGCAGCGGCCGCTTACGCATCGTCACACAGTCGATGGTCAGCGCCGGGAACGGCTCCTGCGGCGTGTAGAAGCCGGTGTGGTCGCCGAACGGGCCCTCGGGCAGCATCTCGCCGGGCTCCAGCCAGCCCTCGATGACGACCTCGGCGTGCGCCGGGACCTGCAGCGGCACGGTCTTGCAGTCGACCATCTCGATCCGCTTGCCCTGGAGGAAGCCCGCGAAAAGGTACTCGTCGATGTCGCCGGGCAGCGGCGCGGTCGAGGCATACGTCACGGCCGGCGGGCAGCCGAAGGCGATGGCGACCGGCAGCTTCTCCCCGCGCTTGGCGGCGACCTGGTAGTGGTTGCGGCTGTCCTTGTGGATCTGCCAGTGCATGCCGATGGTGCGCTTGTCGTGACGCTGCAGGCGGTACAGACCGAGGTTGCGCACCCCGGTCTCCGGGTGCTTGGTGTGCGTCAGCCCCAGGTTGAAGAACGAGCCGCCGTCCTCGGGCCAGGTGAACAGCGCCGGGAGCTGGTCGAGATCGACGTCGTCGCCCCGGAGCACCACCTCCTGGACGGGCGCTTCCTTGATCTTCTTGGGCGGTACGTGCGCCATGCCCGCGAGCTTCCCGAACGCCTCGCGTACGCCGACGAAGCCCTGCGGCAGCTCCGGCTTGAGCAGTCCGCCGATCTTGCCGCTGATGTCCTCGTAGGCCTTCAGGCCCAGCGCCTTGAGCAGCCGGCGGTCGGTGCCGTAGACGTTCATGGCGAGCGGCATCGCCGAGCCCTTGACGTTCTCGAAGAGCAGCGCCGGGCCGCCGGACTTCTGCACCCGGTCCACGATCTCGCCGACTTCCAGATACGGGTCGACCTCGGCCTTGATGCGCCTCAGGTCACCCTCCCGCTCCAGTGCACGCAGGAACGAGCGAAGATCGTCGTAAGCCATGCCCTCCAGTATCGGGTACGCACTACCCTGGACGGGTCACCGGGCCCCGCCGCGGGCCCGCCGTCGTGTGCAGGGGGCTCGTCCGCAATGCTCAGGTATCTGCCGTTCCTCCTGGTGCTCGCACTGTGGATCTACGCGTTCATCGACTGCCTGAACACCCCCGAGTCCCAGGTGCGCGGACTGCCCAAGGTGATCTGGGTGATCATCATCCTGCTCTTCGGCGAGGTGCTGGTCGGCCCGGTCGCCTGGCTGGTGGCGGGCAAGCAGCGGCAGCCGGCGGCGGACGGCGGCTCCACGCCCTCCGCCTGGCACCGCAACCACCGCACGAAGTTCGTCGCGCCCGACGACAACCCCGAGTTCCTTCGCTCCCTCCAGCACGAGAACAAGAAGGACGAGGCGCTGCTCAAGGACTGGGAGGCGGACCTGCGCCGCCGCGAGGAGGAGCTGCGGCGCAAGAGCGGTGGCACCGCGGACGGGGGTACGGCGAACGGCGGTACGGCCAACGGCGGTACCGCCAACGGCCCCGAAGAGACTCCCTGAGCGTGCGGCCCGGCGTACGGTGACGGCATGGACCGTATGGACCGTACGCAGGACGGGGGCCGGGACCGCGACGAGCTCGGCCCGCACGGCCACGTCGACGGGCACCTCGGCGGCCACAGCGGCGGCCACGGCGACCCGGCCGGCCACCCCGCCCATGTACAGGAACAGGCCCGCGCCATGCTGGCAACGGCGCTCGCCGAGGCCCGCACCGGTCTCGCCGAGGGCGGCATCCCGATCGGCGCGGCCCTCTACGGCCCGGACGGCACCCTCCTCGGCCGCGGCCACAACCGCCGCGTCCAGGACGACGACCCCACCCTGCACGCCGAGACCGCGGCCTTCCGCGCGGCCGGCCGCCGGCCCGGCTACCGCGGCACGACCATGGTCACCACCCTCTCCCCCTGCTGGTACTGCAGCGGCCTGGTCCGCCAGTTCGGCATCTCCCGCGTCGTCATCGGCGAGGCCCGCACCTTCCACGGCGGCCACGACTGGCTGGCCCGGCACGGCGTCCGCATCGTGCTGCTGGACGACCCCGAGTGCGCGGCCATGATGCGGGACTTCATCGGGGAACGGCCGGAGTTGTGGCGGGAGGACATCGGGGGGGAGTGAGCAGCCGAGGGCAAGTCCTCCGGGCACGCAGGCCGGCACGGGCGGGCCCCCTACCGGCACCGGCACCGTCACCCCCGGGGACTCACTTCGCTCCCATGAGTTCGAGGATCTTGTTGATGACCTCGACGATCGGCGTGCCGAGCGTGCCCGCGGTCGCGGCGATGCCCGCGACGGCGAGCAGGGCGCGGTGCCGCTCCTGCGGTGGTACGTCCGACTCGACGCGGAGCGCAGGCAGCGCGGTGTCGAGGGCGTCGGCGCTGACCGGCGGGACCTGCGCGCGCAGGTCCCGGGCCAGGACCAGGAGCTCGCGAAGGGCCTCCTGGACCGCCGGGGGCAGCTCCTGAGCCGGAGTGACACGCTTGTCGATGCCGACGTTGCCGGAGCCACCGTGCATGGTGACGTGGTCGCCGCTGCCGAAGTAGTAGTGCTGGTCTCCGCCGCTCATCAGCCCGCCATCCCTACGTTGCCGGTGCCGCCGTACATGTTGACGTTGTCTCCGAAGTAATAGTGCTTGGGGCTGATCGTGATGGTGTCCACCCGCACCTCGAACTCCGCCTTCGGGTTCTCGATCGCATCGGCGATCTGCTGGGCGAGCCGCCTCAATTGGGCCTGGTCGGGACTGGTCACCACGGCGGTCGAGGGGCCGGACGTCTCGACGGCCAGGACGTAGTGTGACGGCGCGCCGAGTACCTTCAGCATCTCCACGAGGCAATAGATCAGCGACCCGAGCGCGATGATCACCACGAGCGCGGTGAGCCCGGGGGAACCGCCGCTGTCGCTGCTTCCGAATCCGCTGGACGAGTCGATCAGACCGGCGAGCAGGCCGAGGAGCGTCACCACCACCCCGATGATCAGCAGCCGCTTCACGAAGAGCAGGACGGCGTCCTTGCGCCGGGGGTGGATGGTGAGCGTGTGCACCCGGGCGATGTTGTGCAGCGGGTAGTAGGCCTCACCGACCCAGAGCAGCCGCCTGCTGACCCGCAGGCTGACCCCCATGGCCGGCCGCGCCGGGGCCGCCGGCGGCACATCGGGATACACGTCGGCAGCGGGCGGCGGGGCAGCCGGCGGCTGCGGCGGGACCGGAGGCGGCGGCGAGCCCCCGGGTGTGGTTTCGGCGTCGGCAGACGTATTCCACGCCTGCCCCTCCGGATCTGCTGACGTCACGCGATTCCCCCTTGTTCAGCCTTGCCGGGTGAAGGCCGTTCACCTCAACGCGTCTCACCGACGCAATCACGTCCCTCAGGAAAAGTGTTACCACAGACGGGTGTTGATGACCCGTCGCATGGCGTCACACGACGGTCCGTGCGACCGCCCCCACTCCACGACGAAGCCCCAGGTCAAAGGCCTGGGCCTTCGTTTGTTGTCCAGAAGCCCCCGACGCTCCCCCGCCCCGCAATTCACTGGCCCGCACCCCCCGCCCTCCGCCCGGATGACCAGCCATGCGCACCACCCCCGAAGCCCTGGCGCCCCCGCAGAGACCGCGCACTCCTCTGCCCGCCCCACCGGACCGCCCCGCCGCATCCGCGCCCTCCACACCGACACGACCATCACCGTCTATCAGGCGTACTCCCCCGCGCTGGGGGTTCCGGGGCGCAGGCGCGGCACAAGGCCGCACGTGTCCCCTACGTGCCCGATCCGGCAGCAAGCGGCAGGGAACGCCGGTGAGCGCCCCAGGAACGCACAGGTCAGCGTCTCACCAGGTCAGACGGCATCCGCATACGCGATCTTCCAAACTAGTCTCCGATGCTTCCGGAAGCTCTTGGTTCCGGGCGCAAGCTCCGCACGAAGAGCGGCACCGACAACAGGAGCAGGGCTCCTTCGACGGCCAGGCTGACCAACCCAAGCGGCTCTGTCCAATTGCCGATGTCATCGCTGTAGTCGGGCAGCCCTGACCATCTGGAGAGGATGTAGCCCACCAGGGGGCCGAGGGCGACCCCGACCGCCAGCAGCCATCCCATTCGTATGAGGCCGAGGAGAAGCAGTACCGCCGCGACCACAGCCGCGATCTCCAGGACGTGGTAGGCGATGCCTATGTAAGAGGGGTCCCTCGTTGCCGTGATGCCGCCTTGGTCCACAACGTGGATACCGGCCACCACAAGGCACAGCAGAGATCCCGCCCACCGGGCCACCCAGGTGGCTTCCGGCACCATGGCAGTGCGGTGTGACATGTGAAGGCACCTTCTCCTTCTTTCAGGGCTGCGGAACCTGTCGTGCCACAGTCACCTCTGGCTGGCTCCTGAACAGGCAACGCACGGCCCCCGTGTCACTCCGAGCCTCAGCGGGCAACCGCTCGCTGTCGATCCACGCAGTGCAGACGGGTGATGCAGGCCGCCGTCGATCAACCAGCCGGTCCCTCGTGATCAGCTCCGGGCCTTCCCTGGGCCGTGCGAGGGTGCCCGAGGGCGACCAGCGGTGATCGACAGTGGCAGACGGACGAGGCTCAGCGGCCAGCATCAAAACCCCAGGTCAGAGCCCACGAGGGCCCCGGTACCATCGGCACCAGGGTTCGTGATCGTTTGGGAGCGATCCCCTGCCGGACCACCCCGCGCCTGCCAGGGTTTGAGGGGTGGTCCGGCGTCATGTCTGCGGTTGTTGCGCGTGGCGCCTCTGGCCGGTCGCAAGCCGGCAGGGGTCAGAAGCGTTGTCGGCGGCCGGGGTACTGGATCGGCTTGCGGCACTCCGGCGCATCGTCGGGCACGGGCTCTTGGTCGAGCGCATGACAGAGCGCAGCATGGACCCGCTCCGCCTCAGCTACGGTCAGCCGCAGCGGAGCGGTTGCGACAAGGCCTCCATGGCGGGTGATCTGGAGCGTCAACGCCATCCGTCCGTCCGGTCCACGGTTCACTGACTTGCTCGCTACCGGCGTGATCTCCCATCCCGGTGTCTCCCGTGCGGTCCGGCTCATCCGCTTGTCCCGCTCGCAGACGTCGGCAGCCCCCGCCGTTCGGCATCCTCGTCACCGGGTTCGGGCAGTCGTTCGCCTCTGCTCTCAGCCACCCTCAGCGCGTCCCGAAGTGCCTCACACAACCGGGCACTCAGGAATCGGAGTTCCAGGGCGTTGGCCTTCTGGTTTTCGAGCATCTTCGCCGCGTGGTCGAGCAGTTCGGCGCCCGTCTGGAGCTGGACCTCTTCCATTTCGTCGGCGAGCTGTGAGAGCGGACTATTGCCGTCGTCGGTCGCCAGGTACGAGCGCTGTCCGGCCGGACCGGGCCACGGGAGGAGGCGCGGATTGGCGCTCACAATGTCACCGCCATCCACTGCGAGTCGCACAGTGAACCGGCGTAGCAGCCCGGCTCGGCCCGGCGCTGCACCTGCTGCTCGTGGGCAACGAGGTAGGGGCGGACGAGCTGAACGTCCTCACCGCGGATCGGGCCCCAGAGGTGCGGGTCAGGGACCCGCGGCACACTGAAACTGATCGTCGGCGTGTCCACGCAGCCCACCACTGGGCTCGTCCCCACCGCGCGGTGGTGCCCCGGAGCGGGCAGTAAGACTTTCAGCAGCAACTCGAAAGCCCTGGCGATATGGTTCCGCATGTCGACCTGCTTCCATCAGGTTGGCCATGCCCCGGGGTGCCGTCACGCACCGCCGGGGTGTCTTGTCTCGACAGTCAACGACCGTCTTTGGCCAAGAGGCAGCGTTCATGCGGGGGTTCATGTGCACACGAGGGGTTCAAGATTTCGCTCCAGGGGGTTCGCGATGAACCCCCTACGGCCAAATCTGGTGTGACACGATGAACACTTGACGTGACGCCGGGGGTGCCAGCAGAACGTGAGCAGAGAACCCAACCACCAGTTGGCCACCGTCATGACGGAGGCTGGAGCCTCCAACAAGGGACTGGCCAGACGAGTCCGCGAGGTCGCGCAGCGGCACGGTGAACACCTCGGGACGACGCACGTTGCCGTTCAGCGATGGTTGGACGGCAGCGGCATCCAGCGGCAGACAGCCGTGTTCGTCGCCGAGGCTCTGAGCGACAAGTTACGGCGGAGGGTCACGCCGCAAGATCTGGGATTCCCGGGTGCTGCGCAGGCCCCGACGCCCACGGTCGGCATGGGATACGCCGACTCGCTGGCCGAGACGCTGAGCGCCCTTGACGGTCTTACGCACCGGCGTCCGGAGGACGGGCCGTCGGACGAACCCCAGCTTCCGGACGCCGACGTGCAGTCCGCTGCCCTCTCGTGGCTCGTCTCCCGCCCGGACGGTATGCCCACCGATGCCCCCGCTACTCGACGGGTCGGCACGCGTGACGTCGCCGCGATCCGGACCGCTGCGGGGTTCTTCATGCAGCTGGACTTCCAGTTCGGCGGCGGACACGCGCACAAGGCGTTCCGGCACTACTTCCGGGAAGACGTACTGCCCCTGCTGGGAGCCAGCTACAGCGCCAAGGTGGGCGAGGCGCTGTTCCAGGCCGCAACGGAGATGTCACAGCTTCTCGCCTGGACCGCGTACGACAGCGGAAACCATGCCCTTGCCGACCGCTACATGCTCTCGACGCTGCGGCTGACCCAGGTGGCGGGCGACCGCATGATGGGTGCACGCATCCTGGCCAATATGAGCCACCAGGCCAATTACCTGGGCCAGGTGCCCCGGGCTCTGACGCTGGCCCGCGCGTCGGTGGAAGGGGGGAAGGCCGGCTCCACGCCCCGCGCGATGGCCCTGTTCTCCGCCCATGAGGCACGTGCCCTGTCCACGGCCCAGGACCACAAGGGTGCTGCCCGCGCGATGAGCGAGGCCGAGAGGTTCTTCGAGCGTGCCGAGGGCGCAGACGATCCCGAATGGCTCTCGTACATGGACGAAGCCGAGCTGATCGGGGAGTTCTGCCACTGCTTCCGCGATCTCGGACAGGGCGCCGAAGCCGTCCGCTTCGCCGAACGCGCTGTCGAACTCACCGACCCCAAATACGCCCGTACGCTCGGGTTCTGCCGCGTGGTGCTCGCACAGAGCCAACTGCTGAACGGCGACCTTGACGCCGCCGTGACGACCGCCGGTCTCGCTGTCGAAGCCGGGGACGCCCTGGAGTCCGCTCGGTTCCAGCGGTACGTGGGCGACTTCCAGCGTGAGGTGTCCGCGTACGGGACGCACCCTGCCGTCCAGCAGTTCAGCGGGCAGGTACGGGACGCGATGAACCGGCTGGACGACGAGTAGCCGAGGTCACCCCGGGGTCCAGTCGCGCGGTGCGTCCTCGTTCCGGAGCGAGGAGATACGACGGGCGTACTCCGCAGCCGTCTCGGCGCTCTCGGACACGTTCTGCATGAGCCATGTCGTCATGTTGAATTCCTGCACTGCGCGGAGGGTGGAGAAGCCCGACCACGTGCGGAGATCCCGCCCGTAGGCACCGACGAAGGCACCGTACTGCTCCTTGGTCTGCCATCCCAGGCTGTGATGCTCGGTGGCGGTGACCATCAGGTCCCACTCAGGGTGGTCGAAGCTGAACCGCTCCAGATCGATCAAGATCACCTGATCGTTCCGGTCCACCATCAGGTTCTGCACATGAGCGTCCCCGTGTACGGGCCCCTTCTCGGACTCGAACCGAAGGTCCGCCACACGGTCCCGCAACTCACACGCGCGCTTCCGCAGGAACGCGCGGTCGTCCTCCGGTATGTCGACTGCCGCATTGATCCGTCGGTCGGTCCGGTCCAGGACGGGGTACGGAGGAAGATTCAGCGTGTCCGGCAGGCTGAGCGAGTGCAGATCCCGGAGGACCGCGCCCAACTCTCCGTACGTTGCCTTGCGGTCCCCCTCCTCGATCAGGTGCCAGAACGTCACCGGATGGCCGTCGACGACCATGGGCTGCTCCAGGTCCTCAACCACGCGTGTCACGGGGAAGCCCTCGCGCGACAGCCAGCGCGACACCTGAACCTCGCCCCGGGCCGAGTCCAGGTATTCGGCCGACCGGGCGATCCGCACCACCACAGGGTGAGCAGCCAGCCGGAACAGCGCGTTCTCTCCCAAGCGGATCAGGCGCGCTCCGTCGCCGTCGAGCCCCGCCCGTTGACACGCCGCGGCCAACACCTGTGTAGCGGCGCCCGACGTGAACCTCTCTCCTGTGCCTCGCTCAGCATCAGACGGCATGCCCGTATCCACTCCCTCAACACCGCCAACCCGGTAGCGCAGACCGCCGAGGCAGGCAGCGGCCGGCAACAGACATCAAGGCGACCGTACCCGCGGGCAGTGACGGCAGACGGGGCCGGGGCATGTCGAGCGACCGCTCTTGGGGCAACCCTCTGGGCAAGCGCGCCGAAGCGTGGATCATGAGGGCCGTGACGAAGTCAACGGAGAAGACGCCCCCGGTCGACATGCCAGATCTTGAACCAAAGCTCTCCGCCTACCAACAGGCGATGCGGGAACGGCTCCTCGCAGCCCCCATGGTGCCTGCACCCGAACCCTGGCAATCCGTTGCCCTTGTCCCCGTCGGCGGGCTCCTCGGAATCGGCTTCGCGTCGCATCCCGAGGACCGCGGCGATCTGGTGATGGTCGTCTCACGCGACGGTCACGGCCTCTTCGACGCCGTCACCGGGGAGAAGATCGCCAGGGACCGCGAACCCGACCCCGAGGACGATACTCCCGACAGCGCGCCGGACTTGTCCTGCCCTGGCCTGGGACCGATCACCGGAAGCCGGGTACACATAGCGGGGCTCTTCGGCGGAGGACTCCACACCACCACCGCAGACGGTTGGTATCTGGAGGTCGTCACCCCGGCGTGGCCCAATGATCGGGTCCTGCTCTCCCGTGACGGCGGGCTGCCTCACTCCGGCCCCCACGGCGAGCGGTGGTGGCACATCTTCCACGCGGACTACTCCGAATTCCGGGCAGCCGGCTTCTCCCCCTCCGGGCAGACTCTCGCCGTCGCGACGAGCAGCGACATTTCACTGTGGACACGCAAGACGGGCCAAGGTCACTCGCAGTGCGCACCGGAACCAGAAAGGACTACGAACACTGCTTGACATGGATCAAGCCGTCGTTCCTGTGGATGATGTACCGCTGCGGTTGGGGCGCCAAGGCCGACCAGGAGACCGTGCTCGCCGTCGAGATCGAGCGGGGTGGGTTCGACTGGGCGCTGGGGCGTGCCTGTCTGTCGCACTACGAGCCGGGCGAGCACGCTGACCGCGCGGTCTGGCGGCGGGAGTTGAAGGGGGCGCCGGCGCGGGTGCAGTGGGATCCGGAGCGGGATCTGCGGCTGCGGGCGCTGCCGTACCGGTCGCTGCAGCTGGGGCTGGCGGGGGAGGCGTCGCGCCGGTATGCCGATGAGTGGACGGTGGCGATCACGGATGTGACGCCGCTGGCCCGGGAGGTCCATGCGCTGGTGCGTGCCGGGGAGATGGCGGCAGCCGCCGCGCTGCTGCCCGAGGAGCGTCCCTACCCGGCACCCGGGGGAACTCCGGGCCTCGGCCGCATGTCCTGATACACCTTCCCGGACGCGTAAATCCGGCCGCCACTCGGTCCGGCGGGCACTGGTGCGGGTGACGTACGGGACGTAGGGGTCCCCGGCCAACTCTCGATCGTTCACAGCCAATTGAGGCGTCGTTCAGCAACCTCCCCCTGCCCGGGAAACTCGCCCGCCGCCACAGTCATGTCGGCCCACTGAGGGCTCACGCGACTCAGGGAGAGTGGCACATATGCCCGACATGACCCGACGCAGACTCCTCGGCTCGGCGGCCGGCGCGGTCGGCGGCGCCGCCGCGCTGTCGCTGCTGCCGCCCAGCGTGCAAAAGGCCGTCGCCGCCGGACCGGCGCGTCACGGCTCGCTGCACGACGTCGAGCACGTCGTGATGCTGATGCAGGAGAACCGGTCCTTCGACCACTACTTCGGCACCCTGCGCGGCGTCCGTGGCTTCGCCGACCCGGACGCGCTGACGCTGCCGGACGGCCGGTCCGTCTTCCATCAGCCGGACGCGGAGAACCCGGACGGCTATCTGCTGCCGTTCCGCCTCAACACGCACACCACCAGCGCCCAGGCCATCCCCTCCACCAGCCATGCCTGGTCGGTGCAGCACGACGCGTGGAACGGCGGCAAGATGGACCGCTGGCTGCCCGCGCACCGTAAGGCCGACGGGGTCAACGGACCGTATGTGATGGGCTATCACACGCGTGCGGACATCCCGTTCCAGTTCGCGCTCGCCGAGGCGTTCACGCTGTGCGACAACTACTTCTGTTCGGTCTTCGGTCCGACCTGGCCCAACCGGCTGTACTGGATGACCGGCACCCTCGACCCGGGCGGCACGCTGGGCGGTCCGGTGCTGAACAACACCGCGCCCAAGCCGTACCGCTGGAAGACCTACGCCGAGCGGCTGCAGGCGGCCGGGATCAGCTGGAAGGTCTACCAGGAGGAGGACGACTACGGCTGCAACCTGCTGGAGCAGTTCCAGACCTTCCGGGACGCCAAGCCGGGTGAGCCGCTGTACGAGCGCGGGATGCGGGCGCAGCCGGCCGGGACGTTCGAGGACGATGCCCGGGCCGGCCGGCTGCCGGCCGTGTCGTGGCTGATCCCGACCAGCCACCAGTCCGAGCACCCGGACTATCTGCCGGCCGCCGGCGCCGACTATGTCGCGCGGAAGATCGAGGCGATCGCGTCCAACCCGAGGCTGTGGGCCAAGACCGTCTTCATCCTGAACTACGACGAGAACGACGGGCTCTTCGATCATGTGCCGCCGCCGGTGCCGCCGGCCGGGACCAAGGACGAGTTCGTCCGGGGGCTGCCGATCGGCGGCGGGTTCCGGGTGCCGTGTCTGATCATCTCGCCGTGGACGGTGGGCGGCTGGGCCGCCGGCGATCCCTTCGACCACACCTCGGTGCTGCAGTTCCTGGAGTGCTGGACGGGTGTCGAAGAGCCGAACATCAGCGACTGGCGACGGGCCACCTTCGGCGATCTGACCTCGGCGTTCGGCTTCCGGCACCGGGCGCCCCGCCCGCCGCGGCTGCCCCGTGACACCGCCGAGCAGCTGGTCGAGGCGCAGTGGGAGGTGGCGAACCTGCCGAAGCCGACGCTGCCGGGGGCGGGGCAGCAGCCGCCGCGCCAGGAGCGGGGGCGGCGCAGGCGGCGGTAGCCGGCCGGATGTCCCTCTCTCCCCGGGAAACGACGGTGCCGTACGGGACGCCCTCGTGTGGAGGCGTCCCGTACGGCACCGGGGGGTGTGCGGATCGGACCGGACCGGGCCGGACCGGGTGGGACCGGGCCGGATCGCGTCGGACCGGGTCAGACTCCCGCGTAGGAGTGCAGGCCCGTCACGAAGATGTTCACGCCGTAGTAGTTGAACAGGTAGCAGGCGAAACCGATCAGGCCCAGGTAGGCGGCCTTGCGGCCCTTCCAGCCGGCCGTGGCGCGGGCGTGCAGGTAGCTGGCGTAGGCGACCCAGGTGATGAAGGCCCAGACCTCCTTGGGGTCCCAGCCCCAGTAGCGGCCCCATGCGGCCTCGGCCCAGATGGCGCCCGCGATGATGGTGAACGTCCACAGCGGGAAGACGGTGGCGTTGACGCGGTAGGCGAACTTGTCGAGCGAGGCGGCCGAGGGCAGGCGCTCCAGGACGGACGAGGCGAAGGCGCCGGGCTGCTTGCCCGCGGGGTCGGCGAGCTTGCTCTCGTAGGAGTCGCGGAAGAGGAAGAGCAGGGTGGAGACGGCGCCGAGGTAGAGCGCCGCGCCGGAGATGATCGCGCAGCTGACGTGGATCCACAGCCAGTACGAGTGCAGTGCGGGCACCAGCTGGTCACTGGCGGTGTAGAGCACCGAGACGGCCAGCCCGAGGTCGAGCAGGACGGTGGTGACCAGGGGCAGCCCGATCCAGCGGACCTTCTTCCCGAGCACGAGCAGCAGGAGGTAGAGGCCCACGGCGACCGCGGCGAAGGTCGTGGAGAACTCGTACATGTTGCCCCAGGGGGCACGCTCCACGGACAGGGCGCGGGTGAGGACGCCGCCCACGTGCAGCGCCCAGGCCAGGACGGTCAGCGAGATGGCGATCCGCCCGTAGAGGTCGCCCTTCTCGGTGTCGCCCGCGGCGCCCGGCCCGTCGGGGACGTCGCGGTTGCCGGCGACGGACTTGGTGACGACCTCGGGCCGCTCCAGTACGGCGGTGGCGCCGCCCTGCTGGGACTTCCGGGCGGAGACCGTCACGGACGCCGTGGACTGTGCGGTCAGGGCGGCGGCGGTGCGGCCGACCTTGCTGCGGCTGCCGAACACCCACTCGGCCATGTGCGCGAGGAAGGCGAGCGTATAGACCGCCATCGCGGAATAGACCAGCAGGTTGCTGTTGTGCGCCAGTGTCTCGTTGGCTGCGGCCGCGATGTTCACGCGCGCGCTCCTTCGGAGGGGTCAGCAGGTCCGTCAGAGTCAGTGGGCTCCGCGGGGTCTTCGGTATCGGGGGCTGGGGCGTCGGGGGCGGGCGGGGCCTGGGGGAACAGGTCCCCGGCGAGCGAGCCGAGTTCTTCCGGCAGCCGGGCCGATTCGCTGCGGCCGAGCCCGGCCATCTCGACGACGGTGACGCCGTCGGCGCCCTTCTCGGCCCGGACCCACATCCGGCGGCGCTGGATGAACAGTGACCCGGCCAGGCCCAGCAGGGCGGCGACCGCGCCGGTCAGCGCCAGGCCGTTGCCGGGCTGGTGGGAGACCTTGAAGCTGGCCCAGCTCTTGACGCCCTCGAAGGTGATGGAGCCCTCGCCGTTCGGCAGCTGCATCGTGGTCTGTGCCTCGGCGGCGCGGACGGCGGCCTTGTTCTTGGAGCCGCCCGCGTGCCGGTCCACGCGGTCCTTGGGCAGCAGCATCTTCTTCAGGATGCCGCCCTTGCCGTCCTGGTACTTCTTCAGGCGCTTGGTGTCCAGCTTGTAGACGCTCTGCGGCAGGCCGGAGTCCAGGCCCAGGTCACCGTGGTAGGCGTTGACCGAGAGCACGGGGAAGTCCAGCGCCGGGAACTGCGAGAACATCGAGCCGGTGCCGCGGCCGCCGAACGTCGGGACGAACATCGCCTGGAAGCCGAGCTGGTTGCGCTTGCCTTCCTTGGTCTGCGCGCCGGGCACCTTCACCACACCGGTCGAGGTGAGGTTCTTCGGGTCGGCGGGCAGGAAGGCCGTGGCGCCGTGGAAGACGGTCTTGCCGCGGCCGTCCTTGACGGTGACGACGGGGGAATAGCCGTGCGAGAGCAGGTAGACGCGGTTGCCCGCGATGTCGAGGGGCTTGTTGACCTCGATGGCGGTGTGGTGCTGCTTGCCGTCCGCGCCCAGGTAGTAGGAGATCTGCGCCCGGTAGGTGCGCGGGGTGCCCCGCTGCGGCCCGGTCCGCTCGTACGTCGCGTCGAAGCGGTCGAGCTTGAAGCCGAACGGGTCCATGTCGTCGGTGTCGTAGAACGGTCCCGACTTGAACTCGTCGTACTGCGTGAGGCTGTTGGCGAAGCCGTCGCCCTCGGTGATCAGCTTGTTGCCCTCGGACTTCCACAGGCTGCCGACGGCGAACGCCACCAGCATCACGATCAGCGCGACGTGGAAGACGAGGTTGCCGACCTCGCGCAGGTAGCCCTTTTCGGCGGCGACCGCGGTGGCGTCCCGGTGGGCACGGAAGCGCCGCTTCTTCAGCAGCCGCTGCGCCGCGCCGAGGACCTCCTCGGGGTCCGCCTCGGTGCGCCAGGTGGTGTACGCGGGCAGCCGGGTCAGGCGGCGCGGGGCGGCCGGCGGGCGGCCGCGGAGCTGTCCGACGAACTGCCAGCTGCGCGGCACGATGCAGCCGATCAGCGAGATGAACAGCAGCAGGTAGATCGCGGAGAACCACACCGAGCTGTAGACGTGGAACATCCCGAGCTTGTCGTAGATGCCCGCGAGGGTGGAGTGGTCGGCCTTGAACTGGTCGACCTTGACCGGGTCGACGCTGGTCTGCGGGATCAGCGAGCCGGGGATCGCGCCGATGGACAGCAGGAAGAGCAGCAGCAGCGCGACCCGCATCGAGGTCAGCTGCCGCCAGAACCAGCGCGCCCAGCCGAGCGGGCCGAGCGAGGGGAAGGTGACGTCTTCCGTGGGCGCGGTGGAGAGCTGGGATCCGGCCGCGCCGAGATCACTGCCCGCTTCGGCCGCGGAGCCCGGGTCGCGGGGGGTGTCGGTCTTGGTGGCCATCAATCAGATCCCAACGGTGGAGCTTTGCGTCCAGCTCTGGAGCTCGGACATCAGGCTGTCCCAGATGCCGGTGACGAGGAGGATGCCGAGGGCGACCATCATTCCGCCGCCGATCCGCATCACCCACAGATAGTGCCGCTTGACCCAGCCGAAGGCGCCGAGTGCCCGGCGGAAGGCCAGCGCGACGACGATGAACGGCACGCCCAGGCCGAGGCAGTACGCCACGGTGAGCAGGGCACCGCGGCCGGCGCTGGCGCCGGAGTACGCGAGGGCGCTGACGGCGGCGAAGGTGGGGCCGAGGCACGGCGTCCAGCCGACGCCGAAGAGCACCCCGAGCACCGGCGCGCCGGCCAGTCCCATCGCGGGCTTCATGTGGAAGCGCACCTCGCGCTGTCCGAAGCGCTTGAGGACACCGGCGAACGCCAGCCCGAGCAGGATCATCAGCACGCCGAGGACCCGCGAGACGACGTCCTTGTACTGCTGCAGGGTCTGGCCGGCGAACCCGAAGAGCGCGCCGCCGGAGACGAAGACGGCGGTGAAGCCGAGGACGAAGAGCGCGGCGCCGGCCAGCATCCGGCCGCGCCGGGCCTCGCCGAGGTCGGTGCCGGTGACGCCGGTGACGTACGACATATAGCCCGGAACCAGGGGCAGCACGCAGGGCGAGAAGAAGGAGACGAGTCCGGCGACGAGTGCGAGGGGGACGGCGGCGAGCAGGGTCCCGTTGAGGACGGTCTGGTTTTCCGCGGCGGCGGCGAGCGCGATCACGTGATCACTTCTCGGCGATCAGCGGGGTGATCATCTTGCGGAGGTCGGCCTCGGTGACCGGGCCGATCGAGCGGGCGGCGATCTTGCCGTGCCGGTCGACGGCGATCGTGGAGGGGATGGACTGCGGGTTGAGGCTGCCCTTGGGGAAGCGCAGCATCAGCCGGCCGGTCGGGTCGAACAGGCTCGGGTAGGGCACCTTGTGCTCTTCCTCGAAGCTGGTGGCCTGCGACTTCTCGGAGTCGCGGGTGTTGATCCCGACGAACTGGACGCCCTTGCTCTTGGTCTCGTTCGCGACCTTGGCGAAGTTCGGCGCCTCGGCGATGCAGGGCCCGCACCATGATCCCCAGACGTTGAGAATGACGACCTTGCCCTTGTAGTCGGCGATGTCCAGCTTCTTGCCGGTGGTGGTCTCACCCGAAAGATCGGGGGCCGGCTGCCGCTCGTCCTTCGTGACGGTGTCGATGCCGTTCTTGCCCTGGACGAACCGGGTCTGGGAGGAGCCGCCGGAGGCGCCGTCGCCGCAGGCGCTGAGCGTCAGCGACGCGGCCGCCGCCCCTGCGGCGAGCAGGGCGATGCGGCGGCGGCTCGTGAGGCGGCGTGGGGCGCGGCAAGCACTCATGTGAAAAGTTTCGCATGGGCCCATTCCGGATCTTCCGCGCCCCCCTCCGACGGCCCGCCGCCCCCGGCGGTATCCGTCAGACCGCCGACAAATACGACTTCCAGCCGCCGCCCGGCCGCGCTCCGACGGGCAGCTCCTGGAGCCTGCTCACCACCTGCGGGTCCTGTGCGTCGAGCCAGTCGGTGAACTGCCGGAACGACACCAGACGGACATCTTTGTTCTGCTCATTGGCAATGTGCTTGAGGGCTTCCTCGACGGCATCCATATAGATGCCGCCATTCCACTGTTCGAAGTGGTTGCCGATGAAGAACGGCGCGCGATTGGTCTCGTAGGCCCGGCGGAATCCGGAAATGTAGGCGTCGGTGACCTGCTGCCGCCAGCCCGGATAGTTGGCCGGCGGAGCCTGCGTGGAGTTCTTCGACTGGTGGAAGAGCATGTTGTAGTCCATCGAGAGCACCTGGGAACCGTGCCCCGGGAACGGAATCAGCTGGAGCGGGAAGTCCCACAGGCCCCGCTTCTTCCTCGGCCACATCTGCATTCCGCCGGGCGAGCTGGCGTCGTACCGCCAGCCGAGTTCCTGGGCGGTGGGCAGCAGGTTTTTCTGGCCCAGCAGGCAGGGGGTGCGGCCGCCGACCAATTCCTTGCGGTAGTCGAAGGGCAGCGGTTCGAGATCGGTGAAGCCGGTGTTCGTGCGCCACTGTGTGACGAAGTCCATCGCCTGGCCGATCTCGGACTGCCACTGCCGGGGTGTCCAGTGCTTGACCGAGGTCGGGGCGTTGCCGCAGAAGTGCCCGTTGAAGTGGGTGCCGACCTCGTGGCCGTCCAGCCAGGCCTCGCGCACGTACCTCAGGGTCTCCTTGATGTGGACATCGCTGAGGTAGGGGATATCGGAGGCTCCCTGCTCGTTGTTCGGCGGGTCGTAGAGGTGCTTCTGCGATTCGGGCAGGAGATACAGGCCGGAGAGGAAGAAGGTCATTGCCGCACCGTGATCCCTGGCGAGCTGGAGAAAACGGGGGAAGAGGCCGTTGCCGACCTCTCCGGCCCCGTCCCAGGAAAAGACCACGAACTGCGGCGGGGTCTGACCGGGTTCGAGCCGTTCCGGCGCCTTGGGCTGATGGGGCTGCACGCCGGAATATGCTGTCGAACCGTCACCGATGAGTTTTGCCCGCGCCTGGACCGACCCTTTGACCCGCTGCCTGTCCGCCCCCGCGCCGTCCGAGTCCGTCGACGAGCAGCCGGCGACGCCCAGCGCGGCGGCTGCACCGACTCCCATGCCCAGCAGCTTTCGCCGGCTGATCGCGCGCATACCCTCGTCCCCATCCGTGCTCGCCGAACTCGATATCCATATAAACGGACATCGGAGAGGAGGGCATGTCGAGCGTCGGGGTGACGAGTCATTCGCCTGGACAGGTCATTTCGCCTGCATATGACATTCCGCCAAGTGATGCGCCGTCAGGCACCAAAAGCCTTGGCCTTTCCCTTGACCGGTTTGGCGCCGGCCAGAAGATGGGAGGGAACCAGGTCGCGCGCGGGCTCGCTGTACCCCACCGAAACGATCTTGTCGCCGTGGAAGGTGAACGACGTCAGCGAGGCCAGCGTGCACTGCCGCCTCCGCGGGTCGTGCCACAGCCGCCGCCGCTCCGCGAAGCTGCGCACGATCCAGATCGGCAGCTGGTGGCTGACCGCCACCGCCTCGTGCCCGCGCGCCGCGTCCCGTGCCGCGCCCAGCGCCGCCATCATCCGCACGACCTGTTCGAGGTACGGCTCGCCCCAGGAGGGCCGGAACGGATTCGTCAGGTACTTCCAGTTGCCCGGCTTCTTCAGCGCACCGTCACCGACCCCGAAGGTCTTCCCCTCGAAGACGTTGGCCGCCTCGATCAGCCGCTCGTCGGTGGCCAGCTCCAGGCCGTGCGCCCCGGCGATCGGCGTCGCGGTCTCCTGCGCACGCTCCAGCGGCGAGGCGACGACGTGCGTGATGTCCCGCCCCGCCAGGTGCTCCGCCACCCGGTCGGCCATCTTCCGCCCCAGCTCGGAGAGGTGGTAGCCGGGCCGGCGCCCGTAGAGCACGCCGTCGGGGTTGTGCACCTCGCCGTGCCGCATCAGATGCACCACGGTGATGTCTTCGCTGCTCATGTCACCCATTCATTCAGTCGTCGGCAAGCGGTCGCCGGCCCGTGCGCCGGAGGTGTCCTCAGGCCGTCGCCGCGGCCGCGGCACGTGCGGCGGCCGGCAGGGCGGCGGCGATGCGCTCGCCGGCCGCCGTGTCGTGCGCGGTCGAGACGAACCACGACTCGAAGGCGGACGGCGGGAGGTAGACGCCCTGCGCCAGCATCGAGTGGAAGAAGGCGGTGAAGCGGAACGACTCCTGCGCCTTGGCGGCGTCGTAGTCGGTCACCTCGGCGTCCGTGAAGAAGACCGTGAACATGTTCCCCGCGGTCTGGACCCGGTGCGCCACGCCCTCCTTTGCCAGCGCGGCGGTGACCTGGCCCCGCACCTCCGCGGAGACCGCGTCGACCTTCTCGTACGCGGCGTCGTCCAGCAGCCGCAGCTGCGCGACGCCCGCGGCGGTGGCGATCGGGTTCCCGGACAGGGTGCCCGCCTGGTAGACCGGGCCGGCCGGCGCGAGGTGCGCCATGACGTCCGTACGGCCGCCGAAGGCCGCGGCCGGGAAGCCGCCGCCCATGACCTTGCCGAAGGTCATCAGATCCGGACGTACCCCGTCAATGCCGTACCAACCGGCCTTGCTGACGCGGAAGCCGGTCATCACCTCGTCGGAGATGTAGAGCGCCCCGTTGCCGGCGCACAGGTCCTTCAGGCCCTGGTTGAAGCCCGGCAGCGGCGGCACCACGCCCATGTTGCCCGGCGCCGCCTCCGTGATCACACAGGCGATCTCGCCCGGGTGCGCGGCGAACGCGGCCCGCACCGCTTCGAGGTCGTTGTACGGCAGCACGATCGTGTCGCCGGCCTGCGCCCCCGTCACCCCCGGCGTGTCGGGCAGTCCGAGGGTCGCCACGCCCGAACCGGCCGCGGCCAGCAGCGCGTCCACGTGCCCGTGGTAGCAGCCCGCGAACTTGATCACCTTCGGCCGGCCGGTGAACCCGCGCGCCAGCCGGATCGCCGACATCGTCGCCTCGGTGCCGCTGGAGACCAGCCGCACCTGCTCGACCGGCTCGATCCGGGCCACGATCTCCTCGGCCAGCTCGACCTCGCCCGCGCCGGGCGTACCGAAGGACGTACCGCGGGCGACCGCCTCCTGGACCGCGGCGATCACCTCGGGGTGCGAGTGGCCGAGGATCATCGGCCCCCAGGAGCACACCAGGTCGACATACTCACGGCCATCGGCGTCGGTGAGGTACGGACCGGTACCGGACACCATGAACCGGGGCGTACCCCCCACGGCGCGGAACGCCCGCACCGGAGAGTTGACGCCGCCCGGCGTCACGGCGGACGCACGGTCGAAGAGCGACTGCGAAACAGGGGCTTCATACGGAAAAGGCACTGTGATCCTGACCTGCATAAACGGCGGGTGGGCGGCGCTCGGGCGCGGCCCTGCTGACTAGGGAGGCGGGAATCTTCCTCGCGATACGCCTGCGGGCGCCGCTCGGTTCACCCTCGCTCCTTTTTTGATTCCTCTCGCTTTCGACCGGGCGTCAGCCCCCACTCGTCTGCGAAACTGGGCCGACGTACGAGTAAGTCACGCAAGCAATGGTCTCAGAGGCGCACGGGGGCGCGCGGCCGGGCGTTTCACGCGCCGGTGACGGGGGAGGTCTCTGAGACGATGATCGGGTTGCGCGGCTGGGGCTGCGAGTGGTCGGGTGGAGATATGCATCGCGGTGGCGAACTGGGCGAGGGAACCAATGACCGGGGTCCCGAGCGCGCCCAGCGCGGCCGTCACCGGCGCGAGGACACCACGGGCGAGACCACGCGCGAGGACATCACGAGCGAGACCACGGGCGGGGAGATCAGAGGCGGCCGCATGGGGGTGACGTACAGGTACTTCGGCGCGCCCAACGGCGCGACGGCGGCCCGTGTCCCCGTCTCCATGCGCCCCGAAGAGCTCGGCGGTGACGAGCTCGGCATGGGCGGCATGTTCAGCAAGATCAAGCCGGAGACGATGGCCGCCATGGTCCTCACCGGTATAGAGGGCATACCGCTCCATAAGGTTCCGCCGCTCGAACTGGTCGTCCTCCACCCCGACTACGCCGTCGTCAAGCTTCCGATGACCGTGGTCGACCCGCTGCGCGGCGTCGGCGAGGAGTCGGTCGGCGCGGCCGCCTTCATCTGGTCCACGGTCCCCGACCGCGGCGGCCCGCGCGACGCCTTCACCGTCTACCAGCTGCTGCACGAGTGGCAGGACTTCAGCCACCGGCTGCACGAAGCGGGGCACCAGGCGTACTGCCTGGTCTGGCCGTAACGGTTCGGGCCCGGGCGGGGCGCGGTGCCCGGCCGGGGCGCCGTGCCGGGCCGCCGTTCACCACGTGGGGCGGGCCGACACACCGCCGTCCACGACCAGATCGTGCCCGGTGATCCAGGACGCCATCGGCGAGGCGAGGAAGACGCAGGCATCGCCCACGTCCTGCGGCGTGCCCAGCCGCCCGGCAGGTGCCGCCGCCTGCCAGCGGCGCACCCCCTCCGGCCAGTCCCCTGCCAGACCGGGCCGGTCGATCAGACCGGGCGAGATGCTGTTGACGCGGATGCCGTACGCCCCGTACTCCAGAGCCGCCGTGCGCGCATGCATCACCACCGCCGCCTTCGACGCGCAGTAGTGGGCATGCCGCGGCGCCGGCCGGTCCGCCTCGATGGAGGCGATATGGGTCACCGACCCTCCGGCGCCCGCCCGCATCACGGCCGCCGCGGCCTGGGTGCAGGCGAAGACGCTGTGCACGTTCACGTCCGCCACCGCCCGCCAGTCCGCGAGCGACATCCCCGCCAGCTCCTGCGTCGGCTGCACCCCCGCGTTGTTCACCAGCGCGGTCAGCCGCCCGCGCCAGCCGGCCGCCTCGGTCACCAGGCCGTGGCACTCCTCCTCGGCGGCCAGGTCGGCGGCCAGCGCCAGCGCGCTCCCGCCCTCCGACTCGATCCGCTCGACCAGGTCCCGCGCCGCCTCGGCGCCCGTACGGTAATGCGCCACGACGGCGGCCCCGGCGGCGGCGAACCGCAGCGCGATACCGCGGCCGAGACCGCCGGCGGCGCCGGTGACGAGGGCGACCTGGCCGCGGAGGTCGGGGAGGCCGGGGTGAGGGGAGTGGCCGGGGAGCGGGGAGTCGCTGGGATGAGGGGACTGGCCGGGGAGCGGCGAGTGGCCGGGGGCGTCGGGTGCGGTCTCGGTCATGGTCGACCCCTCGTTTTCGGTTCGGTCGTGGGCGGGTCCGTCGTGGACCGGTCGGTCACGGTCGGGTCCGTCGTGGACGGGTCGGTCACCGTCGGGTCCGTCATGGACCCTTCGGTCACGGTCGGCTCAGGGCGGCGATCCGCGCTGCCTCCCGGGGGAAGCGCGCGGCCAGTTCGGCGGCGTCCCCGTGCTCGTAGTCCTCGAAGGTGAAACCCGGCGCCATCGTGCAGCCGAAGAGCGTCCAGGAGCCGCCGTCGGCGACCTCGGCGGCCATCCACGTACCGGCCGGCACCGTGAACTGGACGTGCTGCCCGCCGAGCACGTCCGGGCCGAGGATGACCGTACGGGCACCACCGTCTTCCGGGAGCAGGAACAGGGCGAGCGGATCACCGCGGTAGAAGTGCCAGATCTCGTCGGTGGGCAGCCGGTGCAGGGCGGAGAAATCGCCCGGCTCGGCGGTCAGCAGCATCACGATCGCCGAGCCCTCGGGCCGTCCGTCGGCACGCTCGGGGCCCGCCCAGGTACGCCGGAACCGCCCGCCTTCACGGGACAGCGGCGCCAGCCCGTAGAAATCGACCAGCGCCTCGGGGAGCCGGTCAGGGGGCATCGGCTGCTCGTCCGTGCGCTGCTCACCCGTTGGCTGCTCGTTCATCCGCCGCTCGTCCATCCGCGGCTGCCTCCCCTCGGTCTGCCGGCTGCCGGGTCGTGGACCAGGCTAGGGGCGACGGCAATCCCGTGCGGGCCCGTTCGAGCCAGGTGGCCGAGCGCGGGCGGAGGCGTTGGCCGGCCAGGGTGCTGCCCGGCGGCGGCCGACGGCCCGTCAGCCGGCCGTCCAATACGGGTCGCGGCCGGTCTCCGCCAGCAGCGCGTCGAGAGCGGAGGCGCCGGACGGGACCGGGAGCGGGTCGCCGAAGACGTTCATCTTCCGGGCCGTCGGGGCCATCTGCGCGACCAGCGTCCGCAGCTCGGCCACGCACCCGGCGGCCGGTGCGTACGGCCGGCCGGTCGCTCGCGCCACATCCCAGGCGTGCACCGTCAGATCCAGCAGCACCATCGCGCCGACGGTCCGGGCCGGCAGGTTCATGCCGCCGGTCAGGCCGTCCTCCGCGCCCGGCGCCGCCCACGCCTCGACCAGCCGCGCCGTCTCGTCCGCGAACCGGTCGGGCCACCGCGCGCCGTATTCGCCGAGCCGGTCGGGGGTGGTGCTGAAGTCGACGTCCTTCTTGGCGGCCGGCGTCTGAAAGGCGACGACCACCTGGAAGAGGTGGTTGAGCAGCGCCCGCAGGTCGTACTCGGCGCACGGCGTGGGCAGTTCCAGCTGGTCGTCGCGTACCCCGCGCAGTACGGGGAGCGCCGCGCCGGCCGCCGCTTCGAGCAGCGCACTGATCGGTGGGGGCACGGGGGCCGGTGAGACCGCGGGGGCCGGTCGTGTTTCGTTCGCGGATGTTTCCTTCGCGGACGTTTCATCCGTAATGTCTTGCATGTCGGTCATGGCGATGACGCTACGGGCCGCGGCCGGCGGCGGCTTGAAAAAATGCGACAGCCCGGGCACCCGGCAGACCGGGCACCCGGCAGCCCGTTCCGGCACCCCCTAAAATCCAGGCATGGCCGCTCCACGGCGCGATACCCGGGGCATCGTCGACGCCCCCGGACTCTTCACGCGGGTGCAGTTCCGCCGCCGCACCCCCGCCGCGCCGCTGCGCCCCTATGTCGAGCACTACTGGCTGATCGACTGGGACCTGTCCGAGCCGTACGCCACGCATGTCGTTCCGCACCCCTGCGTGAACCTCGTCTTCCAGCGGTACGCCGACCGGCCCGGTTCCGGTGAGGTCGCGGGCGTCGGGCTGGAGCTGTTCGCGCAGAAGCTGACGGGGCGCGGGCGGGTGTGCGGGGTGCAGTTCCGGCCCGGCGGGTTCCGGCCGTTCACCCCGGAGCGGCCCGCCACGGACTGGACGGACCGCCGGCTGCCGCTGGCGGCGGTGTTCGGGGCCCCCGACACCGCGGCCACCGGCACCGCTGCCCCTGACACCGCGGCTCCCGACGCCGCGGCCGCCGTGCTGGAGCCGGACGACGAGGACGCGCGGGTGGCCGCGCTCGACGCGTTTCTGATCCCCCGCGTGCGGGCCGGGCCCCGAATCCTCGCCCAGACCGACCTCGCCATGCGGCTGGCCGACCGGATCCGCACGGACCGCACGATCCGCCGGGTCGCGGACTTCGCGCAGGCCGAGGGCATGTCCGTACGGGCCCTGCAGCGGCTGTTCGCCGGATACGTCGGGGTCAGCCCCAAGTGGGTACTGCTGCGCTACCGGGTGCACGAGGCCCTGGAGCGCGCCGCGTCCGACGCGGAGGTCGACTGGGCCGCGCTCGCCGCCGAGCTGGGCTACAGCGATCAGGCGCATCTGATCCGCGACGTCAGTGCCACCGTCGGGGTCTCTCCCACCGCCTACGCCCGCTGACTCGGGCCGCCGCCGGGGCCCTCAGAGCTGTTCGGCAATCAGGACTGCCGGACGTCATGGCCCTTGGAGCATCAGGGCCGTTCGGGGACATCAGGGCTGTTCGGCCGTCAGATAGCGCTGGACGGTGGGGGCCAGCCAGGCGACGAGTTCGTCGTGGCTGAGGTTCACGGCCGGCGGGATGTGCAGCACATAGCGGCACAGCGCCATGCCGAGTATCTGGGAAGCGATCAGCGCGGCGCGGGTCGGCGCCTCGTCGGGCACCGGGCAGACCGCGGCCAGGACCGGCTTGATCTGTTCGGCGAACACGCCTCGCATCCGCTGCGCGCCCGCCTCGTTGGTGACGCCGACGCGCATCATGCCGGTCAGCGTCTCATCGCACTCCCAGCGCTCCAGGAAGTGGCGCACGAGCCGGGCGCCGGCCTCGTCACGCGGCACGTGGGTGAGGTCCGGGGCGTGCACCTCGATCTCGGAGGCGGCCGCGAAGAGACCGGCCTTGTTGCCGTAGTAGCGCATCACCATCGACGGGTCGATGTCCGCGTCCCTGGCGATGGAGCGGATGGTGGCGCGCTCGTAGCCGTCCGCGGCGAAGCGGTCCCGGGCGGCGGCCAGGATCGCGGCGCGCGTCGCGGCGGAGCGGCGGGGGCGGGCGGGGTCCGCCGGGCCGTCGGGTGCGGCAGGGGCTGCGGGCGTGACAGGCGTGGCATCGGCGGCGGAGGGAGCGTGTTCGGCCATGTCAACAACTGTAGGCCAACACCTGTTGACACACCAGATCCGCTCGCCTTACGCTTGCCAACAAGCGTTGACCAACATGCGTTGGCATTGCGGCAGGCGCAGGCAGCAGCAGACACCCACACAGGCACGGCGCAGAAGCAGAAACCGGCACAGGCGCAGACAAAGGCATAGACATAGGCACAGGAGGCGGAAGCCATGGATGCCATGAACCACAAGCCCGGTCACGACGGCCACGACCACGACGCCCGCGATCGGACGCCCCGCGACACGGACGTCATCGTCGTAGGCGCGGGCCCGACCGGCCTGCTGCTCGCCGGGGACCTCGCCGAGGCGGGCCTGGGTGTCACGCTCCTGGAGCGCCGTCCCGCCACGATCAGCAACCTCACCCGAGCCCTGGCGGTCCATGCCCGCACCCTTGAGCAACTGGACGCCCGGGACCTCGCCGACGAGCTGGTCGCCGGCGGCCACCGGGTCCCCGCCATCCGCCTGTTCGGGGACGCCACCTTCGATGCGACCCGGCTCCGCTCCCGCTTCCCGTTCGTGCTGATCACCCCGCAGTTCGAGGTGGAGCGGGTGCTGGAGCGGCGGGCCCGCCGGGCCGGGGTCGTCTTCCGCTACGACTCCGAAGTGCTCGGCCTCGATCAGGACGCCGACGGCGTGACCATGCGCTTCCGTACCGCCGACGGCCTCGGCAGCATCCGCGCCGCCTACGCCGTCGGCACCGATGGCGTCCGCAGCACCGTCCGCGAAGCCCTCGGCCTGCCGTTCCCCGGCAAGTCCGTGATCCGCTCCCTGGTGCTCGCCGATATCCGGCTGAGCCGGGAGCCCGAGTCCCCCTTCACCGTCACCGCCGACGGCGACGCCTTCGCCCTGGTCGGCTCGTTCGGCGACGGCTGGTACCGCGTCATCGGCTGGAACCGCCACCGCCAGGCCGACGACGACGCGCCCGTCGGTCTCGACGAGGTCCGCGAGTTCACCCGGCTCGCCCTCGGCAGTGCGTACGACGTCCCCGAAGTCCGCTGGGTCTCCCGCTTCCACAGCGACGAGCGCCAGGTCCCCCGCTACCGCGTGGGCCGCGTGTTCCTCGCCGGCGATGCCGCGCATGTGCACTCCCCCGCCGGCGGCCAGGGCATGAACACCGGCCTCCAGGACGCCGCCAACCTCAGCTGGAAGCTCGCCGCGGTGCTGCGAGGCCACTCCCCCGACAGCCTCCTGGACAGCTACCAGACCGAGCGCCACCCGGTGGGCAAGCAGGTGCTGCGCAGCAGCGGCGCCCTCATCCGGCTCGCCCTGCTGCACACCGCCCCCGGACGCGCCGTCCGCACGCTCGCCGCCCGGCTCGTCAACCATCTGCGGCCGCTGTCCGGCCACGCGATCCGCGCCATCTCCGGCATCGGCATCGCCTACCCGGCCGGGTACGGCGCCCACCCCCTCGCCGGCCGGCGCGCCCCCGACATCCACCTGGCCGACGGCAGCCGCCTCTACGCCCTCCTGCGCCAGGGGACGTTCGTCCTCCTCACCCCCGCCGACGAGCCCGGCATCCCCCACACTCCGCCGCGCAAGGAGGACTGCCCCCGGCCCGCCGCCGGCCGTGTCATCACCGCCTCCTGGCGCAGCGGCCGCCGCACGGCGCTGCTCATCCGCCCCGACGGCTACATCGCCTGGGCGACCGACGCCACGGCCCCCGCCGCACGCGCCGCGGCGCTACGCTCCGCCCTCCTCCACTGGACCGGCGCCGCGCCCGAGGACGGCGACTCCATAGGCACGGGCCGGCCCACCTCCCTCACCCCTCCAGCACATGCCGCAGATACGCCCGGGGATCGTTGAGATAGCGCCGCCAGTGGTCGACCAGCCCCAGCTCCGCCCACTCCACGCTCCGCATCCCGTGCTCGCCGACCTCGACGATCGCCGCGCCGGGCAGTGCCGTCAGCAGCGGCGAGTGCGTGGCGCAGATGATCTGCGCGCCGCCGCTCCCCAACTCGTCCATCAGCCCGACCAGCTCCAGACAGGAGGAGAAGGACAGGGCCGCCTCGGGCTCGTCCATCACATACAGGCCCTGCTGCGAGAACCGCTCGCGGAAGGCCAGCAAAAAGCCCTCCCCGTGGCTCATCTCGTCCGGGGACCGGGACAGCCGGTTCGACCTCCGCTCCCCGTTCAGCGCCTCCAGCGCCGTCTCGGCCCGTAGGAAGAACCCCCGCCGTCGGACCCGCGGTCCGCGCACCATCCGGCGCCCCTCCCGCGTCGGATCGAACCGCATCAGACCGCCGAGCAGCGACGCTTCCCGCGAACTCGCGTACTTGTATCCCGCCGATCCGCCATATGAATCCAGCCCGAAGCCTTCCGCCAGCGCCTCGGCCAGCGTCGACTTGCCCGAACCGTTCTCCCCCACCAGAAAAGTGACCGGAGCGCGGAAGGCCAGCCCCTCGTCGGCCAGCTGGCGCACACACGGCACCGTCCAGGGCCAGCCGTCCCCGGCCGTCCCCTCCCCCTCCGGAACGTCCACGTAAGCCCGTTCGATCAGCATGCCCCCGAAGCTCTCACACCCCACTGACAGCCGTCCGCTCACCGCACCCCGAAGCCCCCTGCCCGCCCCGTCGAATCCCCGCCCGGCCCCGGAGGCCTCCTGCCCGACCCCGACGAATCCCCGCCGGCCCTGAAAGCCCCCCGCCCGCCCCGTCGAACCCCGCCCGGAGCCCGCCCGGAGCCCGCCCCGGCCGGAGCACGCCCCTCCTTCCGTAGGCTTCGCGCATGCTGTTCGTCCGCTCCGCCGCCCTCTTCCTCGTCGCCGCCCTCTTCGAGATCGGCGGCGCCTGGCTGGTCTGGCAGGGCGTCCGCGAACACAAGGGCTGGGTCTGGATCGGCGCCGGAGTGATCGCGCTCGGGGCGTACGGCTGGGTCGCCACGTTCCAGCCGGACGTCGCGTTCGGCCGGATCCTCGCCGCGTACGGCGGTGTCTTCGTCGCCGGGTCGCTGGCGTGGGGCGCGATCGCCGACGGCTACCGCCCCGACCGCTGGGACGTGACCGGCGCACTGATCTGCCTGGCCGGAATGGCAGTGATCATGTACGCCCCCAGGGGCCGCTGAGGCCACCGGGGCGCCTGCATATCCTGGCCGCAGACCGCCCTCCCCCGAGCCCTTGAGCAGCGGGGGGACCCCACCGCCCCGAGGAGAGTGCCATGACCGCCGAGGTCCGTACCGCCGTCGTCACCGGAGCGAGCAGCGGCATCGGCGCCGCCACCGCGCGGGCCCTGGCCGCCGCCGGCTACCGCGTGGTGCTCACCGCCCGCCGCAAGGACCGCATCGAAGCGCTCGCCGCCGAGCTGCCGGACGCCGAGGCCTACGCCCTCGATGTCACCGACCGCGCCGCCGTCGACGCCTTCGCGGCCGGCCTCGGCCGCTACCCCTCCGTCGACGTCCTGGTCAACAACGCCGGCGGGGCCTACGGCGCCGAGCCGGTCGCCACCGGCGACCCCGCCGACTGGCGCGCGATGTACGAGGTCAATGTGCTGGGCGTGCTCCACATGACCCAGGCGCTGCTGCCCGCCCTCACCGCCTCCGGCGAGGGCACCGTCGTCGTGCTCTCCTCCACCGCCGGCCACGGCACCTACGAGGGCGGCGGCGGTTATGTCGCCGCCAAGCACGGCGCCCATGTCATCGCCGAAACCCTCCGCCTGGAGCTGTGCGGCGAGCCGGTGCGCGTCATCGAGGTCGCCCCGGGCATGGTCAAGACCGACGAGTTCGCCACCACACGCTTCCGTGGCGACAGCGCCAAGGCGGCCAAGGTCTACGAGGGCGTCGACCAGCCGCTGAACGCGGACGATGTCGCCGACACCATCACCTGGGCGATCACCCGCCCCGCTCACGTCAACATCGACCTGCTGGTGGTCCGTCCCCGCGCCCAGGCCTCCAACTCCAAGGTCCACCGCACCACCTGAGACACGCCGGCCTGCCCCACGTCAGACACGTGCCCCACCCGGGGCAGGCGCCACGTAAGACACGCCCCACGCAGACATGGGCGGCCCGGCGGCATACGAAGAGCGGCCCGGCGCACACTGCGCCGGACCGCCCCGGGACTGAGCCCTCACAGGCCACTCAGCCCGCTCCGTCCCTCAGCCGCCCAGCTCTTCACACACCACCTGCTGGAGCATGGCGACGACCTCGACCGTTGCGACGATCCCTGGGAACCGCCCGGCCCGCCCGGCGCGCCTGGCCCGTGATCACTCCGCCGGCATGCGGAGGGCCCGGCAGGGCGAATGCTGTGGACCGGCGATCACCGGGTGAAGGTGGCGTCAGATGCCGGCGCCACCGGAAAACCCTGCGTGGCCCGAGACGGGGCCGAGCTGACCGCTCACGCCGCCGGAGACCGAGCCGCCCAGAGCGGGCAGCGCAGGCAGGGCGGGCAGGGCGGGTGCTCCGCCCACCAGGTTTTCGGCCCCGAGAATTCCGCCGGAGACGTTGTCCAGTTCGCTGTCGGCGATCTCGTGAGCCTCGTTCTGGGGCATGGAGTCCTTACGCATGGCTGGCCCTTCACTTGGTGGTTCGCGGTGATCAATGAGCGGTATCGGCCGGCCCGGTGGAAAGCTGCTCCTGCCGGTTTTACGACCCCTGATACCCGGAAGCGGATTCGCAACTTCCGATTGACGCGAGATCAAACCACGTCCACGGCCGCCCGGCTACCCCCACCCGTCGGTCATTTCTGCAGACGGTCCGGTATCGCACGGTGTCGCCCGGCGGGATTTTCGACGGGATGGTGACGACTCCTTCACGTACTTTTCGCCGACCAGGGATTGTCGGGAGGTACTGGCAGTGCCGCGCGAAGGACATATCAGCCCCCGGAGCACGCACACCCTCTGTGAAACGGGATGCGGCAGCGAGTACGTGCCCATTCTGCGAAGAGAATGCGCAGGGTGGGCCGTGCCGCACCGCCCCGCCCGTGCCGCACCGCCCCGCCCGTGCCGCACCGCCCCGCCCGTGCCGCACCGCCCCGTCCGTGCCGGACGAGTGACCGCCCGCCACCGACGAGCAGGCCAAGGCGACCGCGGACCGGCGGCATGAATGACCGGCCGCCAGTGGCTGATCCGGGTGGCGGCGAGAGGCGTCCGGTGCGTGGCAGGCGTGGCCGAGCCCCGGTATCCGGGACGGCGAGCGGGCGCCGGCGGCCCGGCCACGCCTGTGAACTCCGGTCGGAATGCGGTCAGAGGCGGCGTACCCGCGCAGCGATCCCATGACCGAGCAGAAGGTAAATCACGGCAGGCAGGCCGTAATTGAGGAAAACCCGCAGGCCTTCGAGCTTCATGGTGAAGATGTCCTGAGACCAGCCGGCGAGGAAGTCGGCCATACCGTGCACGAATCCGACGAAGACGTTTCCCTGGTTTGCCTCGAGCAGGTACAGCAGGATCCAGAGGCCCAGAAATCCTGCCGCGATGTCCGCGAGCGTATGAATGATCAATGCTGCCCGGTTTGCCCCGGTGCCCTTCTGGTTACGCCCATAGGCGCCCCCGTTATGGCCATAGGGCTGGTAGGTGTCATGTGCGGGTATGGGGTCATGGGGATTGCTCATGACCTCCTTGCTTGCCTCGCGCGGATACCCGAAACCTCTTTCAAACCTGCGATTTCATATCGGTTGCGGATCTTGGATCACGCGTCGGCCCTTACCACCGCACCTCGCTTCTTGCTCCCGCGGCTTCCAGTTCCGAAGAAAGACGCATAAGCGATGCTTTCCGATAAGGCGAGTGTGCCGCCCCTTCGGCAGCCACAGTTCCGGTAGTCACCGTTCCGCCAACTGCACTGCAGGCATGCACACTTCGGACTCGTAGGTGCCTGACAAATGTCATCAGTGTTGATGAGACAGCTCGTTCTGCGGGGGGACTCCGGAGACGACGGCCGGTCGAGAGAATCGACGCGAACAAGATCACATGCGTGATCGGCCGCATCAGCAGGAAGTTGTGACGGGAGAAGACATGTCCCTGCCCTACCCGGCCCGCCGCCGCCGTGTACGAATCGCCGGCACCACCACGGCCGTGATGCTCTCGCTGGTGGCAGCGGCGGCACCGGCCCAGGCCGCAACGGCCCCCGCGCCCGGCGCCCATGCCACCGCAGGAACGACGGCCCACCCGGGCCGTCTCGACCACAAAGCGCTGGACGAAAAGCTGGCAGCACTACCCAGAGCGGGTATGTACGGTGCCTACGCGGCCGTCCGGGAGGGCCGGGACGAATGGCGGGGTGCGGCCGGTGTCGCCGACATCGCCACCAACCGCCCCGTCGGGCCGCGGATGCAGCAGCGCGTGGGCAGCCTCACCAAGGCGTTCACCTCCGTCGCCGTGCTGCAACAGGCCGGCGCGGGCCGGATCGATCTGGACGCCCCTCTTGCCCGGTACCTCCCCGGCCTCGCCCCCGGTGAACGCGGCCGGAAGATCACCATCCGGATGCTGCTCAACCACACCAGCGGCATCGCCGACTACATCACTGGTGCCTTTCCCTCCCTCCTCAAGGGGAGTACCGAGAGCATCGACGCCAACCGTTACCGCCACTTCGCCCCTGAGGAGCTCGCACGCTTAGGCCTGCAGGCGGCGCCGACGGGCAAGCCCGGCGAGAAGTGGTCTTACTCGAACACCAATTACATCATCGCGGGAATGCTGCTGCAGAAGGTCACCGGCGAGGATCCGCAGCGGTACATCACCCGCGAGGTCATCCGCAAGGCCGGGCTGAAGCACACCTACTTCCCGGCCTCCGCACGGATATCCGGGCCGCATTCCAAGATGTACGAATCCTTCTACGGACTGGTCGACCCGGCCCGTGACTACAGCACGTACGACATGTCCTGGGCCGGTACCGCCGGGGCGCTGGTATCGACGGTGGAGGACGTGAACGACTTCTATCGGGCGCTGCTGACCGGCCGACTGCTCGCCCCCGCCGAACTCCGCCAGATGCAGACCACCGTCGAGTCCAAGGACGAAGAGGGCAATCTGCTGTCGCGCTACGGCCTCGGCATTGAGGCGATCGACACCGTGTGCGGGCGCTTCTGGGGACACACCGGCTCGGTGTGGGGCGCCGAGACGGTGACGTACTCGACGCCCGACGGCAAGCGCCAGATGACGTTCGGACTCAACCGGACCAAGTACCAGCAGCTCGATGCGACGGGTCACATCAAGCCGGGCCCGATAGACGCCGCGACCTGGGCCTTCGAGGCGAAGGCGATGTGCGACCGCGATGTGCCCGCCGAGCCGCGGCGGTTCGCGCACCCGGCCGCGCCGAAGGCCCTCGAAGGGCGGTCCGTCCCGCTCACCCGTCCGCTGGCTCCGCTGTCGCCGGGGCGCTGACCCGGGACGTCCGCCGGCTTCCGTATTCCACCGGCGGTTCGAGGGTCATGGTGGCGACGGCGCAGGAAGGCGAGCGCCACGGGGGCCCGTACGCGCAGTCAGACGTGCTTCGGTATGCGCCACGACAGGGCCTACCCCTCCATGCACCAGGCGCCGCACTCTTCCTGGGTACCGGGGAAGAGTTCAATGCGGAGGTCGCCGCCGTCCTGGATGACGTAGGTGGGACCGGTCCGGTAGGTCCAGCCGAGGGGGAGGAGGTAGTAGCGGCCGTTGCGTTCGATGAGGCGGCGGAGGCCGGTGTAGCGGTACCGGTAGTGGGCTTTGGCCCCCAGGTCCTTCACCTCCAGGCCGGGCCCGGCCAGGCTGAGGCGGTCGGTACTCAGGAGGACGACGGCGGGGTGGCGGTCGAGGTTGGCGGCGGTCTGCCGGGCCTCCTGCTCGCCCAGTGCACCGATGGCCAGGCTGAGCCCCCACATCACCAGCAGACCGGCTGTGAAGACCGGTACCGCCCGGCTCCACGTTCTGGACAGGGCTGCGGCGTCCCCGTCCGTGGCCCGGCTTTGGGCCCATGTGCTCTGGCCGAGGAGTACGCCGACCCCCAGCAGGAGTGGGGCTACCCATCTGACGGCACCGAGCCAGGGCCAGAGGAGCAGGAGGGCAAGGCTGGAGCCGACAATGTAGAGGTGTGCCCTGGCGACGGCTCGCAGAGCGCTCTCCAGTGTGCGTCTGAGGCGTTCCTGGCCGTCCTCGTCGGTGTCCGGTTGCGTGGTGGGGGCGGGGGCCGTAGCCAGGTGACGGGCTATCAGGACGGCGAGGACGCAGACGATCGCCGTCGGGGCGGTGACGACATTCAGGCTCTGCATCGCCATCTCCGCGAAGCCGAGGCCGAGGCTGAAGGCGTCCAGGCGGAAGTAGCCGTAGTAGGCCGTCATATAGACCGCACCCAGGAAGTACATGATGGCCACGAGGAAGGATGCCTGGGCGACGACGATGCCGAGGAGGCCAGCCGCCGTACGCTCCTCACCGGCCGGTGCGGACGACGCTACGGGTGGCCCGGAGGGCGGGCGCGCCGGATGGCCGCTCATGTGCCGGACGGGGACGGACAAGTCTCGCTCGGCGAAGGGGTGTCCTCCGGGGATGCCGAGCCCGTTGCTTCGGACGACGCGGACGGGGACGGCGAGCCGTCAGGGGGCGGGCAGGTCTCGTCGCCCCGTCCGCCTTCGCCACCCTCGGAGGACGTGCCACCCTCCGTGCCGCCGCCCGGATCCACGCCGCCGCCCGCCGGCGGTCTGCCGTGCCCCTTGGGCGGTACCTTGTACGGCGGCACAGGGTCCCCGCCGTAACTGGGTCCGCCGTAACTGGGTCCGCCATGGCTGGTGTTGCCATGGCTGGTGTCGCCGTCGGTGGGGTCATCCCCCTGCGCACCGCCCCCGGACGAACCTTCGCCCTGCGTACCTCCCAGCGTCCCGCCGGACTCCACGCCACCCACTGCCTCACCAGCCGTCGGGGAGGAGTCGGAGGATGCCGTCGGCCGTACGGATCCGGATCCCCCGGAACCACCGTGTGCGCAACCTGACGCGACGATGAGCGCTCCGGCGGCAGCGACAACGCGTAAGAGATATCTGGTCTTGTATGTCTCTCGGTATCCCATGCGCGGTCAGCTCCCCCTCCCCTACTGGGTGCATAGAGGACAACGCCCGCCGGCTGGTCCCGGTTCCGGTGGATCAGGTGAAGGGCTGGGTCTCAACCCTTCACACAGATGACCTGCTTGAGCTTGGCGACAACCTCGACCAGGTCCCGCTGCTGGTCGATGACCTTCTCGATCGGCTTGTAGGCACCCGGGATCTCGTCCACCACACCGGAGTCCTTACGGCACTCCACACCCCGTGTCTGGTCCTCCAGGTCCTGGGTGGAGAACCGCTTCTTGGCGGCGTTCCGGCTCATCTTGCGGCCGGCCCCGTGGGAGGCGGAGTTGAAGGACGCGGCGTTGCCCAGCCCCCTGACGATGTACGAGCCGGTGCCCATCGAGCCCGGAATGATGCCGTACTCGCCGCTGCCCGCCCGGATCGCGCCCTTACGGGTCACCAGCAGATCCATGCCGTCGTACCGCTCCTCCGCCACATAGTTGTGGTGGCAGGAGATCACCGGCTCGAACGTCGGCTTCGCCTTCTTGAACTCCTTGCGGACGACGTCCTGGAAGAGCGCCATCATCACGGCCCGGTTGTGCTTGGCGTACTCCTGCGCCCAGAACAGGTCGTTGCGGTACGCCGCCATCGGCGGGGTGTCCGCGATGAAGACGGCGAGATCGCGGTCGACCAGGCCCTGGTTGTGCGGCAGCTTCTGCGCCTGTCCCATGTGGAACTCGGCGAGCTCCTTGCCGATGTTCCGGGAGCCGGAGTGCAGCATCAGCCACACCGCGCCGGTGTCGTCGAGGCAGAACTCGATGAAGTGGTTGCCGCTTCCCAGCGAACCCATCTGCTTCGTGGCGCGTTCCTGACGGAACTTGACCGCATCAGCCACCCCGTCGAACCGCGACCAGAAGTCGCCCCACCCCGCCGTCGGGTAGCCGTGCAGCCGTCCCGGGTCGACCGGATCGTCGTGCATCCCGCGCCCCACCGGAATCGCCTGCTCGATCTTCGAGCGGAGCCGGGAGAGATCACCGGGCAGGTCATCGGCGGTGAGCGAGGTCTTCACCGCGCTCATCCCGCAGCCGATGTCCACCCCGACCGCCGCCGGGCAGACCGCGCCGTGCATGGCGATCACCGAGCCGACGGTGGCGCCCTTGCCGTAATGGACATCCGGCATCACGGCCAGACCCTTGATCCACGGCAGGGTGGCGACATTGCGCAGCTGCTGCATCGCGACCCCCTCGACCGTGGCCGGATCCGTCCACATCCGGATCGGTACCTGGGCACCGGGCACCTCGACGTACGGCATAACTTCCTCATTCCCCCGAACTTATGAAAAACGCAAAAGCCGGACAATTTATCTGATCTTGGACGGCGAACCGGCGTTTGCGGCAAGACGTGCGATAGACATTGTGTCCATCGGCCGCCGACCGGCGGCAACCGCATTTCGTAGGGGAAGGAGCCGCGAGCGATGCCACGGAAACCGTTCGTACCCGGTGCCGCACTGGTGGTGGCCGCGGCGCTGGCCGCAGGCCTCACCGGCTGCAGCGGCGACTCCAGCCCCGAGGGCGGCGCCGCCGACGCCAAGAGCGGCGACGCCTCCTCCTCCAGCCAGGCCGCCGAGCCCGGCCGCTACCAGACCCTCCCGGAGGCCTGCGGCCTGCCCTCACGCAAGGCCCTCCGCAGCATGCTCCCCGGCGACGGCCAGGACCTGTCGGACGCCGAGGCCCGGAAGATCTACGGCGGCGTGGCCGACATCACCTACGACACCGACCGCCGGGTCGGCTGCCGCTGGACCCGCGAGACCACCGCGGGCACCCGCCACCTGGGCCTGGACATCCAGCGCGTGGTCTCGTACGACGCCGCCACCAGCGATGAGGACAAGGCGCAGGGGATCTACGACAAGAAGAAGCTGGCCGCGCAGATACCGTCCGGCGGCGCCGGCTCCCCCTCGCCCGCCGCCCCGTCCCCGTCGTCCACCCCCAAGGGCAAGGACAAGGGCGAAGGAACCGCCACGAACAACGCGAAGGAAAAGGACGCCACGGGCGGGAGCGCCGCAGGCGAGAGCACCCCGGGCGGGAGCGCCGCCGAGAAGTCGGGCAAGGCCCCGTCCGGCAGCCCCTCGCAGGCATCCGACCCCAGTGCGGACCCCAGCACGGAGCCGAGCACGGACCCCGGCGGCTCCACCGCCCCGCGCGTCCTGGACGACCTCGGCGACGCGGCGTTCCTCAATGACAAATTGGTCACAGCGGACTCCGGCGTGCACCGCGATGTCACTGTGGTCTTTCGCACGTCGAACGTCATCGTGCAGCTCACTTACGACCAGTGGTCCACGGACAAGTCGATGTTGCCGGACAGCCAGGAACTGCAGGACAAGGCCCGTTCCCTGGCCACCGAGCTCTCCGACAGCCTCAGCGAATAGCCCGGATGGGGCCTCTTGCCCGAGTCGCCGGACAAGAGGTGGAAACGCCCGATGTAAGTGTTGCGCTCATCGACATGAATCGGTCACCCACCTCGCCGCGCCGCGTACCGTGCCGTCTAGCCCTGCCCCGTACGCGAGGCGGGGCGGGCCCCACGGCCACCACCACGGCCGCGCCCGCCGACCGCCGACCCGGCGGACCGGCCCGACGACGAACAGCGAAGGAACCATGCACCGTTCAGCCAAGCGTCTCGCCAGCCTCCTCACCTGCGCAGCAGTACCGGTGCTGCTCGTCGCCGGCTGCTCCGGCTCGGAGAGCGACAGCTCCGGTGACGCCTCCTCCTCCGCCTCCAAGAGCGCGGCCAAGCCCTCGCCGACCGTCGCGCCCGCCAAGTACAAGACGCTGCCGAACCCGTGCGAGCTGTTCTCCAAGGACAGCATCAAGAAGATGCTGCCCAAGGTGAAGGAGGCCGCCGGGGACCGGGGCAAGTCCTCGGACAACGCCTCCCACGGCACCTGTTCCTGGACCAGCGCGGACGAGAAGGGCGTCGACGGCACCCAGTGGCGCTGGCTGGACACCAGCCTGCAGCGCTACGACTCCGACCCGGGCGTCGGCAGCGGCGAAAAGCGCGCCACGGACTTCTACACCAAGCAGATATCCGAGGCGAAGGCCACCAAGGGCGCCAAGAAGCTCGCGACCGTCCAGACCTCCGGCACCGGCGACGAGGCCACCGCGATCACCTACGACGTGAAGCGGGACGGCACCAACTTCAAGAACACCACCGTCGTCGCCCGCGCCTCCAACATCGTCGTGTCGATCAACTACAACGGCGCGGGCCTGGCGGGTGCGGACGCCCCCAAGACCGCCGACCTGCTCAAGCAGGTACAGGCCGCCGCCAAGGAGGCGGTCACCGCCGCCACCAAGGCCAACGGCTGACCCCACCGACGCCGCCCGGAGAGGGCCCGCACCGTGGACGGTGCGGGCCCTCTCGTGCCCCGGCTCCGCCTCTCCGCCCCTACCGGAACTTCGCCCACCGGTAGGCATGTGCCAGGCTGTCGCCCGCAACAGACCGACTGGGAGGGGTCCTCGGGTGGCCGCGCCACTGAAGCTGACACGCACACACCGGATACTCATCGGAGTGGTCATCGCCGGCGCGGTGGTGATCGCCGGCATCGGCTTCGCCGGCTCCTACGCGGCCGTGCGGGAACTGGCCCTCAAGAAGGGCTTCGGCACCTTCGCCTACTTCTTCCCCCTCGGCATCGACGCGGGCATCTGTGTCCTGCTCGCGCTGGATCTGCTGCTGACCTGGATCCGCATGCCGTTCCCGCTGCTGCGGCAGACGGCCTGGCTGCTGACGGTCGCCACGGTGGCGTTCAACGCCGCGGCCGCGTCCGACCCCCTGGGCATGGGCATGCACGCCGTCATCCCGGTGCTGTTCGTCGTCACCGTCGAGGCCGCCCGGCACGCCGTCGGGCGGATCGCCGACATCACGGCGGACAAGCACATGGAGGGTGTGCGGATCACGCGCTGGCTGCTGGCGCCCGTCCCCACGTTCCTGTTGTGGCGGCGGATGAAGCTGTGGGAACTGCGGTCGTACGACGCGGTGATCAAGCTGGAGCAGGAACGGCTCGTGTACCAGGCACGCCTGCGGTCGCGGTTCGGACGGGGCTGGCGCCGTAAGGCTCCCGTGGAGTCCCTGATGCCGCTGCGGCTCGCCCGGTTCGGGGTGCCGCTGGCGGAGACCGCTCCCGCGGGGCTGGCCGCCGCGGGCATCGAACCGCAGCTGCTCCCGGCGCCCCCGCGGGCCGCGACACGCGCCGTGGAGCCGAAGGCCCAGGAGCATGCCGAGCCCCAGGAGCCGGCCGGCACCCAGGCGCCGGTCGAGGCCCACGATCCGGCCGTGGCCCACGATCCGGCGGGAGCCGAGGACCTGCCGAACCAGTGGTTCGCGGCGCCGCAGCAGGTGACCTACCAGGGTGACTACGACCCGACGTTCGTCCCGGAGCAGGAGCCCCAGCCCCCTCACGACGCACAGCAGCAGGCCCCCGTACCGCCGCCGCGCGCCCCGGAGCCCGGCCCCCAGGTCCCGGTGCCGAACGGCGCGGGCGGAACGCGCCCGCTCGGCACCGGGACCCCGGAGGCGGCCCCGCAGCCCGCTCCGGCACAGGCGCAGGCACCGGCCGCAACCCCGACCGACGAGGACCTGTACCAGGTGTTCCGCCACTCGATAGAGGGCGAAGGCATGCCCACACCGGGCGCGTTCGCGGCCAACCTGGATGCCCAGTACGGGATGCGCCTGCGGTCACGGGAGTTGAACCGCTACATGGACCAGTTCAGCGACCGCCTCAACGCGGAAATGATGGACGAGCACATCGCCTGACCCCAGGCCGGATCCGTACGGCAACGGGCCCTGGGCCGCTAGACCGCCCCGGCCCCCGTCTGGTCCTTCAGCCGCTTCGCCTTGCGCTTCTTGTCGGCGTCCCCCCAGACGGCCAGTGCCGCACCGGCCGCGAAGAGCCCGACATAGGCGGCCGACGGCAGATCGAACCAGTGGGGCAGCAATCCCCAGGCCCGGTCGAAGAAGACCTGCCCGACGAATCCCATCACGCCCTGGATCATGATGATGAAACCTAAGATTCCCCTCATGGCTCCAGCGTGAAGGGTCCGGCCCCGGGAATCGTCATTCCCGGGGCCGAACCCTTCTCGTCCCGCTGTCGTCCGTCGGTCGGAGACCACCCCTAGGTGTCTACGACTCCCCGACGACGACACTCCGCCGGCCCGTCAGTCACTGCCGGCCCGTCAGCCACCCGGTCCGTCAGCCCCCGACGACGTCCGTCAGCCGCCAACGGAAGCCCGTCGGCCACGAAGCCCGGTCAGCCACCGAGCAGCTTGCGCACCCGGTCCGCCCCCACGGCCAGCAGCAGCGTGGGCAGCCGCGGCCCGGTGTCCCGGCCGACCAGCAGGTTGTAGAGCAGGGCGAAGAAGGCGCGCTGGGCGACCTTCAGCTCCGGCGTCGGCTTGGCGTCCGGCTCCAGGCCCGCCTGCACCTTCGGAACGCCGTAGACCAGGGTGGTCAGACCGTCCAGCGACCAGTGCTCGTCCAGGCCGTCGAGCAGCAGCCGCAGCGAGCCCTGGGCCTGCTCGTCGAGCGTGCCGAGCAGCTTCGCATCGGGCTCGTCGCGGACGATGGTGCGCTGCTCGGCCGGGACCTGCGTGTTGATCCAGTACTCGGCCTTGGCGAGCCGCGGCCGGGTCTCGTCCAGCGAGGTGACCGGGTTGTCCGGGTCCAGTTCGCCGAGGATCCGGAGCGTCTGCTCGTCGTGGCCCGCGGTGATGTCCGCGACCGAGGCGAGCGTGCGGTACGGCAGCGGCCGCGGCGTGCGCGGCAGCTCACCGGCGGCGGTGCGGGCCGCACGGGCATAGGCGGCGGCGTCAGCCGGCAGCGCGGTGCCGTCGGCGACCTTGGCCTCCAGCTTGTCCCACTCGTCGTAGAGCCGCTGGATCTCCTGGTCGAAGGCGATCTTGAAGGACTGGTTGGGCTTGCGGCGCGCGTACAGCCAGCGCAGCAGCGGCGCCTCCATGATCTTCAGCGCGTCACCCGGCGTCGGCACCCCGCCCCGCGACGACGACATCTTGGCCATGCCGCTGATGCCGACGAAGGCGTACATGGGGCCGATGGGCTGGTCGCCGCCGAAGATCTGCCGGACGATCTGGCCGCCGACGACGAAGGACGAGCCCGGCGAGGAGTGGTCGACACCGGACGGCTCGAAGATCACGCCCTCGTAGGCCCACCGCATCGGCCAGTCGACCTTCCAGACCAGCTTGCCGCGGTTGAACTCGCTCAGCCGGACCGTTTCGCCGAAGCCGCACTCCGTGCAGGTGTAGGACAGCTCGGTGGTCTCGTCGTCGTACGAGGTGACCGTGGTCAGGTCCTTCTCGCACTGCCCGCAGTAGGGCTTGTACGGGAAGTAGCCGGCCGAGCCGCCGCTGCCGTCGTCCTCGGCGGCCGCGCCCGAGCCCTCGGCGGCCTCCAGCTCGGCCTCGTCGACCGGCTTCTGCGACTTCTTGGCCGGCGCCTTCTTCGTGCGGTACTGGCCGAGGATCGCGTCGATGTCCGCGCGGTGCTTCATCGCGTGCAGGATCTGCTCGCGGTAGGCACCGGCGGTGTACTGCGCGGTCTGGCTGATGCCGTCGTACTCGACGCCCAGCTCGGCCAGCGCCTCGCTCATGGCGGCCTTGAAGTGCTCCGCCCAGTTCGGGTACGCCGAACCGGCCGGGGCCGGCACCGCGGTCAGCGGCTTGCCGATGTGCTCGGCCCAGGAGTCGTCGACCCCCGGCACGCCGTTGGGGACCTTGCGGTAGCGGTCGTAGTCGTCCCAGGAGATGAGGTGACGGACCTCGTAGCCGCGGCGGCGGATCTCGTCGGCGACGAGGTGCGGGGTCATGACCTCGCGGAGGTTGCCGAGGTGGATAGGGCCGGACGGGCTCAGGCCCGAGGCGCAGACGACTGGTTTGCCCGGGGCGCGGCGCTCCGCCTCGGCAATGACCTCGTCCGCGAACCTGGAGACCCAGTCGGTCTCGGTGCTCTGCTGAGCCACGATCGGCCCTTCCTCTTCCTGGTGCTTCCTGATTGCGCCGTCTTGCGCGTGCGACGCACAAATGCCTGACGGTGCCCATTGTCCCAGACGGAAAATCAGTGGTACTGCCGTGGGATACTCGTTGGCAAACCCTTTCCGCCCCCATTCCGCTCCGACGACACCTCCTCACCTCCCTCCGGAAGAGAGCTCTTCTCCATGGCCTCGGTCACTCCCCTCGCAGCTTCGGTTCACCAGCGCGTCGCGGACGCCCTCTCGGCGGCCCTGCCGGAGGCCGGCGCCGCGGACCCGCTGCTGCGACGGAGCGACCGGGCGGATTTCCAGGCCAACGGCATGCTGGCGCTGGCCAAGAAGCTCAAGGGCAATCCGCGGGAGCTGGCGACCAAGGTCGTCGAGGAGATCGGCGAGAGCGACCTCCTCCAGGAGATCGAGGTCTCCGGCCCCGGCTTCCTCAACATCACGATCGCCGACCGGGCGATCACCGAGACGCTGGCCGCCCGCGCCGACGACGACCGGCTCGGCGTTCCGCTCAAGGATCAGCCCGGCGTCACGGTCATCGACTACGCCCAGCCGAACGTCGCCAAGGAGATGCACGTCGGGCACCTGCGCTCGGCGGTCATCGGCGACGCCCTGCGCCACATCCTGGACTTCACCGGTGAGCAGACCATCGGCCGGCACCACATCGGCGACTGGGGCACCCAGTTCGGCATGCTCATCCAGTACCTGATCGAGAACCCCGGCGAGCTGGCCCCGGCGGCCGACGTCGACGGCGAGCAGGCGATGAGCAACCTCAACCGCGTCTACAAGGCCTCGCGCGCCGTCTTCGACTCCGACGAGCAGTTCAAGGAGCGGGCCCGCAAGCGGGTCGTGGCGCTCCAGTCCGGCGACGCGGAGACCCTTGACCTGTGGCAGCGGTTCGTGGACGAGTCGAAGGTCTACTTCTACTCGGTCTTCGAGAAGCTGGACATGGAGATCCGCGACGACGAGATCGTCGGCGAGTCCGCGTACAACGACATGATGGCCGAGACGGCGCGGCTGCTGGAGGAGTCGGGTGTCGCCGTCCGCTCCGAGGGCGCGCTGGTGGTCTTCTTCGACGAGATCCGCGGCAAGGACGACCAGCCGGTGCCGCTGATCGTGCAGAAGGCGGACGGCGGCTTCGGCTACGCGGCCTCCGATCTCTCCGCGATCCGCAACCGCGTCTTCGACCTGAAGGCGACGACGCTCCTGTACGTCGTCGACGTCCGCCAGTCGCTGCACTTCCGGATGGTCTTCGAGACGGCCCGCCGGGCGGGCTGGCTGAGCGACGACGTCACCGCGCACAACATGGGCTACGGCACGGTCCTCGGTGCGGACGGCAAGCCGTTCAAGACCCGTGCGGGCGAGACCGTACGCCTGGAGGACCTGCTCGACGAGGCCGCCGAGCGGGCGACCACGGTGGTGCGCGAGAAGGGCGCGGCGGTCGGTCTGACCGAGCAGGAGATCACCGAGAACGGTGCGCAGGTGGGCATCGGCGCGGTGAAGTACGCCGACCTGTCGACATCGCCGAGCCGCGACTACAAGTTCGACCTGGACCAGATGGTCTCGCTCAACGGTGACACCTCGGTGTACCTCCAGTACGCCTACGCCCGGATCCGGTCGATCTTCCGCAAGGCCGGTGACGCGACCCCCGCGGCGCACCCGGAGCTGCCGCTGGCCCCGGCCGAGCGGGCGCTGGGCCTGCACCTCGACCAGTTCGGCGAGACCGTCGCCGAGGCCGCCGCGTCGTACGAGCCGCACAAGCTCGCCGCGTACCTCTACGGCCTCGCCTCGCTCTTCACGACCTTCTACGACCAGTGCCCGGTCCTGAAGGCCGAGGGTGGCCCGGACCAGATCGCGAACCGGCTGTTCCTGTGCGAGCTGACCGCCCGCACCCTCCACCAGGGCATGGCGCTGCTCGGCATCCGGACGCCCGAGCGGCTCTGACCCGAGCGACTCTGACCCGAGCGGTTCCGGCCTGAGCGGTTCCGGCCCGAGCGGCTCTGCGTGGTCCGCGTCGTCCGGCCGACGGCGGGGTCCCGTGATCGCTTACTCTCCAGCCACTGCGGCCCCGTACACCCGACCCCCGTACCCGAGGTCGGGTACGGGGCCGTTCCGGTCTCCAGGGGAGGGCAAACAGCCATGCACCACGTACCACGCACGACCGATCAGCCGGCCGCACCCGCGCCCACACCCGCGCCCGCCGCCCCGGCCCGGCGTGCCGCGCTGGGCACCGGAGCCGGACTGCTGGCGGCAGGTCTCCTGGCGTCCGCCACCCCGCCCGCGGCCGCCGCACCGCCCCGCACCGCCGCCGATCCGCACCGGACGCTGCGCCGCCTGGAACACGAACACCGGGCACGCGTCGGCGCGTTCGCCCACAACCTCGCCACCGGCGCGAGGGTCGCCTACCGCGCCCACACCCGCGTCCCCCTCTGCTCGGTCTTCAAGACCCTCGCCGTAGGCGCGGTGCTGCGCGACCTCGACCACCACGGCGAGACACTGGCCCGCCGCATCCACTACACCCGCGCCGACCTCGTCGACAATTCCCCCGTCACCGGCGCGCACCTGGCCACCGGCATGACGGTCGCCGACCTGTGCGCCGCCGCCCTCCAGCGCAGCGACAACACGGCCGCCAACCTCCTGCTCCGCGAGCTCGGCGGGCCGGCCGCCGTCACCGCCTTCGCCCGTTCCCTCGGCGACCGCACCACCCGCCTCGACCGCTGGGAGACGGAGTTGAACTCGGCCGAGCCCGGGCGCAGGACCGACACCACCAGCCCCGCCGCCATCGCCCACACCTACACCCGGCTGCTCGTGGGCGACGCGCTCACGCCCGCGGACCGGGCCCGGCTGACGGCATGGATGAAGGCCAACGAGACCAACACGGACCGCTTCCGCGCCGCGCTGCCCGAGGACTGGGCCCTCGCCGACAAGACGGGCACCGGCTCGTACGGCACCGGCAACGACGTGGGCGTCGCCTGGACCCCGGACGGCACCCCGGTCGTGCTGGCCGTGCTGACGGGCAAGCCGGAGCAGGCCGCGTCCGCCGACGATGCGCTGATCGCGGACGTGACAAAGGTGCTCGCGCGGGCCGTGGCGGGCTGAGCGGACCGGGCGGCCGGGCGGTTCAGGGGGCGGGGGCGGAGGGGCCAGGGTTCAGGGGCCGCGGTTCAGGAACGGCGCCTCAGTGCTGCCAGGGCTTGCGTACCGCGTCCTTGACCTTCTCGCTCGCGTCCAGCCCGTGGCCCGCGGTCTTCTCGGCCTTGCCCTCGGCCTCCAGCTTGCGGTTGTGCGTGGCCCGGCCGACGACTTCCTTCATGGCGCCGATGACCTGCGCGCCCTTGGCCTGCATCTTGCGCTTGGCAGTCATGGTTACCCGCTCCTCGGTCGGTCGGGGCCTTCCCTGACACCCGGCGCGTGCCCGGCAGGCGCCGGACAAAACGTCGCGCCCACGACAAAGCTCCCGCCCCCGCGGTCCGGGGGCAGGAGCTTCGGCAACGGCAGACACAGCCGGCAGAGCCGATACCGCCGGCCGGGGCGGCTCACAGCCCCCGCGCGACCTCCGTCGCCCAGTACGTCAGGATCATGTCGGCACCGGCCCGCTTGATGCCGGTCAAGGCCTCCAGGATCGCCTTGTCCCGGTCGATCCAGCCCTTCTCGGCGGCCGCCTCGATCATCGCGTACTCACCGGAGATCTGGTACGCGGCCACCGGCACGTCCACCGTGTCCGCGACCTTCGCCAGCACGTCGAGGTACGGCAGCGCCGGCTTGACCATCACCATGTCGGCGCCCTCCTCCAGGTCGAGCGCCAGCTCGCGCATCGACTCACGGAGGTTGGCCGGGTCCTGCTGGTAGGTCTTGCGGTCACCCTGGAGAGAGGATCCGACGGCCTCCCGGAAGGGCCCGTAGAAGGCGGAGGAGTACTTCGCCGTGTAGGCGAGGACCGCCACGTCCTCGTGGGAGGTCTGGTCGAGCGCGTCACGGATGACGCCGACCTGCCCGTCCATCATGCCGCTGGGGGCCACGACATGGACGCCCGCGTCGGCCTGCACCTGCGCCATCTCGGCGTACCGCTCCAGCGTCGCGTCGTTGTCGACCCGGCCCTCGGCATCCAGGACACCGCAGTGCCCGTGATCGGTGTACTCGTCCAGGCACAGGTCCGACATGATCACGAGATCGTCGCCGACCTCGGCCTTCACGTCACGGATGGCGACCTGCAAGATCCCGTCGGGATCGGTGCCCGCCGTACCGGCGCCGTCCTTCTTGGCGTCCTCCGGCACCCCGAACAGCATGATCCCGGCGACCCCCGCCTCGACCGCCTCGACGGCGGCCTTCCGGAGCGTGTCGCGGGTGTGCTGGACGACGCCCGGCATGGCGGAGATCGGCACCGGCTCGGCGATCCCCTCCCGTACGAACGCGGGAAGGATCAGGTCGGCGGGGTGCAGCCGGTGTTCGGCCACCATCCGCCGCATGGCGGGGGTGGTACGCAGCCGCCGGGGCCGCGCACCGGGGAAGCTTCCGTACTTCGTCATACCGCCCACGCTACGCCCGCTTTGCCCCTGCCTTTGCCGACGCATCGTCGGCAGTCCCGGCCCCTCCGCCGCCCCCGTTCAGGCCGCCGCGGCGGGATCTCCGACCGCCCGCTCCCCGGCCACCGCTCCGCCCCGGCAGTCCCGGCAGCGCCCCGGTCCCCGGGCACGGAACGCCCGCTCGCAGCCGTCGCAGGTCTGGAACGGATCCGGCGGCGCGGGCCGACGACGGCCCTCCGCGCCGGGGTCCGGCGGGACCTCGTGGCCCGGTGGGACTTCCCCGCCCGGTGGGACTTCCCCGCCCGCCGGAAGGGGCGGCGGCAGCAGCTCCCGGAGCCGGTGGGCGAGCAGCCCCGCCGGGTTCTTCAGCTCGCACGGCAGGCCCGCGGTCAGCGTGCGCCGCACGGCCGCGACGGTCGCCCCGTTCTCGAACCACGCGGCGACGGCGGAGGCGAGGCGGCGCACGTCCCGCCGGGAGAGCGTGAGCCGGTCATCGGTACGGCGCAGGTCCGCGAGCAGGGCGACGGCGCCGGCGTGGTGCTCACCGGCGGGCGCTTCCGCGGCGGGGGGCGGGGCCTGCTGCGGGGCGGGCGGCTCGGCCGGAGCGGGCGACAACGGAGCGTCGGCCCCTGCCGCCGGGACCTCCGTATGGGCGCCCGGAGCACTGTGGGCGTAAGTACGGGTGATCACCCGGCCGTCCGGAGTCCGCTCCCGCACCCGCTCGACATAGCCATGGGCCTCCAACTCCCGCAGCGCGAAGGCGATCCGGTCCCGCCCCTCGGGAAAGCGAGCCGCGAGCGTACGGATATCGACCGACGCGCCCTCGGGCAGCGACAGGATGTGGGTGCCCACCCCGATCGCGGTCAGGGAGAGATCGCTGTGCTGAGCGAGGTGATTGCCGATGATCGTGTACCGGTCCGGCTGGTACTGCCGGATATGCGTCACCCCACTGTGGGTGGCACTTCGCCGAACACGGCTATACGGGCGCGCGGCGGCGCTAGGCTTCTGTTCAGCCATCGGGAAGGTCCGTCTTCCTCTGGTGGTCAGGCCCTCGCACTGGGATTGCCGTCCCGGCGGGGGCCGTCGCATGTCTGCGGTGGTCAGGCCCGAGCCTGCCCACCCAAGTCATCGCCGCGCCAGCCGAGTTGCGCTAGTTCACCCCCATGGGTGACGTACACGGGGTTTGGCGGGTTGGAGAGGTTCTTTCCCGGGGGTTCTTTGTCTTTGGCCGCCCGCCGCACCGCCGCCCGGCCCACCGGGTCCCGCCTTTCCGGGCTCCGGTAAGACGGTCAGCACCCAGCCACCCGGACGAGGTCCACCTCCGCCCAGACGGTCTTGCACGGCACCGGCCCCTCCTCGACACCCCAGCGGTCCGCCAACTCCTCGACGAGCAGCAGCCCGTGCCCGGACTCGGCCAGGACACCACCGAGGCCCGGCACACGGACGGGCAGCCGGTCACCGCGAGTGTCGGTCACTTCGATACGGAGCGTGGCGGACGGGGCGACGGCGAGAGTGAGCCGGAAACTCCGCCCGGCGACGCGGCCGTGCTGCACCGCGTTCGCCGCCAGCTCGGCGACGAGCAGCCGGGCCTGGTCCAACAGCAGCCCCCACGAAGCAAGTTGCTCCACGGCCAGAATGCGCGCCAGCCGGGCTCCCCGGGGCGTGGCGGAGAGCGGAACGGAGTACCGGGACGCCGGGGCGAGGGCGGTAACGGAAGTGCTGGGTCGAGTAATTCGCTGAGTCACGTCACACAGAGTGGTCGCGCCTATCTGGCCTGAGAAGGACCGGGAGCCGGACAGGCGGCAACTGTCCGGGTTGGTACGGCTCTTGTCCGGGCCGTGCGGCGTAGCGCTCACGGACGGCGCACGTTGAACATGGTCAGCACGACGAAGGGGCGTCAGGCATGAGCGAATGGGATACGGGTCCGGAGGACGAGGAAGCCGGGGCCGTGATGAAAATCGTCGGGCGGCAGCTCAAGCTGTGGCGCGAGGCGGCCGGGCTCACCCAGGCCGAATTCGGGAAAGGGATCGGGTACAGCGAGGAGTCGGTGGCCGCGGTGGAGCGCGGACGCCGGGTTCCCCAGCCGGAGTACCTGGACCTGGCGGACGAGGTACTGGGAGCCGGTGGCCGACTCGCCGCACTGAAGGAGGACGTGGCACTCGTCCGCTACCCGAAGAAGGTCCGGGACCTGACGAAGCTGGAAGCGGCGTCGGTTGAGCTGTGCTGCTACGAGAGCTCCGTCTTCAACGGCCTGCTGCAGACCGAGGAGTACGCACGAGCACTCATCGGCAACCGCCGCCCGTTCTTCACGCCACGCGAGATCGAGGAGCGGGTCGCGGGCCGCATGGCCCGCCAGAAGATCCTGGACAGTTCAGCGACTCCGCCCATCTTCAGCTTTGTTCAGTGCGAGTCGACGCTGCGCCGCCCCCTCGGGGGCAAACCGGTGATGCGCAGGCAGCTCGAACGGTTGCTGGAGGTAGGCCGGTTCCGGAACGTCGACCTCCAGGTGCTCCCACTGGCGCGGGAAGTGAACCCGGGCCTCAGCGGTTCGTTCAGCCTGCGCCGGCTGAAGGGGGGCGAGTGCATCGAGGTCGCCGCCACCCCCGGCACCATCCTCATCCGCGACTCCAAGAACCCCGACGGCCCCCGCCTCACCTTCACCCCCACCACCTGGGCCGGCTTCCTGCCGTACGCATCCGCATCCGCCCCCACGGTTGTGCGCGGCACCGGACAGCACGCCTAGTGCTGTGACCGCGTAGGTTCGCCGGGTTGGTGGTCGTGACGTCCATTCGACCGCTGGAGGTGTGGTGGCTGCGCCTCCGCTCAGGCGGACGGCTCGATCTCCCCCGCAAAGACGATGACCTGGTCGATAAGGCTCCGCCGCAGATGGACGACGTCAGTTCCCGCCAGGCGGGGGCCTCCATCCGGCGTGGTGAAGACCCACTGGTACCGGGCCCACTCGTGAGGCATGTCCACCGCTGAGCAGCGCACCATCGTGCCGGTCCCGGCCGGGTGGCGCCGGATGTCCAGCACGAACCGCTCGACCGCCGCGATTCCTTCGCTGCGACCCAACGGCCCCCAGAAGACCACGTCTGAGGTCAGGGCCTGGGAGAGCAGGGCAGTCACATAGCTGTCGTCCGAGGCGTTGAACGCGGAGATGAACGTGTCGATCGCGGAGCGTGCCGTCTCTTCCTGCATGCCCCAGTAATACCAGCCGTTGCGCGTGCGCTCGTCCCGCGAGCCGCCTTCCGATCACGGTGGACCATCCCGGTCACAGCGCTAGGCGACCTGCGCCTCCAGCGCCGCACGGAGCCAGTCGTCCATGGCGCCGATGGTCGGCTGCCGGTTAGCGGAGGGGAGCTCGCCGACGAGTTGCCAGTAGCGGTCCAGGAGGGGATGCGCGATCCGGCTGAGTTGGGCGCTGAGCTGGCGGCGGAAGGCGGGGGTGTCCCGCGTGTTGCGCAAGCCGGCGTGGGCGGCGACGAAACAGTCGAGGGCTTCGCCCGCCTGCGGGGGCCGCCGGTCCCGTACGTCCGGCGAGGCGAGCGCGCACGCCTCGATCAGCCCTTCATAGAGGACGACCGGACGGCAGGCCTCGTCAGAGGTTCGGGGGGCGAGGCGGCGGACGTCGATGTCGACGACGCGGCGGTCGGTGGCGACGGCGTGAAGCCGGGCGAAGACCAGCACCTGGGACGGGGTCGGGTCGGCGGGGAGCTGCGGCACCGCCGCTTCGAGCAGCGTGGCGAGCAGGCGGGCCGGGAGCCGCGCGGGGAGTACGTGACGCCAGAAGCGGGCCAGGGCGTCCGTGGTGGGCGGGATGCTCACGGCACCGATCAGGCGCAGGCGGTCGGCACGTTCCTCGGGAGTGCAGTCGCGGAGAAGGTGAAGGGCGGCCTCCCGCCAGCGCAGGGCGGACAGTTGCGTGCCGAGTTCGCGGAGCTGCCCCGCGACGGCATCCTCCAGGGCGTCCGGCGCGCCCGGCACGTCCTCCTGGGCGAGGATCCGGTCGACCTGCGGCAGCGGCAGGTCGAGGGTGCGCAGCGAACGGATCAGGCGGAGCCGGTCCAGGGCCTCGGGGCCGTACCGGCGGTGGCCCCCGGCGCTGCGGACGGCCTCGGGCAGCAGTCCGCGGTCCGAGTAGAAGCGCACGGTCTTGACGGTGACACCTGCCTGCGCGGCGAGTTCGCCGATGCCCCACATGCCGTCAGGGGACGCGGACCCGGTCATGCCTTGAACCTCCCTCAGGGGGAGTTCCTACCGTAACGGCATGCGCGGCCGGGTCAACGGGGGCCGACCGCGCGGCCGAGCTGTACGAGGAGGCGTTGATGACGGCGTATGTGCTGGTGGCGGGCGGTCATATGGGCGGCTGGCTGTGGCGGGACGTGGTGGACCGGCTACGGGAGCGGGGAGCCGAGGCCTACGCGGCCACGCTCACGGGCATGGGCGACCGCCGCCATCTGGCGGGCCCGGAAACGGACCTGGAGACGCATATCGAGGATCTGGTACAGCTCATCGATCACTTGGACGCGCCCGAGGTGGTGCTCGTCGCCCACTGTCACGGCAGCTTTCCGGCGCTGGGCGCCGCCGACCGGCGCCCGGAACGGGTCTCCCGGATCGTGTACGTGTCGGCGCCCCTGCCGATGGACGGCTTCTCGGTGCACGGCCTGGTGGACGCGTTCGAGCCCGATCCCGCGGTCCGCGACGGGTGGCGGCAACGGGCCGAACAGGCCGAGGACGGCTGGCGGATCCCCCCGCCGTCACTCGACGGCGTGCAGGCCCAGAACAGCGTCGCGGACGTTCCCGCGGACGCGCTGGCCCGGCTCGTCCGCCTGGCCGCGCCGCAGCCGCTGGGAACGCTCACCCAGCCGCTCCGGCTGTCGGGGGCCGCCGCCGAGCTGCCGATGAGCGGCGTCTTCTGTACCGGCACGGGGATGAACATCGCCATGGTCGAGTCCCTGGTGCGGTCGGGGGAACCGCGCTTCCAGGTGCTCGCCGAGCCTCAGGTGGGCTTCTTCGAACTCGGCACCGGGCACTGGCCGATGCTCTCGGTCCCGGACGAGCTCGCCGGGGTGCTGCTCCGGGCCGCCGCCGGCGAAGGGCAGCGGGTGAGTGCGTAGTCCCGCTCAGCGCGGGCGGCAGCCGTCCGCCCACGCGCGAAGGGCGCCCCCAAAGGGGCGCCCTTCAGCCGTTCCTGCCGCTACCGCTCCGTTCAGCTACGAGCCCGCCGACGCGACCCCGGCCGCCGCTCGCTCGGCCGCGTGACCGGGTCCCCGGCCTCAACGGCGGCATCGCGCCGCGCCGCCCCGAAGTCCGCCAGCGCCTCGGCCAGCTTGTGGACCGACGGCTCGGGCGACATGACGTCCACCCGCAGGCCGTGCTCCTCGGCGGTCTTGGCGGTGGCCGGACCGATACAGGCGATGACCGTCACGTTGTGCGGCTTGCCCGCGATGCCGACCAGGTTCCGCACGGTGCTCGACGACGTGAACAGCACGGCGTCGAAGCCGCCGCCCTTGATGGCCTCCCGCGTCTCGGCCGGCGGGGGCGAGGCGCGCACCGTCCGGTAGGCGGTGACGTCGTCGACCTCCCAGCCCAGCTCGATCAGGCCGGCCACCAGGGTCTCGGTGGCGATGTCGGCGCGCGGCAGGAAGACCCGGTCGATCGGGTCGAAGACCGCGTCGTAGGGCGGCCAGTCCTCCAGCAGACCGGCGGCCGACTGCTCACCGCTCGGCACCAGGTCGGGCTTCACACCGAAGGCGACCAGCGCCTTGGCGGTCTGCTCGCCGACCGCGGCGACCTTGATCCCGGCGAAGGCGCGGGCGTCGAGGCCGTACTCCTCGAACTTCTCCCGGACGGCCTTGACGGCGTTGACCGAGGTGAAGGCGATCCACTCGTAGCGGCCGGTGACCAGGCCCTTGACCGCGCGCTCCATCTGCTGCGGGGTGCGCGGCGGCTCGACGGCGATGGTCGGGACCTCGTGCGGCACCGCGCCGTACGAGACGAGCTGGTCGGAGAGCGAGGCGGCCTGCTCCTTCGTCCGCGGCACGAGCACCCGCCAGCCGAAGAGCGGCTTGGACTCGAACCACGACAGCGGGTCGCGCCGGGCCGCGGCGCTGCGCTCGCCGACCACGGCTATGACCGGCTGGCCGCCGTCCGCCGAGGGCAGCACCTTGGCGGCCTTGAGGACCTGGGCGACCGACCCGAGGGTGGCGGTCCAGGTGCGCTGGCGGGTGGTGGTACCGGCGACGGTGACGGTCATCGGGGTGTCCGGCTTGCGGCCCCCGGACACCAGCTCACCGGCGGCCGCGGCCACCGAGTCAAGGGTGGTGGAGACGACGGCGGTGGCGTCACTGGCACCGACCTCGGACCAGCAGCGCGCATCCGCGCTGCGGGCGTCGACGAAACGCACGTCGGTGCCCTCGGCGTCGCGCAGCGGGACACCGGCGTACGCGGGCACGCCGACGGCCGCGGCGATACCGGGCACCACCTCGAAGACGATGCCCTCGGCGGCGCACGCCAGCATCTCCTCGGCGACATCACCGTCGAGACCGGGGTCCCCGGGGACGGCCCGTACGACCCGCTTGCCCGCACGGGCGGCCGCCATGACAAGATTGGCGGTGTCCCGAAGGGTGTGGACGTCGGCGGGGATTGACGCCTCGTCAGCTGATGCCTGCAGTGGTGTGTCCACCTGTGCGCGGGCATGCACGCGCACGACGTCCAGCACCTGCGGGTCGGCAATGAGTACGTCCGCGGAGGCCAGCGCCTCCACGGCACGCAGCGTCAGCAGACCCGGGTCTCCCGGCCCGGCACCCAGGAAGGTGACCTGACCGGCGGCGGAGTGGTTTGGGGCGGTGGGGTTCAAAGTGCTCGCTCCCCCAAAAGACCGGCCGCACCCTTTGCGAGCATCTCGGCGGCGAGTTCACGACCCATGTTCAGCGGGGTCAACACGTCGTCGGGAGAGGCGGGTACGTGCCCGGTGGTGGACAGTTGCACCAGCGTGCTGCCGTCGGTCGTGCCGACGACACCACGCAGATGCAATTCGGTGACAACCTGCTCGTCGGCCTTGGGGCCTCCCCCGCTCGACCGAAGTCGAGAGTTTGGGGAAAGGTCGGCCAGTGCTCCGACGGGTGCGGAACAGCCGGCCTCCAGGGCGGCGAGCAGGGAACGCTCGGCGGTCACGGCGGCCCGGGTGTCCGGGTCGTCGAGCTCGGCGAGCCGGGCGATGAGGTCCACGTTGACCGCAGCGCACTCAATCGCCAGTGCCCCCTGGCCGGGGGCGGGCAAAACCATGTCGGGCGACAGCAGCTGCGTCGCCTCGTCGATCCGGCCGATCCGGGTGAGTCCGGCGGCGGCCAGTACGACCGCGTCCAGCTCCCCCTTCTCGACGAAGCCGATGCGGGTGTCGATGTTCCCGCGTATCGGCACGGTCTCCACACGCCGGCCCAGCGACCTGGCCCAGGCGTTGAGCTGCGCCATCCGCCGGGGGGAGCCGGTGCCGATACGGGCCACCCGGTCCTCGTCGGCGGTCAGCTGCTCGAAGGTGAGCCCGTCCCTGGCGATCAGCGCGTCCCGGGGGTCTTCCCGTACGGGTATCGCGGCCAGGGCCAGGGTCTCGGGCTGCGTGGTCGGCAGGTCCTTGAGGGAGTGGACGGCGAAGTCGATCTCCCCGGCGAGCAGCGCGTCACGCAGCGCGGAGACGAAGACGCCGGTGCCGCCGATCTGCGCGAGGTGTTCCCGGGAGGTGTCGCCGTAGGTGGTGATCTCCACCAGCTCGACGGGACGGCCCGTCAGCTCGCGGACCGCCTCGGCGATCTGCCCGGACTGGGCCATGGCGAGCTTGCTGCGCCGCGTGCCCAGCCGCAGTGCTCTCGTGGTGCTGTCGGTCATGCCCGCTCCCGTGCATCGTGCCTGTCGGCGCGCGTGTCGGCCCGGCTGACGGCGGCGACCGTCTGGGGGTCGAGGTCGAAGAGTTCCCGCAGGGCGTCCGCGTACCCGGCGCCGCCGGGCTCGCTGGCCAGCTGCTTGACCCGGACGGTGGGCGCGTGCAGGAGTTTGTCGACGACGCGGCGCACGGTCTGGGTGATCTCGGCGCGCTGCTTGTCGTCCAGGTCGGGAAGGCGGCCGTCGAGCCGGGCGATCTCGCCGGCGACGACATCCGCCGCCATGGTGCGCAGGGCGACCACGGTGGGGGTGATGTGCGCGGCCCGCTGGGCGGCGCCGAACGCGGCCACCTCGTCGGAGACGATGCCGCGCACCTTGTCCACGTCGGCCGCCATCGGCGCGTCCGCGGACGCGTCGGCCAGCGATTCGATGTCGACGAGGTGCGCGCCCTCGATCCGGTGGACCGCGGCGTCTATGTCCCGCGGCATCGCGAGGTCGAGCAGCGCCAGCGGCGCTGTGCTGCCCTGGCGCGCGGCCGCGACCATCTCGCCGGCCAGGACCAGACCGGTCGCGCCGGTACAGGAGACCACGATGTCGGCGAGCGCCAGCTCCTGGGGAACGGAGGTCATGGCGGCCGCACGGGCCCGGAGCCCGTTCGCCGCACCGGGTCCGCCCGGCTCGGTGAGGATCTGCACGAGCCGTTCGGCGCGCTCGACGGTGCGGTTGGCGACGGCCAGCTCGCCGACACCGGCCCGGACCAGGGTGGTGGCGGCCAGCGACGACATCGATCCGGCGCCGATGACCAGCGCCCGCTTGCCACGCGCCCAGGCCTCGACGTCCCGGCCGCCCGCGAGCTGCTCCAGCCCGAAGGTGACCAGCGACTGTCCGGCCTTGTCGATACCGGTCTCGCTGTGGGCGCGCTTGCCGACCCGCAGGGCCTGCTGGAACAGGTCGTTCAGCAGCCGTCCCGCGGTGTGCAGTTCCTGGGCGACGGCCAGCGCGTCCTTGATCTGCCCGAGGATCTGGCCCTCGCCCAGGACCATCGAGTCCAGGCCGCAGGCCACCGAGAAGAGGTGGTGGACCGCGCGGTCCTCGTAATGGACGTAGAGATAAGGGGTGAGCTCTTCCAGGCCGGCGCCGCTGTGGCGGGCCAGGAGGGTGGAGAGCTCGGCGACACCGGCGTGGAACTTGTCCACGTCGGCGTAGAGCTCGATGCGGTTGCAGGTGGACAGCACCGCGGACTCGGTGACCGGTTCGGCCGACACCGCGTCCTGCAGCAGCTTGCCGCGCGCCTCGGGGGCGAGCGCGGCCCGCTCCAGCACGCTCACCGGCGCGCTGCGGTGGCTCAGTCCGACGACCAGGAGGGTCATGCCGGCATCACGGCGGGCATGTCCCCGTCAGGTCCCTTGCGGTCACCGGCCACGGCAGCGGCGGCACGGGCGGCCGTGGCCGGGGCGCCGCTCTCGGGCCCGGCCTCCTCGCCCGCCTTGCGCTGCTCGTGGAAGGCGAGGATCTGCAGCTCTATCGACAGGTCGACCTTGCGCACGTCCACCCCGTCGGGGACGGTCAGCACGGTCGGCGCGAAGTTGAGGATCGAGGTGACGCCGGCGGCGACCAGCCGGTCACAGACCTGCTGGGCGGCCCCGGCCGGCGTGGCGATGACACCGATCGACACGCCGTTGCTCTCGATGATGTGCTCCAGCTCGTCGGTGTGCTGGACACCGATGCCCGCGACGGGCTTGCCGGCCATCGCCGGGTCGGCGTCGATCAGCGCGGCGACCCGGAAGCCACGGGAGGCGAAACCGCCGTAGTTGGCGAGCGCGGCGCCGAGGTTACCGATACCGACGATCACAACCGGCCAATCCTGCGTCAGCCCCAGCTCGCGCGAGATCTGGTAGACGAGGTACTCCACGTCGTAGCCGACACCGCGGGTCCCGTAGGAGCCGAGGTACGAGAAGTCCTTGCGCAGCTTGGCGGAGTTGACTCCCGCGGCGGCGGCAAGTTCCTCGGAGGAGACCGTGGGGACCGAACGCTCGGACAGCGCGGTCAGTGCACGCAGATACAGCGGAAGCCGGGCGACGGTGGCCTCGGGAATGCCTCGGCTGCGGGTCGCCGGTCGGTGAGTTCGGCCAGTTGCCACGGTGCTCCTGCGGGTAGAGCGGGGCTGCGGGCGACCGCATGGAACCCGACCGCCCTGTCTTCTGCAGGCTATGTCTTTGTGAACGCGTGCACAAAGATGGTGTCCGGTTTGTCCGCCCAAAGTGACCGGGCTCACGCGCCTATTACAAGCCGCCGCGGAACCAACTCCCACGTCACACCGTTCGCTCGCGCCACCTGCGAAACACGGCAGCACCCACGGGAGCACGCGCCCTCACTCCTCACCGCTATACCCCCGGACACCTACAAATCGCCCATCGATGGTAATCGACCCGGACGACCGGAAGCGCGCGTCAATCGTGGGCTACGGCGGGCGGGGGCCGGGGCGCCGAGGGCTCGGGGGGCTGGGGGTCCGGTGGCCGGGGCCAGTGGCCGGTGGCGGGGGGGCCGGGGGCTGGGGGGCTGGGGGCCGGGGGCCGACCCGGGGCCGGCCGCCACGCCAGCACGCCCACCCACCCCCACACCGCAACCCGGCACAATGACTCCATGGCCCCCTTGTTCAACTCGTTCAGCCGCAGCTCCCGCAAGAACCCCGCCGACCGGATGGTCACCCTCGTCGGCAAGCCGGGCTGCCACCTCTGCGACGACGCCCAGGCCGTGATCGAGAAGGTGTGCGCCGAGACCGGCGCGTCCTGGGAGAAGAAGGACATCACCGAGGACGCCGACCTGCACCGCAAGTACTGGGAGCAGATTCCGGTCATCCTCGTCGACGGCGCCCAGCACGACTTCTGGCGAGTCGACCCCAAGCGCCTCCGCACAGCCCTGGGCGCCTGACCCCGAACCACCGCCCCACCCCGGCCCCCACCCGCCGCGCCGCAGCCCCGCCGGGAAGACCCCTCTCCCCCGCCACGCCGCAGCCCCTCGTGCCCCCGCCGCGTGGCAACCCGTCGAACCCTCTTCCCCTCACCGCACCGCAGCCCCCTCAGCACCCCCCTCCCCTGCCGCACCGGAGCTCCCTCGGCTCCCTCCCCCGCCCTGCCGCACCGGAGCTCCCTCGGCTCCCATCCCCCGCCCTGCGGCCGCCCCGTCGGGAATACCCCTCTCCCCGCCGCCCAGCGTCACCCCCTCGGGAGCCCCCTCTCCCCGCCGCCGCGTGTCACCCCTCGGGAGCCCCCTCTCCCCGCCGCGCCGTGGCCCACCCCCGGAATACCCCCTCCCCCCGCCACGTTGTGGCCCGCAGGGGGCACTCCCTCCCCCTACGGGAAGTGTTCGCCCGCCCCCTAAGGCCCCGCAGCGCCCTCGCCAAGGCCCCCGCAGAGGTGGCCGTAATGCACACTTCCCCCTCTCCAGGCCCTCCTGACACGCGCCCGTAACCGGCTGCACCGAACAAACTGGCTACGCTAGCGCCATGGCCCGCCCGTCGCCCGCTCACCGCCCCCGCTGGAGCCCCACCGGGGCACTCTTCTCCCTGGGCTGGCTCCCCCGCCGCAGACGGCCCGCCACGGCCCGCAGTGTGCTGGCCGGCGAGGCCGCCGCCGAGGCCGCCCGCAAGTCCTCCCAGGAAGCGCCGCCCGCCGAGGAGACCGAGACCCCGGCGGAGCCCGACTTCCCGGTCGTCGGGGACACGGCCGCCGCCGCCTTCTTCGACCTGGACAACACCGTCATGCAGGGCGCCGCGCTGTTCCACTTCGGCCGCGGCCTGTACAAGCGGCACTTCTTCCACAAGCGCGATCTGGCCCGTTTCGCCTGGCAGCAGATCTACTTCCGGCTGGCCGGCTCGGAGAACCCCGAGCACATGGCGGACGTCCGCAACAGCGCCCTGTCCATCGTCCAGGGCCACCGCGTCGCCGAGCTGATGTCCATCGGCGAGGAGATCTACGACGAGTACATGGCCGAGCGGGTCTGGCCCGGCACCCGCGCGCTCGCCCAGGCCCACCTCGACGCAGGTCAGAAGGTGTGGCTGGTGACCGCGGCCCCGGTCGAGACCGCCACGATCATCGCTCGCCGCCTCGGCCTGACCGGCGCGCTGGGCACCGTCGCCGAGTCCGTCGGCGGCGTTTACACGGGCAAACTGGTCGGCGAGCCGCTGCACGGACCGGCCAAGGCCGAGGCCGTACGCGCCCTGGCCTCCGCGGAGGGCCTGGACCTCTCGCACTGCGCGGCCTACAGCGACTCCGCCAACGACATCCCGATGCTCTCGCTCGTCGGGCACCCCTATGCGATCAATCCTGACAGCCGGCTGCGCAAGCACGCCCGGGAGCAGGGGTGGCGGCTGCGCGACTACCGGACCGGACGCAAGGCCGCCAAGATCGGCATCCCCGCGGCGGCCGGTGTGGGCGCCCTGGCGGGCGGTGCCGCGGCCGCGGTCGCACTACAGCGCCGACGCCGCTGACCAGGCCTGATCGCCTTACGGGACGGCGGACCATCCCGGCTTCCTACCCCCTCCGCCGTCCCCTCAGTCCCTTTGCTGCCGGTTAACCACAACACGCCCTCCAACCAGGCAGATTGCGTTTCCTTCCGATCAGAAGTTGCTCAGTAATCGATACTTGATCTGCCACCAACCCGGCACGGACCGTAACTAATCGATGATTTGAGCAACTGGGTGTAGCGCTGCCTGTACGAAGCGTTATTCTCCTCAGACGCAATCCGGAACCCACACGTCCCTACGACGAGTGAACGGTCCCGCACTGCACGTGATGGAAGCTCTGCCTCTGGGAGTCCCGTGTACCCACACGTCGGGGTTGACGCCTCGGGCCTGGCTACGCTGCGTACGACACTCGTCGACCACCTGCGCAGTTTTGTCCCCACCGCGTACGCCGTCCCCGCATTCGCCTCAGCCGTCCCCGCCGCCGGACCCTGCTACGCCCTGGCCGACGGGAGCGCTGCGGTCGGCAAGGCCGCCGGCAGAACCCGCCGCTCCGGCACCGGCACGACCACCGCCCGTCGCCCCGCCGACAGCGACAGCCGTCGCATGATGGACCTCGTCGAACGAGCCCAGGCGGGCGAGGCCGACGCCTTCGGCCGCCTCTACGACCAGTACGCCGACACCGTCTACCGGTACATCTACTACCGCGTCGGCGGCCGCGCCACGGCCGAGGACCTCACCAGCGAGACCTTTCTGCGGGCCCTGCGCCGCATCGGCACCTTCACCTGGCAGGGCCGCGACTTCGGCGCCTGGCTCGTGACGATCGCCCGCAACCTCGTCGCCGACCACTTCAAGTCCTCCCGCTTCCGCCTGGAAGTCACCACCGGAGAGATGCTCGACGCCAACGAGGTCGAGCGCAGCCCCGAGGACTCGGTCCTCGAATCCCTCTCCAACGCCGCCCTGCTGGAGGCGGTACGCAAGCTCAACCCCCAGCAGCAGGAGTGCGTCACGCTGCGCTTCCTGCAGGGCCTCTCGGTCGCCGAGACCGCCCGCGTCATGGGCAAGAACGAGGGCGCGATCAAGACCCTCCAGTACCGCGCCGTACGCACCCTGGCGCGGCTGCTCCCCGAAGACGCCCGCTGACCCGCTGACCCGCCCCCTGTCCGCAGATTCCGCTGACCGGTTCCGTGCCACATCCGATCACCCTTGGTGACCTTCCCTACCCGGTCGGTCAGATCATCGTGAGTGCGTAACCCGAGTGCCGCGCCGCTCGTTGTGCGGGATGCAGGCTCCATGCGGTCATGCCTTGCCCGCTGCCTCTCACTCGATCGAGTGGTCGCGGACAACGGCTTGCAACCGTCCGGTCCGTCTGGACAGTCAAAGCCAGTCCGGGGAGTCGAGCGGGATGACGAGAGGAGGTGCCGCCCGTGATCGCGAATGTCTCGGTGCACCGGCGGGCCAACGCCTTCGCCCAGACCCTTGAGGAGCAGGTCCTCGAGGGCACGGCGACCGAGGACCAGGTCGAAGATCCGGCCCAAGCGCCGGGCGAAGCACGGCTGTTGGCGGTCGCCGACGGCCTCGGGAAACTCCCGAGGCCGGAGATGGCAGCCGAGGTCAAGACTGTCCAGCGCGCCCAGCTCATCGCCGCGATGGAGTCCGCCTTCGCCGAAGGCGCTCCGTCCGACGGTGCCAGGGTGCCCGAGCAGCGCGAACACCGTGGCGCGCACCGCGCCACGAAATCCATCGGCAGGCTGCGTCCGCGCTCCCGCCTCACCAAGGGCCTGGCGGCCGGCGGGCTGACGGTCGGCGTCGCCGCCGGGGCGTTCACCGGCGTCGCCGCGGCCAGCACCGACGCCCTGCCCGGCGACTCCCTCTACGGCCTCAAGCGCGGCATGGAGGACCTGAAGCTCGGCATGGCCGACGACGACTCCGACCGCGGCCGGCTCTACCTCGACCAGGCCGCCATCCGGATGATGGAGGCGCGCCGCCTGATGGAGCGCGCCCGGGTCGCCGACCTCGACCACGAAGCGCTCGGCGAGGTCCGCAAGGCGCTCGCCGGCGTCACCCACGATGCGGGCGAGGGCCACCGCCTGCTGCACCAGGCCTACGAGCGCGACGGCTCGCTCGACCCCATCCAGGCGCTGAACTCCTTCACCAAGTCCCACCGCCGCACCTGGTCGCAGTTGCGCGACAAGCTCCCGGTGCAGCTGATGGACGTCCGTGACAAGGTCAGTTCGGTCTTCGACGCCATAGACAAAGAGGTCGGTCCGCTCCGCCCGCTGCTGCCGCCCACCCCGGAAAGCCGTAGCCACCACCGCAACACGCCCGCCTCCGCGGGCACCGGCTCCCGGTCCGACGGGCACCCCGCCCCGTCCGGCAGCAGGTCCGCCCCCGGCAAACACGCCGGTGGTTCGCACGCCCCCCGCCCGGCGGCCTCACCGTCCCAGGAGGACGGCCTGCTCGGCGGCAATACGGGCGGCCTGCTCGACCCGCCGTCCAAGAGCGGCAGCGCGTCCCCGCACGACCGCGGCCACCAGCACCGCGGCCGGGACACCGGCGGCCAGCCCGATGTCACCCTCCCGCCGCTGATCCCGGGGCTGCTTCCCGGCCTGGGCATCGACGGCGAGGATCTCCCGAAGTAGCACAGCAGCGAAGCAGTCCCTCCGGCGCTCGGTGTTCCTCTGGTCCTTCCCTCAGAAGAACACCGAGCGTCGCTGTACCAGCAGCTTGTAGAGGGTGTGCTGAATCGTTTCCCGCACCTGGTCGGTCAGGTTGAACATCAGCATCGGATCGTCCGCCGCCTCCGGCGGATAGCCGGCCGTCGGGATCGGCTCGCCGAACTGGATCGTCCACTTCGTCGGCAGCGGCACCGCGCCCAGCGGCCCGAGCCACGGGAAGGTCGGCGTGAGGGGGAAGTACGGCAGCCCCAGCACCCGCGCCAGCGTCTTGGCGTTCCCGATCATCGGGTAGATCTCCTCGGCGCCCACGATCGAGCACGGGACGATCGGCGCCCCGGCCTTCAGCGCCGTCGAGACGAAGCCGCCGCGCCCGAACCGCTGCAGCTTGTAGCGGTCCGAGAAGGGCTTGCCGATGCCCTTGAAGCCCTCCGGCATCACCCCGACGATCTCGCCGCGCTCCAGCAGCCGCTGGGCGTCCTCCGCACAGGCCAGGGTGTGCCCGGCCTTGCGCGCCAGCTCGTTTATCACCGGCAGGACGAACACCAAATCGGCCGCCAGCAGCCGCAGATGACGCTGCGCCGGGTGGTTGTCGTGCACCCCGACCTGCAGCATCAGACCGTCCAGGGGCAGCGTCCCGGAGTGATTGGCGACGATCAGCGCCCCGCCGTCGGAGGGGATGTTCTCGACACCCTTCACCTCGACCCGGAAGTACTTCTCGTAGAAGGGCCGCAGCAACGACATCAGGACCTGGTCGGTCAGCTCCTCGTCGTACCCGAAGTCGTCGACCTCGTAGTCGCCGGTGATCCGCCGGCGCAGGAAGGCCAGGCCGCCCGCGATCCGCTCGTCCAGGGACCGCCCGGGGTTCGGCCGCGGCACCGCCGCCGGAGGGTGCTCGGTCCGGGCCTCCGGCACCGGCGCCAGCGCCGTACCCTGCCCGGTGCGCCCGGCTCTCCTGGCCTTCCTGCGCGCCCGGGGCTCCTCGCCGAAGGGGATGACCTTGGCGTCCGCCATCGTGGATGAACTCCTCACTGGGTCGGGCCACCGCGGGCCGGCAGCGCCTCGGCGAGCCGGTCGACGGTGCGGGCGAGGGACTCGGGCGGCAGCAGCCCGGGTCCACGGCTGCGGGCGAATTCCGCGAAGGTCTCCGCCGTCGTGTACTTCGGATGGAACCCCAGTGTCTCGCGCATCTGCGTCGTTTCCACGACCCTGCCGTGCGTGAGCAGCCGGATCTGTTCCGGCGAGAAGTCCGAGATGCCGATGGACCGCAGCGCCGTACCGGCCCAGGTTACGGTCGGCAGCAGCAGCGGCACGGTGGGCCGCCCCAGCCGCCGGGAGGTCTGCGACAGCAGCAGGACGCCGTCCCCGGCGATGTTGAAGGTGCCGCTGTTGAGCGTCCCGCGGCGCGGCGCGGCGGCGGCGATCCGCAGCACCTCGATGGCGTCACCCTCGTGGACGAACTGCAGCCGCGGGTCGTAGCCGAGGACGGTGGGCCACACCGGCAGCGAGAAGTACTCGGCGAGCGGGGAATCCGCGCATGGCCCGAGGATGTTGGCGAAGCGCAGCACGCACACCGCCACATCGGGCCGGCGCCGGGCGAAGCCGCGGACATACCCCTCGACCTCGACGACGTCCTTGGCGAAGCCGCCGCTGGGCAGCGACTTCGGCGTGGTGGTCTCGGTGAAGACGGCGGGGTCGCGGGGCGCGGAGCCATAGACGCTGGTGCTGGACTTGATGACCAGGCGCTGCACATTCGGGGCTTTCTGGCAGGCGCCGAGCAGCTGCATCGTCCCGATGACGTTGGTTTCCTTCACCGAGGCGCGGCCGCCGCGCTTGCTCAACGGCGTGCCGTTGATATCCATGTGGACGACGGTGTCGACGCCCGTCTCGGCCAGGACCCTGGCAATGGCCGGGTGCCGGATATCGGCTTTGAGGAATTCGGCGCCGCCCAGATGGTGTTCCGGGGCCACGGCGTCGACCCCGATCACCCGGTCGACGTCGGGATCGCGCTGGATGCGGCGGACGAACCGGCCGCCCAGCTGCCGTGCGACTCCCGTGACGAGCACGACCTTGCCCAAGATCAGCCCTTCCTTACCCGCCGCGACCGCCGTGGCCGAGCTGTGCAGGCCACGCTATCGGGTAGGTGTTGCGCGGTGATGTCCGCGGGATGCCCGTGGCCACATTTCCGTCCGACCACCGTCCATACGGCCCACAACGCACCGCAGCCCCCGATCGCACCAAGGCGATGGGGGGCTGCGAATTCGCGATCAGCGTCGCTTACTTCTTGTTACGACGCTGAACACGGGTGCGCTTGAGCAGCTTGCGGTGCTTCTTCTTAGCCATCCGCTTGCGCCGCTTCTTGATAACAGAGCCCACGACTACCCTCGCTCACTTCGAATCACTCGGTGCGGGGCGTCCGAGCCCACACTACCTACATCGGGCCAGCCTACCCGGCGACGGGCGTACGGCGTAATCCGAGGGTCGGCGAGGTCTCGTCAGGCTGATTCCACCCCCACAAAGGACTCCCGGAGATAGTCGTGAACCGCTTGCTCCGGAACCCGGAAAGACCTCCCCACCCGAATCGCGGGCAGATGGCCACTGTGCACCAAGCGGTACACGGTCATCTTCGACACCCGCATCACCGTGGCGACTTCCGCCACTGTCAGGAACACGACCTCGTTCAGAGGCCTCTGGTCTGCAGCCATGCCACACCTGCACCTTCCGCATAAGACGGTCACCGGCTTCCCCTCCGGTGACTCTTCGTCGCTATGCGCTCACTCCCCAGATTAGGGGCGGGTGATGCGAGTGGGGAAGAGGAGCAGCGAACAGCCCCCTATCGGGACAGATATGCACGATTAAGCACATAGCGCGCCAGAGGCTGGTAGTGCGCGCTCGGCACGCCATCGTCGAGCGGCACCGCCACCGACACCCGTCCCTCGGCCTCGCCGACGAACAGCGCCGGATCGTCCGCATCCGCCGGCCCGATCGCCTCGATGCCCAGCTGACCTGCCCCGCAGGCCCATCCGTGGTCCCCGATCACCAGACTCGGCGGCGGCCCGGCGATGCCCCCCAGGGCTGCCAGAGCGGTCCGTACCGGGAGCGGTGAATGGGTGTGTACGCCCCCCGTCCCCGGCGCGCCCCGCACGCCGGTTTCTCGCATCACCGCGACTCCCCGTACGTAGTCGAGTGTGCAGGTACGTACGCCGAACCGGGTCGCTATGTCGACACGAGCGCCATACGCCGGGGTGAGAACGGGGCAGCCCGCCGACGAGAGAGCGTCTGCGAGGGCGGCGTAGAACCCCACCAGCCGGTCCGGATGGCCGGTACCGAGCAGCACCGGCGCCCGGCGGCCGGCCGCCTCTCCGACCCGTTCGGCGAACCGGTCCAGCGCCGCGAGGGTGCGGTCGGGATCGATCTCATCCGGTCCGGAAGTATGTGCGAGATCGACCGAAACCCCGCACTTCCGCCCCATCAGTCTCAGCACTTCACCGACCGGCCAGTCCCCTTCGGGATCCAGCCCCAGCAGCGCCCGGGGATCGCGCGCCGCGAAGAGCCGGTAGCGCGCCAGACTCTTCTCCCGCCGGGTCGCGATCGTCCCCGCGAGCCTGGCCTCGATCAGGTGCGCCCGCAGCGCCCCGGTGCCCAACACGCGTCCCATACTGTCCGGTTGGTCGGCCCACGGATGCCCTGACCGACGGGTAGTCACACCTTTGGGGGCACGGCACCGGTACGGCCGCAGGGCACCGCGCCGTGCCTCTCCGGAGCCGCAACAGCGCGACAGGCGGGACCACAGAGCCTCGCGCCCACAGGGCAGGACCTCGCCCCTACAGGGACCTACGGAAGCAGCCCATGCGCCGGGAACACCGCCCGACGGGTCGCCAGCACCGCCTGGTCCAGCCGGTCGGCCGGGTCATAGCCGTCGTCGGTGAAGTCCCGCCACTGCGGCGTACGGCCGTCCGTCATCCGCTGTGGCGCCAACTGCCGCGTCCTGCGGAACACTTCGTGCCGCCACGCCTCCGGAACCATGGAGGTCGGCTCGATCGGCCGGCCCGCCGCGATCGCGGCCAGATGCGTCCAGCTGCGCGGCACCACGTCCACCACCGCATAGCCGCCCCCGCCGAGCGCGACCCAGCGGCCGTCCGCGTACCGGTGCGCCAGGTCGTGACAGGCCTCCGCCGCCACGCGCTGCGCGTCCAGGCTCACCGCGAGGTGCGCCAGCGGATCCTCGAAGTGGGTGTCGGCGCCGTGCTGCGTCACGAGCACCTGCGGCCGGAAGGCCCCCAGCAGCTCCGGCACCACCGCATGAAAGGCCCGCAGCCACCCCGCGTCCCCGGTCCCGGCCGGCAGCGCCACATTCACCGCGCTGCCCTCCGCGTCCGCGCCGCCGGTCTCCTCCGGCCAGCCGGTCTGCGGGAAGAGCGTCCGCGGATGCTCGTGCAGCGAGATCGTCAGCACCCGCGGGTCGTCCCAGAAGGCCACCTGCACCCCGTCGCCGTGGTGCACGTCCACATCGACGTACGCGACCCGCTCGACGCCCAGCTCCAGCAGCCGGGCGACCGCTAGCGCCGCGTCGTTGTAGATACAGAATCCGGCCGCCCCACCCGGCATCGCGTGGTGCAGCCCGCCGGCGAAGTTCACCGCATGCGCCGCGTCGCCGCGCCAGACGGCCTCCGCCGCCCCCACCGACTGGCCCGCGATCAGCGCGGACGCCTCATGCATCCCCGCGAACGCCGGATCGTCCGCCGTTCCCAGCCCGTATGAGAGATCCGCGGCAGCAGGGTCCGCCGAGGCTCTGCGGACCGCTCCGATGTAGTCCTCGCGATGCACCAGCCGCAGGGTGGAGTCCCCGGCAGGCTTGGCCGCGACCACCTCCAGCGGCCCGCGGTCCAGCTCGTACGCCTCCACCAAACGCATGGTCAGCGCGAGCCGGACCGGGTCCATCGGGTGCCCGGACCCGAAGTCGTAGCCCGTTACTGCCTCATCCCACATCAGCTGTGCGCGGCCGCTCATATCGGTCACCGTATCGGGCCTTCGGCGTCCCGAACGATCGGGCATACACCAACGTCACCAGCACCAGGGCCATCGGTACCAGCATCGCCCCCCGATAGCTCCAGGAATCACCGAGCGCCCCGACCAGCGGAGAGCCGATCAGGAAGCCCGCATAGTTGAAAATGTTCAGCCGCGCGACGGCCAGGTCCGAGGCCCCGGGGCCGTGCTGCTCACCGGCGTACCGCCCCGCCGCCGCGAACGTCTGGGGCACGATCACACACAGCCCGAACCCCAGCAGCGTGAACCCCGCCATCCCGGCCCAGGCCCCCGGAGCCGCCGCCACCACCGCGAAACCGCCCGCCGCGACCACCGCCCCGGTCCGCACCACCGCGACCGCCCCGAACCGCCGCACACCCAGATCCCCGACCGCCCGCCCGAGCAGCGTGGTGACCATATAGACGTTGTACGGGACGGTGGCCAGCTGCTCCGAGCTCCCCAGGACGTCCTGCAGATACTTGGCGCTCCAATTGGAGACGGTCGAGTCCCCGATATACGCACACGCCATCACCAGACACAGCGGCAACAACACCCGCATCGCGACGGGCGCAACGGCCGCCGCCGGCCCCGCCCCGCCCGCCACCGGATCCTGGCGGTCCCGGTCCACGAACCAGCGGCCCACGAGCAGCGCCAGCGGCACCAGCACCGCCACCACCGGCCCGTACAGCAGCGCAAGCGACAGCTTCCAGTGCGCGCCCGCCCAGGCCAGCGAGGCACCCGCAATGCCGCCCAGGCTGTACGCCGCGTGGAACCCGAGCATGATGCTCCGCCCGTACGCCCGCTGCAGACTCACCCCGAGCATGTTCATCGAGGCGTCCAGGGCCCCCACGGACAGCCCGAAGACCCCCAGCGCCACGGCGGCCTGCGCCATCGACCCGACCGACCCGACCGCCAGCAGCGCCAGACACACCACGGGCTGCACGCACCGCAGGACCCGGCCGGCCCGTAGCCGCTTCACCACCTGCTCGGCAACGAAGCTGCCGGCCCCCGCGAGGACCGGCACCGCCGCGAGGAAGGCCGGCAGCAGACCGTCCGAAATCCCGTAGCGCTCCTGGATCGCGGGGATACGGGTCACGAGGAGAGCGAAGACCGCCCCCTGGACGAAGAAGCTGAGGGCGAGCGAGACCCTGCCGTGCCGTAACCGCGCTCCTGGTACCCGGGGGACCGTCATGGCCGCTCAGCCTAGGACTCCCCCCTACCACTGGGTAGATGGATCTCCGCACCAATTTCGGCGGGCTCGCCGAGCGCCGGGGCCTCTCCGGCTCCGCTGCTCTACCGCTGCACCGCTCTCCGGCTCTCCTGCAACAGCGCCGGCAGCTCCGCCATATCGCCGAACAGCGTGGTGGCCCCGGCCTCCGTCAGCTTCCCCGCCGGCGTCATCGCCGTGAAGCCGTACACGTCCATCCCCGCGGCGATCGCGGCCCGCACCCCCAGCGGACTGTCCTCGACCACCGCACACCGCTCCGGTGCCACACCCATCTCCCGCGCCGCATGCAGAAAGAGATCCGGCGTCGGCTTCCCCCGCCCCACATCCTCCGAGGAGAAAATGCGCCCGGCCGCACTGTCTCCACCGGTCCGCCCCTCGGCAAAGCGCTCGAACAGCCCGGTCTCCGTCAACGCGACCCGGATACGCTCATGGCTCCCCGACGACCCGACGCAGTACGGCACCCCGTCGGCAGCCAGCTTGTCCAGCACCTCGGCCACACCCGCCACGGGCGCCAGCCCCCCGCGGAATTCCTCGAAGACCCGCGCATCAAAGGTCGCGTCGAATCCGGCCGGCAGCCGCTTTCCCGACCGCTCCAGCACCGTCTCGTGAATGCGGTGCTTCGCACCGCCCATGAAGTCACGCAGCGACTCTTCATAGGTCGTCGGATGGCCCAGCTCGGTGAGGTAGGCGGCCAGGATCTGATTAGCGATCGGCTCACTGTCCACCAGAACGCCATCGTTATCGAAAATGACCAGGTCATAGCGCATGGTCCTGAGCGTACCGAGCGGCCCGTAAACGCAGAAAAGCCCCGCACCATGAGGTGCGGGGCTTTCCCACAATGATTGTTCGGCGGCGTCCTACTCTCCCACAGGGTCCCCCCTGCAGTACCATCGGCGCTGAAAGGCTTAGCTTCCGGGTTCGGAATGTAACCGGGCGTTTCCCTAACGCAATGACCACCGAAACACTATGAAGTTAACCAACCCGGACATGACACAGGTCGTTACTTCAGAACCTACACAGTGGACGCGAGCAACTGAGGACAAGCCCTCGGCCTATTAGTACCAGTCAACTCCACCCGTTACCGGGCTTCCATATCTGGCCTATCAACC